>JAPLCJ010000047.1 GCA_026392255.1 Solirubrobacterales bacterium
ACCGAGATCAACGCGCTGGACTAAGCCGACGTGGGCAAGGGCCTCCAGTGCGCGATAGATACTTGCGCGGCCTACCCGACGGTTGGCGCCAGCGAGCGTGCGCTCAATCTGTTCTGCGCTGACTGCGCATGTCTCCTGCGCGAGCTGGGTGATCACTTCTGCACGGGCTCCACCCGCACGGCGGCCGGACGCGTGGAGCTCGGTCGTGGCGTTCTCAACCCATTCAGTGTCGATACGAGTCATGTGGTGATCTGCTTCGGGAGTAGGAGGGCGGAGGCTGCTGCAGGAATGATCGCGCAGATCGCGATTGTTGGTCCAGCCGCGATTCCCGCATGCCAAGCGACCTCAATGCCGACAACAGCTGAGAGTGCCGCAATGCCTGCCGCAAGCCAGAGCATTGTTGATGCGCGCAGCGCCATCCGTTCGGCGGCTGACGCCGGCCCGATAATTAGTGCCACTGCGAGAAGAGCACCGAGGCTTCCAGCGGCCATGGCCGTGGCAACTACCAGCAGGCAGATCACGAGGGTGTCCATGCGACTGGAGTCGGATGATCTAACCCCAGAGGCAAGCAACCGCCAGTGGGCGGTGCGGAGGAGTACAAGGAGCACGGGTGTGAGCACGAGGGCCGTCAACAGATCTGTTGTGTCTGCTGCCAGAACATCGCCAAAGAGAGCGTCTCCCACACCGGGGGGTACGGGGCCTGAGAGCGCAAGGATCGCCCCGAGGCCGAGGAGTGGTGTGATTGCTACGGCCACAGAATGATTGTCTGGTGACACCCAGCGGCGTGCCGCAGTGATGGCCGCTGCAGCGACGGCGAGTCCCGCTATTCCGCCTATCGCGATTGGAATACCAAGCAGAGATGCCGCGACAAGCCCAGGGAACATTCCATGTGAAAGGGACTCGGCCGCATAGGGCAGGTCCCGCAGTAGAACCCAGCAGCCGATCGCAGCCGCCGAGGCTCCAACGACGACAGTTACGGCCGCGCCTGGACCAACAATCGCGGACTGCCATGGGTCAAGGAGCCATTGAAATGGAGCAGGCATCAGTGGTCGTGGTGGTGATGTGGGGGAGCCATGAAACCGCCCCCGGGGATCTCAAGAAGGTCGCTTCCAAATGTGGCTTCCAAGGTCTGTCGGGTCAGGACGGCCTCTGGAGGTCCGAACGCGAGCTGCTCGCCATTGAGGCACAGCACCTTCTCCCAAGAGCGCGCTTGGTCGAGGTCATGTGTCGCAATCAGGAGCGTTGTTCCGCTGTCGGCAAGGGTCGCGAGGAGTTTCTCGAGCCGGTCTGCAGCTACGGCATCTAGGCCTGCAAATGGCTCGTCAAGCAGGAGGACGCTAGCTCCTCCCGCTAAGGCAGCAGCAACTTGTGTGCGGCGCTGTTGACCGCCTGAGAGTTCGCCATAAGGAGTTGAGGAGCGCTCCCCAAGCCCGACTGCCTCTAATGCCTCGCGGGCGGCCCTCCGCTGTGCCTTCCCGGGGACTCGCCACCACGGAAGGGCATCAAGGGTTCCGCAGATCGCGACATCAAGTGCTGTGACCGGCCAGTCGTTGCGGCCACTGCTCTTCTGGGGGACATGTCCGACTATGCCCCGGAGAGTGAAGGTGCCGCTAATCGGAGTCAGGTCACCTTGGAGGGTCCTGATCAGGGTTGTCTTTCCGCCGCCGTTTGGGCCCAAGAGGGCTACGCGCTCACCGGGCGCAGCCACGAAGTCAAGGCCTGTTAGGGCTGGTGTCCCACCGTAGCCGGCAACGAGCTCTTCGACTAACACGGCTGGTTGGGCTGATTGCGCACTAATAGGAACCACCTCCGTTCTGAGTGATTGCGCAGGTGACACGTCCACCTGAGAGCGCTGAGACGAGCGTTTCCACATTGTTGACCCACATTCCTTGCCACGTCCCGTTGCGCGTACCGGCTGCGCCGAGCGTGTCGGCATCGAGCTGCTCTTTTGAGGAGGCTCCGGTCTGCCGGCCGAGGTTCACGGCCAGGCGAGGGTCCACTGCTCGCTCGGGGAAAATGGCTTTGACTCCCAATGAGCGAATCTTGCGAGCTAAGCCGTCGAGTGCTCGGGGGGATGGTGCGGCGGCAGTCGACTGCGATGGGATTAGCGTCCCGATGATGCGAAGCCCAAGGCGGTCGGCCAAATAGCCAAAGGCGTCGTGATCGGTTACCAGGTTGCGTTCTCCGGATTTAAGCTTTGAGACGCATCGACGTGCTCGCCGGTCTAGGTCGGCGGCTGTGCGCGCCAGTCGCCCAGCGCGGGCTCGGTAGGCCAAAGCATGGGTCGGGTCGATCTCTGACAGTGCGTTACCGATGGTGACGGCCGCGGCAGCGATATTGCGTGGATCGTGGAACCAATGGGGGTCTGTGCTCTTGAACTGAGCGGCGTTGCGAGCGATGGGCAGTCCTGCGGCTAGATCCAGGGTGGTCGCCTTACCTCCTGCTCGATCTTGTGCACGCTTAGCCCAGTCGTCCATTCCCGGGCCAGACCGCACGAGCAACTCGGCTGTGGAGAGCGCATCAATGTCACTGGGGCGTGGTTCGTAGCTGTGCGGGTCCGCGCCGGCGGGGATCAGTGTCTTGACCGTGATGTCGTTACCAGCTACCTGCTGTGTGATTGAGCCGATGATCGGCGTGGTCGCGACTACCGGTGGGGTGGTCGTCTGGGCGCAACCAACTGTTGTCACGATGAGTGCGCTGAGTGCCATGGCTGCCGCGCCGCCGCCCCCGATGGGAGCTCTAGAGATTGACCGCGAGACTGAGCGTGCGCAGAGCGATCCCACGACGCAGAGGCCGGCAGTGAGAGCGATCGTTGCCCCGGGCGGCGTGTCGAAGCTAAGGCTGGCTGTGAGGCCAAGGAGGGACATGAAAACCGCGAATACTCCTGTGACAAATGCCCATCGCTGGATTGTGCTGGCCCATGGGCGTGCCGCCGCTGCCGGTAGGACTAACAGGGTGGACGCCAGTAGGGCTCCGACTGCTGCCAGTTGGGCAATGACTGCGATTGCGACCACGCCCAGCAGGGCGCTGTTCCAAAATGGCCAGGACCTGCCAAGCATCCCCTCAGACAGCCACCTTGGTCCGCCTAGCCGAACTGCCCCGACTGCTAGGCACGCCGCCCCAGCCGCGGTGAGCAGGTCAGCTGTGGTGCTGGTCAAAAGGCTGCCAAACAGTGCGGAATCCACTCCGGCGCCAGGGCGAGAGATGTTGCTTGCCAGCAGAGCTCCAACTGCCATTGCTCCTGTCAGCCAGAGGGCTGTTCTCGTGCCTGTGCGCGTAGTCGGGCTGACCACTCCTGATCCCGCTGCGACTCCCATGGCTCCAAGGGTGGCCCCAAGTTGAGGGGCGATGCCAAGGGCATCAGCGGCAATCAGGCCTGGGAAGGCGGCTGTGCCGATCGCGTGGGCGAAGAACCCGAGTCCGCGCATCAGTATCCACGGGCCCAGAGCAGCGGCAGTCACGCAGAGTAGGAGTAGCTCCAAGGAGGCTCGCTGAACAAAGGGATGGAGGAACTGACTGGCTAGATGCGACATCGGCCTAAATGATACTGATTCCCATTATCGTCAGAGCCCGTGGGTTCTGATCGGGCGTTGTCTGAGTTGGCCTGCCTAGTTAGCTTTCGGCCCGCCGCAACAGCTCAGCGACCATCTGGGGGACATCGAGGGTGGGGTCAAGTGTCTTGACCTCCTTAACAGCCGCGCGGCGTCCACCCAGGGCAGTCATGCCCTTGCGCCCGTGCTCCTCAGCGAACTCAGTCAGGGCCTGCGCGCGACGCCGGGCGGCCCTCTCAGTTACAAGGTCGACACTCTCCCCGTGAGCATCCACGGCATCGATCAGGTCGGAGATGCCAGATGCTGGCGGTACAGACGAAACGGCAACGACCGAGGTCTTGGTCGCTCCGAGGGAGCGGAGTGCCGCGTGTAGATCCCTGCGGGCGCGTTGAGCGATCTGCCCAAGGTCGGCCTTGGTTACCACGAGGACATCTGGGATCTCCATGATTCCGCTCTTGATGAATTGCAGGGCGTCACCTGATGCCGGCTGGACAACTACGCAGACCGTGTCAGCAATGTCTGCGATCTCAGTCTCGGACTGACCGACACCGACCGTCTCGACAATGACCACGTCGTAGGCGGCGGAGAGGGCTGCCGCAGCGTCACGGGTGGGCCGCGCAAGCCCGCCGAGTCGATCACCAGTGGCCATAGAACGAATCAAGAGGTTCTTATCGGCTGGATCAAAATCAATCCGTGCGCGATCGCCAAGCAGCGAACCGCCTGAACGCTTGCTGGAGGGGTCCACCGCAATGACCGCCACTGATCGGTCTGCGGCGCGCAGCTCACGCACGAGGACGCTGATCAGCGTTGACTTACCTGCCCCTGGGGGACCGGTTATCCCAACAACGTGGCCAGCCGGTTCATGCCCCAGTACGGCCGGTGAAGTGGCCTTTAGAAGATCCTGACGGTCGGCAGAGTCAGCACTCGCTGAGCTCTCGAGCAGGTTCAGCGCATCCGGAGCAGCGGTCAGGTCGCGCTCTGCGAGCCGATGGCCCAGCGCGGAACCCCGAGGTTCAGTCACGCCGACTGGGCTACCCCGTTGCGCTCAGCTACCAGCGCAACAATTTCGCTGATGATCTCTGTCAGGTTGTAGTCCTTGGGCGTGTATACAGCGGCTACTCCAGCGGCTGTCAGCTCGGGAACATCTTGGTCGGGAATGATTCCGCCAACGACGACGGGGACGTCTCCAGCTCCGGCCTCCTTGAGCGCGCCAATGACGGATGGAATCAGCTCGCGATGTGAGCCGGAGAGGATCGACAGGCCGATCACGTGAACGCCTTCCTGTACGGCTGAGGCAGCGATCTGTGAAGGAGTCAAACGGATGCCCTCATAGACAACATCCATTCCCGCATCGCGGGCCCTAACGGCGATCTGCTCGGCTCCGTTGCTGTGCCCATCGAGGCCAGGCTTGCCGACCAGAATTCTGATCCGACGGCCGATTGCCTCGGATACGCGGTCAACTTCATCGCGCAGACCCTCGAGCTCCTCATCGCCAGCGAAGCTGCCTGCGGCCTCGCCAACACCGGTTGGTGCGCGGTATTCACCGAACGCATTGCGCAGGGTGGCTGACCATTCGCCGGTGGTAGCGCCAGCGCGGGCAGCCGCGATTGTCGAGGGCATGATGTTCTCGTCTGGTGTTTCGGCAACCCGGGCAACCTCGGCCAGCGCTGCATCAACTGCGGCTTGGTCCCGCTCAGAGCGCCACTTGACAAGCGCTTCGGTCTGCTGTGCCTCGACGGCTGAGTCCACGACAAGAATTCCACCCTCAGAGTCATCTGTCAGAGGGGAGTGCTCGGTCTCGCGGTAGTCGTTGATGCCAACAACCTTCATCTCTCCTGTTTCGATTTTGCGGATGCGAGCGCGGTGGCTCTCGACAAGTTCAGCCTTCATGTAAGGGACGGCTTCTACTGCGCCGCCATGTTCAGCGACAACGGCCATCTCAGCGCGCGATCCCTCAAGCATTTCGGCAACCAGACCGTCCATCACCTTCGAGCCCTCGAAGATGTCCGGGTAGTCCAAGATGTCGGTCTCAAAGGCCATCACCTGCTGGATGCGGAGCGACCACTGCTGATCCCATGGTCGCGGAAGGCCGAGGGCCTCGTTCCAAGCTGGAAGCTGGATTGCCCTGGCACGGGCGTCGCGACCGAGTGTGACTGCGAGCGTTTCAAGGACGATGCGCTGAACGTTGTTTTCAGGCTGGGCTTCGGTCAAACCAAGGGAGTTGACCTGGACTCCGTAACGGAAGCGGCGCAGCTTGTCGTCGGTTACGCCGTAGCGCTCGCGGCCGAGCTCATCCCAGAGGATGCTCATGGCGCGGAGCTTGGCGTGCTCCTCGATAAACCGCACACCGGCGTTGACGAAGAACGAGATACGCGAGAACACTTGTGGCATCAGTGACTCATCCACTCGGTCACGGACTGCATCAAGAACTGCGATCGCGTTGCTCATTGCGTACGCGATCTCCTGAATTGGAGTGGCTCCAGCCTCTTGGAGGTGGTAGGAGCAGATGTTGATCGGATTCCACTTTGGAACGTTGGTCACCGTGTAGGCGACCATGTCAGCGATCAGGCGCATCGAAGGGGCTGGCGGGAACGCGTAGGTTCCACGAGCGAGGAATTCCTTGATGATGTCATTCTGGGTGGTGCCTTGAAGCTGGTCCTCGGTAGCGCCCTGTTCCTCCGCGGCAACGATGTAAAGGCCGAGCAGCCAAGCGGCTGTAGCGTTAATCGTCATCGACGTATTCATCTGGTCAAGTGGGATGCCATCCAAAAGAACCTTCATGTCGCCACGATGGGCGACGGGCACGCCGACTTTGCCTACCTCGCCGCGGGCAAGCTCGTCACCTGCGTCATACCCGGTCTGGGTGGGGAGGTCAAAGGCAATGGAGAGGCCGGTCTGGCCTTTGGCAAGGTTGCCGCGGTACAGCTCGTTGGACTTGGCCGCAGTGGAGTGGCCGGCGTAGGTCCGCATCATCCATGGACGGTCGGGCTTGGGAAGTCGATGGTCGCTCATAGGTGTGAAGTGTAGGTACTGTGCGCCTTTGTGAGTACTGCGGCAGACATCGAACCGATTGACATCCTCCACCTCGGTAGGGAGAAAGTTCTCTGCACTTGGCGCGTTGGGGATCTGATCATCGATCCAGGGCCAACAACCTGTGCTGACACGCTGGTCCAAGCCCTAGGCGGGCGGGTCCCGAAAGCGATCCTCCTGACCCATATTCATCTGGACCACGCAGGTGCCACAGGGGAGCTTGTGCGCCGCTGGCCGGGTGTTGAGGTCTACGTCCATGAACGTGGGGCCAGACACATGATTGACCCTTCCAAACTGATCAACAGCGCCTCAATGCTTTACCAAGAGCAGATGGAGGTCCTCTGGGGTGAGATCGTCCCTGTTCCAGAGGAATCAGTACGCATCCTCACCGGAGGGGAGACAATTGCCCTCGAAGGAGGAATTGAAGTCGCATACACGCCAGGTCACGCGCAGCATCATGTTTCCTATCTCCACCTTGGTTCAGGGACCGCGTTTGTGGGTGATGTGGCTGGCGTGAGGATTCCGCCAGGCGGAGCAGTGATCGCTCCGACTCCACCACCAGACATCAATGTTGAGGTGTGGCACGAATCGATTGACCTGATTGAGCGCTGGGCTCCGAACGCGTTGGGTCTTACTCACTGGGGTCGGGTAGATGACCCAGCTGCTCAGCTAGAGGCTGTCAGGCGTTGTCTGGATGATCACGCAGCCCTTGCCCGTGATCTCGACCCCGGGGAGTTCGCTACCGCAGTCCGTGAGCGGCTTGCCCGTGATGTCGGTCGAGAGGTTGCCGAGGCTTACTTCCAGGCGGCGCCACCGGATCAACTTCACGCCGGATTAGCCCGCTACTGGGCCAAGCGAGCCGAGCGCGAGGCGGAGGGCGCCTGATGGGCAAGACGGTCGAGCAGGAGCGCACCAGTGGACCGGGCACGGGGCTGGGCGGTAACTGGAATGTGATCGTCCTCAACGACGAGCACAACACCTTTGACCATGTCGCTCATGTTCTTGCCCGTTACCTGCCTGGCGTGACGGTCGGAGACGGCTTCCGTATCGCGGATGAAATTCACGGGGCGGGCCGCGCCATTGTCTGGACTGGTCAGCTTGAGATTGCCGAGCACTACTCAGAGCAGCTCCAAGCCGCGGGCCTGACTATGGCCCCGCTTGAACGCTCCTAGAGAGTTAGCTGATCAGGCGGTTTCTGCGTACGACGCGCTGCCTGTGACGATCTTGTCAGACCAGCTGTAGAGCACTCCAAGCTGGAAGAGCCCCCCGTTGTGAATCCGGAAGTTCCTGAATTCAGGGCCTTCCCACCACTCAGTGAAGCCTTCATATACCGGGAAGTCAGCAGTAAGGAGGAACTTGTAGCGGTCATCGCGCTGGCGAGTGACGGTGTAGGAGGTAGCCCCATAGTTGAGCGCAGATGGTGCGATCTTGGCCAAAGCGGCCTGAAGATCGTCACCCCTGAGTCCCGTGGCGTACCAAGGGATCTGAACTGTTCCGCCCTTGCCGGCCATTAGGCACCAACCTCTGCCCGGATTGCTCCAGGGCCTTCGGCGGTCTTGCCTTCACCCTCGGCGGCTGCGCCGACGAGGATTGAGATCTTGCCCAAGTGCTTGTTGTCGCTGAGCAGCTGGTGTGCCTCGGCTACTTGATCGAATCCCATGGTCTTCCACAGTACAGGCCGGACCTTCGCACTCTCGATTAGCTCGTTGGCGCGAGTCGCCTCCCAAGCATTCGCGAAGTGCGAACCGATGATCTGCTTCTGGCGCATCCACAGGTACCGAACATCAAAGTCAAGGTTGTACCCGGATGTTGCACCGCAAATCACGACCTTGCCAAATGGCTTGACGCAGAGGACCGAAGTCGGGAACGTGGCCTGACCGACGTGCTCGAACACAACATCAGGCGGTCCGCCGAGGAGTTCCTCAACGCGCTGGCAGAAGCGCCTCGACTCCTTGAAGCGGGCCTTCTCCTCTTCTGGGGTCTCACCGCCCTTGCGCATCATCCCTGCGAACTCATTGCGGTCGATCCAACCGGTGGCACCGAGTGTCTCTAGCAAGGCGCCCTTGTCAGGGGATGAGACGACGCCAACCGAGTCGGCGCCGGCAGCAGCACAGAGTTGGGTTGCAAACACGCCTAATCCGCCGGCAGCACCCCAAATAAGAACCTTGTCGCCGGCCTGAATTTCAGCCTGGTCCATCAGCATCCGGTAGGCGGTGAAGTAGGTAAGGCCATATGAAGCGGCCTCTTCCCATGACAGCGCCTTCGGCTTTGGCAGGAGCTGCTGTGCCTGCACCTTGCAGAACTCAGCGAAGGAACCCCATGTGGTCTCGTAGCCCCAGATCCTCTGGCTTGGAGCTGCGAGCGGGTCAAGTCCGTGGACCTCAGGGTCCTCGTAGGAGGCTTGGTTGCAATGGACAACGACTTCGTCACCTGGCTTCCAGCGTGTGACGCCCTCGCCAACCTTCCAGACAATTCCGGAGGCGTCGGAGCCGCCGATGTGATGGCCGGTCTCAGGGTGATCCCCGTAACGGAAGACCGAAATTGGCTCGCCTCTGGCAGCCCATACGTTGTTGAAGTTGACGCCGGCAGCCATCACCCGAACGATGACCTCAAACGCACCCGGTTGTGGAACGTCTACTTCCTCAAGCCGGATTGCATCAATTGGCTCGCCAAACTTGCCATCGCGGACAACCCAAGCGGCCATCTTGTCGGGAAGTGTTCCGGGCTCAACTGTGAGGGACGAAAGGTTTGAGATGTCGATGCTCATCGGTAATCGGGCTCCACGCTTAGAGGGACGGTCTACGGCGCGGATGCTAGCGGGACAGCTTGCTGCTGTGTCGTCTCGCGCTGGAGGCTCGCGCAGGCGATGATGGTGCTAGCTTTCCGCCTGTCGTAACGGCACCAGCTGGTGCCGCCGGCACATAACTCTGGGGAGAGTGAGATATATGAGTCGCTTTGTGACCAAGTTCTGCGTAGCTGCGCTCGTTGCAGCCACGTCCATCGCCGTAGCCAGTTCGGCAGGCGCAACGGGCTCGCTCTCTGTGAGTGCTGTCTCCACATCTGCCAAAACTGTGATCTCGGCCAAGGCGCTGACTGTCAACGTGACAGTGCCAAGCGGGACTGCACAGCTCACGGCAACGCTCTCCGACGGCTCGGTTGACCCAATACCCGCAACCACCGTTAAGTCAGTTACAGCCAGCGGCACCACGAAGCTCACGCTGACGGCGCTCGGTAAGACCCTCGCTGCTCAGTGCGCGACGATCCGGTATCACGTGGTTGCCACAGCTGGCTCAGCAACAGCATCCGCTGACGGATCTTTGACCAGGTCCAGCAAGTGCGTCAAGTACGTGGCAACGCCTAGCGTTGATGCAACAACTGCACCCCGCTGTGAGTTCATCGCAGACGCGGCCCAGCGTTGCATGCTCCCTTACCCGAGTAACTGGTTCACACGCGAGGACCCCACCAGCGACACGGGCCTGAGAGTCAACATTGCACAGGCCTCGATGATCGCTAACCACGCCGGCGTTCACATCAACCCAGCAGAGTGGAATAAGGACAATGGCTTCAGCCCTGATCCAAAGATCATGGCCACGCTCCCCGGCCTGATCAAGGACACAGACACAGCTGCGCAGATCCTCGCTGTTTCAACCAACACAGGTTGGCCGACTGTTGCCACTATCGGTAACTACAGCCTTGCCTCATCACCAGTTGTGCTGGTAGACAAAGCAACTGGCGCCCGTCAGTCTGTCTGGGCTGAACTCGATGCGACAGTTGGCAAGTCCGGGAAGCCAATCCTGATCCATCCAGCCAAGGCACTTACGGAAGGACACACCTACGTGGTGGCACTGCGTGGCTTCAAGAACTCGTCGAACGTATTGGTTCCAGCCACCAAGGCGTTCGCGCTCTATAGAGACGCAAAGCTGACGGCCTCTCCAAGTGTCGAAAGCCGCCGTGCCGCTTTTGAAGATGACTTTGCTGCTCTTGCAAAGACTGGCGTCGGTAGGACAAGCCTCCAGCTCGCTTGGGAGTTCACGGTTGGCAGCACGCCCAACTTCACCCGCCGCATGCTCGGCATCCGCAACAATGCGTTTGCGCAGTTGGGTGATACCAACCTCGCCAACCTGGTGCCAGAAGGTGTCTCGCCAACGTTCACGATCACCTCGGTCGAGAACTTCACCTCAAGTCAGAACTCAAAAACTGCCCGCAGGGTGGTGGGACGGATTACGACTCCGTGTTACCTGACGAGTGTGAACAGTGTTCCGTGTGCCCCAGGCAGCGTGTTCAACTACGCAGCTGGCGCCGGACCGGATGCTCTGCCAGTCCAGAACGGGACCTACTCATCTGAGTTCCGTTGTGAGATTCCGCGAGTCGCATTCAACGACACAACGGGGGCAGGTAATGCACTGCCACCTGTGGTCTACGGACACGGCCTCCTCGGAGACAAGGGAGAGGTTGGCTCGAATGCTCAGGTTGACTTCGCGCAGGCTTACGGTTACGTCTACTGCGCGACTGATGAGATCGGCTTTTCGGAGGACGACGTGCCAGTTGCTGAGTCAGCGCTTGCTGACCTGAGCAACTTCAACAAGATGGCCGACCGCACACAGCAGGGCATGCTCAATGAGCTGTACCTCGGTCGTGCGCTGGTCTCAAGCTCAGGTTTGAGGACTAACGCGGCATTCCAAGGGTCCGATTCAGCCAGTGTCCTTGGTGGCAGCAGACTGTTCTACGACGGCAACAGCCAGGGCGGAATCCTCGGTGGTTTGCTGACAGCGATCGCGCCGGACTTCGATCACGCCGTGCTCGGAGTTGCGGGTATGACCTACTCGACGCTTCTAGATCGATCGGTTGACTTCTTGGGCTACCTCGGGTTGGCATACGCCCCGAGTTACCAGACGTCAATCGACAGGTCGGTTGGCCTCGCATTGATCCAGCAGCTTTGGGATCGCGCGGAGCCAGGTGGGTATGTCAATCACATGACAACCAATCCGCTTCCCAACACTCCAGCGCATCAGGTTCTGATTCAGATTGGACTCGGTGACTTCCAAGTCTCAAACGTCACAGCTGATGCTGAGGCAAGGAGCATTGGGGCCAAGATTATGACCCCAATCACAGATACCGGTCGAGCAGGCACCGTCAACCCAGGTTGGGGTCTGAGCGCGATCAGCGCCTATCCGTTCAACGGGTCGGCACTCGTCTACTTCGACTCGGGCTCAGTTAGGTCCAACGGCTCAGGAGGATGGCTGGGCAACACCCCAACCATCTTTGCCAATAAGACTCCAATTGAGGCAGCTGGTTCCGTCGCCAATGACGGAGAGGATCCACACGAGCATCCACGTCGTTCTGCCACTGGCCGCTTAATGAAGTCCGGCTTCCTCAGAGTTGGCGGTGTCATTAACCAGACCTGCGGAATCAGGGCTTGTTACGCCAATGGCTGGGCAGGCAACTGATCTAAGTAGGTAAGCGAGTCAGCCGACTCGCCAAGGAGATGCATTGGTCTACTGCTGCCTCAGGGCAGCAGTAGATCGTTCTGGGCGCTTGCGCGTTCCGCTGTGACAGTGAGTTGCTCGGAAGCGAGTTTGTCTGCGAGGACCTCGCAGGTTCCCTCAGCCAGGGTCGCGGTGAGAGTCCCAGTGCCACCGACAAGAATTGGTCCGGCTACAGCCTCACTCGTTACGCAGCCAGGTAGACCGTCGCGGGAGCGGAGGCTGACCTTGCGGACGACGAAGTTGCCGTGGTTAGTGATCTTGAGGGTGATGGGGCCGCCGCCGACTGATGCCGGAGAGATGCGAGCCGTCTTGCCATCAAGGAGTAGCGCAACGATGTGCGTGATTGGGGGTCGAAAGCCTTGGTCGGTGTTGCGAGCATCGCCGCAGCCTGTGGTTGTGGCCGCCACAGCGCCGATGCAGGTCAGGGCGATTGCCCCGCTGCGTCCAACTGTTTTGATCTGACCGCGTCCTCTCACTGTGTGAGGAGAGTAGATCAAGCGGCCCCACTTGGCGAATCCAGCACGGGGAAGGGCAGCTCGATGACCTCTGCCTCGACACCGCCAGCGTCAAGAATTGTTCCCGGGGTTGCCTCCATCCGCACTAGGGCGAGAGCGGTGACAGCGTCGCCAATTGGGGCTGTGACTGAACCGACTCGACCAACGTCCTTGCCGGTGGTTGTGTTGAGGAGCGTGGTCCCGGTCTCGACTATGTCGTCGAGCAAGAGTCCCCGCAGGATTCTGTTGGGGCTCCCGCGGTAGTAGAGCCGGGCGACTGTCTCCTGCCCTACGTAACAGCCTTTGGTGAATGACACGAGCCGCCCGTTGAGGTCGGCTTCCTGTGGGATCACGCTGCTATCCAGGTCGACCCCGTAGAGCGGCAGTCCAGCTTGGATCCGAAGGTATTGGGCGGCAGCCTCGTCCCCTTCCGTTGCTCCAGCGGCCAAGAGAGCGGTCTTCACCCCGGCGGAGTTGGCGGTGGGGCAGAGGATGTCTACGCCTTCAGCCGTCAAAATCATTCGGACTCGACTCCCGCCGAGCATGGCGGCGCGGCTTTCATGCTCGCTGGTCAGGTCGCTGAGACCAGCTATGCGATCGGCCTTAGGGCCTACGAGCGAGAGCTGTGCGGTTTCAACGGTTGCCTTTTCCAGCTCGGCGGAGTGGCCCACTGCAGAGCGTCGGAGTGTGTCGAAGAGGTCTTGAAGACTGACCCGGTCGGTGTCAAGGTGGTAAGCCTCTTCGTCCGTACGGAGCACGCGCACTATTCCGAGAAGCTTGCCCTTGGGCGTCAGCAGACCAGCCTCGCAGCCCTTCCCAACTTCCAGTGATTCGATGTCATTTGAGATCTGGCCGTGGAGCAGACTTGCAGCGTCAGCCCCCTTAAGGATCAGCCGGCCTCGGGAGGAACGGTCGAGAAGTCCGCACCCGTTTTCTAGGACTGCGATCGCACCTGGCTCAGGCCGCCAAGCTGGCGTGGGCGGGTTACCCGCTGGTGGTGTTGATGCGCCTTCCATTCGGGCGAGCATAGCCTTGCCCCCAAGTGAGGGTTTAGGTGTGCCATAATCTGAAGTATGGTGAGCCTTGAGATCCAGAGGTCTAGAGCGGTAGAGGACTACGCGAAGGCGATCCACGACCTTCAAGGCGATGGGCTGGAGGAGGCCGTTGGCACGAACGCGCTTGCGGCACGGCTTGATGTAACTCCAGCGTCCGCCTCTGGGATGGTCAGGCGACTTGAGTCGCTCGGTGTTGTCGAGCACACGCCGTACCGCGGGGTCCGCCTTACCGCCGGGGGGGAGCGCATCGCCCTTTCCGTCATCCGCCGGCACCGCCTGCTGGAGACATTTCTGTCGTTGAGGCTTGGCATCCCGTGGGACAGAGTCCACGCCGAGGCTGAGGTTCTAGAACATGTTCTCTCCAGTGAGCTCGAGGCAGCGATTGCTTTGGACCTAGGCGACCCGGAGAGCGACCCCCATGGCGCTCCGATTCCACGCCCGGACGGAACACTGCCGGGCGGAGAGACCATCGCACTACTTGAGGCCAAGGAAGGGGAGCGAGTCAAGTTCATCCGTATCCCGGACGAGCGGCCAGACATGCTCCGATGGCTTGCTGAGAGAGCAATTGCGCCTGGGGTGATTTTGGAAGTACTTGGCAGCGAACCCTTCGGGGGAGCGATGCGCATCTCGGCAAATGCGGGAGAGCACTCGTTTGGATCAGAGCTAGCTGAGGCGATGAGAGTGGAGCGGGTTTGAGCACGCTCGATGCGCCCCGGCGAGGCAGGAAGCTCCTTCCGCTCCTTGGGCCCGCCTTCGTCGCGTCGATCGCTTATGTGGATCCCGGCAACTTCGCTACAAACACGGCAGCTGGTGCCAAGTACGGCGACATGCTCCTATGGGTGGTTCTTGGCGCCAATCTGATGGCCATGCTCATCCAGTGGCTCGCTGCCAAGCTTGGGGTCGTAACCGGCAAGGGGTTAGCTGAGGTCTGTCGCGACCGGTATTCGAAGCGCGTAAGGCGCGGTCTCTGGGTGCAGGCTGAGGTTGTCGCGATGGCAACTGATCTGGCCGAAATTGTCGGGTCTGCAATCGCACTGGACATGCTGTTTGGCATTCCCGCTCTTCCAGCAGGCTTGATAGCGGCGCTCGTTGCCACAGCTCTGCTTGAACTGGAGCGAAGGGGGCACAGACGCTTTGAGATCGTGATTGTCGGGATGCTCAGCGTCATTCTCGCCGGATTCCTTTATTCAGCGTTCAGGGCCGGCGGTGACCTCGGTGCGGCGCTGGATGGATTTCAGCCACACCTCGACGGACCGGATTCGGTCTTGTTGGCAGTGGGCATCCTCGGCGCAACCGTCATGCCCCATGTGATCTACCTGCATTCGTCGCTGGCAGCTCGTCGCGCAGCCGGAGCCGACGACACCATCAGGGAACGGTTGCTGAAGGCGACAAGGACTGACGTCCTCATTGCTCTCGGCATTGCCGGCGTGGTCAACCTCGCGATGCTGTGGGTCGCCGCCACGCTGCTTCATCCGCTACCTCAGTCCACGGTAGACACGCTCCCTAAGGCTCACGACGCGTACGCCTCGGTAGCTGGTCAGGGAACGGCATTGGCATTCGCTCTCGCCCTTCTGGTTTCGGGATTCGCATCGGCGAGCGTGGGGACGTTCTCGGGCCAGGTCGTCATGGCTGGCTTCACGGGACGGAAGATCCCCGTCCTTGTCCGTCGTTTTGTAACGCTTGCCCCAGCGTTGATCGTCTTAGCGATCGGTGTTGACCCAACCGCAGCTCTAGTACTGAGCCAGGTTGTCCTTAGCTTCGGGATCCCATTCGCGTTGATCCCACTCGTCCGTTTCACCTCAGATCGGAGTCTGATGGGGACATTCACTGTCAGTCGCATCACGACAGCGTCTGCAGTGATGGTGGCCGCGGCGATCATTGGGCTGAACGCGTTTCTCCTATTGCGCATTTCTGGGTGAATCTGATCTTCGGCTCCGCGGCTCGCTAGCCTTAGCCTTGTATGAGTCTCCTGACCGAATTTGACCGGATTACATCGGCACTGCCAGATGACTGGACCGACCTTGAGCTCGACCTCCGAATTCACGACGAGCCGCGTTACATCGAGGCGGCCACTCTCTTGGTGACTTGTAACGCACAGCCGTACAGCCGACATGACTGGCACTGGCGCATTCCAGTGGCAAACAAGTTCGGCCACGCCGCAGCTGTCCCAGCTGTGCGCAGTGCCCTGCGGTTGCTCGACAACGTCGGGATCGAAGGCGAACTCGTGGAGCGCGGAGTTCGCGTTGGACGGGTTGAGGTCACGCACGACTGGGGTCGCCCCGAGTCGGTGACCAGCCGGATGCGCGACATCCGCGGCCAGTAGCTGGGAAGAGCCACCATGGCCAAGGTTGTCGTCTTCACCCCTGATCTTCTGTTTGGCTCAAGCCTTGTTGGAGCCCTCGTCGCCACAGGCCACTCCGCCGCGATGTGCTCAGGCGTGGAGGCCCTGGAGGCCGAGGCTCCCGCTGCTGCCTGCGTGATAGTGGACCTCACCGACTCGGTTACCGAGCGGCTTGCAGAGCTCGCTCAGGTCAAGGAGTCAGGAGTTCTTGATGACATCGCGTTACTGGGGTACCACAGCCATGTGGATCCCGATAGCCGTGACTTAGGGATCCAAGCTGGAATCACCAAGGTTGTCCCGCGGTCGCGTATGCACCGCGAGCCCGGCGCCTTGGTTGACGCTCTGCTCAGTTCATCTCCCGATAACTGATCAGTTCACAAAGCGAGCATCAAATGCGGCGGTGACATCGGGCTTGGATGTCACAAGACCTGACGAGAGCTCCCAAGTTGCCCACTGAGCCAAAAGCTTGGGGTCAAGCGACCCCGCACTTCCGTCGGGAGGCAGGATCGCGTCAAGAGCGGCCTTCATGCGGGCTGGGAAGAGTTTTGGGTCGCCCGCGCCGATCTTGTGCCTGACGATTAGGTCGGCCTGCACTGGGTCCGCCTCGGCCAGCTCAGTCCCGGCGATGAAGGCCCTCACGACACCAGCAACAAGATCAGGGTCGGAATCAAGCTTCTGGCGAGTGGTGACCAGCACCAGCTCCGGGTAGGCGGGACTTCCAAACTGATCTAGCCGAAAGACGTGGTAGCCAGGATGCTTGGTTGTAACCGCGACACCTTCCTCGTTGAAGAACCCGATTGCTGCTGAGGTCCTACCGCCAAGTAGGGCTGCGATGGCCCCAAACCCCGTGTTGCGCAATGTCACCTTGGAGGCATCGCCGCCGTCACCTTGGATGATTGCTTTGGTGACTGCCGCGTCACTGGGGACGCCAGTAACGGCGACATCTCTGCCCACTAGGTCTGCGGGGCGCTTGATCTCTGGACTGGCGATCAAGGCGGCAAGGGGGTGGCCAACAATTGCCATCACAGCAACAAGGTCGCGCCCGCGTTCTCTGGCGATTGCAAGGTCATGGATGTCCATCACGGCCAGATCGGCTCGCTTGGAAAGCAAGAGGCGGACTCCGTCGGCCGACGAACTGGGCGTGTGCAGGGTGACCGAAACACCCTGTTTCCGGTCCAAGCCCTTGGCCAGCGCGGTGAGTATTCCACTGTGGGCCGGATTTGCGGTCCAGTCGAGCAGCACTGTTGCGCTGGCCACCTTGGTCGGCGAATTTGTTGCCCCGCAGGCTGTCAACGCCAGTACACATGCGGTCACGAGCGCTGCTGTCAGAGAACGGGTGGTCACCCAAGCAACAGTAGGGATGGGAGGACACAAGCGTCGCGCGTCGAAAAAGAAGGTGCCTTCTGTACAGCAATAAAAGGAGATGCCGTAATGAAACAGAGTGAAATCAAGCCTTATGTAGCTGAGTTTGTAGGGACGTTCTTCCTAGTTGCCTTCATCTGCGGGTTGCTTGATGTCTGGGGTACAGGCGACAAGTCGCTTTCTGCCACTGACCTTGGGTTCCTCCACGGGTTCCTCCTGATGGCGATCGTCTTTGGGATCGGCCGGATCTCAGGCGCGCATGTAAACCCAGCGGTGACAATCGCAATGTGGTCGATCAAGAAGATCAGCCAACGCGACGCCGGTGGCTACATTGTTGCCCAGCTTCTTGGCGGTATTGCCGGTGCTTTCCTCATGAAGGCTTTCTTCACGGGACGTGGCGAGGTTGTCAATTACGGCGCTGCTCATGTGAGCAACGCCTATCTCCATGGCGGCAGCCCTTGGCTTGCACTGATCGCTGAAGCTCTTGGCGCCTTTGTCCTGGTCTGGGCGATCATGGCGACGACTGTCACCAAGGACGCATCGCCAACTAATGCAGCGCTTGCCATTGGCCTCAGCCTTGGCGTCGCAGTAATGGTGCTTGGTCCCGCAACCGGTGGTTCATTCAACCCGGCGCGTTGGCTTGGCCCAGCATTGGCGTCAGGGACCTTCCCTGACTTCTGGCTTTACATCGTTGGTCCGATTGCTGGCGCAGTGCTTGCCGCATCGGCATATCAGTGGCTGCTTGGCGAAGGCGATAAGCCCGAGTCAACTAGCGTTGCTGGCTAACCAGCAGTCCTGAGTACACGTCTGGCCCGGCCGCTCACCTAGACTGAGCGGTCGGATGGCCGGCCGTGTCACATACTCCAAGAACGTGACCTTGTCACTGTCGCGTTCCTGTGCCTCCCACTGCAAGTACTGCGCGTTTGCAACGCACAAGGCGCACCTACAACCCCCGGAGGAAGTTGGGCGGATCCTTGACCGCGCTGCACGGCAGGGCGTGAAGGAGCTACTCGTCCTCACAGGAGAGCGTCCAGAAAGCATTCAGGGCGTCCAAGAGCGACTTGAGGCCCTCGGGCACCCAGACTTCGTCGCATACGTCGTGTGGGCCTGTGAGCAGGCTCTGGAGCGAGGGATCCTGCCCCACACCAACCTTGGGCCACTGACAGCCGAAGACCTGGGCCGTTTGCGCCGTGTGACCGCATCACAGGGCCTGATGCTTGAGTCATCGGCAGCACGGCTACTTGAGGCGGTCCATGCCGGATCGCCCGGGAAGGACCCAGCCGTACGACTCGCAACCATGCGTGCCGCTGGCGAGCTCCGCATTCCATTCACCACAGGGATTCTGGTTGGGATTGGCGAGACCCCCGCAGAGCGACTTGAGTCGCTGGATGCGATTGCCGAGGTTCACGCCGAGTACGGCCACATTCAAGAGGTGATCCTTCAGAACTTTGTTCCCCACCGCAAGTACTACGGGGAGGAACCGGCTGACATTGCTGAGGCTGCCGCAGACGACTACTGGCGCACTGGAATTGGAACGCATCCGACGCTGGACCTTCCGGCCTGGGCATGTGAGGTGACAGTTGAGGACATGGTCGGCTTGGTTGAGGCAACGCGGGAGCGGATGCCAGACGTCGCCATTCAGATTCCTCCCAACCTTGCTGATTGGTGGCCTGAGCTTGTTGCTGCCGGAGCAGATGACCTTGGGGGACTCTCAGCTAACGGTGACCACATCTCTCCGGAGCACCCGTTCCCATCCCCAACGCGGGTTGCCCGCGACCTTGCCGAGACCGGGCACGCGTTGACCGAACGGCTGTGTGTTCACTCCGGCTTCATCAACAGCGACTGGGTTGATGCAGATGTCCTAGAGGTAATTCACGAGTCACACGCGAGTTTCATGCCACGGACCACCCGCGAGCGATTGAGCTCAGGCCCCGTGCGTCCGAGGGACGAGATTGCTGGAATCGTGAGTCGCGCCCATGCCGGCGATCGCCTCAGTGACGAGGACTTGACGGCTCTCTTCAGGGAGGTCCGGCCAGAGGCAGTTGAGGACATCCGCCAGGCTGCGGATGACCTTCGCTCCGTGATGGTTGGAGACACGGTCACCTTCGTTGTCAACCGGAACCTCAACATCAGCAATGTTTGCCAGGTTGGCTGCGCTTTCTGCGGATTTGGCAAGGGCAAACGCTCCCCCGAGGCCTATGAATATGGGGAGGATGAGTTCACAGCCCGAGTAAAGGAGGCGCTGCTGTTTGGTGCTACCGAGCTGTGCATCCAGTCGGGGATTCACCCGGACTGGGGGATCGAGGACTACACGCGCTGGCTCAAGCTCGCCAAGGAGATCAGCCCAACGGTCCACCTTCACGCGTACTCGCCGATGGAGGTTGACCACATCTGCTCAGTAGCGGGCATCGAGCCCGATGAGGCATTCGCTCGCCTAAAAGCCGCCGGTCTTGATTCTGTCCCAGGGACCGCAGCGGAAGTCCTCGACGATGACATCCGGGCCCGGATTAGCCCCAACAAGCTGCCAGCGGCTCGCTGGGTGGAGATCATCGAGGCGTCGCATCGTGCGGGCCTGCCGTCAACCGCAACAGTCATGTTCGGTCACATTGAGACCCCCGAGAGTCTGGCTCGCCACATGAACGTGATCCGTGACCTGCAGGAGCGCACCGGCGGGATCACCGAGTTTGTGCCGCTGTCCTTTGTCCCGGATCAGACCCGGCTTGGTCGCAGTCATGGGATCACTGAGATGACTATGGAGGACAACCTCCGTCATGCGGCTGTTTACAGACTGGCGATCGGGCGCAGCATCAAGAGCCTCCAAGCCAGCTGGGTCAAGATGGGCCTAGAGGCTGCAGTTGAGTCCCTCGACTGGGGTGTCAACGACCTCGGTGGAACACTGATGGAGGAGTCGATCACCCGGATGGCCGGCGGTAAACACGGAACTGGAAGGTCCCCTACGGATCTGATTGCCGCAGCCCACAAGGCTGGTAGGCCAGCTGCTGAGCGAACCACGCTCTACGGCCTGCGGGAGGAGTACCCACTCCCACTGCCTGAATATGCAGAGTGGGCCCGCCAGCTCGCTGTAGCTGGCTGAACTCCACTTCGTAAGCCGACTCAGCGCAGAAACATGTCTTGGTCAGCCGGTCGCCGTAAAGCGGCAGCACCAGGTCCATCTTCTGCGGTGATGAACCGTGCCAACCCTGAGACGAGCACGAACGGCTGACCAGAGTCCTTCGAGCGAGCCAGATCTGCTGCTGCTGCGACCGCGTCGGCGATGCCGATTTCCGTTGCCGCAAGCGTTCTTCCATCGCGGTCGTTCCGGCCCCTCCAGTCATCCAGTGGGGCAAGGCCGGCGCATCCAATTGCGACATCCACTTGGCCAATGCGCCACGCACGTCCGAACGAGTCGGTGATCACCACGGCTGGGGCTGGGAGACCGGTCTGGTCGACGATATCAGCACGGATTTGGCGGGCTGAAGCGTCCGGGTCAACCGGGAGGAGGATGACCGTCTCCTCATCTGGAGAGTTGGATTCGTCAACGCCAGCGTTGGCGCAAACAAAGCCATGGTGGGTTAGGGAGATCAGAACGCCTTGCTCCGCACGGATCAGCCGTTGCGACTGATCGAGGATGACCTGAACATGGCGAGGGTCTCTCGCCTGCTCTTTGGCGATCCGCTCAGCTTCCACAGTCGGGGTCACCTCGCCAAGCAGACGTGTGCTGCCCTCGGATTTGGAGACGACCTTGTGGGAGATGACTACAACGTCCTCGTTAGAGAAGCCGTCAGGCCCAACTGCGCTGATCGCAAGCGAGGCAATGTCAGTTCCCAGACGCACCTCTGCGGGGGAAGGGAGGGGACGGATGTGGATTCCCCCGTCAGTCAACGGCCACCTGCGCCATCTGCGTCAGAAGACCACGGGTGTGCGCGGCTCCGCCATGGAAGCCGAGAAGATGGGCGCGCATCGCGACTAGGTCCTCCGCGGTGTCAATGTCCAACGCAAGGCTTGGAATAGAGACTGTCTTTCCGGCGACTGAGGCGTCGGCTGCGAGGCCAAGGTGACGCTCGTGTGAGCCCGGGCCAAATGCTGGACTGATGGCATCGGGTGGGCAGACCAGAAGCGCATTGGTCCCGGTTCCATGCCGGTCGGGAACTACAACTAGGCCGGTTGAGGATCTGTGCTCGATCAGGAACGCGTCAACCTCAACTGCATCAAGCGCTGGGCAGTCACCGGGGACAAGGAACACACGCTCCGCTCCGTTCGCGATCGCATAGGTAACGCCAACTGAGGCCGCAGCGCTATGGCTTTGGGCTCCAGCGTCGTCTAGCCACTCGGCGCCGTGGTGACCGGCCATGCGTGCTGTCTCTGGATCACCGGAAACAACAACGACGGTTTCGATCCCACTGCAGCGACCTAGGGCCACCAGAACATCAGCGAACATAGCCGCCGCTAGGGCCCGCCGTTGAGCATCCGGGATCTCCCCGTAGAGGCGCGATTTGCCTACCTCGGGTGACTTCATCGGCAGGATTGCGAAGGTGGTCATCGCCCGTCGCCCTCGAGGCCCATCGCGAACGCGAGAGTCTCGGCTGCGAGCCGCCGGCGGCCGTCCTCTCCCTCCATCAGAAGATCTGTCAACAGCGTTGGTGTGTCGGCTACGTCCTGGTCGGCTACGAGCCCGTCGATCAGCGCCGCGTAGTGCTGCGCGATCCCCGCGGCGGACTGTTCGACGCCAGCCGCACGAAGGAACTCCTCCGTTGGCCCCTTGACCGCATTGCCATGGACAAGGGGGCTGACCGCGACCACTGGGGCCCTCGCTGATTGGATTGCCTCCGTCATGCCCGGGACAGCCAGAATCGGGCCAATCGAGATTGCCGGGTTGGAAGGGCCGATCACAATCACGTCAGCAGAGGCAATAGCTGACAGGACCTCTGGGGTTGGAGTAGCAGCAGCGATTCCCTCCAGCACCACGGCCTCCACGGGGCCGGCGGCTTGGTCAACGATCATGAATTCTTGGAATGGGCGTTCTACGCCCCCGACCACAACCTGGGTTGCCACGGGTTCATCACACATGGGTAGGACCGCTGCCTCGATGCCGAACGACTCCGCGAGGGCAGCAGTGGCCTGAGTAAGGGTCTGTCCTTCAGCCAGCCTCTGCGCTCGGTCGATCCCGATCGCGAGGTCCTTATCGCCGAGCTGGAACCAGTTCTCGGCATCGAGTTCACCCAGCTGGGCCATTGCGTGGAATGTGTCGCCGTCAAGTCCCCAGCCGCGTTCATTGATGCGACCAGCCAGGTGGAAGATGATCAAGTCCGGATCCGGGCACACGCGTGCGCCATAAATGGAGACGTCATCACCAGTGTTAGCGATGACACTTAGACGGACATCGGGAAGGGCAGCAAAGCCACTTGCGAGCTTGGCGCCACCGGTGCCCCCAGCAAGTACGACGACGCTGCTACGTGCGTCAGGCGTCGGGGTTGAGTCCTGTGACACGAACGCCCGTCCTCGCCTTGTGGCGGATGTTGATGGAGATCATCAGGGCGGTCATCTGTTCAGTGACCTTCGCAAGTTCGAGGCGTCCAGCGTCGATCGAACGCAGTCCAGGAACAAGGTTGAGGATCTCGGCGACCTTGGCGATCGCGTCGCGGTCGTTTGAGCAGAGGAGCGTGTCCTCATCAAGGTCGTGCTCAAGATCGCCTAGGAGGTCTGCGCTAACTGTGTGAAGGCCGGCGACAACGGTCACGCCGGCAGGGACAAGGCTCTCAGCCTGCTGTGCTGCGGAGCCCTGCCAGACCCCGAGTGTCCTGGTGGGCGGACCACCAACATTGGTGGCCAGTGGAACTGTCGCGTCCACAAGAATTGTCCCCTCCGCAAGTGAGCCCTTAATTTCCTTCAGGGTGGCGGCCTGCGAGGAGAACGGCACGCAGACAAAAACGATGTTTCCTGCTGCGGCCGCGTCGACATTAGAAAGCCCAGTAACAGCGCCTTGCCCAGTGATGCTTGCGGCAACCTCGGCTGCGCGACTGGCGTCACGGGAGCCGATCACGACGTCACGTCCAGCAACAGCCAAGCGGGCTGCAAGGCCTCTCCCAAGAGCGCCGGTTCCACCGATGATTGCGATCGCGTCAGCCACGGCGTCGCAGTATAGGCTTTGGCAATGAATAGATTCGAAGGGAAGACAGCTTTGATCACCGGTGGCGCCTCTGGCATTGGCGCTGCGACCGCTGCCCGGCTCGCCGCTGAGGGTGCGCGCGTGGCAATTGTTGACGTCAACATGGACAAGGCCAACGAGGTCGCAGCTGACCTTGGAGCCTTCGCCGTGCAGGCAGATGTGTCGGATCCCGAGGCAGCTAATGCTGCTGTTGCGTTGGCTGTAGCGGAGCTTGGACCGATCGATGTCCTCGTCAATAACGCTGGCACAGACCTTCCCGGTTACTTCATCAACACCACTCCAGAGGTTTGGGACGTTGTCCTTGGGATCAACCTGATTGGCACATTCACCTTCACCCACGCGATTCTTGGCTCGATGCAGGAGCGTGGCACCGGATCGATCATCAACGTTGCCAGCGAGGCCGGTAGGGCAGGTTCACCAGGCAATGCCGTCTACAGCGCTGCCAAGGCTGGAGTGATTGGCTTCACTCGCGCAATCGCCCGTGAAGGCGCCCGCTACGGAGTTCGCTGCAACGCGGTTGCCCCAGGCCCAATTGAGACCCCACTGCTCAACGCAGCTGCGGAGATCTACGGCGACATGGGTGTTCGGATGAAGCAGGGGATGATCGACTCAACCGTGATGGGTCGTGCCGGTGAGGTTGACGAGGTCTCGGGCACAATCGCATTCCTTGCGAGTGACGAAGCCTCATTCATTACAGGCCAGACGCTGAATGTCAGCGGCGGCATCACGATGTCCTGAGGGTCTAGATGTCACTCCCCAACTTGGTCAGCATCCGCGAGGTCGGTCCAAGGGACGGCTTTCAGAACGAGCCGGAGATAATCGCCACTGCCGACAAGATCGAGCTGATCAACGCGCTCGCTCGGACAGGGCTTAAGCGGATTGAGGTAACAAGCTTTGTCAGGGCCGATGTGATTCCTCAGCTGGCTGACGCAGAGGAAGTCCTCGCCGGTGTAGATCTCCCTGAGGGTGTCTCGGCTTCTGTCCTAATTCCAAACCTGAAGGGCTTGGAGCGAGCGCTCGATAGCCGGGACAAATTTGATGAGGTGAATGTCTTCCTCTCTGCGTCCGAGACCCACAACCGCAAGAACGTCAACCGCTCTGTGGATGAATCACTGGCCGGAGCGGCTGATGTCCTCGCGATGGCTGGCGCCCAGGATCTGCGGCGAGAGGCTGTCATCTCAACCTCCTTCGGCTGTCCTTACGAGGGACGTGTCGCGCCGGAACGCGTAGTGGAGCTTGCCGCGCGCCTCGCTGACGCGGGGGCTGACGAGATTGGGTTTGGGGACACTACGGGGATGGCCAATCCCGTCCAGGTCAGGGAGTTCTTCGAGCTCGCGCGTGAGGTTCTCCCAGGTATTCAGCTGACCGCTCACTTCCATAACACTCGCGGCCAAGCGCTTGCCAATGCTGTTGCCGCATTGCAGGCTGGAGTTACCTCGTTTGAGTCAAGCTTCGGCGAGATTGGCGGCTGCCCCGTGCCACCTGGTGCCACCGGCAATGTTGCAACCGAGGACCTTGTCTCAATGTTTGAGGAGATGGGCGTCGCGACAGGGATAGACCTACATGCACTGCTGGGAACTGTCTCGCGGGTGGGCGATGTGCTCGGTAGGCCGCTAGGTAGTCACACTCTTGTGGCCGGCCCGGTGGACTGGTCGCCTGAGTCCTGAACAGCTGGTCAGGGAATTAGAACTACTTTGCCGATGTTCCTGCGCTCGGCGATGATGCGGTGAGCCTCTGGAGCATTGTCAAACGGGACTGAGTCGGAGACGACTGGGTTGACTGTTCCGTCGGCGATCATCGCCATCAGAGGAGTAGTCCACGGCTCGAGGCTTCCACGGTCATCCCAGAGGCGGAGCATGTTTAGGCCAATCACGGCTTTGGAGTCACCCATCTGGTCCATCAGGTTGAAGCCGCGGATCATCCTCAACGCTTGGGGGATCGCAGCCGAGAGACGCTTACGGTCGCCGGGCAGAACGATCGATGCGCCGAAGGCCACTACGCGACCGCCTGGGCGAAGGAGGTTGTAGCTGCGCTTGAGTGACTCGCCCCCGATGGCGTCCATCACTAGGTCCATTTTAGGAAGACCGGTCTCCCAACCCTTCTGGGTGTAGTCAATGACGTGGTCAACCCCTTGGGCCGTGATCGCCGCATGCTTACTCGGTGAGGAAGTGCCCCAGACCTCGGCTCCTGTCCGTTTGGCTATCTGCGTTGCCGCAATCCCGACGCCACCAGCTGCCGCATGGATCAGGACCTTCTCGCCAGCGCGAAGTGATCCGTAACCGAGCAGACCAGCCCATGCCGTGCCGTAGTTGACCGGGAAGGCGGCGCCTTGCTCAAAGCTGAAGCGATCTGGCAGTGGGAGGGCGTCCGCAACTGGAACGCAGACCTTCTCGGCGTAGCCACCGAATCGCGTTCCTGCCATAACTCGCATTCCAAGTGGAAGCGTTGCGACGTCTACTCCAAGTCCGTGGTCAATAACTGTCCCGGCAACCTCATATCCGACAATCGCCGGCAGGTCGGGAGCATCGTCGTATAGACCGGCGCGTGCCATCGTGTCCGCGAAGTTCACGCCGGCAGCAGCGACGCCAATCAGTATCTCGCCCGGACCTGGGGTGGGATCGGGCTGGTTCTCAACAGTTAGAACATCCGGTCCCCCATTGCGCGGAATTACGACTACGCGCATCAGGAGCCTTTGAAGTTGGGCTGACGGCGCTCGTTGACGGCGTTGGCCCCTTCAATGAAATCCTCGGTGGCAGCGCAGACGGTTTGGGCCGTGACCTCGAGTTCAAGATTCTGCGACAGGTTTGGTCTCGCGACGGAGTCAAGGACTCGCTTGGCAAGGCCGACTGCGATCGGTGCGCATCCCAAAAGTTCGTCCACAAGTGTCTGGACGGCTTCGTCCAGCTGTTCTGCGGGAACCGATCTGTTGGCCAAGCCGATCCGCTCGGCCTCATCACCATTGATGAATTTGCCGGTCATGATCAGCTCCTTCGCGCGGCCCAGTCCAACGATTGCCGGAAGGCGAGCGGATCCTCCAACATCAGGAATAAGGCCGATGCGGGTCTCAGGCAGGCTCCAGACTGCATCATCAGCTGTGACGCGCATGTCGCAGGCGAGAGTCAGTTCCATCGCCATTCCGATGGCTGCTCCGTGAACCTGAGCGATCACCGGCTTGGTCATCTCCTCACAGCGGTTGAAGGCACGGATCATTGCTTCGCGGGTGGGACGCAGCTTCGATAGCCCACCGGAGAAGTCACTCAGGGTCGACGTGTCGACCCCAGCGGAGAACATTGGTCCGTCGCCGCGGATGACAACGCAGCGGATCGCAGGATCGTTCTGCGTGTCCAGCAGTGCGGCATCGAGGTCAGCGATGAACTCTGAGTTCATGGCGTTGCGCTTGTCGGCACGGTCAAAGATCAGGTGGCGGACCGATTCACGGTCCTCAATTCGAATATGGCTCATATGGCGGCAGCCTACCGCCGCATCGGCGATTTGCGGGGTGCGGTTAGGCTCCGCAGTGATGAGTGACGACAGCACAGTCAGCGAAGCGATCGAACGCAGTCTGGCCGGGGGCCCTGAGCGGCACCGTGAGAAAGCGCTTGAGCAGGGGCGACTTCCCGTCCGGGAACGGGTCTCCCTGCTGCTCGACGACGGGTCATTTGTGGAAGAAGCACTGCTTGCCAACTGGGAAGAGGATGGCCTTGGGGCCGACGGTGTCGTGACCGGGGTTGGCACGGTGGACGGACGCCCAGTTGCGGTTATGGCAAACGACCCAACTGTCAAGGCCGGCTCATGGGGCGCCAAAACTGTCGAGAAGATTCTTCGTATCCAAGAGCGTGCAATGGAACGGCGGATCCCGATTGTCTACCTCGTTGATTCAGCGGGAGCTCGGATCACTGATCAGGTGAAAATGTTCCCTGGCCGTCGTGGCGCTGGACGGATCTTCTTCAACCAGGTGGAGCTATCCGGTGTTGTTCCGCAGGTCTGTGTTCTGTTTGGCCCAAGTGCTGCCGGCGGTGCCTACATCCCAGCTTTCTGTGATGTGGTGATCATGCGTGAGGGCAACGCGTCGATGTACCTCGGGTCCCCACGAATGGCCGAGATGGTGATTGGGGAAACGGTCACCCTTGAGGAGATGGGTGGAGCCAAGATGCACACCGGCGTTTCGGGCTGTGGTCATATGCTCGTCAAGGACGACACCGAGGGAATCGAAGTTGCCAAGCGGCATCTCTCCTACCTTCCGACATCGTGGGAGGACCCTGCTTCCATTGCTGATCCCGTTGAGCCCTCGCGCAAAACACTGAGTGGAGTCGTCCCCGACGATGAGAACCAGCCATTTGACATGCGCGAACTACTTGAGGCAGTTATTGACGCTGACTCTTTCCACGAGATTCACGCCCGCTGGGCAAAAGAGCTGCTTGTCGGCTTCGCTCGGCTCAACGGCAAGCCAATCGGCATTGTGGCCAACCAACCCAAGGTGAAGGGGGGAGTTCTGTTCGTGGACTCCGCCGACAAGGCCGCCCGCCACATCAGCCTGTGCAACGCCTTCGGACTGCCAATTCTGTTTCTCGCTGACGTTCCGGGCTTCATGATCGGAACCAAGGTTGAGCGTGAGGGAATCATTCGCCATGGGGCGAAGATGATCTCCGCTCTGAGTGAGGCAACTGTTCCCAAGATTTCCGTTGTCGTACGCAAGGCCTACGGCGCCGGTCTCTACGCGATGGCCGGTCCTGCGTTCGAACCCGATGGCGTGATTGCGCTGCCTGGTGCGTCGATCGCAGTGATGGGGCCTCAAGCTGCTGTCAACGCAGTCCACCTGAACAGACTTCAGGCGATTGAGGATCCCCAGGAGAGAGAACGAGTCACTGCTGAGCTTAGGGATGAGTACGCCGCAGACATTGATCTGCTCAGGCTGGCATCGGAGCTAGTGATTGACGCGATCGTTGAGCCAGACGATCTGCGCGCTGACTTGGTCGTGCGTTTTGCTCAGGCCGAACGGCGGGTTCGCACGCGCGCGCCGCGCCGTGGCCCCGTTCGTCCCGTCTGATCCCCTTAGTTAGGGGTAGACCTGCTCACCCGTGTCATCGTCAAAAACGGCAATGGCGACGGAGGGGCAGACTGATGCGGCTTCAAGGATCAGGTCGTCTGGTCCGGTTCCGATGACGACTGCGATGTCGTCGATGCGGAAGACCTGTGGGGCTACCTCAACGCAGTCTCCGTGGAGCGCGCATGCGGATTCATCAATTACGGGTCGTAGTGACATTGCTGCCTTTCTTACGGCTTGAGCGTAGGGACGGTAAAGAGCTTGCGTAGCGCGGGGAGGGAGCGGGGGCGACCGACCGCTAGTGCTGCTGTCGGGGTGTCCCCGTCGTACCAAATCGCTTCGAAGTCGAGGCTGTCGGTCTCACCATCAATCTCAAGGCGATCAGTGTCAGATGCTTTGCCCAGATGCTGGAGCCTGACCCCGTACATGTCTGACCAGAACGAGGACATCGGCTCGGCTCCAGCGGGAAGGCCAAGCATGTCCTTGGCAACAGCGCGTGCCTCGGCACCGGCGGCTTCCCAATGCTCAGTGCGATGGTGTCGACCAAGTCGGTCATTCCAGTGACAGGCGACATCGCCAGCTGCCCAGATTCCTTCCGCATCGGTTTGTCCAACTGCGTTGCAGCGAATCCCGTTCTCAACGTTGAGTCCACTGCTCTCAAGCCACTGGCTGTTAGGCGCCGCGCCAACGGCGACAAGCAGGTGATCGAGTGGGATCTCACTCCCGTCGGATAGAACGACAGCTTCGGCGACTCGCTCACCCTTGACCGCTGCCACTCCGGTGCCGCACCTAAGGTCGACGCCTTCGCGCCGGTGCCAGGCAGCCAGCCAGGTGCCGAGCTCATGTCCAAGTATCCCGCGTAGGGGAATGTCTTCTGCCTCGATGATCGTGACCTCGACGCCCAGCTTTCTCGCTGTGGAGGCAACCTCGAGTCCAATGAAGCCCGCGCCGATGATGGTCAGCTTGGTGCCTGGAACAAGGGCATCGCGGAGGAGTCGTGCATCAGCGGCACTTCTCAACACATGGGAGTTGAGGAAGGCATCAAAGCCTGGAATCATCTTTGCGCGTGAACCTGTTGCCAGAAGAATGCGGTCGGCAGAGTGCTGAGCGCCTGATGCGAGCCAGACGGTGCCGGAGCCAGTCTCTAGGTCGGTAGCCGGATCGCCGAGGACAAGCTCGACGCCGTGCTCCACGTACCACTCGGCTGTGCGAAAGCTTGTGTCAGGGAACTCGTCGCCCGACAGAGCTTCCTTGGAGAGCGGCGGGCGGTCGTAGGGGAGGCTTGGTTCATCGGAGACCATCGTGATGGGGCCTTCTGCGCCCTCACGATGGAGTGCCTCAATACAGCGTTGTGCCGCAAGGCCACCGCCAATGACAAGAGTTGACGTCATCGGCCGGGACCCCTTTGTAGATCCCTATTGAGAGGGGCCGGAATAGTGACTTGGGTTTCAGTGCCAGCGCGCGCTGGTCGTCCACCGTGGGAGTCGACGATCACGGTGTCACCGTGGGTGCCTGGTGCGCTGATGTCTCTATCCCGGTTGCCCTCCGGGAGCCAGCGGTAAAGGGTGAGGAAAAGGGCTGGAGCGACACTGGCAAGGATGATAGCTCGGAGCCAGATCGTGCCCGCGTCGGTTCCAGCCCCGAGTGAATGTACGACGCCCATGATCCAAACCACAATGATGAAACGGTGCATCAGCCGCCAACGCTTGACCCCGATCAACTTGCGGGCATAGAACGAAAGAGCCAAGAGGATTGTGGTGTACCCAGCAACGATCCCGATGGCAACCCAGAAAGGCCGGTAGCCGATCACACCAGGAACGGCGATCCCGGCCACTGAGGCCTTAAGCCATTTGTCCCCCAGCAGCGTTACTCCGTGGACCACGATCATCAAGACGGAGAAGAGCGCAAGGTATTCGTGGGCTGGCATCAACTTGGCTTTTAGACCGCGCTTATTGATGATTCCGCTTGCCATCACGAGGCCAAGGATTGTCGACAGCGTGACGAAGAGAAGCGCAGTGATCCCGGCTGCTCGACTTGCGAGCCACCAGCTGTACTTGAACGGATCCGGGTTAGTCAGAGCGAGCGGAATCAAGCTGCATCCGCATTAGAGGGATGAACGAGCCTCAGGTGACGTCGCTCCATCGCCGTTGCCACAGGTCCGTAGAGCTCCACAGTGCCATCATCCAAGAGGGCTACCCCGCCGTCGAGTTCAAGTATCGAGGTGGCTTTAGGGCCACCCAGTAGAACCTGCTTGGCGCGAGTCTCAGCCTCAAGCGCAGTTGGCGCCATCGCAGTGGCTTGGACGATCCCAGTCCATGCCGGTTGTCCGGTGGACGGGTCAAGCAGGTGGTGGGCGTAGCCGTAATCGGTCTTCCAGATCCGGGAACCGATCCCCGATGTGGCAACGGCTCCATGACCAACTTTGATAACTACGAGGTGGTCCCCGCCGAATGGATCTTCGATGGTCACGCGGTAAGGGTCGATTGACGCGTCTGGTCCGCCAATGCGCATGTCACCAGCTGCGTTAACGCAGAACCGCTCCCGGTCGGTGAGCATCGCCGCAGCGGCGTCCGCCACCAGGCCTTTGCCGACTCCACCAGAGTCAATTCTCACTCCCACTGGCCGTGTGACTGTCCCGGCGTTGTGGTCCACGTAGATCTCGCGCCAGATGGAGTCCCGGCGGGCAGCCGCCGGCCGCGCCGGTGGGGCGCAGAGCAGTGCCTCGGCCAGCGGTGCTGGGGTGGCGTTGCGGAATGTCTCCAGGTAACCAACCTCCTCCAGCTCGCCGACGAGGGTTGGGTCTAGGAGTCCATCGCTCTGCTCTGCCGCCCAGATTGCCGCTGATACCAGGGACCGCAACAGTGGACTTGCGGGAACAGTTTCGTTCGGGTCTGTGTTCAGTCGAGAGAGTTCGCTGCCCGAGTTAAATCTTGAAAGGCTTTGATCAAACCGTTCGATGCTCGCTCGCACGGCTCCAGCCTCGGCCTCGGCCGGTGTGCCCGAGGGTCGGGTGCTTGGCCCAACCAGTACGCGGATACCGCACCCCATGGCGTTGAACGGCAGGTCGTATTCAGGCAAGGCCATTGGTGATCAGCCGCCAGACGACCCTGAAGAGACTGTGGGGGCTGAGTAGGTTGGCGCTGAATAGGTTGGCGCTGGAGACGAGTATGAGCTGCTTCCACCGGATCCTCCGTAGGAATTACTCGATGAGCTACCGGATGACGAGTAGTCGCTCGAGTAGCCGCCGTAGCTGTCTGGCACTGGGGCGTCATAAACCCTGGTGACGATGATCTTCTTGACCTTGTGATGGACCACTTTGCGCTTCTGCCAGCCGTGTCCAAGCGATGGGTCCTTGCCTGCGGCAACCTGGAATCCGAGCAGGGAGGTGAAGGTTACAAATGTGACCACGCCGGCGGCGAAGACAGGCTTGGGGCCGATCCGCTTTGGCCGCGCTGGGACTTGTCTTGGCCTTGCTTCTCTGGGTCTCGGTGCTGGGTCAGCCATCGCTGCCTTCCTGTTCACTGTGTCGAGCACTATCGTCGCCTGATCCGTCTTCGCCCTCAGATGAGTACCCGCCGCTGCTGTGTGTGCTCACGGTTGGCGCTGGAGTGGTCGCTGCTGGCGTCGATCGGTAGGTGGCTGTTTGCGCTGGAGGATTTGCTGCAGCGTAAGTTGTCCCTCCCGTTGTTACTGGTGCAGTCAGAGGATGTGCTCTTGGCTTAGCCCGGAGGTGAATCGTCCGGCGGATTATTTGGACTTCGGTCTTGATCACATCGGACTGAGCAACGGTCTTTCCGGCCATGCCGGGATTGGCTGCGCCCATCCCGACCGCTGCGAATGCGCCAACGGTTGCAATTGTTGCTCCTGCTGCGATTCCTGTCTTACTGCTGAACATTTTTTCTCCTGTTATCGGCCTTGGACTGTCTTGCTTCACACAGTCTGGAAGGCCGTTAGTAAGTCCTTTCCAGCCGATGTCCATTGTTGAGTAAAAACGTAAGAGAGTCCTGTGAGTGCCTCAACGGCCGCGGAAACGGTCAGCGTTGGGTGTAGAGTCCCCACCTATGGAACTTCAAGCGGGATCAGAAGGAACCATTCTCTTTGTAGAGGACGAACCTGACATCAGCGCAGGGCTTACTCGGCAGCTGACACGGGCTGGGTTCGAGGTCACTACGGCGCGTACGGTCAAGGAAACGCGCGGCATCCTCGCGCACAGTGCTTTGCCAGACCTCGTTCTGTTGGACCTCGGACTCCCCGATGACCCGGAGGGTGGGCTTGTGCTTGCCGCAGAGATTCGCGGCAAGTCCGGCGGGCACGTTCCGATCCTCATCTTCTCCGCCGATAGCACCGATGAGAGCGCTCGAATGGCCGACAAGCTTGGCGCATGGGATTTCATTGTCAAGGGGACGCGCGAGACAGAGACTGTTATTCAGCGCATCAAACGGCTGATCGAGATTTCGAGACTGAACCAAAAACGCGCCACGGTTGAATCACGGGGGCCGGTCGCCATTGGTGATCTACACGTCGACTTTGACCGCTATGAGGCCACCATCGGTGGTGAGCGTATGTTGCTTAGCCACAAGGAGTTTGAGCTGCTCAGGCGTCTGCTTGAGGACTCAGGCAAGGTCGTGACGCGGGAGCAGCTGATGGCTGATGTCTGGGACGAGAACTGGTTCGGCTCGACCAAGACCCTTGATGTTCACATCGGCTGGTTGCGCCGCAAACTCCATGACGATCCGGCGGAGCCCAAGTATCTCTTCACCGTTCGCGGTGTTGGGTTCAGGTTCGCTTCGGCCGAGGAATTGGAAGCAGTCTGAGTCTCCGGGCGAGGCTTCTGTGGGCTCTCGCCTACATCCTTGTGCTCGCGATTGTCGCGCTCGAGGTTCCTCTCGGTATCAACGTTGTTGACCGAATTCGGTCGGATGCCAAGGCACAGGCTCTCTCGCAGGCTCAGAGCACGGCTGCGGCTGCCAACGACAGCATTGAGCCGCCGCAGCTGGCAAACCTTGACGAGCTCGTGAAGACAAACGCGGCCACTGCAAAGGGGCGCGTCATGGTCTTCAACAAAACCGGGCTTACCCTGGCCGACAGCTCAGGTCCCGGCCGTTCGGGTGCTGACTATTCGACTCGGCCGGAGGTCAAGGCCGCCATTGGGGGTGATGTGGTGCAGATCGAGCGCCACTCAAACACGATGGATAGGGACATGCTCGCTACTGCCGTGCCGGTCATCCACTTTGGCAAGACGGTTGGAGCCGTCCGTATCACGCAGGACTCAACGGTCATTACAGACTCAGTCAACAGGGCAGTGGTTGGATTGGTCGCGATCGGGCTGCTCGTCCTGCTGCTAGGTCTTGCGGCTGGCTGGCTGATCGCCAACCAGCTCTCGCGTCCAATGAGGCGATTGGAAAAGACAGCTGAGCGCGTTTACCTCGGTGATCTAAACGCACGAGCCGCGATCGAGGGTCCAAGAGAGCAGCGAGCGTTGGCAGTCGCCCTCAACAACATGCTCGACCGATTGATCGGGATGTTCAACTCCCAGCGCGACTTTGTTGCGGATGCGTCGCATCAGCTCCGAACGCCTCTGCAAGCTCTGCGAACAGCGGTGGAAGAGATTGTGTTCGTAGCGGAATCTCCGGAAATTCAACCTGAGGTGGCCAAAGCAAACGCTGCGTTCACGCGCATCAACAGCACCATCGACCAGTTGCTGTTCCTCAGTCAGCTTCGTGACAGGAAGGTTGTAGCGACAAGGATTGACTTGCCTCAATACGCCGAATCGGTGGCCTCCAGGTGGCGGCCGAACGCTGCCACAGCGGGGATAGATATCAACGTCAAGGGTGCCCCACCTTGGGGTAGACGCTATGGGATGTGCGCGCAGGAAGACCTTGACCGGGTGATTGACGCACTGGTGGAAAACAGCGTCGCCTACTCGCACGGAAAGGGACCGATTGAGATTGGTGCAGTAGCGGGTGGTATCGAGATCACTGACCGTGGGCCGGGGCTTCAGACGGGAGAGGAGGAACGTGTCTTCGAGCGTTTCGCCCGGGGCTCCGCTGGCGCAGATCGGTCGGAAGGAACAGGACTGGGCCTCGCTATCGCCAGAGAGATCATGGAGATCTGGAATGGGTCGGTTGAGTTGACTAACCGGACTGATGGCATTACGGGAGCGAGAGCACTGGTGCTCGTTTCAGGGGGCGTGAGGGACGACGAGCACAACGATGAGGAGCTTGACCTGCGGGATGATGGCGACTTCGGAGATAACGTCAACTAGATGCTTGAGTTCACGCGTAGCCGAATTGTTGTGCTTGCCATTGTGGGACTGATGATCGCCGCCCTGCTTGGCTGGGCTGTCGAGGGGCTCGCGACAGAAAAGGTTCTGCTCTCTGGTGCCTCTGCTGACGCCGGCTATGACTTGACTCCGGACGGTAAGGCAGCCAAGGCCGCTTCCTCAAGCAGCAGTAATGCCGCCCCGTTGGTAACTGAGGTCGGCCCAGACGGCAAGATCAAGGTTGTGTCCGGCCATGCCTCCACCGGCGGGAGCAGCTACACGGCGGATAACTCCAAGAGCCGCAGCCGCGACGACTGATTCTCGCAGTTGGCTGCCACATGCTTGGCAGGTCTAGGATCTAGAAGTCATGGAGCAGTTTGTCTGGACCCCTGACCCGGTGCTTGCCGCCGACACCAACGTTGCCCGCCTGATGGGCAAAGCAGGCTGCGCTGACATCACACAGATGCGCGCCTGGTCGGCCGCCAACCCGAAAGAGTTCTGGGACCTTGTTGTTGACGATCTTGGGATCCCGTTCAACACTCCTTACGCGACAACCTTTGATGATTCTGATGGCATTGAGTGGACGCGCTGGTTTGCGGATGGTCGGATCAACCTGACGGACGTCTGCGTAGACCGCTGGCGGGAGGATCCAGAGCGCTCGCTCCAACCGGCCCTAATTGCTGAGGAGGAGGACGGCACAGTCACCAGCCTGACCTTTGCTCAGCTGGCGCTTGAGGTTGACCGGCTGACCGCCGCCTTGCGGGCGGATGGTGTCAAGCCAGGGGACTCTGTCGCGGTCTTCATGCCAATGGTCTCAGAGGCTGTAATTGCCGCCTACGCTGTGGCGAAGGTTGGGGCGCTCTATCTCCCAATCTTCTCTGGGTTTGCCGCTGGTGCGATCGCCTCCAGAATCCAAGACTCTGATGCCCACACGGTCCTGACAGCTGCAAGCTCCTGGCGCAAGGGCAAGCCCGTTGAGCTCCTTCCAGCGCTGAACGAGGCCCTCCTGAGCTGCCCGATGGTGAAGCGGGTTGTGGTTCTTGAACGGAGTGGCTTCGCAACACCCCAGCTGCACAAAGAGCGGGACATGCTGTGGGACAGGTTCCTCGACGCCGGCAATGGGCACGACGGCCGGGCCGCGCACGACACGGCGGCAGAGGACCCGTGGATGCTCGCCTACACCTCGGGGACCACAGGTAAGCCCAAGGGAGCTGTTCATGTTCACGGCGGCTTCACGGTGAAGATCGCCAGCGAGGCTGCGTATGCGCTTGATGTCAAGGCCGGCGATCACTTCCAGTGGATCACCGATATGGGCTGGATCATGGGCCCGTTCACGATGATCGGCGCGCACGCTAACGGGGCAGCCATGGTGATGCTTGAAGGGTCCCCGGACTATCCGACACCGAGTCGCGTCTGGGAGACGGCAGAGCGGCATGACGTGGCGGTTCTGGGTATCTCGCCGACGTTGATCCGGGCGCTGAAGGCCAAAGGAGACGAGTGGGTGGATGGACACAAGTTTCCAAACCTGCGCATTCTTGGCTCGACTGGCGAGCCGTGGAACCCCGAGCCATACATCTGGCTGTCGGACAAGGTTGGCGGGGGTCGAGTGCCAATCATCAACATCTCAGGCGGGACTGAGGTTGGAGCCTGCTTCCTCTCGCCCTATCCGGTGGAGCCCTTGAAGGCTTGCACCCTTGGCGGGGCGTGCCTAGGGATGGACGTGGATGTGTTTGACCCTGAAGGCAATCCCTTGAGGGGCAAAGTTGGCGAACTGGTGTGCAAGTCGCCATGGCCTGGGATGACGCGCGGTGTATGGGGCGACAGAGAGCGCTACTTGGAGTCCTACTGGACCATGTACCCCGGGGTCTGGCGGCACGGCGACTGGGCAATGGTTGACACCGACGGTCAGTGGTTCCTCTATGGCCGGTCTGATGAGGCGATCAATGTGGCCGGCAAGCGACTGGGTCCTTCTGAGGTTGAGTCAGTGTTGGTCTCCGACCCTGCTGTAGCCGAGGCTGCCACTGTCGGCGTTCCTCACGAGACAAAGGGAGAGGCGGTCTGGTGTTTCTGGGTTCCAGTTGACCCTGATGGCGAGGACGTCTCGCCGCGCCTGCGCGAACTTGTGGCGGCTGAGCTAGGCCGGCCATTCGCCCCGTCACGGGTGGTGAGAGTCCCTGCGCTGCCAAAGACTCGTTCAGCGAAGATCCTCAGACGGGCAGTTCGAGCTGTGGCGATCGGCGAAGACCCAGGCGACCTATCTAGCGCTGAAAACCCCGAGTCACTTGATGCCATCGCGAAAGCGATTGCGGCCTCGGAGCTGTAACTAGCGGTCGTTCAGGCTCTTGGCCGCGGCGATAATCGCCGTGCCGGATTCAAACTCCCAAGTCCGACAGGCGCCATCGCAGGTTTGATGTCGCTTGAGAACACGGCGGTCACGACCCTCTGTGCCAGCGCCGAGGATGAGTAGGTCGAAGACGATCCGGTCGGTTTCTTTGAGCCCGTCGACAGCGTCTAGAGCGAGGAGGATTCCAGATGTCTTTAGAGAGTCCCCTTCGCGCGTGTTGGGAGAGAGAACGACGGCTCCGATGCAAATAACCGCAGCGAGCACGGGAAGGAGTGCTAGTGCGCTCAGCGTCTGAGGCGTGGAATCCGCAATTGCTTCGGTAGCCGCGATGACCAGCAGCGCAACCGTCGAGATCCCCAAGACGGGCCAAGCCCGGTCCAGAACGGCTCCCGTCAGTGTGCCGCGCTTGCGCGGTGTGTCAGACCTGACCAGAAGCAGCACGCGCTTGCTATTAGCCTTGTAAGGCCCGCGGTTGAGCGCGTCCTGGGTAGCTGACTTGCGTGCGCAAATGGAGAGAGGGCTGGTCCGCCCGGAGGCCTCAGCCGCCCACGCAGCAAGGAGGATCACCAAGAAAAATCCACTCGCAAGCGGCGACGTTGACATCAGAGCGGCGCCGGCGACAACAAACACTCCCATTAGACAGAGGATTGGCCTGCGATCGGCCCTAACCCACAGTTTGACCCGCTGCATGGCAAGTCCTCGACTCACTGCGAGGCCGACGAGCTGATCACATACGGCGATCTCAGCAAGCGAGGCTGGGGGTGCTCCTACGATGCGGGCCTCTGGCGGAATGCTCTGACTCATATCTGTGATCTTCCCAACTCTTGACATCGGCGGTAACCTCCGACCCATGAACTCAACAGATCTCGCATTCGCAGGTGCCGCTGTTCAAGCAGAGATGATCCGGAATGGTGATGTCTCCTCAGTCGAGGTTGTTCAGGCGGCTCTTGACCGAATTGATCGTCACGACGGACTGTTGAACAGCTTTCGCGTTGTGCTCAGAGACCAAGCGCTCGCCGACGCAGCTGCTGCTGACGCGGCCCGGTCAGATGGAGGCGGTTCGCTCAATGGTGTCCCGGTTGCCATCAAGGACGACACTGACGTTGCTGGCCAGTCCACGCTCGTGGGAACAAATGCCACAGACAAGACCCCGAAGACCGCTGACGCTGAGGTCGTAAAGAGGCTGCGCGATGCCGGAGCGGTGATTATTGGCAAGACCAATGTCCCGGAGCTGACTCAGTGGCCATTCACTGAGACCGATGCCTTTGGTGTTACGCGGAATCCTTGGAACACTTCCCATACCCCGGGCGGCTCTAGCGGCGGTTCGGCAGCTGCTGTCGCAGCTGGCTTTGCTGCGGTGGCGCTCGGCAGTGACGGCGGCGGCTCAATCCGGATTCCTGCCGCGTGCTGCGGCCTGTTTGGGATTAAGACCCAGCGTGGACGGGTTCCACTCGCACCAAAGCAGGAGGCTTGGCATGGGCTCTCTGTCTACGGACCACTCGCTCGGACAGTGATGGATGCCGCGCTCTTCTTGGACGTCACAGGGGACAGGGCCCCGGGCGAGAGCCCGTTTGTAGATGCCGTGGGATCAGACCCAGGCAAGCTACGAATCGCCTTCTCAACGAAGACTCCACTCCCCGGGCCAGTTGGCAAGGACCAGAAGGCCGCTCTGGCGCGGATCGTCGGCGTACTAGAGGGATTGGGTCATTCCGCTACCGGAGAGGACCCGAAGTGGGGGTCGGTAATTCCTGCCTTCATTCCGCGGTACCTAAGGGGGATTGGCGACGATGCGAAGGCGGTGGAGAACTTCGACGCGCTTGAGAGCCGAACAAAGGGAATGGCCAAGCTCGGGAGTCTGATCAGCGACAAGCGCCTTCAGGCCTCACTAGACGCTGAGTCCAAAGTTGCCGGCAAGATCAACTCGATCTTCGATTCGCATGATCTTCTGCTCACCCCAGTTCTCGCGGCCCAGCCGCTTCCGGTCGGCAAGTATGCCGGGAAGGGAACAATCTGGACCTTCAACGGCGTGGCACGGTTCACCCCGTTCTCGGCGCCGTTCAATCTGACCGGCCAGCCTGCGGTCAGCATCCCCGCTGGCTTTGACTCAGACGGACTGCCACTCTCGGTTCAGATTGTGGGGCCAGCTAACTCTGAGGCACTCTTGATTGCCGTCGCAGCGCAGATTGAGGCTGCCGCGCCATGGGCCGACAGCCGCCCTCAGCTGCCAGCTTGAGCGACACGGCAGCTCTATTAGCGGTTGCCAGAGAGGCCGCTCAAGCGGGAGCAGCAGCTGTCGTTGAGCGGGTGGGCAACCACGGCCTGGTTCGCACAAAGAGCTCAGCCACGGACCCAGTGACCGAGGCCGATGAAGCCGGAGAGGCAGCGGTCCGTGCAGTCCTAGCCGCGCGGCGTCCTGATGATGGAATCGTCGGAGAGGAGGGTGATGATCAGCTCGGCTCCTCAGATCTCCGCTGGTTTGTAGACCCACTCGACGGAACAGTCAACTTCCTTTACGGGATGCCGCAGTGGTGTATCTCGGTAGCAGTGGCCGACGGTGACGGGCCTCTGGTCGGGGTTGTCCTTGACCCTTCGCGCAATGAGGAGTTTGCAGCCGTCAAAGGGGAGGGGCTGACCTTCAATGGTGATCCGTTCGTCAGGCATGGCGTCCATGGGCCTGAGGGAGCCGCGGATCCGTTATCGGGCGTGATGCTTGCGACCGGCCTCAACTACGACGCGGGAGTGCGGGCACTACAAGGCGATGTTCTCGCTGGGTTGAGCCCGAGAGTCAGAGACATTCGGCGCGGCGGTAGTGCCGCCCTTGATCTCTGCTGGGCTGCGATTGGGCGTGTGGATGCCTACTTCGAGCATGGAGTTAGAGCCTGGGATGTTGCTGCTGGCGGGCTGATCTGCCAGAGCGCAGGCCTGACGGTCCTGCGGCTATCCGAAGGGAATGGGTGGCCTGCGGGAATTGCTGCGGGGGACGCGAGCGTTGTGGCAGCCGTGGCTGAGGCTCTTGGGGCCAGCAGCACGGCCGCGGCATGGCCCGCTGCTTGGATTGACTGAGTTGTAGAAGGCCCTCTCCGTTGGGATCGCAGTACGGCGAGTGGGAATCGAACCCACACGTCCTTGCGGACAGCGGATTTTGAATCCGCCGCGTCTACCGTTCCGCCACCGCCGCAGGTGATCCCAACGGAGAAGGTCTCAGGTCAGCCCAGTGCCGGGTCAGCGGCGCCGGGCTCTGGCAACGAGCCACCTGCCGGTATTTCCACTTCCACTTGCCACTCCTGTCGAAAGGCTCGAGTACAGGCAACAACAACTGCGATTTGGAGCAGAACAAGGATCATCGTCATCAGGCCGAGCACTGCCGGAGGAAGGCCAGCTGAGCCCCAAACGGCTTGTGGCTCTGCATAACCCGGCGCATCGCGGTCAGCCCAAGTTGGAACGGCGATGGCAACAAAGATTGCGAGCAAAATTGCGAGCGCTGCTCCCACGGCAAGGGGTCCACGAGCCCAGTTAGAAACACGCCAGATAAGGATCGCGTAGATCAGGATGTATCCGAAGGAAACGGCGAGCATCCCTTCGAGGACCGACCAGCCGAATGCAAGGATCGCGAGCATTAGCAGCATTGAGAGGCCAAATAGAAGAACGACGGCCGTACGCGCGCCGTTTGTCTCCGGCGTGTCCCTGTTTGGGTGGGTCACCACCACTTCTGCCTCGGTTGCTCCCATGGCAGTGACTTTACACCGGGTGCCAATGACCTGGCACCAGCGCAGGCAAAATGTTGCCCAAGGCGCGTGATTTTGGCTAAACACTGCGCTACCCTCAGATCATGGCTTCAACCAACCTTAAGAAGATTTCTGCGCTGCTTTGCGTTGTCGCCCTGACAGCCTCACCGGCCATGGCTGTTGCCGACCCCGGCGGCGATCAGTACTGCGATCCCTTCGGCGGCTGTGGGGTTGACCCCGGACCGGGCGGTGGGGGCACTAAGGGTCACGGCAAGAAGCACCCAACCGCTCCCGACCAGAAGATTCTCGACGCTATTGCGGAGGCGATGCAAGCCCAGTCGCTAAGTGCTGCCGAACGCGCAGCGAAGGCGGCGGGCGCAGATGCGGCTGCAATTGCTGCTTGGCGTAAGGCTTCGAAGCTTGCGCGCGCCGGCGTGGTTCTGGACGCAGCAGGGCTCTCAGCAGTGCGCAGTTCGCTCCCCTCAAGCTGACACCGGCTACCATGCTGGGTCGCACTGGGGGACTAGTGTATCGGTAACACGGTGGTCTCCAAAACCGCAACGCCAGGTTCGATTCCTGGGTCCCCCGTCAGTCAGTTTTCCCCACTGCAACAGGGAAACTCAGCATGGGCTGCTTTAGCCTCCGCCGTTCTCTCCGGAGCCTGGGCGTGGAGCGCCGACCTTTCCATGCCATGCTGCCTTGGCGCCTGAGTGCCCGGCCTGGACAATCCAAACTGTTGTCAGTGTGCCGAACAGGACAAGGCCGACGGTGATCAGTGTTCCCATCCATTTAGGAGAGAGGAAGTCCTTCAGGAAACCGCTCTTGATGGTCTCGTTGACGACGACAAGTTCACGCACGCCCCAGACCAGCAGAGCACCCGCGAAGAGGATCGCAAAATTTCGTGCCATCTCACCCAACTGCTGGTGGTTGGAAACGAGCTGAGACTCCTGGACACGCTCCTGGAGCCACTCGCCGCTCTGAGTGGCGAGGATGGCGGTAAAGGCACCGATCCCGCCGAGGACGACTGTTGGGTAGATCAGGGCGCTTCGCCAGCTGGGCCTGACAAGACAGAGAATCACGCCAACCAGCGCGAGAGGAAGCAGAACCACTGATGCGTGGACGATCAGGGGGTGGCTAGGTATTCCAAAGATCTCGTTCATGCGGTTCTCCGTTGCTAGTTGCGGTTGGGGATAGTCATTCTTTCGACGAGACTTGCGAAAACCCTAAGAGTGAGGAAATGAGGGTCTTGGACCGGCTGCCCCAGCCGCCGTCACTCCGAGCATGGAGGAGCCGGCGTACGATTGCCAGATGGGCACCGCTTACCACGCGAGAACGCTTACTCCTCTTCCCCTGACAGGACGGGTCGGGTCGAGATGATGGGTCCTCAGGTACTTGCTGAAGGGGCGCTCAATGGGCAGGTGGCCGTGGTCACCGGCGGCGGGACTAACCTCGGGCTTGCCGCAGCGCAGGAACTCGCGGCTTGTGGCGCGTCAGTTGTTATCGCCGGGCGTCGTGAGGAAGTCCTAGCCCAGGCAGTCACTCGTATTGGTGGCGACTCGAGCTTTGTTGTGGCGGATATCCGCGAGGACTCAGGCGCGCAAGCAATCGTTACCAGTGCGCTGGAAAGGCACGGACGGCTCGACCTCCTCCTCAACAATGCGGGCGGTCAGTTCTGGGCCCCAGCGGAGGGCATCAGCACCAATGGCTTCGCGGCGGTTCGGCGTTTGAATGTTGAGGGAAGCCTCCGCATGTGCGAGACCGCGTGGGAGTTAGCAATGAGGATTCAAGGGTCGGGGACAATCATCAACACGACAGTTTCTCCCCATACGGGAATGCCCGGCATGGCACACACCGGGGCTGCGCGGGCGGCGGTGGAGTCCCTCACTAAGGATCTAGCTAGCCAATGGAGTTCAGACGGTGTGGCCGTGGTGGCGCTTGCTCTCGGTCGATTGGCGACCGAATCACTGAAGAAGTACCCGGAGCCGATCTGGCGGACCGCGCAGCAGACCGTGCCACTCCAGCGCTTGGGCTCGATGGCCGACTACGGGTCACTAGTGACTTTGCTTGCGGGCCCGTTAGGCCGCGGGCTTTCGGGAACAGTCATTGACCTTGATGGGGGGCTTGCCAACTGGCATGGCGTCTGGCCACCGGACGAGACAGGTCACGAGGACGGGCTTGTCCCCACGGAGCAACGCCCAGCGGGCTGATCCTGCCCGTTGCTGTGGAAGGTGGTTTTGGGGAGTAGCGTGATTAGGGACATGAGTTCACAAGGCCACTATCACCCCAACGAAGAGGAGATTGAGCGCAGCGTTGAGGCTCCGCTCGCCGTCCTAGTTGTCGTCGCCCTACAGGTGATGCTTGCGTCGGTCAGCCTCGAACGGGGCTGGTCACTTTGGCATCTCCCAGGCTGGGTTTGGCTTATCCCAATAGTTCCTGAGGTACTTCTGGTCGGTGCTTTGGTAGTACATCGACGCCGGTCGGTGGCGATCGTTGACGGTATGCGTCGGGTAGCTTCCTTGATGCTTGTCGGCGTCGTTGCAGTCACCAACTTTCTCGCACTAGTGATGTTGATCGGGTCGCTCCTGTCACACCAAACCCACAGCGGTGCCGAGCTCCTCCTCAAGGGACTGACAATCTGGGGTACAAACGTCGTTACCTTCGGGCTCTTCTATTGGGAGATGGACGGGGGTGGGCCGGACGAGCGGATCGCGACCGAGTGGCAGCGCGACTTGCCCGGCTTCAAGGAGCGCGACTTTCAGTTCCCACAAATGGAAAACCCTCAAATAACTGGGGAAGGCCACACGTGGCGGACTCACCTCGTCGACTATGTGTTTCTCTCCTTCACTAACTCGATCGCCTTCAGCCCAACTGATGCGATGCCGATCAGTCACCGGGCCAAGCTTTTGATGATGGGCGAGGCGAGTATCTCCGCTGTCACCGTGCTGCTGGTTGCTGCCCGCGCGGTCAACATCCTTCACTAGTCCAGCGCGCGAAGCCTCCGTCCGGTGGTCGCCGGTAGACTCAACTGCGGTTCGTCATGCGGGCGAGGTGTTGTGGTTGCACAGGAGCCTTCCAAGCTCTTAGGGCGGGTTCGATTCCCGTCGCCCGCTTTAGGATCATCGGGGCGTGGCGCAGTCTGGTAGCGCACCCGGCTGGGGGCCGGGCGGTCGCAGGTTCAAATCCTGCCGCCCCGACTCAGGAGGGCGAGGCCAACCCATTTAGCCGACGGGGAGTCCGTGCGCGTAATAGACCGCGTGCGTCGTTGTTGACGCGTGGCGGTGGGCGGCGAGCTCGCGGTACTCAGGCGAGTTCCACCAGCCTTGGAGAGCTTCCTCGGATGGGAATTGGATCATCACGGTGCGGCCTGCGGCGTGATCACCCTCAAGGATGACTGGGTTGTCGTCGAATGTCACAAACTGTCCGCCGTGTGCCTTGAGTATCGGGAAGAATCCCTTCTCGTAGACGCGGTAGCCATCTGGATCATTGACTGTGAAGTGTGCGATGAAGTGAACGCCGGGGGATTCAGACATGAATGAGTGGCCTTTCGGTTAGTGACGATTGAGCGTACTAAGCTGCCAACGATGCGCGCACAACAGATCTCAGAACTAGGCGGACCGGACTCACTCACACTCGTTGATCTGCCTGACCCAGTTGCCGATGCTGGGTCAGTGTTGATTGAGGTTTATGCAGCAGGCGTCAGCTTCCCAGACCTACTCCTCACCCAAGGGCTTTACCAAATGAAGCCGGAGCTTCCTTTTGTACCAGGAGTTGATGTTTCAGGAGTAGTGATCACCGCGCCAGAAGGGTCCGACCTCAAGCCTGGGGATCGCGTCGCCGCCATGACAGGGCTGGGTGGGTTCGCGCAGCTCGCAGCCGCTCCTGCCATGCTCACGTTTGCGATCCCCGACACACTCTCCTTTGAGGCTGCCGCTGGGTTTGTGATGAACCACCACACCGCGGTCTTCGCCCTTCAGCGACGCGGTGAGTTGAAGGCAGGGGAGACCGTGCTCATCCTCGGGGCTGGCGGCGGCGTAGGGACAGCCGCCATCCAAGTGGCACATGCGATTGGCGCGAGGGTGATTGCTGTTGCCTCAAGCGACGCAACGCGCGCGGCCGCGACGGCAGCCGGGGCTGAGACAGTTCTTGACGGGGCAGCGGACTGGGGCCCGCAGGTCAAAGAGTTGACAGGTGGGCGTGGGGTTGATGTGGTTGTTGACCCGGTCGGCGGCGACGCTTTCACTGCCGGGCTGCGTTCTCTTGCCCCTGAGGGCCGCCTGCTCGTAATCGGTTTCGCAGCAGGCTCAATCCCTGAGATCGCTGCCAACCGGATCCTTCTGCGCAATGTCTCAGTGGTTGGCGTGAACTGGGGTGGCTACATCGCGGGGCACCCTTCCTATGCGGCTGAGGCAGCAGCCCAGCTAGCCGAATGGCTCGATCAGGGCCTGATCCGTCCAGAGGTTGGCCTTACCTACTCCTTTGAGGATTCGGCCCAAGCATTGCGTGATCTGGGTGACCGCAAGGCTGTTGCCAAGTCTGTGATTCGCGTTAAGGACTGAGCTGGGGATGACTCAGCGATAGGGCGAACTGGCCTGCGCTGTCAGTCTCAAACCAGGCAAGCTCGAGTCCAGCGCCGGCTAGGTCCTGCTCAAGCCGCTCCGGCGTGAATTTGGCGCTCACCTCGGTCAGGATTTCCTCGCCCGCCTCAAAGACCACCCTGAGGGCGCTGAGGTTCTTAATTGTCACTTCCTGAGCCAGGGTTGACCGCAGACGCATCTCGATCTGCTCCTCCTGCTCGTTGTAGAGGGCAATGTGTTCGAAAGAGTTGAGATCAAAATCAGCGTCGAGCTCCCGGTTGATCACTTGGAGCACGTTGCGATTGAAGGCTGCGGTGACCCCCTGCGAGTCGTCATATGCGGCTTCCAGTGGCGCGCGGTCCTTGACGAGGTCAGTGCCTAGCAGGAGGTAATCGGTTGGCCGCAGGGCCGCGCTGATCCCCGCGAGGAGATCGGCCCTATCGGCCCCAATGAAGTTGCCGACAGTTCCGCCCAACAAGGCCACGATTCGCGGTCCCTCGCTTGCCGGGACAGCGTCCATGTGTCGCAGAAAGTCCCCGGCAACACCGTGAACCTTGAGCCCCGGGTATTCGTCTGCGATTGCTTCGCATACCTGCCGAAGCTGTTGCTCGGCCACGTCCATCGGGACGTACGTATCTAGTGTTCCGGCTTCGGATAGAGCCGTCAGAAGTACCCGAGTCTTGTCGGCACTTCCGGCGCCAAGCTCCACCAACTCTGTCGCCCCTGTCAGTTGAGCGATCTGGGCAGATTGCGTGACAAGGATCTCCCTTTCAGCGCGGGTTGGGTAGTACTCGGGAAGGTCGCAGATCTGGTCAAACAGCTCCGCTCCTACCGAGTCGTAGAAGTGCTTTGGTGGAAGTGTCTTAGGGCTTGCGCTGAGCCCGGCAAGGACGTCGTCAGCGAGGGTCCGCTGGCTGGTGTCGGCGAGTAGCGTCGTGACTGTTATGTCAGGAGCTGTGTCGGGTAGAGGTGTCATGCGTCAGCAGCTAGCCGCAGGCCGGAGAAGATCTGACGTCTTTGGGGAAGATCCCAGTTGCGGAATGTGGTGGTTGCAACCCGGGGCGAACTTGCCCACGAGCCGCCCCGAAGCACTCTGTACTGATCGCCAAAGAACACCTCTGAGTACTCGCGGTAGGGGAAAGCTTGAAAGCTGGGATATCCACCAAAGGTGCTTGACGTCCATTCCCACCCATAGCCCGTTCCGTCGAGCAGGCCTGCTGCAGCTGCGACCTCCCACTCATGCTCTGCTGGAAGTCGACAGTCAGAGAACCGTGCAAAGGCCTCGGCTTCGTGAAACGAGATATTGGCAACTGGTGCTGCAGGCTCCCCGGTGTCCCAGCGGAGCGGCGCCGTGACATCGGCGTCTGTGCGCCACGCCCATCCTTCTGGTGACCACAGCTCCTCGCGGAGATACCCGTCGGAGTTGATGAACTCTGCCCAGCTCTGATTATTGACGGGGCTGCTCGCTATCGCGAATGAGGCAAGAACGACGGTGTGACGTGGCCGCTCGTTGTCATAGGCAAAGCAGTCGTTGTCTGCCCCAATCCAATTCTCGCCGGCGGGGACAACGACGGACGGACGGTCGGTGCCTGATACGGCCTCATGTCCGCTGGGCGGCTCGTCTGAGGGGAGCAGTCTGCCAAGAGCCATTGTCTGACGCATGGTCTCTGTGTGCTGAAGCTCATGCCGTATGACCATCTCGTGAAAGAACTCATGGGCGCCTAGTCGCCTGGTGCCCTCAGCGACTCGGGCCCGGACGGCTGCCAGATAATCAAGGGCTTCGGTGTACGTGAGCAGTCCTAGGTCACCACGGACCTCCCGGGGTGTCTCAAATGCGTCATAGAGGGCTGCTAGTTCGGGCTGAAGCAGATCCATCCCGAAGGTCCGATGGGAGAGCCAAAGGTCTTCGTATGCTGCGATATGGCCTAAGTCCCAGGCCAAGGGGCTCATCAGTGGGTCAATGACACGTTCCATGTCAAATGTGGTGATCTGAGCAACAAGGTCCAGCGTTTGGAGTCGTGCCGCGTCCAACTCGGAGAGTAGGTCCTCGCTTCCGACTGATGTACTTGGCTGTGTGGCTGACATTAACTAGCCACTCTAACTTCGACTGCTGTCAGCGGCTAGGCTTCCCAACCCCATGCGATTGATCAAATTTCTCTGCGGACCGTTCTTCATCTTTGCGGGAGTCATGCACTTCGTACGGCCCGACTTCTACCTTCAGATCATGCCGCCATGGCTGCCCGCTCACGAGCTAATGAATTACGCCAGCGGGGCTGCTGAGGTTGCTGGTGGCGCAGCCCTGATGTCCCCCGACCCAAAGGTGCGCAGGGCGGGAGGTTGGTTCACGCTGTTGACCTTGCTGGCTGTTTACCCGGCCAACATTCACATGGCACTGAATGCTGAGGACTACCCCAATGTTCCTGGTGGTCAAATGGGACTACTTGTCAGATTGCCTTTTCAAGCTGTCTTTGCAGCGTGGGTCTGGAGCGCGATGAATCGCGGCCGGACTAGCTCTGAAAGCTAGGCGTTTCTGCTCCCCGCGGCCTAAGAGGCACGGGGCCCCAAGGTGACCGGAAGCGCCTTGAGCTGATTTACAAACCCGGAGATGACCTGCGTCGGTGCCCCGTTGAGTTCCATCGCTGGATAGCGAGAGAAGGTTTCCTCCAGAAGGATCTTCAGCTCAAGGCGTGCGAGCGCTGAGCCAAGGCAGAAGTGTCGCCCGCCCGCACCAAAGGACTGGTGGGTTGGGTTGCGCTCGACGTCAAACTCATCGGCTCGCTCAAACTCGTCCTCATCGCGCCCGGCTCCGATGTACCACATGACAACCTTGTCGCCTTCCTTGATCTCCTGCCCGTTGATGACCGTGTCCTTGGTCGCTGTACGGCGGAAGTGAGCGAACGCGGGGAACATTCTCAGTGATTCCTCGACGGTGCTGGGGACAAGGTCCATGTTTGCCAGGAGCTTGGCCTTCTGGTCTGGGTTCTCAAGCAGGGCCCTAACCGCACTTGAGAATGTTGACTTAGTGCTGTCGTTCCCCGCTGCCATCAGTAGGAAGAACCCCATGATGATCTCGTGGTCCTCAAGCTTCTCGCCGTCAACCTCGGCGTGGACTAGGACACTGGTGAGGTCCTCGGTCGGGTTCTCGCGGCGGGCGTTGACCAGTGCTTGAGCTTTCTCGAAGACGAGCGGCATGTCGCGCTCCATGATTGATTGCAGGCCTTCGGGGTTCACATCGAGATCATTGGCGGCGAGGATCGTGTTGATCAGCTCTGACCAGATCAGAACATCCTCATCTGCAATGCCCATGAAGCCGCAGATCACGCGGGCAACGACCGGTTGGGCAATGTCGTGGACGACATCGCACGTCTCTTGGTCGTCGAGCTTGTCCAGCTCCTCGCGCACGATTTGACGGATTTCGTCCTCGTGCATCGCAATGCGCTTCGGGGTGAAGCCGCGCTGGAAGAGCGCTTTAAGTCGATCGTGCTTGGGCGGGTCCATCGCAATGAACATGCTCTGCATAAGCTCGAGTGGCAGTGCGCCAGTGGCTGCGAGTATGCCCCCGCGCTCTGAGGAAAAGGTTTCCCAGTCGCGGCTGACGGTCCTTAAGTCGTCGGCCTTGGTCAGCGACCAGAAGCCAGGCTCGTCGGGAAAGTCCAGCATGTCGGCCGTGAAGTGCACGGGGCATTCGTTGCGCAGTCGCTTGAAGAACTCGTAGGGAGGGCCATCAGCCCACATCTCCTCGTCGAACGCTGGCATCTCATCAAGTGGGATTTCCTTCTCTGACATCCGGCTCTCCTCTGAGTAGTGGCGACCACCTCGAACTTGACGGCTGCGTCAACTTTGGCGTGTTCACACTCTACCGATTGGGAAGACAGAAGTCACGGGCATGACGGTGTCAGCGACGTGTGGTCTGCGGTTTGGCCCCGAAGATTGCACTCGGGGCGCGATTCTGTGGCAGGCCGGGTACCCTTGTTGACTCGTCAGTCAATAAGAGATCAGGAGTTAGACGATGTCAAGCAGTGAAGCGCTGGTATTCGACGCAATCCGCACGCCCCGCGGCAAGGGCAAATTCAACGGATCCCTCCACGGCACCAAGCCAGTGGACCTCGTTGTTGGCCTCATGCACGAGATTCTCGCGCGTAACGACCAGCTGGACCCCAACGTGATTGACGACGTTGTCCTCGGCTGCGTAACCCCGGTCGGCGACCAGGGTGCTGACATCGCCAAGACCGCTGCAATCAAGGCAGGTCTTCCTGACACGGTTGCCGGCGTTCAGCTCAATCGCTTCTGCGCATCAGGCCTTGAGGCAGTCAACATTGCAGCCCAGAAAGTTGCCTCCGGCTGGGAAGACATGGTCTTCGCTGGTGGTGTTGAGTCAATGTCACGTCTCCCAATGGGCTCAGACGGTGGCGCTTGGGCAATGGATCCAGAGACCAACTACGACACGTCTTTCGTCCCACAGGGCGTAAGCGCAGACCTGATCGCGACCATCGAGGGGTTCACCCGCGATGACGTTGATGCCTACGCCGTCCGTTCACAGGACCGCGCCTCGGCTGCGCAGGCTGAAGGTCGCTTCGCAAACTCTGTCGTTCCAGTGCTGGACATGAACGACCAAGTTGTCCTCGACAACGATGAGTTCATCCGCGCAGGTACGACAACCGAGACGCTCGGTGGACTCAAGCCATCGTTCGCAGCGATGGGCGAGATGGGCGGCTTCGACGCCGTTGCTCTCCAGAAGTTCCACTGGATCGAGAAGATCAACCACGTTCACACACCGGGTAACTCATCCGGCATCGTGGACGGCGCATCACTGGTCGCCATCGGTAACGCTGAGACCGGCGAGAAGATGGGCATGAAGCCACGTGCTCGCATCCTCGCCACCGCGCTCTCCGGTGACGATCCAACGATCATGCTCACAGGCCCAGCGCCGGCTGCCAAGAAGGCGCTTGCCAAGGCCGGAATCACCAAGGACGACCTTGATCTAGTGGAGATCAACGAGGCTTTTGCCGCCGTCGTTCTTCGCTTTGTGCGTGACATGGACCTCGACATGGAGAAGGTCAACGTCAACGGTGGCGCAATCGCAATGGGGCATCCACTCGGAGCCACTGGCGCAATGATCCTCGGAACAATCATCGATGAACTCCATCGCACCGGTGGCCGCTACGGCCTCTGCACGCTCTGCGTCGGCGGCGGCATGGGCATCGCGACCGTAGTGGAGGCGATCTAAACATGGCTGAAAGCAAGACAATTCGTTGGGATCAGGACGCTGATGGCGTTGTAATCCTGACTCTTGACGACCCAAACCAGTCCGCAAACACGATGAACCGTGATTACGGCGAGTCGATGGCCGCAACGGTTGATCGTCTTGAGGCCGAAAAGGACTCAATCAAGGGCGTAATCCTTACTTCAGCCAAGAGCACATTCTTCGCTGGTGGAGACCTCAACGACCTCAGGGGAGCGCAGCCAGAACAGGCCGGCGAGCTTGAGGAAATGGTTCGTGAGCTCAAAAGCCAGCTCCGCAGGCTTGAGTCACTCGGCAAGCCAGTTGTGGCAGCCATCAACGGGGCCGCACTTGGCGGTGGGTTGGAGATCGCTCTCGCAACTCATTATCGAATCGCTGTCAATTCACCCAAGGTTCAGCTTGGCTTCCCCGAGGTTAAGCTCGGACTGCTTCCAGGCTGTGGTGGCGTCGTCCGCACGGTCCGTATGCGCGGCATCACCGATGCCCTCATGTCATGGCTGATGCAGGGACAGCAGCGCCGTGTAGACAAGGCGCTGGAGCTTGGCCTGCTTGACGAGATCGTTGAGTCAGAAGCTGACCTGATTCCTGCCGCAAAGAAGTGGATCGAAGCCAACCCAGAGGCAGTTCAGCCATGGGACGTAAAGGGCTACAAGATTCCAGGCGGCACGCCTTCCAACCCGGCTCTGGCAATGAACTTGCCTGCATTCCCGGCCAATCTGCGCAAGCAGATCAAGGGCGCTAACTATCCGGCGCCGAAGCACATCATGTCCGTCGCAGTTGAGGGCGCACAGGTTGACTTCGACACCGCGATTGAGATCGAAGGCCGTTACTTCGTTGACCTGCTCACGGGCAAGGTTGCTAAGAACATGATCCAGGCATTCTTCTTTGACCTCCAAGAGGTCAACGGAGACCGTGGCCGTCCAGCCGACATCGAGACATTCGATCCCAAGAAGGCCGTTGTACTTGGGGCCGGCATGATGGGTGCCGCAATTGCCTACGTCTGTGCCAAGGCTGGCATTGAGGTCATCCTCAAGGATGTGTCTCAGGAAGCCGCCGATCGTGGCAAGGGTTACTCGGCCAAGCTTGTTGAGAAGCAGCTTGAGAAGGGGAGGACCACGCAGGACAAGGCTGATGCCCTCCTCGCGCTGATCACAGCCACTGACGATCCAGCTCTTGCTGATGGTGCCGACATGGTCATTGAGGCCGTGTTTGAGGATCCAAAGGTCAAGGAGCAGGTTTACGCGGAGATCGAGCCTCACCTGGCTCCTAACGCACTGCTTGGGTCCAACACTTCAACCCTGCCAATCACCGACCTCGCTGAGGGCGTGTCACGTCCCGATGATTTCATCGGCCTTCACTTCTTCAGCCCAGTGGACAAGATGCCACTGCTTGAGATCATTCGCGGCAAGAAGACCACTGACGAGACGCTTTACCGCGCACTCGACGTCGCCAAGAAGATCAAGAAGACTCCGATCGTTGTCAATGACAGCAGAGGGTTCTTCACCAGCCGCGTGATCGGTACGTTCATCAACGAGGGCATTGCAATGCTCAACGAGGGCATTCCTGCCCCAACGATTGAGCAGGCCTCATCGCAGGCTGGTTACCCAGCGCCTGTGCTGCAGCTCTCAGATGAGCTCAACCTCAACCTGATGCGTCGCATTCGGCTTGCCTATGAGGCAGCTATGGATGCTGACGGCGGTGCGTGGCATGACCACCCAGCCACAATCGTCATTGACCGCATGCTCGACGAGTACAAGCGCGGTGGCCGTCTGGACGGAGCCGGCTTCTACGAGTACGAAGAAGGCAAGCGCGTTGGCCTCTGGCCTGGCATTAAGGAGGCATTCGGGGGAGACAACCTCGACGCCGACTTCAAGGACCTCCAAGAGCGGATGATGTTCATCGAGTCTCTTGAGACAGTCAAGTGCCTCGACGAAGGTGTGATCGAGACAGTCGCCGACGCAAACATTGGCTCCATCTTCGGAATTGGATTCCCAGGCTGGACAGGTGGAGTGCTCCAGTACATCAATGGCTATGAGGGTGGCGTCGCAGGATTTGCCGCCCGCTCGAATGAGCTCGCTGAGAAATACGGCGAGCGTTTCCTTCCACCTGCTTCACTGGTCGCTAAGGCCGAAGCAGGCGAGCTTTACCTGGACTCAGTGCCCTCACCGGCCTGACCCAGATCAACTCAAGGCTTGTTCTGCGGGGAGCGGTCAGCTCCCCGCAGCTTGTCTTGCCTTTCAAACACACAAACAGAATTGAACCCCTTGGCTGAACGCTCAGACATCAGAAACGTCGCAATCATCGCCCACGTAGATCACGGTAAGACCACACTGGTTGACGCCATGCTCCAGCAGTCCGGAGCCTTCCGACAGGGCGCCGAGCTCAAAGACCGAGTGATGGACTCAATGGATCTCGAGCGGGAAAAGGGAATCACGATTCTCGCCAAGAACACTTCGATCCAATATGACGATGTCAAGCTCAACATCATTGACACACCAGGACACGCTGACTTCGGTGGCGAGGTAGAGCGCGGACTGTTCATGGTGGACGGCGTGCTTCTGCTTGTTGATGCGAGCGAGGGCCCACTTCCACAGACACGCTTCGTTCTGCGTAAGGCACTTGACGCCAAGCTGCCAGTAATTCTCGTTGTCAACAAGGTCGATCGTCCGGACGCACGGATTGCTGAAGTTGTCCATGAGGTTGAGGAGCTGTTCCTTGACCTTGAGGCCGCTGAGGAACAGCTTGAGTTCCCTGTCGTCTACACCAACGCCAAGACCGGGACGGCGTCAATGTCTGCCGACAGCCAGGCCGACGATCTGAAGCCTTTGATGGATCTCCTAGTCGAGACAATTCCAGCACCTGTGTATGAAGAGGGTGCCCCACTGAGGATGCAGGTAACCAACCTCGACGCTTCCGACTACCTTGGCCGCTTGGCTATCTGCCGCGTGCACGATGGCTACGTCAAGAAGGGGCAGACCGTTGCCTGGTGTCGCCGTGACGGGACAATCGAAAGCGCCAAGATCACAGAACTGTTCGTCACCCAAGCCCTTGAGCGTAAGTCGGCTGATGAAGCTGGCCCAGGGGAGATTGTCGCCGTAGCCGGCATCCCCGAGGTGACGATTGGCGAGACCCTGGCCGATCCAGAGAACCCTGTTGCACTTCCGCTCATCGCAGTTGATGAGCCAAGCCTCAGCGTGACGGTGGGAATCAACACCTCGCCACTCGCTGGCACTGACGGGTCCAAGTTGACAGCAAGGCAGCTTCTCTCTCGCCTTGAGGCCGAGTTGATCGGCAATGTGTCGCTCCGAATCCTTGATACTGACCGTCCCGATTCATGGGAGGTTCAGGGCCGTGGAGAGCTCGCGCTCGCAATCCTCGTGGAGCAGCTCCGCCGTGAAGGCTTTGAGATGACGGTTGGGCAGCCACGCGTCGTCACCCGTGAGGTTGATGGCAAGACCAACGAGCCCGTTGATGCGCTCACCATTGATGTTCCCGAGGAGTACGTCGGTGCTGTCACGCAGCTTCTGGCCAACCGTAAGGGGCGTATGGAGGAGATGGGCAACCACGGCACAGGTTGGGTCCGGATGGAGTACCTCGTGCCCGCACGTGGCCTGATTGGCTTCCGGACGGAGTTCCTGACGGAGACCCGCGGGACAGGAATCGCTCACAGCGTCTTTGACCGTTGGGAGCCTTGGTACGGCGAGCTTCGCACTCGTCCTTCCGGCTCACTTGTTTCAGACAGGTCGGGTCCCGTGACCGCTCACGCCTGCGGCGCAATGCAAGAGCGTGGCGTGCTGTTCGTTGAGCCAGGCGAGACCGTTTATGAGGGGATGATTGTCGGCGAGAACAGCAGAGCCGATGACCTTGATGTCAACGCTGTCCGCGAGAAGAAGCTGACCAACATGCGGACATCAAGCGCTGACGAGATGGTCAAGCTTGTGCCCAAGAAGGCACTCTCGCTAGATCAAGCCTTTGAGTTCCTGCGCAGCGATGAGGCCGTCGAAGTGACTCCAAACTTCATCCGCCTCCGCAAGACCGTGCTTGATCAGACCGGTCGGGTCCGGGAGTCACGCCGTGCCGCAAAGGGCGCGGCAGTTCAGTCTGACTGAGGGGCGCTGAGGATCGGCGCAGCGGCGGCCGGACGGCCGCCGTCCATGCGCAGCCTCAACAGGGAACGGATCACGCGGAAACCGTCGGCGGAGGTGAGCTTCTTGCCCTCACTCGTAGGCCGTGCTGCGTAGTGAACCGGAAGCTCAATGATCTTCTCGCCCCGTTGAATGAGTCGAGCAGTGATCTCAGGCTCGATCGCGAATCCAGTCTCCCGAAGCTCAAGGGACTTGAAGATCTCAGTGCGGATCACCTTGTGGCAGGTCATGATGTCGCGCAGATAGACGTTAAAGAGGATGTTGCAAGCGAGGGTCACGCCACGGTTGCCCAGTACGTATAGGAATGAGTGACTTGACGAGCCGTCGAATGCGCGGACGCCATAGGCGACGTTGGCCTTGCCGTCCAGCAGGGGGACCATCAGACCGACTAGATCGGCGGGCTCGTATTCAAGGTCAGCGTCAAGGATTGCGGAGTATTCCCCGTTAGCTGCCTGCAGTGCCGTGCGGACAGCTGCGCCCTTGCCCTGATTCTGGTCGTGAAGGATGACGCGGACTTCCTTTGGCCACTTAGTCCCAGTCAGGATCTCCCGTGTTCCATCGGTCGAGCCGTCATCCACAATCACAAGCTCGCGGTCAACGGGCATTTTTGTTGCGAGTGTTTCTGCGATCGCCCGTTCAACAGTCTTCAGTTCGTTGTAGACCGGCATGAGGATTGAGAGGCGTGGAGTCATTGTCGCCATCATAGGAGTTGAGGCATTAGGTGGTAGTGCGTGAACGGGTGCCGGCTGAGGTCGCGACTAGCCAGTGATGCTGAAGGAGAAGGAGTCGGTCTTTTTGTTGTACGCGCTGGCGATTGCGTACCCGGAGAGATAGACGCGTGAGTAGGTTGAGTGCGCACGGCCCTCTCCCTTACGGGAAAGGATTGGCCGGGGATCGGAGCTAGCTCGCTTCTCGCTCTTTTTCTTGATGATCCACCAAGAGCATGAGTAGGGAAGCTTGCGTCCAGAGCATGTTGTCTCGATTACCCGACCGGACGCCTGATTGGCATGTGTTGACTTGATGGCGTCGTAGAGCCTGTCGGCAGCGGATTCGGGCTCGTTACCAGCAGAGTGGGCAAGTTGGCCTACGGCGCCAGCTGGGAGAGCACAGGCTGCCACTAGAGAGATGACCGCCGTGATGAGGGAGAGCCTTCGAAGAGTGAGGTTGATCTTCATGGAGAGAATCCTAAGCTCGGTTACCCCAAGACCACTGCCGCGGAAGGTAAAGCCTTGGTAAAGACACCGTTGCTGTGGAACAATCACCAAATGGACGGAACGATTGACCGGGTCGGGCTGGAGGACCTATCGGAGCTCCTCAAGTTGATGCGCAGCTACTGCGACTTCTACGAGGTGAAGCCTGCAGATGAGGTCTTGGAAGAACTCATAGAGAGTCTTGTCGCTAACCCAGCTGAGGGGATCCAGCTGATAGCCCGCAACGAGATGGGTGAGGCTGTCGGGTTTGCCACGGTCTACTGGACTTGGCAAACCCTCTCCGCCCAACGTACGGGAGTAATGAACGACCTCTTTGTTGCTCCCGACCACCGTGGGTCTGGATGGGCCGACGCCTTGATTGAGGCGTGTGCCCAAGAATGCCGAACCAAGGGTGTCACTAGCCTCGTTTGGCAAACAGCCTTGGACAATGCGCGAGCCCAAGCGGTCTATGATCGGTTGGGTGCTGTGAGTGAGAGGTGGCTGGACTACTCGCTCGATGTCAGCCCCAGCTCAGACAGCTAGTTCCCGGGGTCCCCGACCGTCATCTTCCACTTGCCGCTTCCGGAGAGGCGTGTGACCTTGATGATGGCCGCTGAGGTTCCGCAGAGCGACGCTTTGGCTGTTGTCGAACTGCCCGACAGTGCAAGGGGCTGACCGTTAGCCGCGTTGGCAGTCACCCGGACCCTGAGCGTACCGGTGACCGTGGTGAGGTATTCCAGACGCCCATCGAGAGTTGTGGGGATAGTGATTGTCGACACCTGAGGGCCACTGGGTCCGAGTGGGGCGGTCAAGCTCTGCTTGTGCTGTCCAGCCCATGGAGTACTCACATCCTTGGCCGCAGCAGCAAGGTTGGTTGGAGTCTGGGTCCACCCAAGCCAAGTGGCGAGGTCGCTGCCTGGAGCAAAGGAGGCCCAAGTATCCGGAACGAGGCCTGCGAAAGTTGAGGCATATACCCGGTATGACTCTGCCCAGATCTCGCCTGGGTTGGAATAGTAGTGATCGCCTTCATCACCAGGGTGCATCTCGCCCGTAGCAACTTTCTCGCAAACATGCATTGAGGTTGCCCAGCGCTTTGGCCCCCGGCCAAGCGTGTCCCATGGGTAGTTAACCCGGAAGCCAGCTATGTGGTGGGCATACTCGTGAGCTGCGATCTGCTGGATGTTGGCCCCGTCTGGTGGGGTCTCACCGGTTAGATAGATCCTGCCCGCGTCTGGCCAATAACAGGAGTCGGCCCAAGCGCCGCAATACTGCGACTGGATCTGATCAAAAGTGGCGATGTAGAGAGTCAGATGGGCAAGTTCGGCTCCATGGGGCAGCCTCGCGTAGAAGAGCGCCCATGAGCGATTGACGGCCGCGTTAGTTGCAAATCGAGACGAGAGCCAGACGGTCACCTTGACTGTCTTGCCACCAACGACAACGGAGTATGAGCCGCCCGTCCAAGGCGGTTTGCTCGCGGTAGCGGAGCGAGCCAGGGAGCTTGGAGAGACGGCTGAGGGTGTACCGGAGATGATCGTGTCTCGGCCGTGTCCTGACCCCGTTGCTTGAGCCGCGGCTTGAAGGGGAGTAAGAGCTTGGGGCTTGGCTGCGGCGGCAGTTCCCGGTAAAGCGCCGATCCCAGCGGCCGTGACCCCGCATACCAAGGCCAGACGGGTGAGTCGCTGTTGTGAAGGTAGGTGACGCATTAGGCTTGAGTGGAGACTAAGCCCTGCGGAGGCAAGACCACGCCAGCCACTGGTAATGATTAGGTCAAGTAGCGGGGTTATTGGAAGCGACGCTAGAAGCTAATGAGCAGAGGAACGTGATCCGAGGGCTTCTCGCCTTTGCGGAAGTCCCTGACCACAGTGCACTCATCGAGGCTGTCTGCAATGTCCGGTGAGATCAGGAAGTGGTCAATTCGCATGCCGAATCCTCTGTGAAACGAGCCTCCCCTGTAATCCCACCAAGTGAACTGAACATCGTCCACGCCGAGGAGGGCGTCATGAGCATCAACCAGTCCGCCTGCAGATGCCACTGCTGCCAAAGCAGACCGCTCAGATGGGGTCACATGAGTGGAGCCTTCTAAGGCTGCTGTGTCCCAGACGTCACTGTCCCTTGGAGCAACGTTCATATCGCCGGCGATCAGGAGTCGGCCGTTGACAGCTAGTTCAGCTGCCCGCTGGGCAGCCACTCCAAGGAACTCGAGCTTCGCATCAAAGTGTTCAGTTCCAACCTCCCTGCCATTGGGGACGTAGACGCTCACGGCTGTGAGGTCTCCAATCTGCACCTCAATCCACCGTGCTTCATCAGGGTTGGGCTGACCTGGCAGTCCAGAGCCGAGGATGGTCAGGTCACTCTCTGCTGGGGCGAGAGCGGCTACTCCGCACCAGCGGCCTCCGCTTACATCCACCGCTTTGTAGCCAAGCTCAGCGATGGCATCGTGCGGGAACTGCTCGGGTGAACACTTGGTCTCCTGCAACAGAAGCAGGTCAGGTTTGACCTGCTCAAGGAATTCACCGACACGTTCAAGCCGTGCTCGCAAAGAGTTGACATTCCATGTGACGCAGATCACGGCCATTCAGAGTACCTTTAGAAACCAATGACCGCGCTCGCAGCCCTCCTGACGACAATCGCCATTGCGCCAGCTGGGGTTTTCTCCGGATCTTCAGCCATGGCCCCGGAGGTCTCGGTGACTGTTCAGAGCGACCGCGTGGTAGCTGCGTCTGCTTGGACAAATGTCTTTAACTGTGAGCTTGGTGGGAATGTTGGGCCGGCTTCAGTCTCAATCAAAACATCGGCGAGGATTGCTTCCAATGGATCCGTTTCGTTTAGCGCTGGCAAGCGCTCGCGGAAGCTGAGTGCTCGCCTTCGTTACCGCAAGGGTCGCATCTCGGGACGCATCCGAGTGAGCGGAACAATTGGCGGACCGTGTGCTTCTCCTAGCATTCCGGTCAGTCTCCGCCGCCGCTGAGTTCAGCTCTCGTCGTTAGATCGAGTGCTTCTGGCAGTGCGGCTGAGAGGACTCGAACCTCCACGGGGTTGCCCCCACACGGACCTGAACCGTGCGCGTCTACCAATTCCGCCACAGCCGCTTATGCGTGGTGACGATACAGGGCTGAGGGCCAGCGCGACCAACTGGGTCTGTGCGAGTGATCAACTGCGGCCATCCTCCTAAAGCGCTTCATTGCTAGTCTCGACCGCGCAGCCTGCCGCTATCGTCTAGGGGACTAGGACGCCGCCCTCTCACGGCGGAAACCGGGGTTCGAATCCCCGTAGCGGTACTTCTCTGCCCATCAAACAGCTGGGCTCTCAGAGCGGTCGGACAGTTGGGCTGGAGCCGACCACTCCCGTTGTGCGAGCCCACGAGGCCGTTAGCTCGTGTAGTCAACTCGTGCTGTACTGGCGTAGCCTGCGGACTAGGAATCGCCACCAATGCTGAAAGCCGTTCACATAACTGATCTCCACGCAGGCCGACATGATGTTGCGGCCGCGGATGAGCTACTGCTTGATATCGAGGCGGCAGGGGCTGACATTGTCCTGATAGGTGGAGACTTCACCCAGCGGTCCAGGCGCTCTGAGTGGGAACTGGCGGCCAGTTGGTTGGAACGAATTTCAGCGCCGTGGCTCGCGACGCCAGGTAACCACGACATCCCGCTGTTTGATGTCGGCAGGAGAATCGCCTCCCCATTTGGCCGTTACGCGGAAGCAGTCTCGGCTGATTTGGAACCAATGATTGAGTTGGATGGCATGTTGTTTGTTGCCTCGAGAAGTGCGGCACCGGAACGCCGGGCAGAGGGCGCAGTATCGGGTTCATCATCCGGACTTTTGGAACAACGTCTGGAGAACTCAAAGGCTGCAGGACCGAGGGTTCTAATGACCCACCATCCACTGGTGCGCCATCCCCAAGCAAGGCCGGGCCGGCCCGCGCGAGGATGGGAAGAGACCCTGTCAGTCGCTCAAGCTGGCGGGGTGGACCTGCTACTCAGTGGACACACCCACAGAAGGCACGACGGGCCGTTCTCAGTCAACGTTGAAGGCCGGAGCCTTATCGCGGCGCAGTCCGGCACTGCATGTTCAACCCGTTTGAGGGGGATGGAACCAGCCTCATGGCAGGTCCTTGAACTTGAGCCTGACCGCATTCGCATCGAGCCGCGGATATGGAACCCAGAGTTGGGATGTTTTCTGACCGGGCCCGTTTCGGAGTGGGTCGGGACGGCGGGATCTTGGGAGAAGGACTTAGCTGGGGCGTGAGGCGCCGGGCTGCCACAGCTCGTCGTGACCACCGTTAGCGCCACGGGCAAGGATGAAGAGAAGGTCACTGAGGCGGTTGAGGTAGCGCAGCACCTCGGGGGAGAGGCCCTCGCAACTGACCGCGTGGCGCTCTGCTCGGCGACAGACCGTTCGGCACACGTGGAGGCGTGCTGCCGCTTGGCTTCCGCCTGGGAGCACGAATGACTTGAGTGGTTCAAGGGTGGAGTTGACCTCATCGCAGCGCTCTTCAAGCCACTTGGTCTGACTCTCTATCACCCGCAGGCGCTGCTCGCCCTCAGTCTGTGGCACTGAAGTGTCAGCGCCAACATCAAAAAGGTCATTCTGAATTCTTGTCAACCACGGGCGATAAGCCTCTGGAAGGTCGTCACAGGCAGCAATGACGACGCCGATCAGAGAGTTGAGCTCGTCAACAGTGCCGTAGGTCTCAATCCGCGGGTGAGCCTTCCCGACCCGGCTCATGTCACCAAGATGGGTCTCTCCGTCGTCTCCGAGCCTTGTGTAGATGCGTGTGAGGTTCACTGTCATAAGCAGCACGCTATCGAACGGCGACCCTGTGAGCGGGAAAGTCAGTGCTTGCCCTGACCACTAGCGCATGGCCGCTGGCGGTGGTAACCTACGCCGCGAAGTATTGGTCGGTGGTTCATGGGAAGTCCGGTGAGAATCCGGCGCGGTCCCGCCACTGTGACCGGGGATGTCCCCCGCACGCATCGAAAGGTGCAGCCACTGGAGATTCGTTCTCTGGGAAGGCGCGGGAGGGTTGGCCCGGGAGCCAGGAAACCTGACTCCGACCAAAAATTACATACACGCTCGAGGAAAGGTGTGGCTAATGCCATCTATCACCCGTACCAGTAACTGGTCCGTCAGGATCGCTGCAACGCTAGTAGTCCTTGCCGTTGTTCCATTTGTAAGTTCCGCCTCAGCCGCGGGACCGAAGGTAAGCACTGTCATCGCTAATCGCGTTGGAATTGTGTTTGGCCCCAAGACGACCGAAGCACATTCGTTCGTCACTGAGGTCGGATCAGCCAAACGGCGCTGCCAAGTTGCGCAGGGCACGCCGTTAGCAGCACTCAAAGGCACAGGAGTGTTCTTTCATCTGAAGGACTTTGGACGCTGTTCGATGAGCACAAGCGCATCAGCCGGGCTGTTTCTAGACAAGCTTGTGGACACGACCAACACTGGTACCTCCGGCTGGACCTTCAAGGTCAATAACAGGGCCGGAACAGCAGGAGCCGCTGATCCCACTGGTCCGTTTGGGTCTGGTCCACTTGTCACAGGTGACAAGGTCATCTGGTTTTGGTGCGTATTTGATGCCAACTGGGCGTGCCAGCGCAACCTTGTCTTGGTTGCTCCCACGACTGCAAGCGCGGGGTCGTCCATCTCGGTTTCTGTCAGGGCCTATGACGACGCGGGAATGTGGATTCCAGCCGTGGGCGCACGCGTAACCCTAGGAACGACAAGGCTGGTGACTGGGCCCTCAGGAACCGTCTCAATCAAGGCGCCCGACGCGCCGGGGTCGTACCTGATTAAGGCAGTAGATGCCACGGGTAGCTCTAGAGGCGGCCAGCGAGCCCCATCCTTCCCAACTGCGCTGGCAGTTTCTTAGTCAGCAGGAATGTTGAAGGGGCTGAGGATGCCGAGGCGACGACTCTTTCCCGGGGTCGTCGCTTTCGGGCTCTCGGCCGGTCTGCTGGCTGCTGGTTGTGGCCTGGGGCCGGGTTCTGAAACTGGGAGCGTTGCGCTAGTCGTTACGTCCGACTTCGGATCCCGGCAGATGGGCAAGCCAACTACGGAAAGAGCAACCCAATCAGAGACAGCTATGCGACAGTTGCAGCGCCTAAAGCGAGTAAAGACAAGCTACGGAGGGCGTTTCGTCGAGTCGATCAATGGTCTCTCAGGGGGCTCATCGGGTGGGAGCTCTTTTGACTGGTTCTTCTTCGTAAATGGAGTGGAGTCAGCTGTTGGAGCGGCCGAGGTAACGCTCACCGAAGGGGATGACATTTGGTGGGACCACCGTGACTGGAGCGCGGCAAGCCATGTTCCGGCGGTTGTAGGTGCGTGGCCACATCCGTTCTCCGCTGGACCGTCCGGGAAGCGTCTCCCGACCCGGCTGCTGTGTTCTCCAACCGCAGCCACGGCCTGCGCCCGAGTGGAGGCTGCCCTCGCCGCTGAAGGGATCGTTGCGACGCGGGGCAAGCTAGGCACGGAAGGCAAGTCGAAGGGACCGATGATCGTCGTCGGGACTTGGGGCGAGATTCGAACCGACCCCGCGGCGAGGCTCCTCCTCGGTGGCCCGGACGAGTCCGGTGTGTATGTGCAGCCCACGCGGAGCGGGTCAACATTCAATGTCCTAAACCCCAAGGGTTCGCTGGCCGCCGCTTATTCGGCTGGGACAGGCCTAGTTGCAGCCACGGTGGTCGGCGGAGCATCACCGACGTGGTTAGTCACGGGTACAGACACGAAAGGCCTGAACCTTGCGTCTGGGGCACTAAACCTTCGGTCTCTCACTCGCCACTTTGCGGTGGTTGTGACTGACGGCGGCAGGGTTCTGTCGGCGCCGATGCTGGCAGGCAAACGTTGAGCAACCCTTCCACCCCAACCGCGCTCTCGGCCGCTCGGGCTGGCGTCGCAGCCATCTGGTGCGGGACCCTGATGGCCGCCGCCCTGACTATTGACCATCCGGTTGGCCTGCTCGCACTGCTAGCGGCCGTCATCTGGGCCGGTTGGCTAGCCGGGGCTGGGGAGCAACTCCGCAAGGCTTCCCGTTTCGCGTTACCTCTAGCGCTGATGGTCGTTGCAATAAACGCGATCGTCTCGCGTGATGGCGTGACGGTTGTCGCCCGACTTGGTGAGGTCCCGATATTGGGACGGCTGGATATAACGCTAGAGGGCCTCGTCTATGGGGCCGTGCTTGGACTCCGGGTGGTCTTAGTCAGCTTGGCCGCCGTTCTGTTCACCGCCGTCGTGGATCAGGATGAGCTGCTCGGCCTAGTTAGGAGGCGGAGCGGCCGCTTTGGGCTAGCAGCCTCTGTGGCAGGCCGACTGATGCCCCTACTGGCCGCGGACGGGGCTCGGATGGCCGAGGCCCGTAAGGCGGTCCCCAAGACACTTGCAGTATCCCGCTTTGACCTGGTGTCATCAATCGCGACCGGTGCACTCGACCGTGCTGCGGATGCGGCTGCCGCGCTGGAGCTGCGCGGTCTTGGTGAGGGCCCGTGTCTCGCACCGCGCGCACACCGCCCATGGTCACGACACGACTTCGGACTACTGATCTCCAGCTTCGCGTGCTGTGTTGTGGTCGCAGCAGCTTTAGTCGGCGGGTGGGTGGACTTTCAGAGCGCGAGCTCAATACGCGCTGCTTGGGGGCTTGGCCTGGCTGTGACGGTCCTCGCGCTCCCTCTAGTCCTTGTTGCACCGCTGTTTGAGCGCAGAGGGGTTGGTCAGTGATGGAAAGGCGCGTCGCGATTCAGCTCATCGATTTCTCCTACAAGCATCCCGAGGGCAGCCGTAAGGCGCTGGATGACATCAATGTTTCCATTCGCGAAGGGGAGTTTGTGATCATTGCCGGAGAGTCAGGAGCGGGGAAATCAACCCTGGTCAGGGCAATTGCTGGCCTCGCCCCAGCCTTTGATGGCGGAACGGCGGCTGGGAGCATTTCGGTCTGCGGTCTGAACACTCGGGATAACGGTCCGGCTGGCATCGCTCGTGTCTGCGGAACCGTTCTTCAGGATCCGGAGCGTCAAGTTGTGATGAACACCGTTAGGGCTGAACTTGCTCTGCCGCTCGAGAGCCGGGGCAACAGTGCTGCTGCGACGGCGAGGGGAGTGGAGGAAGTTTCCCTGCTGCTCGGAATCGGGGACCTTCTGGACCGGCGCCTGCAAGACCTCTCTGGGGGAGAGCTTCAACGCGTCTCCATTGCGGCAGCCCTGGCTGTACGACCCGCGGTTCTGCTTCTGGACGAGCCCACTTCACAACTGGATCCGGTCGCAGCCGATGACCTCGCCTGGAGTCTGCGACGGCTAAACGAGGAGCAGGGGATCACCGTTGTGGTCGCTGAGCAGCGGTTGGAGCGGCTTCTGCCAGCGGCGGACAGAGTCTTGGCATTGGCTGATGGGGCGATCGCCTGTGACTCTGGGCCAGAGGAGTTCCTCCGTTGGGGGAGCGCAGGGACCGCATCGCTCAGCACGCCAGCAGCGCGGCTGTTTGTTGCGAGCGGGCTAACTGACCTCCCAATCTCGGTTAAGGAAGCTAAAGCCTCGCTGGCTCGAAAGGGCTTCAGCGTGGGTGACCACCCACCAGACGAGAAGATGGAAGCACCAAGTAAGCGATCAAGGCTAGCTGTGAGACTCTCTCGGAGCAACCCTCCAACAGATGCCGCACTCGAGATCTCAGGGCTGTGGGATGAGCGTCCTGACGGGAGGGCGATCCTGAAGGGAATCAACCTGTCAGTCGAGCCTGGTGAGGTGATCGCCCTGATGGGTCGTAACGGCGCGGGAAAGTCAACGCTTTTGCGGCATGCAGCAGGCCTGCTCCAGCCCTCCCGGGGAAGCGCCTCCGTCAGCGGCCGAGTCGCGTACCTTTCTCAGACCCCGGCGGCCTACCTCGCCGGTGAGCGTCTGGGCGACTGCGTGCCGATTGAACTTCTAGAGGAGGCCGGCCTAGCTGGACTGGCTGACAGGCATCCACGGGACCTTTCGGGTGGCGAGATTCAGCGAGCAGCGCTGGCACTTGTCACGGCCTCCGGCGCTGGGGTTGAGCCGCCCACCATGGTGCTCTTGGACGAGCCAACCCGCGGCATGGATCTGGGTAATGCCGAGGGGCTCCTTGCGCGGATCAGCTACCACGCCAGTCAGGGGGCCGGCGTTGTCGTCGCGACGCACGATCCTGAACTCGCTGCGGCTGCAGCCCAACGAACGGTTCTGATGGGGGAGGGCACTGTCCTCGTGGATGCCCCGAGCGTTGAGGTCCTGACCGGCGGCTGGTACTTCGCAACGGAGACTGCTCGGATCCTAGACGGGGCCGGTGGAGCCTTGCTGCCGCAGCAGGGCGCGGCCGTACTCACGGCGGCAGGGGTAGGACGATGAGTTGGGGGTTGGCATCAATGGTCCTTCTCTTGGTGGCCTTGGGGACACAGCTGGTCGCCTTTGAAAGGGGCCAGATGTCAGCTAGGTCGCTGGCTCTAGTCGCAGCGCTCGCAGCCCTGGCCGTTGCTGGACGATTGGCGTTTGCGCCGTTGCCCAATGTCAAGCCGACAACGGACATTGTTCTGATTGCCGGATTTGCCCTCGGAGCCTCACCCGGTTTTGCAGTGGGTGCTCTTACGGCGCTGGTATCCAACATGGTCTTCGGGCAGGGCCCCTGGACCCCTTGGCAGATGTTTGCCTGGGGTCTGGTTGGCCTTTTTGGAGCCCTGCTCGCAAAAGCCACCCGTGGAAGGATCGGACGCTGGCAACTCGCGGCGGCCGGAGCATTGGCCGGCCTTGGCTACGGCGTCGTGATGGATGTCTCACAGTGGCTGCTCTACGGCGGGACACCCAAGCAATCGACGCTGATTGCCTACTCCATTACTTCCCTCCCTTGGAACATCGCTCACGCAGCGGGGAATGCTGTCTTTGCGATCGCCTTCGGTCCTGCTCTGATCTCAGCCGTTCGGCGCGCATCACAGAAGCTCCAGCCAGTCTGGCTTCCACCTGGAGTCCCGATGCACGGGTTTGCCATTCCAGCCCTCTTAGTAGCTGTGGTCGCGTTCCCGGCTCTGGCTGGGGGAGCGCGCCACGCGGTCTCGTCGGGATCAGCTGGCCAATCAGTCAGGTCCCAAAGTCTGAGATGGCTCCTAGCAGCGCAGAACCGTGACGGCGGCTTTCCAGAATCCCCGGGCAGCGGGGCGACATCATCCCCCCGCGAGACCGCTTGGGCTGCTCTGGCACTAGCCGCGGCAGGGAAAGACCTCTCCCGTGTGCGCAAGTCGGGAGGGCGGTCAGTGGTCGAGGCCCTCATTTCTGACTCTCGACAGATGGTGTCCCAGACGGGTGATTCACCAGAGGAGCGAGCGGGCTGGGAGGAACGGCTGGCACTTGCAGCTGCTGCTGCCGGGGCTAACCCGCATGACTTCGGCGGCCACAACTTGGTCGCAGAGGTACGCGCTCGTATCGGTAAGTCAGGGGCAGTCAACTACTACGGGCCGGGTGACCCATCCGTAAACCTGACCGCCTACGCCATTCTCGCGCTCAGAGCCGGCGGGGTACCGCGCAACGATCGGGCACTCAGCAGAGCAGCGCGCTGGCTGGGCCGTCAGCAGCAACGTGATGGTGGCTTCTCTATCTCACCGAGAGGAGCAGTCGTGCGCAACGGCGATGTGGATACCACGGGTGCAGTTCTTCAGGCACTCCGTTCGGCGGGCCGCAGCCGCGATTTGGTGGTCGGTAGAGCACATGCATTTCTGGTTTCAGCCCAGGGAAGTGGTGGAGGCTTTAGCGCCTCAACCAGCTCAGGCGCCAATGCTCAATCGACCGCCATGGGGTTGCTCGGCCTAAGGGCCTTCCGTCTGGGCGGCTCGGCCTCGTCGATGAATGAGGCCTCAGGCTGGCTCGCGCGCTGTCTTGAATCATCTGGTCGAGTTGACTACTCGCCGGCCGCTGGAGGTCGTTCCGCGTCGCGTCAGACGCCGGTCTGGGTCACCGCCCAGGTACTTCTAGCGGAGAGCGGACGCAACTTGCCAATTATCACTCCGGTCCGTCCGGGCCGTTTTGGGGTGCCAGGATCAGCTGGGGTGAAAGGCGCCCCTCAGACGAGCGCTGCAAGCGCCGCTGCACGGAAGAAGAGGGCGAGAAAGGCAGAGGCCATAAGGGTCAAGCGGCTCAGGGTGGAGGCCGGGCGGGTTGCGTCTGTGAGCACCGCGGTCGTCGCAGGACACCTCCTCGGAGTACTCGTCAGGGCCTTCAGTGGAGCCAACCGCTAGATTTTCGCGCCAATGAGAATCGGTGTCCCAAAAGAGACAGCAGTAGGCGAGCAGCGAGTAGCTCTCGTTCCCGACGTCGTTGCCAAGCTGACCAAGAGCGGTCATGAGGTAATCGTTGAGGCAGGGGCTGGCGCTGGGGCAATGTTGCCCGACGCGGCTTACACCGAAGCTGGCGCCAAGATTGTTTCCTCCCGGAGCGAGGTCATCGCAGCGGACGTCGTTGTCGCGGTTGCCCCACCTTCACTTGAGGAGACCGCAGCACTCAGGTCAGACTCGGTTCTTGTCGGTTTCCTTCAGCCCCTGAGCAACGGCGAGGGCGTCAAGGCACTTGCAGCTTCTGGCGTAACCGCATTTGCGATGGAGTCCGTTCCTCGGATCAGCCGAGCGCAGTCAATGGATGCACTCTCCTCGCAGAGCAACGTTGCCGGTTATCGCGCAGCGCTGATTGGAGCACAGGAACTTGGCCGCTTCTACCCAATGCTTATGACTGCAGCGGGAACCATTCGTCCAGCAACCGTTCTTGTCCTTGGAGCCGGCGTTGCTGGCCTTCAGGCAATCGCCACCGCTCGGCGCCTTGGCTCTGTTGTCCAGGCCTTCGATGTCCGCGCAGCTGTTAAGGAGCAGGTTGAGTCGCTTGGAGCGAAGTTCCTTGAGTTTGACCTTGGTGGAGACCTTGAAGGTGAAGGTGGTTATGCCAAGGAGCTCACTGATGAGCAGCGCGCTCGCCAGCAGGAACTTCTTACGGAGGCGATCGGCAAGGTTGACGTTGTCATCACAACAGCGCTTGTCCCGGGCCGGCCAGCACCCAAGCTGGTAACCGCTGCTGCGGTTGAGGGCATGAAGCCTGGCTCAGTTGTTGTTGACCTCGCAGGCGAGGCTGGCGGTAACTGCGAGCTCACTCAGCCGGGCGAGACAATCATTCACTCCGGAGTAAAGATCTGTGCACCGCTCAACATTCCTTCAACAATGGCCGAGCACGCATCGCAGCTTTACGCCAAGAACATTGAATCGATTCTTGACCTAATGACCGGTGAAGACGGGAACCTCGCGCTTGACTTTGAGGACGAGATTATCTCGGGAGCCTGCATCACTAAGGGCGGGCAGATCGTCAACGAAGGCGCCAAGGCCGCGGCCGGCCAGTAGCCAAAGGAAACCATGGATCTTCTTACTGAAATCGCAATCCTCGTTCTCGCAGCCTTCGTTGGCTTTGAGGTCATCTCCAAGGTGCCAAACACACTGCACACGCCTCTCATGTCTGGCACCAACGCCATCCACGGCATCGTCTTGGTTGGTGCTCTTCTGGTTGTTTCGCAGGCATCGTCGACGCTTTCGAAAGTACTTCTGGTCGTCGCGGTTGCCTTCGGCACGATCAACGTGATCGGTGGCTTCCTCGTAACTGACCGCATGCTCTCGATGTTCAAACGCAAGCCGGAACCGGTTAAGGAAGAGGCGCCAGCCGACGAGGTGGAGTCATGACCCTCGCCACTGTCTGGTTCCGCAGTCCCGATTTCATCAACGCTCTCTACATCCTTGCCTTCACGCTCTTTATTGTCGGTCTGCGTGGATTGACCGGCCCTAATACTGCCGTCCGAGGCAATAAGATTGCGGCCGTTGGCATGGTGATCGCCGTTGTAGCGACCTTGCTGCTCGGCGAGCGACAGGTTCATGGCGAGACACTCCCAGCCATCATCAGCGGGTGGAGTGACGTCTGGCTGATCGTCCTCGGCCTTGTAATCGGCACCGCGATCGGTATACCTTCCGCGGTCAAGGTCAAGATGACGGCGATTCCACAGATGGTCGCTCTTTTTAACGGCGTGGGCGGTGGCGCTGTAGCCCTGATTTCGTGGTCTGAGTACCGGCACGCACTCGAGTCAGGTGGTAACCCTGAGCTTCAGATCTTGATCCCTACGCTCTTTGCAGCCATCATCGGATCCGTCTCGTTCTGGGGTTCCAACATTGCATTCGGCAAGCTCCAAGAGATTCTTCCTGGGCGCCCAATCCAGCTTCCTGGTCAGCAGTTCATCAATCTTGCGCTACTGATCATTTCGGTCGGCTGTGCCGTTCTGATCGCCACTGGTAGGGAGTCAGAGGCCCTCTTCATCGGCATCCTCGTCTCAGCAGCACTATTGGGCAACCTTGTCGTGTTGCCGATTGGCGGAGCTGACATGCCCGTCGTCATCTCGCTGCTCAATGCGTTCACCGGTCTGTCTGCAGCTGCCGCGGGTATCGCGCTTCAGAACACTGTGCTGATTGTCGCCGGCATGATCGTCGGCGCGTCAGGCACCATCCTCACCAACTTGATGGCAGTGGCAATGAATCGCTCGGTACCTTCGATCATCGCCGGTGGATTCGGTGGCGGAACAATCGCCACTGGTGGTGGTGACGACGACAACGAGGGCAAGAGCGTCCGCTCCACCAGCGCCCAAGACGTCGCCATCCAGCTTGCATTCGCGCGGCTCGTGGTGATCGTCCCCGGATACGGCATGGCTGTGGCCCAAGCCCAGCACGCAGTGAAGGAACTGACCCGTGTCCTCGAAGGCAAGGGTGTCGAGGTTCGGTTTGGCATCCATCCAGTTGCCGGCCGTATGCCAGGTCATATGAATGTTCTGCTTGCCGAGGCTGATGTTCCTTACGACCAGCTCAAGGAGATGGACGACATCAACCCTGAGTTCCCTCGCACCGATGTCGTCTTGGTGATTGGTGCCAACGACGTAACTAACCCTGCAGCCAAGGACTCTCCCGAGTCACCGATCTACGGAATGCCGATCCTTGAGGTCAGCAATGCGGGTGCTGTCGTCGTCCTCAAGCGTTCGATGGGAGCTGGCTTTGCTGGCATCGACAACCCTCTCTTCTACGACGAGAAAACATCACTTTTGTTCGGTGACGCCAAGGAATCAGTCGGCGAGATCACCGCTGAGGTTCAGTCGCTCTAAACAGCTTTGTCTTGAGCGCCCGCTTCGCGTTCTAATCTGTACGAAGAATGCTCAGCCGAGACCAAGCACTTAAAGCCCTCACGAGCCAGTCCTTCGACGTCCTAGTCGTTGGCGGCGGAATCACAGGGGCAGGAGTTGCCCTTGATGCGGCTTCGCGTGGATACAGCGTTGCCCTAGTTGAGCGGAACGATTATGCGTCCGGAACGTCAAGCCGTTCTAGCAAGCTAGTCCACGGTGGACTGCGGTATCTCCAGAGCTTTGACCTTGGGCTTGTTCGCGAAGCACTGTTGGAGCGGCAGGTCAATGTCCACATGGCACCGCACCTGGTCAAGCCTCTGAAGATGGTTGTCCCGGCCTTTGAGGGGGAACACCCTGACCGGCTTGTGGGGGTTGCTCTGAACATGTATGACGGCTTGGCCCTGCCGACTCTGCGCAGTGCCCGTAAGCGCAAAGATGCTGCGGATGTGGAGTCGGACCCAGCTGATTGGAGCCCTGACCGCCATCGGGAGATAACGGGAGAAGAGGTAGTCAACCTGCTGCCTGCGCTCAAAGACAGAAATCCAACCGGCGGCTACCTGTTCTATGACTGCCAAACGGACGATGTTCGGCTTGTCCTGACTGCTTTGGAGGAGGCATGCCGCTGGGGGGCCGTGGTAGCTAACCGCGTCAATGTCACTGGGCTCGTTGAGTCCGGTGGTCGAGCCACAGGTGTCACTGCTGAGATAGCCGGTGGGGGAGAAGTGAAGATCAAGGCCGCGCATGTCGTCAATGCCACTGGTGTCTGGGCTGATCGGCTGCGTCCTGGTGAGCTCCGCGACGAGGCAGAGGTGCCACACATCCGGCCAAGCCGGGGTACTCACATCCTGATTGACAGAGAGCTTCTACCGCTCAACTCTGGAGTAATCGTGCCCGCTGGCGAAGGGCGCTCCATCTTCGCCCTGCCGTGGCTCGGTCGCTCGCTTATCGGGACGACCGATAACGACTACGAGTCAGAGTCCCTTGAGAATGTTCCGCCATCAGATACTGATGTGGACTATCTGCTCAACGCAGTCAATGAGTTCTTCAAAACTGATCTTGGGCCTGGTGATGTGGCCGGCGCCTTCGCCGGCGTGCGGCCTCTGATCGCTCCTGCTGAGGGTAAGAAGTCAGTCGACATCTCACGCAAGGCTGAGCTCTACGAAACCTCCTCCGGAATGATCACAATCACCGGCGGGAAGCTGACGACCTGGCGAGCAATGGCGGAGATGACTGTCGACAGGATCGTTGCCCGCGAGGGTGCCGACGCCCCGTGCCGAACGCGTGAGACTACGCTCGGCCGGCCTATAAATCCAGAGGACCTGCCACGCGTCGAGGGTGTTCCCGATGCCTCTTATGCTGCTCTTGCTGGACGTTATGGCAAGGCCGCGGAAGGTGTCCTTGCGGTCGCGGCAGAGCGCGGAGAACTGGCGCAGCCGGTGGTTGCTGGGCTTGATGACATCCTTGCCGAGGTTGTATGGGCTGTTCGCGAGCAGCAGGCGGCGACAGTTGGCGATGTCCTGCTCCGACGCACGAGATTGGCATTGCTGGCAGGACGGGAGGCAGCTGACATTGACTCCGGAGTTGCCGCACGTGTCGCAGAGGCACTTGGTAACGAGCTTGGCTGGGATGAAGACCGCAAGGCGCTTGAGGTCGCGGCGTTCATCGCCGAGGCTGAGGCTGAGGGTGTATCGGTCCCAGCCGTTCCAGCATGACCCGGTTCGAAATTCCGGCCTGCGGCCGCACGCTGGTCATCGAGGACCGCCCGTGGCTGATGGGGGTTGTTAACGCAACTCCAGACTCTTTCTCCGATGTTGGCGGCGCGAAGACGGTAGATGACCGTGTTGAGCTCGCGGCCCGGCTGCTTGCTGACGGTGCGGACATCATCGACATTGGCGGTGAATCCGGGATAACAAACAAACCCGCCGTCGATGCTCAGGATGAAGTGGACAGAGTCGTTCCAGTTATTGAGCGGGTGGCCGGCGAATTGGGAGCCATCGTCTCAGTGGATACATACAAGCCCTTGGTAGCAAAGGCAGCTATCGCTGCTGGTGCGGTCATCATCAACGACGTCAGCGGCCTGCGGGACCCAGAGTTGGCCGATGTGTGCGCTGAAACCGGTGCTGCGCTCGTGATCATGCATACGCGGGCCAAGCCCAAGGAGAAGCTTCTCGATCGCAGCATGGACGGGCGGATGCTCGACGATGTTGTTGTGTTCCTTCAGGAGAGGATTGCTTTTGCGGTGTCGAGAGGGGTTTCTGTGGACTCGATCATCACCGATCCTGGGCCCGACTTCGGTAAGACACCGGCGCAAACATTTGAGGTCTTAAGAGGGCTTGGGAGGGTGGAGGAACTCGGTAGGCCAGTCCTTCTAGCGCTCAGCCGTAAGGACTTCATCGGTGCTGCCACAGGCCGCCCACCAAGGGAGCGCGATGCGGGCACATTGGCTGCGCTTGGGTGGGGTGCCCGCCGTGGAAATCACATTTTCCGTGTCCACGATGTTGCCGCGTGTCGGGACTTCCTCACTGTCCAGAGATTGCTTGACGGTGGGGAGGAGCTCCCATTGGAAGCAGTGCTGGCTGAGGACCTTCGCCGCGAAGAGCAGCCCTGAGACCGACGCTAGGCCCTCAGGGGCGCTAGGCTCGAAGACGCAACCATGAGTCGCCGGTCACTGTGTTCAACGTGGCCGGACGCCCACCGATCACACAAGGAGTAACAACACATGTCAGTTCTTTCCCGCGAGGCCCTCGAGGCCAGCCCACTTGCAGACCTGCATCAGATCGCATCAGGCTTCGGAATCGACGGTTACCGTCGCCTCCGTAAGGCCGATTTGATCGACCGCATGATCGAATCTCAAGGCGGAGACCCTTCCGAGGGTAAGTCCGCTGAGCCAGAGTCAACACCGGCACCGCGTGAGCGGCGTCCACGCTCCCGTGAGCAGCGCGACTCGCGTGAATCACGTGAGCCACGTGACCGGTCTGAGTCCAGGGATAGGTCCGATTCTCGCCGCGATGACCGCGGCCCGAGGCAAGCAGAGTCAGCCGAGCCAGTTGAAGGAACCCTTAGCGTTCACGGTTCAGGGTCAGGCTTCCTTAAGCCAAAGGGTGGAGGGGCAGAGGTCTATGTCTCAGCTGCTCAGATCCGTAGGCTTGAACTGAGCGACGGAGACACCATCGGCGGTCCTGTAAGGGCACCGAGGCGTTCCGAGCGGCACCCATCGCTGGTGCGCATCGAGACCATCAATGGCTCAAGCGCTGACGATGTGGCCCCAGCGGCACCAACACGTTCGACAAAGCCAGCCCCGATCTCCCTTCCAACCGAGCGCATCGCTCTCGGTGGCGACGCGACACTGGCTGAGATAGACAAGGTTGCTCCAATTGGTAAGGGCTCTCGCGTTGTATTCCATGGCGGCCCACACTCAGGCAAGAGCACGGCTCTGAGGGCACTTGCAGCGACTCTGAGGGCATCCGACGGGCTTGAGGTCTTCACGGTCCTGAGTGGTGTCCGGCAGGAGGAAGAGGGCGAATGGGCTCCAGTTGAGCCACTTGCCGTTGAAACCCTCGACAGCTCCCCTGATTCCCGCGCACGGGCCGTTGAGCGTGCGCTAGACAAGGCCAAGCGTTCTACCTCGCGGGGTGGCGCTGCCGTGGTGCTTGTTGATTCCGTGGATGATCTCCCCGGCGCAGCCGTACGCAAGGCGCTTGCCTCGGCTGGGATGAAGCCCAAGGGTGGCTCTCTGACCGTCGTTGTTGTAGCCAGCAGCCCAATTGGTGGCGAGACCACTGTTGTCGCGTTTGATCAGGCCAAGGCCGCAGCGGCGAAGTTCCCAGCGGTTGACGTCAACCTGAGCTCAACGATCAGGCCGGACCTGTTGCTTGACGGTCGCGGACTGAAGAGCTACCAGAAGGCCCACGCGGACGCGCTCAAAAAGCGCTGAAGTTCGGCTGGTTGAAGTGCTGCTGAGGGCGTTAAAAAAGCGCCCTTGGCGCTTTCTACAAGTTGCTGCTTAGCTAGTCCCTAGTGGTGCTCTTTGGGGATGTAGACCACGCGGCCCCATGACGGTTCGCTCTGGAGTTGTATTGGCTCTCCGCCGCGGGTTGGCTGGATGTAGCGGAAGCCTCCGAGGTCAGAGTCCCAGCGGATGTCCAGTTCGCCTTCCTTGACTCTCTGATCTAGCCAGGCGCCTCTGAACACAAGCCGCCTGAGCCAATGGACGAGTGATCGCTCTGAAGGGCCTGTGAGCTGATGCCAGCACTCGTTTACGTGCTCTCCTAAGGCAGATGCGGATTGGGAAACCTCGCCGTTGACGACAAGGTTGACTAGGTCTTCGCGCTCCTCTGCGCCCAGCCCTGTGCCCACGAACCCCAGCCGCACTGCGGCTTGTTCGCATCTTTCCTCGAAGTCCCGCTCGTTGAAGGTGAACCGGAGTTCCCCATACTCGAGCACGAACTCGTCACCGGAGTCGTAGTCGCCTCTTATTTCGTTCATTGGATCGATAGCTACCGGCGAAAGAAGACATCTGTTTCCCGACGGCGGCAGCGTCGTGATCCTATGCGGGACTCCTTCTTGTGCCCCTCAGATGCACAGCCCATTGCACCTGTGTGAGCCACGAGATCACAGGCCGATTCTGAGCGCTCGCGACTTGGATTCGGGTGGGGCGAAGATTGGAAGTCGCCGCCCTAGGGCTTGCATGAACGAACAAGAGAAGTTCACAATTCTGGTGGCCGAGGACGATGACGCGACGAGGACGTTTCTTGCTGACAATCTAACGGCCGATGGTTACGAGCTGTTGGTAGCTGACTGTGCCCGTCACGCACTGCGGCTGATGGAAACCAAGTTCCCGGATTTGCTTGTCTTGGACCTTGGTTTGCCCGATCAGGATGGGTTAGACGTCGTGCGGTCAGTCAGAGCAAGCGACGGCATTGCGAGCAGGCTTGACCCCTCTATTCCCATGATTGTTGTGACGGGCCGGTCGGGTGAGTTGGATCGCTTGCGAGGATTTGACCAGGGAGTCGATGACTATCTCGTTAAGCCGTTCTCCTATCCCGAACTGAGAGCTAGGGTTGCTGCGTTACTGAGGCGCTCTAATCACAGACGCAGCGAAGGCAGAATTCGCGTTGGGCCGCTTGAAATCGATCCTCCATCCCGGGACGTGACGTTGCGGGGACGGAAGATGGCGCTGTCGCAGAAGGAGTACGCACTCCTGCGGGCGCTCTCAACGGAACCGACGAGAGTTTTCACCAAGGAGGAGCTTCTTCGTGATGTCTGGGGCTTTAGGTCACTGGGCTCAACCAGAACGCTGGACTCGCATGCCTGCCGACTGCGGCAGAAGCTCTCGGTTGAGGGGGATCACCTGGTCGTCAACGTTTGGGGCGTGGGTTACCGACTGGTGGACGGGCCGGTTACGGCGTGACTGGTTTGAGCTGGCTGCTTATCGGTGTCGGAATGTCCGGGTTTGCAGTAATCAACAGTGTCTTGCTTCACCGGCGGAGGCAGGTGTTGCTCGATGCAATCCACGAGGCGAGGCGTCCTCTTGCGGCGGTCATGCTTGGCCTCGACTGCGTCGCGAGGGAGGCGGCCAGCCGGCGAGTGGACTTGCATTGCACGGCGCTCAGAGTGGAGATAGGGCGAGCTGCTGTGGCTCTGGACTCGATGGTGGGGAGACGACCTTGTCCAGCACTTGTCCCAGTAGACCTGTCGAATCTCGCTGAGCAGCTTGCCCGTGCGTGGACGCCCCTCGCGGCCCGCCGTGGTCGGCCAATCTCTCTGGGAGCAACTGTCTCGGGCGATTTAGCCGAGGCGCTGGGCGATCCGGCCGAGGTTGCTCAGGCCGCATCCAACCTTGTTGCCAATGCCGTAGAGCATGGGAGTGGCCCAGTGGAGATTGGCATTCAGAGGCACGCCGACAGGGTTGCTCTGGTGGTTACCAATCCGAGTCTGCGAGGGGAGCGACTCCAGCTGCCCAACCGAGGTCGCGGTCTGCGGATTGCTTCCCGGCTAGTTCGGCGCAGTGGGGGACAGCTCAATATCAGGGCTGGGGCAGTCCATCAGGCGTCGCTCGAGCTGGTCTCAGCTAGCGATCAGCGGTGAAGCGCTATCGGCGTCAAATTGTCATTGGGCTTTTGAGCCTGGCGGTTGGTCTCTGGGCTGAGGGGCGCATGGCGGCGCGTGAGGCGGCCCTGCGGGCGCGGATCGGGCCTGTGACCACAGTGGCGACGGTCAAGACCAAGGTTGAGGCCGGGACCACTCTGTCGTCGAGCAATGTAGCGCTGGTGGAGGTTCCGACCCGCTGGGCTGCTCCCGGCGTGGTTACCAGCGAGGATGCTCTTGCTGGCCTAGTGACCACCGTTGATATGCCAGCAGGCAGTCTGCTCGGGCCCGGTACAACCCGACCGGCCTCTGGTGGGGCACAGGCTCCTCTGGGCCTAGGTGAGCGAGTTGCGACAGTTGAGGCGGTTGCACCACTGTCTTTGTTGAAGCCGGGAGGACTCGTCGATGTCCTTGTGATGATGCCTGGCCGCCGACCGCGTTTTCTCGGGCGTCGCATGGAGCTGCTGGGCGTGCGCCGCGCGTTGGATCAGGGTGCGGCCGGTGGCCCCCGGGTGGTCGCAGATCTGCGGGCGTCCATCAGCTCATCGTTGGCTCTCGCCGGGGCTACCTCCGCTGGAGCAGAGCTCCGGCTCCTTCCACTCGAGCGGTCGGGGTGAGAACGTGACGGACGATGTAGTCGCGTGGCTTAAATCCATCGCGCTTGATGAGACCAGCCACGGACAGTTGTTGAGTGTCGAGGAGATCATGGGCCAGGTCGTGTTGAGGGAGGCATCGGTACTGCCTGAGCAGGCGAGAGAGGCACTCACTGCGCGACTGATTGCGGAGGCCAGGGGACTAGGAGCGGTTGAGGCGCTGATGCGAGACCCAGCGGTAACCGAGGTGATGATCAACGGGCCTGCTGAGGTCTGGGTGGAGCGAGGGGGTGAGATAGAGCGGACAGATCTCAGCTTTGGCTCGAGGCAGGACCTTCGTGAGGCCATTGACCGGATGTTGGCGGGCTCTGGAAGAAGAGCTGACGACTCAGCTCCAATCGCTGATGCCCGACTGCCGGACGGATCGCGACTTAACGTTGTCCTTCCTCCGCTTGCTCCTAACGGCCCTCTGGTGACGATCCGGAGGTTTAGGCCCGACGGGATGTCGCTTGATGACCTCATTCAAGAGGGGACGATCGAACCGGCGGTTGCGGCGATGCTTAGGGGCGCAGTAGAAAGCGGCCTCAACCTGATGATCAGCGGTGCCACGGGGTCTGGGAAGACGACTACTCTCGCTGCGCTCGCTAGGTGCATCCCCTCTTGGGAACGAGTAGTGACCATCGAAGACGCAGCTGAACTGCGGTTAGAGCATCCTCATGTTGTTGGTCTTGAGTCCAGACCTCCCGGCGTGACGTCAAGGGGGGAGGTGTCAATTAGAGACCTTGTCCGCAACGCCTTAAGGATGCGTCCGGATCGAATTATCTTGGGCGAGGTCAGGGGTGCTGAGGCGCTCGACCTGCTGGATGCTCTGGGCACGGGACACGGGGGTTCTCTCTCGACCATCCACGCTTCATCGCCTGCTGGCGCGGTTGAGCGACTCACAGGGCTTGTTCATCAGGCCGCATCGGGGCTTCCCCATACGGCCATCGAGACAAGGATTAGGAGTGCCCTCGACCTGTTCGTCCATCAGGATCGAGACCACGAGGGGATTAGGCGTGTTACCCGCGTGGCTGTTTTTAGGGATTCGGCTGGGTTGGCCACAGATGATGTCTACTTCGATCCGGGTCTTGGGCTCCCGTCAGAGTGGAGATCATGCGGGGAGCCAAGGGTGGCCGCGCGGTTGAGGATTCCCACTGGAGGTAGTTGATGGGCGGAAGTGGAATCGCTGCGGCAGGGCTTCTAAGCAGTCTGCTGGTGGTTGCCTCAAGCTCACCGGCACTCCGCCGTGGGTTCGTTAGAGGGAGGGCTAGCGGTCTGTTCTTGCTCGGCCGTGCTGCTGGCGGACGCCGCCGGAGAGCAATCCAAAGCTCGGTGCCGGGGCTGGTCAGAGCTCTCGCTGACGGAGTTGAGGCCGGAGAGGCATTCATAGAGGCGGCCAGGGCAGTGGGTCATTCCGGGAATGGACCGGGGAGTCGAGCGTTACGGGCTCTAGCCACTGACTGCGAAAGGGGGAGTTCGGTTGATCTCTCACTAAGTCGACTGACCTCCGGTCCCAGTGGAGATCTGTGGGCTCCGGCAGCCTTTTCGATATCGATCCATCAGCGTTGCGGGGGTGACCTCGTCAGGTCACTCCGTGCGGTCGCATCATCCGCTGAGTCTGCCCAACGCACTAGGGATGATGCCCGGGCTGCCACCGCGCAGGCGCGGTTCACTGCAAATTTGGTCTGCGCAATGCCCGTGCTGGCACTGCTCGGGTTGGGTCTGGTCGCACCTGGTCGTCTGTCACGGGCCTGCTCGAATCCACTGAGCATCGGGATGCTGTGTCTCGCTTGTGCCCTGCAAGGCTTAGGACTGCTCGTAGTTCGGCAGCTCGCCTCGTTTCCTCTGCGATGAGCTCGATTGGTCAGATCGGAGCAGGGCTCGCCGGGCTGTTGGGATCAGCGGCAGTGATGACAGCAGCGGAAGGGCACACGCGTTTAGGTCGGACCCGACGCCGACGTTTCCCTAGCGCCAGGGTTCAGCGTAACTGGGGGAAGAGCCGCCGCGTGACTGAGGCCATTCCGGATGTAGCAGCCGACTTAGCCACTGGCCTTGCCGCTGGTTTAGGGCCATTTGATGCCCTGCATTACGCCTGTAGGCATCGCTCGGACCCACTCTCGTTAGCTGCTCGACGGGCATGCGCGATGGCCGAGGTCGGGGCGCCAGTCCGAGTTGCACTAGACGTGCTTAGTGAGGTTGGGGCAGATGCCCGCTTGTCGAGCTTGAGGATGGCGCTTGAGTCAGAGCTGAGAAGTGGGGGGTCAGCGCTTGAGCCAGTTACGGCTGTGGCGAGAGCGGCAGCAGCAGAGCAGACGGTCCGTCGGACCGAGCGGGCCGCCAAGGTTGCTCCGCTGATTCAGCTTGTTGTTGCTCTTGTTCTTGTCCCATCGGCCCTCCTGCTTGCAGCTGCGGTTGCTGTTGCTGGATTGCCCGGATAGGCCCGGATAGGCCCGAAAGAAGGATTGGAACGGGTTACTTGCAAGGAAATGCAGAGGTAATGCAATAAGCGATCCCACGAGGCAATCCCTTTAGGCACGGGGCGTAGCGGCGTTTCAGAGGCACTAATCAAGAGGTTGTGGGGCGAAGTGGAAAAGATTAGTTGCAAGGTGGGGCAAAGTGGGCTAGTGTCCCCGCTGTTGGATCGATAGCCGGGGCGCGAGGTTCCTCCCAACCAAACGCCCCGGCGCCAATCCACTCGAGATCAAAATGTCTTTCCTCGGCACCTACGACCACACCTTGGACGCGAAGAACCGGCTCACCGTGCCGGTCAAGTTCCGCGGCCCACTCGGTGAGGGCGCCATCATCTCCAGGGGGATTGAGACCTGCGTCAGTGTCTGGACTCCCAAGGGCTACGACGAGTGGAGCAAGTCCATGCTCGATGCTCTCGGCGGAATGACCCCCGAGGCACGACGCTTTCGCAGGGTGCTATCGGCGAGTGCGTTTGAGACTGAACTTGATGCAGCAGGCCGGATCATGATCCCGGCCAAGCTGATGGAACACGCGGTGATTGAGCGTGAAGTTGCCGTGATTGGCAACGACGATGCCTTCGAAGTTTGGGACCGCAAGGCCTGGGCTGCCTACGACGCTGAGGTTTCACCGACCATCCTCGACCTCACCGATGCAATCGGCGCCGATGCTTGAGATGGTTTCAACGCACGTTCCCGTACTCGCAGGGGAGGTCATTGACCTCCTCGCACCGTCACGCGGGGAGTCCGTTGTGGACGCCACCTTTGGTGGTGGGGGGCATGCTGGACTGCTCGCCGACCGGATCGGTGCAAATGGGCATCTGACAGCTATTGACAGGGACCCAGCGGCCGAGGAGCGATTTGCTGAATTTGCAGGCCTTTGTCCTGCTGAAGCTACCTTTATCCGATCGGACTTTGTAGAAGGTCTGCGCGGCCTCGCGGCGAAGGAATTCAGTGCCGACATGGTGCTTCTTGACCTTGGCGTCAGCTCTATGCAAATCGACACACGAGACCGGGGCTTTTCCTATTCCTGCGACGTACCGCTGGATATGAGAATGGACCCAACAACCGGCCTCACTGCTGCAGATCTGGTTAATGATTGGGATGAGCGCAGGCTGTCGAACACTTTTAGGGAGTTCGGCGAGGAGCGTCACTCAGTAGTTATCGCCAGGGAGATCGTCAGAACCCGCACCAGGTCGCCGATCACAACAACCGGTGAGCTTGTGTCGTGTATCGAGCGCGCTGTGCCAGCGCCAGCACTGTTTGCTGGGGGGCACCCAGCCAAGCGAACTTTCCAAGCCCTGCGGATTGCAGTCAACGACGAGCTCGGGCAGCTGGATCAGGCACTTCCAGCAGCGTGGGAGATCCTCGCTCCGGGTGGACGTCTTGCCGTCATTTCCTTCCATTCGCTTGAGGATCGGCGTGTGAAGCACTTCCTCGCCAAGCGATGCAAGGGCTGCATCTGCCCGCCAGACCTCCCTGTATGTGGATGTGATCGGACGCCGGAAGGTGAACTGATCACCCGCCGCTCAGTTGTTCCCACAGCGGGGGAGATCGCAATGAACCCCCGGTCCAGGTCGGCCCGTCTAAGAGTCGTCCGCAAGGTTGAGGCATGACACCTTCCGCCGCGACAGCAGCCGCACGGACCATGCCCGGAGACGTTGGTTCACGCCGGCGTCACGTCGTGGCACTTGTGGAGGAGCCGCGCCCAGCCCGGCCAGCAAGGCCATCCGCACCGGAGCGGAGTAGGCCCGCGCCAGTTCAGCGGGCAGGGGTAAGAGCAGGACGAGGCGGCGCCCGCCGTGCTTCTGGACGTGAGACGCGACCATCAGTAGTTGCGGCTGTCCTGAGCGCGAGCCCAGCACTCGACGTTTCGCTCCCTGCCGTGGAGCTTCCGAGGATTCAGCTTCCGAGCTTCGATTTGAGCGGGCTTAGGCCTCGTCGTCCTGCACTTCGAGTCCCGAGGCCCAAAGAGCTTGTCGGTGTCGTCCGGACGGCCCCCGACCATGCAGTTACAGAGTTTCTTGCGAGCACACGGGTTTGGATCGGAGTGGTCGCAGTGCTCCTTGTAGGTCTCGTATTCATGCAAGTCAAACTGCTCCACATCAACGCTGGAATTGGCGAAAACGTCGCGAAGATCTCCCTCCTCGAGAGGCAAAACGCTGAGCTTCGCACGGACGTGTCAGCGCTCAGCTCTGATAGCCGGATTGTCGCGGAGGCCCAGCGAATGGGCTTTGTTGAGCCACCTGTTGGATCAAGCCACTTTGCGTCCTGGAGGGCCGGCTCCGCCAGCCGCGCACTCGCTCTGCTCTCACTATTGAGTACTGACGGTCCAGGTATGACCGTAGGGAACGACCCCACGGTGTCGAGTCAATCGTCTTCAGCCGTTAGCGAATCCTCGGTCCCACAATCTCAGGAACCGACAACAGTGGCTACTTCTCAGCCGCAAGCGCCTTCTCCCTCTCACCAAACGCCAAAGACTCCAAGTACGACCGCTGCTGCCACAGATGGCGGCTCGGCTCCGCTCAGCGGGTAAAGGGTGGCACGTCCGAAGCAACGCAGCTTCGATCTCCGCGCTCAACGGCTTAAGTTCTTGTTGGGGGCTGTTGTTGTGCTCGCAGGGGCAAGGGCTTTTCAAGTAGGGGTAGTTGACGCAGCAGGGCTGAAGAAGAACGCTGCCGCACAACAGTCCATAACTGCCTCAGTTCCGGCAGCTCGGGGTGACATAACTGACCGGAGCGGCGTGGAGCTTGCTGTTTCGCGACCGATGGTCACCGTCACGGCAGACCCCATGATGATCTCTAATCCCGGCGCAGTTGCTGCGCTGCTGGCCCCACTCTTGGGCCGCAACGTCGCAGACATTCAGGCCAAGCTCTCTGATCGGAAGAAGCAGTATGTAAAGCTCGCACGCAGAGTCTCTGTGGCGGATGCCAATCGAGTGCGCAAGCTGAAGATTGATGGGATCGATTTTGAGAAGACGATGGGTCGGTCATACCCGAGGGGTGCCCAAGCTGGGCAGCTGATCGGAATTGTCGGGGATGAGGGTCACGGCATGTCAGGTCTGGAGTTGTCTTACGACAAGACGCTCGCGGGCTCAGACGGTCAGCGGACAACGGTTACTGACCGGCTTGGGCAGCCCATCTTGGTTACCGATTCAAAAACGGCGCGATCGGGCGCCACCTTGCAGCTGACGATCGATGCTCCGGTGCAGGACCAGGTGGAGCGCGTTTTGGCTGGCGTTGGGCGCGTCTTCCAGCCCAAGGGCGCAACCGCCATTGTGATGGATCCAAATACCGGCAATATTCTGGCGCTCGCTAACTGGCCTGCAGTCAACGCGAACACGATCGGCAATGCGTCGGAATACGCCCAGAGGAATCGGGCCAGTGGCTTCACCTATGAGCCAGGCTCGACCTTCAAAGCGTTTACTGTCGCTAGTGCCCTAGAGGAAGGCGAGGTGACGCCATCCACCCTCTTTAACCTTCCGACGGTCCTGCACATAGGCGACAAGACGATCAAGGATTCTCATGATCGCGGGGCGGAGACACTCAGCGTGTCCCAAATTCTCGCCCAGTCCAGCAATGTGGGAGCTGCACTGATCGGCCTCAGGATGAAGCGTCAGAAGCTCGACCATTGGATTAGAGAGTTCGGGTTTGCCACTCCAACAAAGTCCGGCTTCCCTGGTGAGGAGCAAGGTCTTGTGCTCCCACTTTCGAAGTACTCGTCTGCCACCGTAGGAAACGAGTCGATGGGCCAAGGACTATCAGTCACACCGCTGCAGATGGTTCAGGGATATGCGGCGCTGGCCAACGGCGGGATCCTTCGCTCCCCAAGGATCGCTCAGCGGGCCAACGGTGTGCCTATTCCAGCTACACCCGGGCGTCGGGTTATTTCCGCACGAGTTTCACGTCTGATCCGCGACATGCTCCGTGGCGTTTTGGCAGAGGGCGGTACGGCCTCCGGCGCAGAGATCCCAGGCTTCGACTTAGCCGGAAAGACCGGGACCGCGCAAAAGGTTGATCCCTCAACGGGAACTTATTCAGACTCACGCTACATCGCTTCGTTTGTTGGCTTTGCGCCAGCCAAGAGCCCGAAGCTACTGACGGCCGTTCTTGTAGACGAGCCGCAGGGCGACATCTATGGTGGCTCAGTCGCTGCCCCGGCATTCTCGAGGATCATGGCCTTCGCTTTGCCCTACCTGGGCATCTCACCGCGCTGAGGTAACCGGTGCGGCTCGGCGACATTCTTCTGGAGGCTCAAGGCCCGGAGGCTGCGCTTGAGGTGTCCCACTTAGCGTTCGACGATCGAGTGGTTACGAGCGACACCCTTTTTTTCTGCGTCCCGGGATTCAGGCAGGACGGGCACGATTTTGCTCAACTTGTAGTTGATCGCGGCGCGGTGGCTCTCGTCGTGGAGAGGCCCCTTGGGCTTGGCGTTCCCGAAGTGCTTGTGTCCAATGTGAGGCAAGCGATGGGGCCCGCGGCGTCCAGATTCCATGGCAATCCATCTGGGGATCTGAGGGTCTTGGGCGTCACCGGCACCAACGGTAAGACGACAAGTGCCTACTTAGTGCGCACAATTTTGGAACAGGCAGGGATCAGCTGCGGTCTGCTGGGCACCGTTGAGTCCGTCGTTGGCGGGGAGGTTCTTGAGGCAGGGAGGACCACTCCGGAGGCGATCGATCTCCAGGCTCTGTTGGCACACATGAGGGATGGTGGCGACAAGGCCGCTGCCATTGAGGTTTCGTCTCATGCGCTCGATCTGGGGCGGGTGGATGGGGTTGAGTTCGCCGCCTCTATTTTCACGAACTTGACTCAGGATCACTTGGATTATCACGGGACAATGGCTCAATATTGGGAGTCAAAGCGACGTCTCTTCACGGAGCTCCCGAGGGGAATACCTGTAATCAACGTCGACGACGTTTATGGCAAAGAGCTGGCATCTGAATTGGATGACGCAGTGACGTTCGGCATTTCTGGCGGAGCAGATTGGAGTGTGATTGGGCTCGACACTGACATCAGGGGGTCGCGCTTTGTGCTGGTGGGCCCAGATGGTGAGGCGGCAGTTGAGACAGCGCTACCAGGGACTTTTAACGTCTCTAATGTGCTGGGGGCGGCCGCTGGAGCCCACGCCCTAGGCGTTGGGTTTGAACAGATAGTCGAAGCCCTACCGCACGCAACTCGTGTCCCAGGGCGGTTTGAGCCGGTCGTCTATGGACAGCCGTTCGCCGTTCTTGTGGACTACGCCCACACCCCTGATTCCCTCGAAAATGTGCTGCTGGCTGCTCGTCAGATCGCTAGCGGTCGTGTCCTGTGTGTCTTCGGTTGTGGAGGAGACCGCGATGCTGGGAAACGACCTCAGATGGGGATGATCGCGGGCCGCGATGCGGACGTCGCGATCGTAACCTCAGACAATCCGAGATCTGAGCACCCAGCCACAATTGCCAAGGCTGTCGCAGCAGGGGCAGAGAAGAGTTGCGAGATCGTGTTGGACCGTCGTGAGGCGATTGAGACCGCCATTGGGCTGGCTGCGGCAGGGGATGTCGTGGTGATCGCGGGCAAGGGCCATGAGGTAGGTCAGGAGTTTGAGCAGGGCCGGAAGCTTCCATTTGACGACAGGGTTGTTGCGGCGGATGCACTCCGTGAGCTGGGCTGGGCATGAGCCGCGCAAACTTCACCCCTGAGGAAGTCGCTGACATCACGGGAGCTCAGCTCGTCAACGCCGGGGAAGGAAACCCCAGCGGCTTTTCGAGTGATTCTCGGGCGGTCGAGAGCGGGGATCTGTTCATCGGGATCCCCGGGGAACGGATCGATGGGGGCACGAAGACAGCTGAAGCGATAGCTGCCGGCGCATGGGGCGGGCTTGTATCTCCTGCCGGAGCTGATGGGCTAGTGCTTCCTCAGTCCGGTGGGTTGCTTGTTCACCCTGACCCGGTTGAGGCCCTGGGCCTTCTCGCTGCGGCCTGGCGGGCACAGCTGAGCTGCCCCGTGATTGCCATCACTGGTTCGACAGGCAAGACGTCCACAAAGGACATTCTGGGCGCGATCCTCGAGACATCCGGAACGACATTTACCTCGGCAGGTAATCGCAATACTGAGGTTGGTCTCCCTCTGGAGTTGCTGCGCATTGACTCCGACGTCTCGTTTGTTGTGCTTGAGATGGCCATGCGAGCAGGGGGTGAGATAGCGCACCTCACCCAGATCGCCTCTCCAACGGTCGGAGTCGTTGTGAATGTTGGGCCTGTCCACCTCGAGACTCTGGGCTCGATCGAGGCCGTGGCCAGTGCCAAGGCCGAGCTGATCGCCGGACTCTCTTCAGAAGGCGTCTGCGTGACGCCCGCGTTTGATGGGCTGCTAACCCCCCACTTACGCCCTGAGTTGAAGTCGGTCACCTTCGGCCCTGAGGGTGATTGCAGGCTGATTGATGCTGAAGGGAGGACTTTGACTATCGACGTCCATGCAGATCAATACTTGGTGGAAGTCGACTTCGATCAACCTCACAACAGACTCAATCTCTTGGCAGCTGTCGCTGCTGCTGACGCAGTTGGTGTCAAACCACCCAAGCAACTTCAGGTGCCTTTCTCAGGCCTCAGAGGGCAGCGAAAGGCCGTTGACGGGGGGATTGTCGTCATCGACGACTGCTACAACGCAAACCCTATGTCTATGCGCGCAGCGCTTGCGGATCTTTCCGAGGAGTCACTGCGCCGAGGGGGGAGGGCCGTGGCTGTGCTGGGCGACATGCTTGAACTCGGACCCGATGAGGTCTCCCTTCACACTGAGCTTGGCAATCAAGTATTGGCTGCCGGCGTTGATGTACTTGTCACCGTTGGCCCACTGTCGGCCGCTGCCAGCAAGGTGTTTGGATCTAATGCGGTGGCGCTCGATTCTGCTCAGGAGGCGTCAGAACGCATAGCCGCTTTGCTTCAGCCCGGCGACACGGTTCTTATCAAGGGTTCACGCGGTATAGGCCTTGAAGTGCTGGCCCAAAGCCTTGGGGCGGTCGACAGCTGAAATGGGACGCGTACTGATAGCGGGCACAGCCTCGTTGCTGATCTGCCTCTTTCTTGCCCCTAGCTTCATTGCGTTCATTGCGCGTCGTGAGTTTGGGCAGAACATTCGCGAGGATGGGCCGCAAGGCCACATGTCTAAAGCTGGGACTCCGACGATGGGCGGCATCATCATCTTCGCCTCCATCGCAATTCCATTTCTTATTCTGACCGCCGGTGGCTGGGAAGAGATGGCGGTCTTTGGGACGGCAATCGCGTGTGGTCTGGTTGGTTTTGCTGACGACTACACCAAGATCGTCAAGAAGCGCTCGCTGGGCCTGAGGGCTAGAACCAAGCTCGGCGTGACGATGATCATCTCTGTTGCCCTTTGGTGGGTTGCAACTCGGAAGGTTGGGCTTCCTGAGACGGTAAGGCTGCGGTTTGTCGATGCAGAGGTTGACCTGGGGTGGCTCTATCCAGTCTTCATTTACTTAGTGGTTGCTGGCTCGACCTCTGCGGTCAACTTGACGGATGGACTAGACGGTCTTGCCGCTGGCTGCTGCGCCATCGTGTTGTTGGCATACATTGGCATCACTTTCCTGACAACCGGGCAATCGGAGCTGGCACTGCTCTGCGGCTGCCTCGTCGGAGCGTGTGTCGGTTTTCTCTGGTTTAACAGCTTTCCCGCGAGCATCTTCATGGGGGACACAGGGGCACTCGGGTTAGGCGGGGCCTTGGCAGCGTTAGCGGTGATGACCCAGACCGAGATCCTGCTTGTTCTCCTTGGAGGGATCTTCGTGCTCGAAGCACTCTCCGTTGTGATTCAAGTCATCTCCTTTCGCTTCTTCCGGCGACGCGTGTTTCTGATGGCTCCGATTCACCATCATTTCGAGCTGAAACAGTGGTCTGAGACCAAGATCATTCTCCGGTTCTGGATAGTGGCCGCGGCTTTCAGCGCAATTGCTTTCACGCTCTACCAATCGAGCCTTCGATGATCGGCCATAGAAACCCCCGTCCGGAGATTCCCAGCGGGCCTTGGCTTGTCGCCGGGCTAGCCCGCTCCGGGCAGGCGGCTGCGCGCGCTCTGGTAGCACGAGGAGAAACGGTAATCGGCGTTGACTCAGGGTCACCGGAGGGAGCTGAAGAGCTTGAAGACCTTGGAGTAGAGGTTCACCTGCAGCACGACGGAGTTGAGTTTCTTGACTCGGTTGCAGGTGTCATCAAGAGTCCAGGAGTCCCAACCGCAGCTGGGGTGATTCAGGCCGCGCTGAAGGCCGACATGCTGATCATGGGTGAACTAGAGCTGGGCTGGCGCCTCAGCACTGGTCCAGTCATCGCGGTGACCGGTACAAACGGGAAAACGACAACGGTCGAGATGATCGGTCACATCCTCTCCCACGCAGGAATCCCTTGCGATGTCGTTGGGAATGTTGGGCGTCCGATCAGTTCGCTGGCTGGGCTGCCACATGACGACTCCACCCTGGTCGTTGAGGCCTCTTCGTTCCAGCTGGAGGATGCAGATCAGTTCGCTCCAGAGATCTCGGTTGTTCTGAATGTCGGCACGGACCACATCGACCGTCACGGCACGATCACTGAGTATCACGAGGCCAAACTTAAAATCCTTGACCGGCAGGGCAAGCAGGACGTAGCGGTGGTTCCTCCGGGTTTGGATGTCTCCGGCCGCGGGCTAGCGCACCGGGTCACCTTTGGCGCCCCTGACAGCACACTGGCTTTCAGGGAAGGCAATCTGCTCTGGGAAGGTGAGGCAGTGGCAGCGCAGGACGATGTTGTCATTCCCGGCATACACAACCTGCTCAACGCTCAGGCTGCAGCAGCTGTTTGTCTGATTAGCGGAGTGCAGCCAGCCCAGTTGGTAGCCGGGCTCAGAAGCTTCCAGGGTGTTGCGCACCGATTGGAGCTGGTGCTTGAGGCGAGAGGCGTCAAGTGGTTCAACGATTCGAAGGCCACCAACGTGGACTCCACCCTGACTGCGTTGGAGTCACTTGATGGGCACGTGCACCTCATTCTGGGTGGTGATGGGAAGGGTCAGGACTTCACTCCTCTACGGGCGGCTGTTGCAGCTAAGTGCCTTTCGTTGCACCTCATCGGCGAGGCTGCTGGTCAGCTTGAAGAGGCACTTCTAGACAGCGGCGTCCACCTGCAGCACGACGGAGATCTCCGTCTAGCGGTGGCCTCCTGTGCAAGGACCGCTAGAAGCGGTGATGTGGTTCTTCTTTCGCCTGCTTGCGCCAGCTTTGACCAGTTCAGCAACTTCGAGGAGCGCGGCCTTGCGTTCCGAGCCTTTGTTGAGGCTGCGGAATGAGCACTCGGCCAAAGGCTAAGGCTGCGCCAGCCCGGCGGGCTAAACGCACTCTGGTGTTCCCTAGCGAACATCGAATAATCAGCACGGTCGTGGCCATACTGGTTTCGCTGGGCGTCGTGATGATCTACAGCGCCTCCTCGGCTAAGAACGCGCTTCAGTCGGGTGGCAGCGGCAGCCAGCAGCTTGTTCGAACACTGTTTCTAGGTCTACTGCCTGGCTTGATTCTCTGCTTCTACCTGCAGCGCGTTTCGCTCTCGAAGATCAGGTCATGGGGAGCCCCTTTGATGCTCGGGTCGCTCGGACTTGTGACCGTGGTGCTGATCCCCGGGATCGGCCAGCAGATCAACGGGGCGAGACGGTGGATCAACGCTGGGTTAACAAACTTCCAGCCAAGCGAACTCGTAAAGGTAGGTTTGATCATCTGCGTAGCTGATCTGGCTCTCCGCCATAGGGACGCGATGGGCTCGATCACGGAGGCGCTCAAGATGATCCTCTGGCCCGTTCTTCTTGGGGGGGTGCTGATTGCTGTAGAACCGGACCTTGGGACAGCCATGGTTTGTGTCGTGACAGGGCTGATCATCGTCTGGATGGCGGGTATGCCGTGGCGCGTTCTTGGCCCAATCACCGGCGTCATTGTTGGCTCGGGCGTTATTTACGCGGTGATGGAGCCGTACCGTCTAGCTCGCCTTACAGCGTTCCTTGATCCCTGGGCTAGTGGAGCGCGCAATACCACGGGTTTTCAGTCGGTTCAGGGTCAGATTGCGCTTGGCTCAGGTGGAATCTTCGGGGTTGGCCCGGGGCAGTCCGTGCAGAAAATCTTCTACCTTCCAGAGGCACATACGGACTTCATCCTCGCGGTTATTGGAGAGGAGTTGGGTCTGCTTGCGGTACTTGCAATCTTGGGACTGTTCGGGGCTCTCATGCGTGCTGGACTCAACCTCGCTCGGAAGGCCGTGGATCCGTATGCGAAGCTCACTGCTGCAGGACTAACCGCTCTGATCACATGCCAAGCAATGCTCAACATCTGCGTAGTTCTCGGAATTGCGCCACTAACTGGAGTTCCTCTCCCATTCATCTCTTTCGGACCGACCAATCTGGTGGTACTGCTTGGCTCCACGGGGCTCTTGCTGAACATTGCGGCAACGGGCGGAGCCGAGTTGCGCTCTGTCTCGGACTCGCGCGGAAAGAGCAGCGGGGAAGCCAATGAGAGTCATGATCGCGGCCGGGGGTACGGCCGGGCACGTGATTCCAGCGCTCAGCGTCGCTGAGCTACTGGCCGCGACAGGCACCGAGGTTGAGTTTGCCGGAGGGGATCGGGCAGAGGCCGACTTGGTCCCTTCTGCCGGCTTCACATTCCATCAGCTTGATGCCGAGGGGCTTAGCCGTACTTCCTTGCTGAAAGCTCTAAGGGCTGCCCTCCGAGCGGTGCCAGCGTTTTTCTCTGCGGTCAAGCTGATCCGCGATCGACGCCCTGATGTCGTGATGGGAGGCGGGGGATATGTGGCGGGGATTGTTGGTGCCGCGGCAGTGGTAACACGTACCCCGCTGGTCCTTACGGAGGCAGACAGTCACCTTGGGATCTCCAACCGGCTAATCGCGCGATTTTCCAAGAAGGTCTGTCTCGCATTTCCACTCGAGGGTCGGACCGCACCGCGGTATGTGGTGACAGGTCGCCCGGTCCCGGCGACGGTTATGGATAGGTCCTCGGCTCGGGCGCGATTTGAGATCCCGCCCGATGCCACCTGTGTTCTTGTTACTGGGGGGTCCCTCGGTGCTTCGTCGATCAATCAGGCCGCGCTGGATGCTTTTGCTGAGTCAGACTTTGAGGTCTTGCACCTGGCTGGGGAGCGGGATTTTCCCAGTTTGACAGCGCCTCGAGCGGGTTATCACCTGTTGAGCTACATCGATGACTTTGGCGACGCGGTAGAGGCCTGTGACCTTGCCGTGGCCCGAGCGGGTGGTTCTGTGTTTGAGCTGGCCTCGCACGGGACGCCGGCAGTCCTTGTCCCATATCCTCAAGCCGCCGCGGATCACCAGACTGGGAATGCCCGTTGGATGGAGGCTGCTGGAGCGGCAGTGATCATCTCGGATAGCCAGCTGACGGCCGATCTGCTGCGGGAGACCGTTGAGGGGATCCTTGCTGACCCGACCCTCCTTGGTCAGATGTCGGCGGCAAGCGCAGGGCTAGCGCGGCCCGAGGCGGCCGCAGATGTGGCTGGGTTTGTCCGCGAGGCAGCAGAGGGTTCGGGGAACACGAAATGACAGCGGCGAGCCTGCCTTGGGAGGGACGGGAGCTTCACTTCGTCGGCATCGGTGGAGCAGGCATGAGCGGGCTTGCGCGTATCGGACTTGAGCTGGGAGCTTCGGTGAGCGGGTCTGATCGAGCTGCTGGGACGGTCCTGCGGGAATTAGGCGCGCTCGGAGCGGATGTCATGGTTGGCCATCAGGCCGACAATCTTCCCGAATCGGCTGAGCTTGTTTACAGCTCGGCTGTTGGTGAAGATAACCCGGAGCGCTCGGCCGCAGTTGCTAGAGGCCAGACACAGCTGCATCGCAGCGAGCTTCTGGGCGAGCTGACGCGGCTGAAACCAACCATTGCGGTTACGGGGACTCACGGTAAGACAACAACCTCTGCGATGGTGCTGGCAGCCCTTGAAGGCGCGGGTTTGAAACCAGGGTGGGTAATCGGCGCTCAACTCGCTGGTGGGAGACCTTCAGCTGGCTGGGGATCTTCGCCGTGGCTGGTTGTTGAGGCGGATGAATCCGACAGGTCACTTTTGGCTCTTGACACCGAAATCGCTGTCCTAACCAACTGCGAGCTTGACCACCATGAGACCTACTCATCTCTTGATGACCTGAGGGCAACCCTGAGCGAATTTCTTGGCGGCGCTCAGAATGCGGTTGTATGGGATCAGCCCGAGCTTTTGTCACTGATTCCGAGCGGGACCGCGGCTCATCCGTACGACGCACTGGCCCCTGGAAGTAACGATGGACGGGCGGAGTTCACATGGCGCGGGGGATCGGTTCGACTCGCGGTTCCAGGTCTCCACAACGGTGTCAATGCCGCCGGTGCGCTTGAAGCAGCGTCGCTGACGGGTGCTGATGCGTCGGGGTTGGTAAGTGGTATCGAGGCGTTCCAGGGCACGGCTAGACGCTTTGAAGATATTGGCGTCTCGTCAGCCGGGGCACGGCTCGTGGATGACTACGCGCATCACCCAACTGAGGTTGCCGCCACCATTCAGGCTGCTCGATCGCTCAATCCCAACAGACTGGTGATCGCATTCCAGCCACACCTCTTTTCTCGTACACAGGAGCTAGCTAATGAGTTTGGTTCGGCCCTCGGCGGGGCGGATGTCGTGCTCGTGTCAGACATCTACCCTGCTCGGGAGGCGGCCGAGGACTTTCCAGGAGTCGACGCAGCCATGCTTGTTTCGGCGGTGAAGAGCTCGGGGTTAGGGTCCAGCGCCAGGGCGTCCGGTGACCTGGCCCAGACTCAGGCAGCCCTTGAGGCTGAGATGCAGACCGGTGATCTCGTAATCCTGATGGGTGCGGGAGACATAGGAAGTCTCGGCGCAGGCTTGGTGGGGGCATGACGGTTCCGTCGCCGAGACGCCTCGCGCTGGCTGAGTCGATGGCCAGCTACACCACAGTGAGAACAGGCGGCCCTGCTGAGTTCTTCACTCGATGCGGGACAGCCGAGGAGCTAGTGGAGGCGATTGCTTGGGCCAGCGACGGTCAGCACGCACTGCACATCCTCGGTTCGGGGTCAAACCTTCTTGTAGCTGACGAGGGCGTCTCAGGTCTAGTGATTAAGCTCGACGGAGAGCTCGCTCGGATTGAGATCAGCGGTCCTCAAGTCACCTGCGGCGGTGGTGCGAGGCTTCCGAGCGTTGCGGCTAAGGCGGCTGCCGCTGGCCTGAGTGGAATTGAGTTTGGCGTGAGTATTCCGGGCACGGTCGGTGGTGCAGTTCGGATGAACGCGAATGCTTATGGCGGTGACCTTGCCCGCACGCTTGACTGGGTGGATGTTGTGACCGCAGCGGGTGTAGAACGTCGGCTCCCTGACTCGTTTGACTTCGGCTACCGGCGGTCGAACTTGAAGGAAGGGGAGGTTGTCTCAGGTGCTGGTTTCACACTCGGGCCCGCTGATCCGGAGACCGCGAAGCTCGCGCTTGCGGGGTTGCGCGAGCAGCGCAAGGAGACTCAGCCCTGGGGTGTTAAGACATTCGGCTCGACTTTCAAGAACCCAGACAAGGAGGCTTCCGGAGGGAGGTCATCCGGTCAGCTTCTTGACGCGGCGGGCTGTCGGGACTTAAGGATCGGCGGGGCTGGATTCTCTGAGAAGCACGCCAATTTTGTGATCAACCACGGTGATGCGACAACAGCTGACGTTGTTTCGGTCATGGCAGAGGGGCGTCGACGGGTGTTTGAGGCGTTTGGGATCGAGCTAGAACCGGAGGTCCAGACGCTTGGGCCGGTCCAGATCCCCGAGGATTGGGGTTGGGGAGCTTGATGAGGCGCCGAGCCTTCAAGTGGGCCGCCGGTGCTGCTGCTGTAGGCGTGCTCCTGGTTGGGCTGTTCCTCCTGGTCAGCAATAGCAGTCTGTCCGCGGTCAAGAAGGTCCAGATCCGGGGGCTCACGGGGGACCGTGCCAGCCGAGTCAAGGCAGCTGCGTTGGGCCAGAGCACACTGTCCTTTGACGAGGGTCCGCTGCGCTACGCGGCCGCCGGGCACCCTCCGGTTAAGAGCCTGACGGTGCAGACCCACTTCCCTAACTCGGTTGATGTGTCTGTCGTGCTTTATCGACCCGTAGCAGCAGTAGGGCTTGACGTTAATTCGATGCAGGCGGTTGCCGCCGACGGGACTGTCCTTCCGGACGTACCGACAAATGGGCTTGCGTTCATAGAAGGCAGAGTCGTTGGCGGACTCGTATCGGATCGGTTCGTTAAGCAGGCGCTCCTCGTCATAGCCCAAGCAGGCCGAGGATTCCGTACGCGGATTGGGTCTCTTGCGAATGATCCAAAATTTGGTCTCTACGTGGTGATGACGCGTGGTCCGAAGATCTACTTCGGCGACTCCTCCGATGCCAAGGCGAAGTGGGCTGCCGTTGCACAGGTGCTTTCGGATACTCGCACTCGCGGAGCGTCTTATGTGGATGTCCGGGTTGCGCATCGGCCTGCGGTTGGTGGGCTAAAGGGTGGGGTTCAGGGCGGAATCGATCCAGCTGATCCCAACCAGCCCGTTTCCCAGTAGGCCTAACCCGTTGACCAAGCCTCAACTGCGAGTTGAGTGTTGGTAGTTGAGCCAACCCTCAAGTAAGGGTAGAGAGTTGGACGGTTGTAAAACGCAATAAACCAACCCATTCGTTGACTCGGGAAGGACTTTGGGGCTATCCTGCCGAAAGGAGCAGGAGTCGCAGAGTCTTCTGCAGGACTCTCAACCCCTACATGAGGGCGGTACTCAGTAACAATGGAAAGCGGCAGTTACTTGGCAGTTATCAAGGTAGTCGGAGTTGGCGGAGGCGGAACCAATGCGGTTAATCGCATGGTTGAGTCTGGCGTTCGCGGGGTTGAGTTCATCGCCGCAAACACGGATTCGCAAGCCCTCCAGGTCAGCGAAGCCGACATCACCCTTCAGATCGGTCACGATCTGACCAAGGGCCTTGGCGCCGGCGCTAACCCTGAGGTTGGACATGGGGCTGCTGCCGAGTCGCGCGATGAAATTAAAGAGGCGCTCAAGGGCGCCGACATGGTCTTTGTCACAGCAGGTGAGGGTGGCGGCACCGGAACAGGTGCAGCACCGGTCATTGCCGACATTGCCAAGAATGAGATTGGTGCCCTGACGGTTGGTGTTGTCACGCGCCCATTCAGCTTTGAGGGTTCACAGCGGACGCGCTCCGCTGACGCCGGGATCGCGCACCTGCGTGAGAACGTGGACACCCTCATCGTGATTCCTAACGAACGGCTACTGAGCGTGGTCGAGCGGCGCACAACGATGGTCGAGGCCTTCGAAATGGCCGACAACGTTCTCCGTCAGGGCGTTCAGGGCATTACTGATCTGATCACCATTCCCGGCCTGATCAACCTGGACTTTGCTGATGTACGGACAATCATGCATAACTCCGGTTCAGCACTGATGGGTATTGGTACAGCAGGGGGTGAGACGCGGGCCGTTGACGCTGCGAATGAGGCAATCGCTTCGCCACTGCTTGAGGAATCAATTGACGGGGCCACCGGCATTCTCCTCAACATCACAGGGGGCAAGGAGCTCGGGCTCTTCGAGGTCAACGAGGCTGCTGAAATTGTTGCCAATGCTGCCGACCCAGGCGCGAACATCATCTTCGGCTCAGTCGTTGATGAGTCAATGGGTGACAACGTTCGCATCACTGTCATCGCCACAGGATTTGAACAAGGTCGCCGACGCGGCTCCCGGAGTGCCCCTGCATCAGAGCGTCCGCGCCGCGACAGGGATGACTCCTCGGGGTCATCTGATGTTGGTGACGTTGACGTTCCTGAGTTCCTGCGCGACGACTCCTAAATAAGGGTTGGATCGAGGTAGGTCGGCGGGCCCGGATTGTATGCTCGCGTGAGTGTCTGCCAACGCCCTGCTCCTGACGCCCCTCCACGCCCGGCACGGTGCCGCTGGCGCACGCTTGGTTCCTTTCGCAGGGTGGGAGATGCCCGTCCAGTATGTGGGTGTGATGGATGAGCACAGGGCCGTCCGTGGTGACGTCGGCGTCTTTGACGTTTCCCACATGGGACAGGTACGCAGCTCCGGTCCACAGGCCCTGGACTTCCTTCAGCGGCTGACAAGCAACGACGTATCTGTCATTCCGGTTGGCGGAGCGCAGTACGGCCTTCTCTGCGCCGAGGATGGTGGGGTACTGGATGACCTCTTCACATATCGACTTTCAGATGACAGCTTTTTGACTGTCACTAACGCTGGTAATCACCCGCAGGACTTTTCGCGGTTTACCGAGGTAGCCAAGGGCTTTGATGTTGAGGTCACTGATGCTGCGGGTGAGACTGCGATGCTCGCGGTTCAGGGTCCTAATGCACGCGCGCTTCTGAGGGGCCTTTGTGAGGAGGACCTACCGGAGCGAATGCAAGCAAGGACACTCTCGGTAGCCGGCGTCGAGGTCTTTGCTGCTGGCACCGGTTACACGGGCGAGGACGGGTTGGAACTACTCGTTAGTAATGAAGGCGCCGTTGACCTCTGGGACGCGGTCGTTGCTGCCGGGGCGGTCCCTTGTGGGCTTGGTGCCCGAGACACCCTCAGACTAGAAGCCTGCTTCCACCTCTATGGCAATGACCTGAGCACGGACCGGAACCCCATTGAGGCAGGTCTTGGATGGGCGTCGAAGGAGGCAACCGGGTTTATTGGATCCGAGGCCATCGCACGGTTTAGGTCCGACGGCACCCCCGAACGGCTCGTTGCCTTCAGCATGAGCGGCGAAGGTATTGCGCGCTCAGGTAACGAGGTTGTAGGCGGGGGAGTGGTCTCCAGCGGTACCTTCTCCCCAACGCTCGAGCTTGGGATTGGCATGGCCTATCTCCCAGCCGAGGCAGCATCTGTTGGTAATGAGTTTGAAATCGACGTTCGCGGCAAGCAGCGCCCAGCAGTGGTGCGCGACCGACCGCTCTACCGAAAGGCTGACCCAAGTGTCTGAAGCTAGCTATCCCGAGGATCTTCTCTACCACCAGGAACATGACTGGGTGCGCTTTGAGGCTGATGGAGAGACGGCTCTCTTCGGCATCACTTGGTACGCGCAAGACGCACTTGGCGAGGTTGTTTTCTATGACGCCCCAGAGGTTGGAGCAACCCTTGTGAAGGACGAATCCTACGCCGAGATTGAGTCAGTTAAGGCCGTGTCGGATGTGTTCGCGCCAATGAGCGGAGAGGTGATTGAGGTCAACGCCTCGATCTCTGACGAGCCCGGCGTTATCAACGAGGATCCTTACGGTGAGGGATGGCTGGTCAAGGTGCGTTTGACATCCGTAGAAGAAAAAGACGCCCTGATGGACTCGGCGGCTTACACCACGATGCTTGGCTAACAAGCCTGAAAGAACTGAATGAGCTCTTACACAGCAGCGACACAGCAGGACATTGAGGAGATGCTCGCCGCTATTGGCGTCTCGTCTATCGATGACCTGTTTGCTGAGATCCCTGAGGGAGTCAGGTTCGATCGTGCCCTCGATCTCCCAGCCGGTAAGCCGGAGCAGGAAGTCTTCGCAGAACTTAACGCACTGGCCGCAAAGAATACGAGCGCTGACGATGAGGTCTCCTTCCTCGGAGCGGGTATGTACGACCACTACATCCCTGCTCTTGTCGACACGCTCACTAGTAGGGCTGAGTTCCTCACCCCTTATACGCCCTATCAGCCCGAGGTATCGCAGGGCAACCTTCAAGTCATGTTCGAATATCAGACTGCGATCAGCGAATTGACTGGCCTTCCCGTCAGCAATGCATCGGTCTACGAAGGCCCCTCGGCAGTGGGCGCAGCTGCGTACCTGGCGAAGTTGGCTAATGGCCGCAAGCGGCACCTTGTTTCCCGCGGCGTCCATCCACATTCCAGAGAAACGCTCGAGACACTTGCTGTCGGCTACGGAACAACGATGGAGGAGATTCCGCTCTCGGGCGGCATCACCGACCTCGCAGCCCTCAAGGAGATGCTGAGTGACGACGTTGGAGCAGTCATTCTTCAGCAGCCCAATTTCCTCGGCTCAGTTGAGGACCTTGCGGCACTCGCGGCTGCTGCCAAGGAGCATGGTGCGGTTGTTATCGCCTCGTGCGATCCAATTCCACTTGGGATTCTTGAACCGCCGGGAGCCCTTGGTGTTGACGTGGCTGTTGGTGAGGGTCAAACGCTCGGTAACCGCCTTGACTACGGCGGGCCATCGTTCGGCTTCTTCGCGGCTAGCCAAGAGCACATCCGCCGCATGCCCGGCAGGATCGCCGGCGAGACTCGCGACGTTGATGGCCGGCGTGGCTGGGTTCTGACGCTGCAGACACGCGAGCAGCACATCCGTCGTGAGAAGGCGACGTCCAACATTTGCACGGCGCAAGCGCTCAATGCTCTCGCTGGGGTGGTCTACCTTGGCTGGCTTGGTAAGCAGGGACTTGTTGAGCTTGGCGAGCTGCTCGCCCGCAGGACTGCCTATGCGAGGGAGGCTCTCACCGCCATTGATGGTGTGACAGCGCTCCATTCACAGCCAGTCGTTAGGGAGTTCGCCGTAGAGCTTGATGCTCCGGTTGAGGCGGTCATTGCTCGCTGCCAAGAGCAGGGTGTCAATCCTGGTTATGCGCTCGGCCGTGACTACCCAGAGTTCTCCAATGGCCTGTTGGTTGCCATTACTGAGCGCCGCGATCGCGCACAGATTGATCGCCTTGCCGAGGTACTCGGTTCAGCCATTGCGGCTGAGCGCGGAGCTGTGGAGGTAGCCGGATGAGCGACATGGCATCAGCTCAGACAGCCGCTCAGCATGCTGCTGGTGAGCTTGGCGAAGACACAGTGCAGGTAACCGGTTCGGTGCCATCAGGTGGTGAGACTCCACAGCAGCGAGACGCCGCAAAAACTATCTACGAGAAGTCCAAGGCAGGACGACGAGCCTTCATGGTCCCTGCAACCGATGTTCCGGATACACCGCTTGATCAGCTGATTCCCGGCGCACTGCTCAGGAAAGACCCTGCCAAGCTGCCTGAGGTTGCCGAGCCAGAGCTTGTGAGGCATTACACGCGCATCAGTAAGCGCAACTTCGACCTCGACTCCGGCTTCTATCCGCTCGGCTCGTGCACGATGAAGCACAACCCACGCCTGCATGAACGCGTGGCCGCGCTTCCAGGAAACAGCCGCCTCCACCCGCTGCAGTCGGACTCGCACGCACAGGGTGCCTTGGAGCTGATGTACAACCTTCAGCATGCTCTCGGCGAGATTGCCGGTCTGCCGCATGTCTCGCTTCAGCCATCGGCCGGTTCGCACGGCGAGCTCGCCGGAGTGCTTTTGACGAAGGCCTACCACGAGGATCGTGGCGACCAGCGCACCAAGGTCCTGACCCCGGACACGGCCCACGGAACCAACCCGGCGACGGTCACGATGTGTGGCTACGAGGTTGTCAAGGTTGGAACTAACCCCGATGGCGGCGTTGATTTGGAAGACCTTCGAGCCAAGGCCGATGACCAAGTTGCTTGTCTAATGCTGACCAACCCCAACACGCTTGGTTTGTTTGATCCCAACATCGAGGAGATCGCCAAGATCGTCCACGACGTTGGCGCGACGCTCTATTACGACGGTGCAAACCTGAACGCTGTGATGGGCAAGAGCAGGCCTGGCGACATGGGCTTTGACATCGTTCATTTCAACCTCCACAAGTCCTTCACCCAGCCGCACGGCGGCGGCGGACCGGGCGCAGGGCCGATCGCGGTATCGGAGCGAATCGAGCCTTTCATCACCCGTCCTCAGGTAGTGATGGCGGAGAGCAGCAATGGCGACGGCCCCCGTTTCGAGCTTGACTACGACCGACCTAAGTCAATTGGCCGCCTGAGAGGCTTCCAAGGCAATTACGGCGTTTTCGTCCGCTCATACGCTTACATCCGTTCATTGGGCGCAGAAGGGCTTAAAGAGGCCTCTGAGCTGGCAGTACTGAACGCCAACTACCTGCTTGCGCGTCTCAAAGAGGCGGGCGTGGCCGAATATCTTCCTGTTGCCTTCGATCGGATCTGCATGCACGAGTTTGTTCTTTCCGGCGCACCCATGAAGAAGGACTTAGGAATCAGGACACTTGACCTAGCCAAGCGGTTGCTTGACCACGGTTACCACCCGCCAACTGTCTACTTCCCGCTGCTCGTCGAAGAGGCGCTATTGGTTGAGCCAACAGAGACTGAGACCAAAGAGACGCTCGACGCATTCGCCGACGCGGTCGCGGACATTCTGAGAGAAGCCAAGGCTGATCCGACGATTGCCCAATCCGCTCCGTACTCAACGCCTGTCCGCAGGCTCGACGAGGCAGCCGCAGCTAAGAACCCAGTCGTACGCCAACCCCTCTGATGGGCCCCTGGCCGCTGCTGGGGATCGCGATCGTGGCCGAGGTTGCCGCGACCACCGCGCTTAGAGCCTCAAATGACTGGGCTGGTGGGGCTAGAATTGCCGCATTCACAGTCGTCGTTGTCGGATATGGCGCGTCGTTTTGGCTCCTGACGCTGGTGCTCAAGAAGATGGAACTTGGCATTTCCTACGCAGTCTGGGCCGGAGTTGGCACAGCACTGGCCGCGATCGTCGGCATCGTGCTGTTTGGGGAGGGCATCAGCCTCGCCAAGTTCGCCTGCATCGGATTGATCATCCTAGGCGTGGTGGGCCTTGAGCTCAGTGGCGCCCACAGCTGACCACCGCGCACGAAGGTAGCCTGCGGGACATGAGAATCTTTTCCGGCATTCAGCCGACAGGTCAGAAGCATCTAGGCAACCTGATCGGCGCGATTGATCAGTACGTTGCTGGCCAAGACAGGGGAGAGGGCCTCTACTGCATCGTCGACCTGCACGCGACGACTGTCGCTTACGACCCCGCTGAGCTTCGGGCAAGAACCTACGACACGGCCGCAATTCTTCTAGCAGCTGGCCTTGACCCTGACCGCTGCGTGTTTTTCAGACAAGGCGATGTGATGGAACACACCGAACTCTGCTGGCTCCTCTGCTCGGTCACCTCGTGGGGTGACCTCAACCGCATGCACCAGTTCAAAGAGAAGGCCGGGAACGAGCGTGAACTGGTCAGCGCCGGACTCTTCTTCTACCCCGTCCTTCAAGCGGCAGACGTTCTCGCCTATCGCGCCAATGAGGTACCCGTAGGGGACGACCAGCGGCAGCACATCGAACTGATGAGGGACACTGCCGAGCGTTTTAACTCGCGGTTTGGGGACACGCTTGTCGTTCCCGAGCACCGGATTCCAGAGGTGGGCGCGCGCATCATGGATCTTCAGAACCCAACGATGAAGATGTCCACGTCGGGAGAGGGTGAACAGGGACGCATTCACGTGCTTGACGATCCGGCTGTGATTCTCAAGAAGTTCCGCTCTGCAGTGACGGATTCGGGCTCAGAGGTGCGACGCGGTGAGGGAAAGGAAGGCATCGCCAACCTGATCGACATTCTCGCAGCGGTCAAGGGGACAACCCCGGATGTCATTGAAGCTGAGTTCGCTGACTCACGCTACGGCGACTTCAAAACTGCGGTCGCTGAGGCTGTCATTGACCGAGTTGCTCCGCTTCAGGCCCGATATACGGAGCTGCGTGCTGATGAAGCGGCCCTCGAAGCTGCGTTTACGAAGGGGGCACAGAAGGCTCAAGCGATTGCCAGTGCGACCCTTGCCGACGTCAGGGAAGCAATGGGAGTCGGACCCCGCTCCTAATCCTTTACGGCGCCGTCGGGTGCCGCCGGTACCTTTCATGCCCGTGAAAGCTGCCGATCTGGACCTCGATCTTGAAGTCTTCACAGGTCCCTTCGACCTGCTGCTGACGCTCGTCCTAAGGGATGAGATTGACCTGCTCGAGGTCGACCTAGCCGAGATCGTCCTCTCCTACATGGACCACCTCGAACTCCGTGGCGAGATTGACCTAGAGGTCGCAACCGAGTTCCTTGTTCTGATCGCTGCCCTACTGGAGCTCAAGAGCAGAATGCTGCTGCCTGGCGAGCAGGAGGAGGAGCTTGAATTTGACGCTGGAGAGGCTGCCGAGGAGCTGTTTGAGCGGCTTATGGCGCAGCATCGCAACAGGGGCGCGGCCGAATGGCTGCGAGAGCGGCTCTCCGAGCAGTCAGGTCATCGCTTCCGAAGTGCGCCGCTGCCCAAGGGTCTTAGGCGAGCCTCCCTTGAGCACGCAAAGAAGTCGTACGACGCATCGCGTTTGGGTGAGGCAATGGGCACGCTGCTCACTCCGCCACCAAAAATTCAAGTTGGACATCTTCACCGTCCCCAGGTCACGGTCGGGGAGCGACTCTCAACCCTTCGCGCACTACTTACCAAGGGCAGCTTTGATTTTGAGCGTGCGGTTGCCGGCGCAGACAGGGTGACTGTGGCAGTGACGCTCTGGGCGCTGCTGGAGATGTACCGCCGTGGCGAAGCGACCTGGAACCAGAGTGAGCCGTTCGGCCCGATTCTTGTTGCTGCCGCGCCAACACAAGCCGTTCGACCTGTGCTCTCAGTTGTCTCGGATCAGGCGGCATGACCGAGGTTGAACCGCTTGTGCGGAACCTCGAAGCCCTGCTTTTTCTCGCTCCCGAGCCACTCAAGGTCACTGATCTGGCAGAAGCGTGTGAGTCAACAGAGGATGAGGTGCGCGACGCGCTGACCGCTGTTGCCAAGGAGCTTGGCGAGCAGGGGCGAGGCATCGTGCTGCGGGAAGTTGCCGGTGGCTGGTCGCTCTCCAGTAACCCAGAGTCCGAGGACGCTGCCCGTCGAATGTTTGCCGCGCCACGGACACCGCCTCTGACCGCCGCCCAGGCAGAGACCCTCGCGATCGTCGCCTACTTGCAGCCAGTGTCCCGTCCTGAGATTGCGAGGATTCGTGGAGTTAACGCTGAGTCTGCGGCGGCGACCCTGCTTGAGCGCGGTGTGATCGAAGAAGCAGGCCGCTCTCCGTTTGGCGCTGTTCTTTATCGCACCAGCGAGCTGTTCCTCCGACTGTTTGGCCTCGGCTCAATTGAGGACCTGCCAGACATTGGTGCTTGGGATCCTGCCCCAGAGGTGGAGGAGGCCCTGCGTGAGAGGCTCCTCAAGGTTGGCGCTGAGCGATCGGGTGATTCGACTACTGAGGGTCAAGGCACACTTGAGAACACTGAGGACGACAGGGAGCTTGCTGCTGTCCCGTCAGACGAGACTGGCGATCCTCAGGATGAGAGCGCTTCGGACCCTGAGGTGTTTGAGGCGGAGGACTCAGATGAGGATTCGTCTGACGCCGAACCGGAGCTCGATCCGGACACCGACTTGCCCGCAGCTAACTGACCGCAGGCAGCTGCGATGTCTTGGCCGCGAGTCAGGCGCACGGTGGCCGTCACGCCCTTGCCGTTCAGGATGGCACTGAAGTTTTCGATCGTGTCCTTATCCGACCCGTCGTAACTGCCAGTCGGGTTGTAGGGGATGAGGTTGACCTTGTAGGTCTTCGAGTTGAGCAGCTCAGCAAGCTCTAGAGCCAACTCCGGCGAGTCATTTACGCCTTTCAGCATCACGTACTCAATGAACACCTTGCGGCGGTGCTTAGCTGCGTACTCGTCACAGGCGTCGAGGACCTCGGCGATTGGATGCTTGTCGTTGATCGGCATGATTTTGGACCGCAGAGCGTCGTTGGGCGCATGGAGGGACAGCGCCAGTCGGATCTGCCCCCCTTCCTGAGTGAGGCGACGGATACCAGGGACCCAGCCGACGGTGCTAATTGCGGTGTGGCGAGTGGATATCCCTAGGTCGGGCAGGCGTTCACAGGCCTCAAGAACGTTGTCAAGATTCATCATCGGTTCGCCCATGCCCATGAAGACGCAGTGGTCGATGTCCTCGATGCGCCGCAGGTGGAGGGCTTGGTCCAGGATTTCGTCGGTCGTCAGGTTGCGGCCGAACTTCATTGTTCCCGTGGCGCAGAACGTGCACGTCAGTGGGCAGCCGGACTGGGATGAAACGCAGATCGAGCGACGGCCATCGCCGTAACGCATCAGCACTGCCTCAACTGGTCGACCATCCTCAGTGTTGAAGAGGACCTTGACAGTCCCATCCTTTGACTTGGCCTCATCTGTTGCGTTAAGTGTGCTGAGGGGAATAGCTTTGCTGAGATTCTGACGGAGCTCTTTGGAGAGGTTTGTCATCTCGTCCCAACTGCTTGCCCCACCGGCCAACCAAGCCCAGATTTGATCGGCGCGGTAGGCGGGTTCATTCTGGGCCTCGAGCGCCGAGGTGAGGAGTTTGTGGTCCATACGCCTATCGTTGCACCCAATGCGCCTCGGCAAGTACCTCGCACACGCAGGCATCGCATCCCGACGCGGGTCGGAGGATGTGATTCGTGACGGCCGAGTCAGCGTCAACGGGCAGATAGTTCTTGATCCAGCTCGCGGTGTCAGCGGCGAGGAAGACATCCGCGTTGATGGCAGCAAGCTCAAGGGAGCAGAGTCGAGGGTTGTCTATGTCCTCAACAAGCCGGTTGGGATTGTTTCCACGGCGTCTGACCCACAGGGCCGACGGACCGTTGTAGATCTGGTCCCCGATACAGGCAGGCTCTATCCCGTCGGCAGGTTGGACTCCGACAGCAGTGGACTACTCCTTCTGACCAACGATGGAGAGCTCGCCAACATCCTCACGCACCCGCGTTACGGCGTTCCCAAGACCTACCGAGCCAAGGTTGGCGGTCCGTCACTTGGTGCCAATGCGCTGCGGACTCTCAGCGAGGGCGTTGAACTCCACGACGGCATCACCCTGCCCGCACATGTCAGCAAGTTGGGGGCGGGGCTGATTGAGATTCAAATCCGCGAGGGCCGCAACCATCAGGTGCGGAGAATGTGCGAGGCAGTTGGACACCCAGTCCTCCAGCTCGAACGAATTGCGATCGGACCACTACAGCTTGGACGCTTGAAGTCCGGCGGGCACCGCCGACTCCATGCAGGCGAAGTGCAGGAACTTCGCGATTCGGCTCGTCAGGACTAGCATTCCGGCCATGAGCGTTAAGGCACTACGAGGAGCAACACAGGTCGCGGCTAATGATGCGGTCTCAATTCGCGCAGGCACTGTCGAGCTTGTCGTTGAGCTGCTGTCGCGCAACGGCCTTACCTCGGAGGAGTTGATCTCCTGCATCTTCACGGTGACCCCTGACTTGGACGCTGAATTTCCCGCGACAGCTGCTCGGGAGGCTGGTCTGGATCAGGTCCCGTTGCTGTGTGCCTCAGAGATTCCTGTGCCCGGCGCGATGGAGCGGGTCGTGCGAGTACTTGTCCACTGCGAGTTGGCGGAAGGCCAGGTAGGAGAGCATGTCTATCTCTCTGGTGCCCAAGCTCTCCGCCCAGACCTCAACAGCGCTCAGTAGGCAGCCGTGGGACTTGAGTTCGCTGATCGAATTGGCCGTATCCCGGTTTATCCGGCTGCTGATGGCTATGCCCTTAGTGAATCTGTTGCCTTACTGGCAAGCAATGAGGCGCCCTTCGCTCCTCTCCCAGAGGTAGTGGCAGCGGCGGCTGAGGCTGCGCGGACCGCGCATCGTTATCCCGACCCAGGCGCAAGCGGGCTGCGTGCGGCGGTCGCGAAAAAAACGGGCGTCTCCGTCGACCAGATCGCTACGGGTAACGGGTCATGCGATGTGCTCCTTGCGCTTGGGGAGGCACTGCTGCAACCGGGGAGGGAGCTGGTTTATGCGTGGCCAGCATTCTCGATGTACCCGCAGCTGAGTGCCACGACTGGCGCAACAGATGTTCAGGTCCCGCTCGACGCTGATGATCGCCATGACCTGAAGGCTCTAGCAGCGGCCGTCACCCCGGAGACCAGGTTGCTGCTGATCTGTAACCCCAATAATCCGACATCGACCCTCGTTCCTATTGCGGAGGTAGAGGAGCTTCTGCAATCCGTTGGGGATTCAGTCTGTGTGGTTCTAGATGAGGCCTACCGAGAGTTTGTTACGTCTGAAGAACCAGACGCGACCCTCGAGCTGCTCTCCCGGTACCCAAACCTCGTGATCCTGCGCACCTTCTCCAAGGTTTATGGCTTGGCTGCATTACGGGTTGGCTACGGCCTCTGCGGTGACGCGACTCTCCGCACTGCAGTTGACCAAGTTCGTCAGCCGTTCTTCTGTAACGCCTCAGCGCAAGCTGCAGCAATTGAGGCTCTGTCCCACGGTGATGAGGTCGACCGACGTGTTGCCCTGATGGTCGATGAACGCGAGCGGCTGTCGACTGGGCTAGAAGCGCTTGGCTGCCAAGTTGCCCAATCTCAGGCGAACTTCCTCTGGGTCAGGCTCCCTGACGGTGCCGACGAAAAGGAGACAGTGGCCGGTCTCAGCGCGCGCGACATTCTTGTTCGGGCTGGCACAGCGCTCGGAGGGGCGGGACATCTGAGGATCACGGTTGGTCTTCCGGAGCAGCACGAACGGCTCCTCACAGCCCTCGCGGAGCTTCTTCCACAGCGGTAGACCGGTTGCCTGAGCGTCTGCGTCCGCGCTGACCTGCTTGACTAGGGCGACCATGATGATCGTGATGACAGAGTCGGCCACCGATGAACAGGTGGCAGAGGTAGTTGGGCTGATTGAAGGCACCGGCGCGCAGGTGCACGTCAGCAAGGGGGAAACCCTCACGGTGATCGGTGCCATCGGAGACCAAGAGCACGACGGACGCGTCTCGGCGCTGGGCCTCGAGCAGCTCGACTCCGTAGACCGTGTTGTGCCCATCGCCAAGCAGTACAAACTCTCTTCCCGCCAGATCAAGAACGGCCAGGACAGCATTCTCGACATCGCAGGGACCAAGATTGGTGGGAAGAACTTCTCGTTGATCGCTGGTCCATGCACCGTTGAGTCCCGTGACCAGATGATGACCGCTGCAATTGCCTGCCGTGACGGCGGAGCATCAATGCTGCGCGGTGGCGCATACAAGCCGCGCACATCCCCATACAGCTTCCAAGGCTTGGGCGTTGAAGGACTGAAGCTCCTCGCAGAGGCTCGCGAAGAGACCGGTCTCCCGATCGTCACCGAGCTAATGGATGCCCGCGACATTGATGATGTGCTCGAAGTTGCCGATGTGATTCAGATCGGTGCTCGAAATATGCAGAACTACCCCCTGCTGACCGAGCTCGGCAAGGCTGGTCGACCTGTGATCATCAAGCGTGGCTTCTCCGCGACCCTTGAAGAGCTTCTGATGGCTGCTGAATATGTCCTCAAGGAGGGCAACGAGTCAGTGATTCTTTGCGAGCGCGGGATCCGCACCTTTGAGACCGCTTACAGATTCACTCTTGACCTGATGGCCGTCCCAGTGCTCAAGGAGATGACCCACCTGCCGGTGATTGTTGATCCGAGCCACGCTGCTGGACGCCGTGACCTAGTTGAACCCCTTTCGCTTGCCGCAGCCGCCGTTGGAGCGGATGGAATCATCGTCGAGGTCCATCCGGACCCGCAGAACGCAGTCTGCGACGGTCCTCAGCAGATCGAGGCCGTTGACTTCGCTGCGTACGCCGAGAAGGTTGCTGCAGCAGCAGCGCTTGCCGGCAGAGCGCTCGCAGCCCGACCTCAGAAGGTCTGAGAGAGGGCACGGTCTTTCCCGTGCGACTTGCAATCATCGGAACCGGCCTGATCGGTACCTCGGTGGCGATGGCTGCTGCGCGGATTGACGGCGTCGAACTTGTCGGTTGGGACACGGATCCAAATGAGCTCAAAATTGCGGCGGACCGATCCGGTCTGAGGGCCGCTCAGTCGCTCGAATCCGCCGTGTCGGAAGCGGACGCGATTCTGGTTGCAGTTCCCGTTGGAGTTAGTCAGGGCGTTGTCCAGGCAGTCCTGGAGTGCGCTGGGCCCGAGGCACTGATCACCGACGCTGGCTCGACCAAGCGCGGTCTTGTGGAGCACACAGACGATGTGCGCTTCGTCGGCGGTCACCCACTTGCTGGTGGCGAAGTTGGCGGGGCAGGCAGCGCCAGGGCAGACCTGTTCAGTGGGGCGACATGGTTCCTCACCCCAGTTGAGTCGACGGCGGGCGTTCAGCTTGAGCGAGCCTTCAGGTTGGTCAGCGACCTTGGAGCTAAACCCCGAGCGGTGGCGCCTGACGTACACGACAGAATCCTCGCCACGGTTTCCCATCTGCCACATGTCTTGGCCAACGTCCTTGTCTCCGAGGCGGCAGGCACAGTCAGCGATGAGGACGAGTCGCTTCCAGCTACAGGTCCGAGCTTTCGGGATGCAACCCGTGTGGCCGGAGCCCCAAGCTCTATTTGGACTGACATTTACATCAGCAATGCGGAGGCACTGATTGAGCGACTCGTCTCGGTTGAAGCTCAACTCGCCAAGGTTCGCGAGATGCTCGAGAGTAGAGACAGCGGGGCCCTCACCGCCTGGAACGATGCTGCTGGATCACAGAAGGCGCGCCTTGCGGGCAGCGGTGTGATCGGTCACGCCGTGCATCAGATCCGGGTTCAGGTACCAAACAGGCCCGGGGTTCTTGCGGAGATCGCTCTTGCCCTTGGGCAGGCTGGCATTGACCTTGCTGACCTGCAGCTCCATCCAGCTGATGACCGTGCGACAGGAACAATCGTTCTGGGGATTGAAGGCGGAGAGAATGTGGAGCGGGCTGAGACGCTGATAGCAGGGCTGGGCCACAAGGTTTCCGAGGAGCAGTGAGTTGAGCGCTCAGCGGTTTGAACCTGCCCAGGGACCACTGTCAGGACGGATCACGACGGCAGCGGACAAATCTATCTCGCACCGGGCGGCGATTCTTGCGGCGATGGCAACTGGAACCTCGACCATCGACAACTACCTGCTGGGAGAGGACACCCTCAGCACACTGCGTGTCCTCGCTCAGCTTGGTGTGCCAGTCAAGCGCGAGGGCGCAAGGGTCGTGATCGAAGGCGTTGGGCTGACTGGTCCAAACGAATCAGACTCAGCTCTGGATGTCGGCAATAGCGGTACGCTGCTGCGGCTTGTCGCGGGCTGGCTTGCCGGGCAGGACGGCTCGTCATGGGTCCTCGACGGCGATGAGTCAATCCGTTCGCGCCCAATGGCCCGCGTTGCGGATCCCCTCGAAGAGATGGGTGCTAGCTTCGACCTCCAAGCTGGCGGGACGCCACCTCTGACTGTGAACGGCGCATCTCTAGACGCGATCTCTTACGGCAGTCCTGTGTCAAGTGCCCAAGTTAAGAGCGCAGTCTTGATCGCGGGATTATCGGCCTCAGGCCCGGTCTCTGTGTCAGAGAGCCCTGCGTCCCGCGACCACACGGAGCGCATGCTTGCCGAGCAAGGGGCGTCCATCACTGTCTCCGATCAAGGCGATCGTCATACGGTCACAGTTGAGCCAACTTCTGGGCTAACGGCCGTCGACAGAGTGATCCCAGGTGATCCGTCCTCAGCGGCCTTTCCGCTTGTGGCGGCCCTGCTGGTACCGGGGTCTGGGGTGACTGTCGAAAACATCAATCTGAACCCCTCGCGGACGGGGCTTTTCCGGATTCTCGAGCGGATGGGTGCGCAGATCACAGGATTTAGCTCTGCTGCCGAAGGTGAGGATCCTTTGGCAACAGAGATCCCCGGAACAATCACCGTCAAGGCGTCCAAACTGCAAGGCGTGGAGGTCGAGGAAGCTGAAATTCCATCGGCAGTGGACGAGATCACGCTGGTTGCGTTGGCCGGCTGCTTTGCGACTGGACAGACGATTGTGAGAGGGGCTGGTGAGCTGCGCGTGAAGGAGACCGACCGCATAGCTGGCGTCGTCGAACTGCTGAAGGCATTGGGTGCGCAGATAGAGGCCACCGACGACGGGTTTGTTGTAGAAGGCACCGGGGGGCTACGTGGTGGCACTGTCGACAGCAATGGGGACCACCGTCTGGCGATGCTCGCCGCGGTTGCCGGTGTCGCTAGTCACACCGGAGTCACCGTCAATAATTTCGAGGCCGCGGCAGTTTCCTACCCCGACTTCGCCTCAGACCTAGCCTCGTTGGCCTAGCCTGCCACCCATGGTTATCGCAATCGATGGCCCGGCTGGGGCCGGTAAAAGCACAGTGGCAAAGGCGGTTGCTCAAAGCCTTGGGTTTCTGCACCTCGACACAGGGGGGATGTATCGAATAGTCGCTCTTGCCGCCGTGCGCACTGGGCTTGATCCAGTTGAGGCCGCCGGATCGATCCAGATTGATGCTGGTCCGCCGCTTCTCATGGACGGCGAAGACCCGGGGGACGCAATCCGGACACCCGAGGTAACAGCAATGGCTTCCAAGGTGGCCGGCGACATTGAGGTAAGAGCGCTACTGGTCCGCCGCCAGCAGGAGATTCTCTCGCAAGGCGATTGGGTTGCTGAGGGCAGAGACATCTGCCAAGTCGTTGCCCCTGACGCTGAGGTTCGAGTTTGGCTAACAGCAGATGAGACTGAACGGGCGAGGCGGAGGGCTAATCAGACCGGCGAGTCCGTTGAGGAAGTGCTTGCCGCGCAGCGTCAGAGAGATGCCGCCGACGAAGGGCACGGGCGCTCCACCTTGGAGGCTCCCGAGGGTGCATTAGTCGTTGACACGACCGCTTTGACTCCCGACGAAGTGGTTGCCGAGATCCGGGCGCTCGCCAACCGCCTCCGCGACTAACGCCCGACCCGGGCATACTCAATCCCCGTGCGTAAGATCGCCGTCGTCGGCTACCCCAACGTTGGAAAGAGTTCACTCGTCAACCGCCTGAGCGGAACGAAGGAGACTGTCGTACACGAAATGGCGGGCGTAACTCGCGACCGGAAAGAGGTTGATGCCGAGTGGAACGGCAAGCGTTTCATCCTCGTTGACACTGGTGGCATTGATGAAGATGACCCCGACACGATGGCCGCGTCGGTCCGCAGGCAGTCGATGACTGCTCTGAGTGACTGCGACGCCGCTCTACTCGTTGTTGACGCTAAAGCTGGGCTCCGACCCGGCGATGAGGATGTTGCGGACATGCTCCGGCGCTCAGATATTCCGGTTCTGTTGGCCGCCAATAAGTGCGACACGGTCAAAGACATTCCCTATTCCGCCGAATTCCACAAGCTCGGGCTTGGCGATCCATTTGCTGTCAGCGCAGCACAAGGTCTTGGCGTCGGTGACCTGCTGGACCGTCTCAGCGACATGATTGGTGACGACCTCGTCTTTGGTCCTCAGCCCGAGGCCCCAGTGCGGCTTGCTCTGATCGGACGTCCCAACGTGGGCAAGAGCTCGATGGTCAATCAGCTGACGGGGGAGGACCGCGTGATCGTTTCCCCAATTGCTGGAACCACGCGAGATTCAATCGACACGCCGCTGATTGTTCCAGCGGATCTTGCCGGTGGCCGTGAACGCCAAGTGCTTCTGGTTGACACTGCAGGCCTGCGCCGCGCAGCCAAGATTGAGGGCGAGCTTGAACAGGCATCAGCGGCCAGGGCCCGCCGGGCAGCGGAACGGGCAGATGTTGCGCTCGTGGTCTGCGACGCGGTGGAGGGAGTCACGGCCCAAGATCTTCGGATTGCTGAATTGGCAATGCAGTCCGGCTGCGCAACGGCACTTGTGCTCAACAAGTGGGACCTGATCCGCGATAGTGATCAGGACGCAGACAAGGTGCTTCAGGCCGCTCAGGACCTAGCTGGGTCCAAACTGCGTCTGCGGCCACGGGTCCTGACTGCAAGTGCCCTCACGGGGCGGCAGGTCTCCCGCCTTCTGGCTGAAGCTGTTGCGATTGCCGACCGGTCCAAGGAACGCATCCCAACGCCACAGCTGAACCGTTTTCTGGCTGAAATAACTGAAGCTCGGCAACCGCCGGCAGTTCAGGGCAAGCGCCTTAAGGTTCTTTATGGCGCGCAGACTGAGACAGCACCGCCTAGGTTTGCGATCCAAATCAACAGTCGGTCCCGAATCACAAAGGCCTACGTTTATTACATCGAGAACAGGCTTCGGGAGCGCTTCCGGCTGGAAGGCGTCCCCATCATCATGGACCTCGTTGAGCACCGCTCCAGACGGAGTGAACGCTAGTAGCGCAAGGATTGCTCCCAGTAGTGGCTAGAGGCCACAGTGCCGCTAGTCTTCCCGAAGTTAGTTTTCGACCGCATCCGAACCCAACAAAGCGAGCGAGTTACAACCGAATGAGCACCAGCGACAGCACATACCTGTTCACCTCTGAGTCAGTGACCGAAGGTCACCCCGACAAGGTGTCCGATCAAATTTCTGACGGCGTCCTTGACGCTTGTCTCGCAGTTGACCCAGGCTCACGCGTTGCATGCGAGACACTTGTCAACACAAATCTTGTCGTGGTCTCAGGTGAGATCACCACTGGCAACGACAACCTCGACATCGAGCAGATTGCCCGTGACACGATCAAGAAGATCGGCTACGTGGACTTCGACCCAGGCTTTGACGCCAATCTCGTTGAAGTTCTTGTTCGCGTGGACCAGCAGTCAGCCGACATTGCTCAGGGTGTTAACGCCTCCGATGAGGTCCGTTCCGGCAAGGCTGAGGGCGACGAGGCAGAGCAGGCAGGCGCAGGCGATCAGGGAATGATGTTCGGCTACGCCTCAAACGAGACCAAGAGCCTGATGCCAGTCCCAATCCATCTTGCTCACCGTCTCGCAGAGCGCCTCACAAAGGTGCGCAAGGACGGAACACTTTCCTACCTGCGCCCCGACGGCAAGACACAAGTTTCGGTCCGCTACGAAAACGGCCGTCCGGTTGAGGTGGAGAAGGTTCTTGTCTCAACTCAGCACGGCCCAGAAGTTGAACGCGAGCAGATTCAGGAAGAGCTCTGGACCAATGTGATCCTTCCTGTTCTTCAGGAAGAGGATGTTCCTTTTAACGAGGCCGAGGTCAAGGACAGCCTTCTAGTCAACCCAACCGGCATCTTTGTTGTCGGTGGTCCAGTTGGTGACTGTGGTCTCACCGGCCGCAAGATCATCGTTGACACTTACGGAGGCATGGCCCGTCACGGTGGCGGCGCGTTCTCCGGTAAGGACCCATCAAAGGTTGACCGCTCAGCTGCTTACGCAGCCCGGCACGTTGCCAAGAACCTTGTTTCGGCAGGTCTTGCCGACCGCGCTGAGGTCCAAGTTGCTTACGCCATTGGCGTCGCACGACCTGTCTCGGTCATGGTGGAGACGTTCGGTACTGAGAAGATCGGCCGCGGTCGCATTCAGGATCTAGTGGATGAGCACTTTGACCTCCGCCCAGGCGCGTTCCGCCGCAGCCTCGATCTACACCGTCCGATCTACGCCCCAACTGCTGCCTACGGCCATTTCGGTCGTGACGGCTTCAGCTGGGAAGAGACCGATAAGGCCGACGCGCTTCGCGGCGCTGCCGGTCTCTGATCGCGCAAATAGCGCGACGACGTCGCACCTGATCCCTTGAGAATCGCCCGGGTCGAGCCGCTTACGGCGGCCCGGGCCCTCAGGGGTCCGTTTGACTATCTGCTTCCAGATGGTTTCCCAGAAGTGGTCGTGGGTACCCGTCTGTCAGTCCCATTCGCAGGGCGCAAGCTTGAGGCGGTGGTGACTGAGGTCACGGGTCAGTCTGAGCTTCCCGAGTCACGCTTGGCGAAGCCCACAAAGGTTGTTGAGCCGTCAATTCCCGCTGACCTTGTCGCGATGGCGCTTTGGATGGCAGGGGCTTACTGCTCCACTCCAGCCCGCGCTCTCGCGCTTGTCTCGCCACCTGGGGCCACATCAGGGGTCAGTGCACGAGAGACGCTTGTCGCAGAACTCACTGAGGCGGGGACCGCTGCGCTCGCTGGCGAAGGGCGTCTGACCGAGGGTCAACGGCTCGGGCTCGCCGAGCTCGTCGACGGTGCCTTACGCGCATCGGATTCGTCGCTGGGGCATCAGGGCTTAAGAAGGCTCGAGAAGCGCGGCCTTGTCGTGGTGCGGTCGGATCAACTAAGCCGGCGCCCAGCGCCATCCACCATGGAACCGGGCCTTGTCTCCCCGGCACTTAACCAGGAGCAACACGTCGCGCTGCAGCCAATTCTGGAGTCCTTGGACAGCGTGGGGACTCCTGCGGGCTTCCTCCTGCATGGCATCACTGGTTCCGGCAAGACTGAGGTCTACATTCATGCCGCGGAGCGGGCGCTTGAGCAGGGAAGGGGCGTGATCGTCCTTGTTCCTGAAATCGCCTTGACCCCGCAAGCCGTGGCACGGTTCACTGCCAGACTGGGTGACACCGTTGCTGTCCTGCATTCAGGTCTCTCAATGGGCGAGAGGTTCGATGAGTGGTCGAGGCTCCGTTCTGGTGAGGCCCGGGTCTGTGTTGGACCCCGATCAGCTGTGTTCGCGCCCATCGACAACCTTGGTCTTGTGATTGTTGATGAGGAGCATGAGTCCTCCTATCGAAATGACGGTGACCCTGGCTACGACGCTCGAGAGCTGGCAGCGTGGAGGTCTGAGCACTGGGGAGCTGTGCTTGTCGCAGGAAGTGCTACCCCGAGGCCAGAGAGCGTTCGGCGACTTGACCGTCTGCGGCTTGATCACCGAGCGGATGGTGCGCCGCTGCCGCCAGTGGAGCTCCTCGACATGAAGGGAGTCAAGGGAGTCCTTCATCCCAAGGCGGTGGAGGCACTCGGGGCTGTAAGGGCAGAGCAAGCCAAAGCGATCGTGCTCCTCAACAGGCGGGGCTGGTCCAACTTCCTCGCGTGTCAGGACTGCGGTCGGGTGTGGAAGTGTCCGCAATGTGATGTGTCTCTGGTGCTGCATCGCAGCGAGAACCGCATCACCTGCCATCACTGCGGGCATGGGGAGGTTTTCCCCACAAAGTGTCTGGACTGTGGCTCTACATCCATTTCCCGACACGGGGCAGGTACCGAGCGGATTGAGGATGAGTTGCGTCGGATCCTTGGGGACGAGTCGTTCCCGATCTTCCGACTTGATGCCGATGCGGCAGCTGGCAAAGGAGAGGCCGAACGGATTCTGGGCGAGTTTCAGCGCGCGCCAGCGGGTGTGCTTGTGGGTACCCAGATGGTTGCTAAGGGCCATGATTTTCCCGATGTGACACTTGGCCTTGTGTTGGACGCGGACTCCACTCTGCGATTCCCCGACTTCCGAAGTGAGGAGCGGACCTTCCAGCTGGTCACACAGCTGGCAGGGCGGGCAGGGCGCGGGGCAAGGGGTGGGACGGTTTTGGTGCAAACGACATCGCCGGAGGTTGATGTTCTTCAGCTGGCGGCCAAGCATGACTCGGATGGGTTTCTTGAGTTGGAGCTCGAGCGTCGGGACGGGTTGGGGTATCCGCCGGCTGTTGCTTTGGTGCGAGTCTTTTGCGGTTCTGCGGACAGTGAGGCGCTCGACCGTATTTCGGACGCGCTGGTTGAGAGCATCGAGGCTGCAGGTATCGAGGTGCTCGGCCCTGCCCCGCTATTCAGGCTGAAGGGGCGTGAGCGCAGGCAGTTGGTTGCCCGGTCTGGGGACCGAGAGCGGCTCGTTGCTGCTGTGGACTCGGCCATTTTCACGCACGCCGCTGACGCGTCGAAGTCTGCGGTCGTGATTGGCACCGAAGTCGACGCGGGCTAGAATCTTTGTATGGCGATTGACATCGAACCAGAGCGCCCTGAGGGCATGAGTGACGAGGCGTTTGAGCTGCGCAAGCTCGCGCTGCTCGAAATCCGGCAATGGGGCGACCCAATTCTGCGCTCCCAGACCAATCAGGTAACGGACTTCGGGGCGGATCTCCAAAACCAGATCGCGCGGATGACTCAGATAATGGAAGACGCTCCTGGTGCTGGGCTCGCGGCACCCCAGGTTGGGTCACTTGCCCGACTTTTCATCTATCGAGTTGAGCGCGAAGGTCCTGCGACAGCTGTGATCAATCCGCAGATCACATGGAGTAGTGATGAGAAGGACATCGAGCTAGAGGGTTGCCTTAGCCTCGGTGCCGTAGTGGTGGCCGTGCCTCGGCCCGTCAGCGTCAAAGTTGAGGCTGTCAGCCTGACGGGCGAGCCGGTGGAGATCCTCGCCGAGGGCTTTGAGGCACGCGTGATTCAGCATGAGTACGACCACCTTGAGGGAGTAATGATCGTTGATCACGCTGAGCGTGAGGAGCGGCGCGAGGCCCTTGAGTTCTTGAGGGAACGCGCTACTCAGCTAGTTGGCCCATGACCGGGGTTTTCATCGGGACCGACGCCTTTGCTGCTGGCGTCTTGACCGCAATGATGGGCACAAGCGAAGCGCCGACTCTCGTGATTACTAGGCCCGACTCCGCAAAGGGTCGAGGGCGTCAGCTTTCCCCGCCGCCGGTCGCTTTGGCAGCGGCTGAATTGGGAGTTGAGTTCATTCAGCCAGAGGACATTGGCGCTGCGCCGGTGCTGGCTGCGATAGATGCGATTGACCCGCCGGCTTTGGCGCTGTGCGCTTACGGAGCGATCATCAAGGACCCGTTGCTGTCAGCCCGTCCGATTCTCAACTTGCATCCATCACTTCTGCCGCGGTGGAGAGGGGCTGCGCCGATTGAGCGTGCCTTGATGGCTGGTGATGACGAGACCGGAGTGTCGATCATCCAGCTTGTAGAAGCACTCGACGCTGGGCCGGTCGCGGCTCAGGAGTCGTTCTCTGTCGATTCGGAAGAGGATTTTGCCTCGCTGTCCGCCCGGCTGATTGACCTCGGCTCGAGGATGCTGGTCTCGGCCCTCATAGAGGCCCGTGAGGGCTCCCTTAGCTTCGCGGACCAGCCAACAGAAGGACTGACCTACGCAGAGCGGATTGAGGCTGGGGACAGGCTTTTAGCCACGAATGGGGAGGCAGAGCATGCCGCTCGCTTGGTGAGGGCACTTTTTCCCCATATAGGGGCACGGCTCGAGCTTCCCTCCGGTGATGTCGTTGGAGTCCGAGAGGCTTCGGCACAGGAGGAAGGCCCTGCGGAGGGTGTGTTCGAGGAGCACGATGGCCACCTGCTAGTGGGCTTCGCGAGTGGAGCCCTACGGGTCACCCGGCTGACTCCACCTGGTGCACGAGAGATGGCATCGGCGGACTGGCTGCGTGGCCGGCCTGACTTAAGCGCCAGCTGACCGACTAGCACCAGTCCGCGAGGACATCCTCAGGATCAGGCATGATCGCCCCATGGCTGATGAAAGCTCCGGAAAGGCGTCCGATTTAGGACCGGTTTGCCCCGGTTGCTCTGAGCCTTGGTTGCGGCCGGCTGCCACTCCGGGCAGGTACAGGTGCGTCTACTGTCTGAGGCGGTACGAACTGACATCTGTTTGTCCCGGGTGTGGAAATCACTCCACAATCGCGCGAATGAGCTCGGGCGGCCCAATGCAATGCAACCACTGCGGTGTGAGCATGTTGAAAGAGGTTTGACAATGAAGACACTTCCATCTGACATCCGCATTGCTCCGTCGATTCTCGCGGCAGACTTCGCAACGCTGGGATCCCAGGTACAGAACGTCCTCGATGCTGGCGCGCGCGTCATTCATATCGATGTCATGGACGGACAGTTTGTGCCGCCAATCACGATGGGACCAATTGTGGTCGAGGCCCTCGCTACTCAGGTCAAAGACCAAGGTGGAGTGCTCGACGTGCATCTAATGATTGAGAATCCTGACCGCCAGATCGAGGCCTTCGCTGCGGCTGGCGCGGACACAATCGTTGTTCACTACGAAGCTGACCAGCACTTGCATCGCACCCTTGGCGCGATCCGCGACGCAGGCGTCTTGGCAGGCGTTGCGATCTGCCCCGGTACGCCGGTGGAGGTACTCGCCGAGGTTGGGGATCTGCTGGATTTGGCACTTGTGATGAGCGTTAACCCTGGCTGGGGTGGACAGAAGTTCATCGAGGGAAGCGTCGAACGCATTTCACGCCTCAAGGATCTGCTGGGCCCAGAGATCGCAATTGAGGTTGACGGCGGCATTGACGCAGCGACCGCGCCTCTGGTTGTAGAGGCTGGCGCCAGGTTGCTTGTTGCTGGTTCGGCGATCTTCTCCAAGCCAGATGTTCCGACGGCTTACTCGGCTATCGCAGCTGCTGCTGGCGCTAGCTGATCATTCGAGAGCAGAGCTGAGTCCTCACGCGGTCTGCGATAGATCGCGGTTAGGAGCACTACGAGAATGAGCGTTCCACCGGCGTAACCTGCCTCTGCACGGTGCACGGGGTCAGGCATGACCGATGCCGCGCACCAAGCAATGAATAGGGCGGCAGAAAGGAGCCATGCAAATGCTGCCAGTTTCGCGTGACCTCGAGCGAGGGCCGCCTGATTAAGGGTGCCGGCTGCCAAGTGGAAGCCCATCCCGATCGCCACCACGCTGAGTCCAACACGGTCATAGGCCCCGTGTCCGCCTGCGAAGAGAACCGACATGATCCACGGCCCGGCCGCAAGGAACATCAGGGCCACTGCGGCCGTGAAGATCGCAATGGCACCGATTGTCTTGGTGATGGCTCGTTTGAACGCGTCATGCCCGCCGGTGGCCTCAAGGCCCGCAAGGTGGGGGAGCAGAGAGGTTTGGATTGCTTGGAAGAGCTGAAGGGGTGCACGGGCAATGAGGAGCGCGTTGAACACCAGTCCTGCGGCCACGGTTCCCGCTGCGGTTGCAGCCACCGCAATCACCGCGCCGTTGAGTAGGGCCTGCTCGGCAAGCATCACGCCGAAGACTGCGGCAGCAAAACCGGCTCCACGGCGAAGAGAGAGGTCGCCGGCGGCCTCGCCGGCTGCCTCAGCGCCGGGGCCACCTTCGATCGCTGCGTCGACGGCTGGAACGATTGCTGCCGCGGGGTTGTGCGGGGTGTCAGCGTTCTTGCGAGCGAAGGCTGCCGGTACCACCAAGAGAGAGACGCAGGGAGCGGCAAAGATGCCTAGGGCGACGACATTTTCTCCGTCGGCGATGCCGACTACTACGGCAAGCGCGAAAAGGAAGCGGGCGACCGATTCCACAAAGACCAACAGGCCATAAAGCCCAAATCTGTCGTGTCCGGCTAGCCAGCCGCGAGCAAAGTATGAGGCCGCGTAGGCGAGCGTCGAGCCAACAAGAATCCAGTAGGTCGTTTCCGAGCCGCTGAAGACTCCATTGACGATGTTGTCCTTGAGGGGCAGCGCAATGGCAAGGAAGACAGCTGCAAATCCAGCTTGGATCATGATTGGGACTCGAAGCGGATGCCCCTCAAGGCCTCTCGCTCTCCGGTCAGCGATTGTCCGTGAGAGAAGCTGCTCGATCGGCCTGTAAATGACAGAGACGATCACAAAGAGAATGCTCCAGAGCAGCGCTATCTGGTCGTAGCGCTTGTCCCCGTTGAGGGCATGGCTGGCAACGGTGAAGTAGCCAAAGGTGACGATTCCGGTCGAGGCAATCCCGATCGATAGAACCTTCGCGCTCGCCCGATACGAGCGCTCGCTCGTTTTGGCGTCAGCCATGTCTAGCGGCGGACGAGCAGCATCGTCCAGGGAAACGGCGACCGTGCTTCGGTCACTTCACCGTGCTGGGCGAGCATCTTGACAAACGAACGCTTGGACCAGTGATTGACGTGGCCAGGAGTGTTACCCAGGCTGGTCAGGTATTTACCACGGGCGCAGTTGACGATTCTCCAGAGCGGCTCACGGGGAACCGATACAAGAATGTGCCCGGAGGAGCAGCGTGCCATCTCCGCCACGGTGTGCTCGGGGTCTGGAACATGCTCCAGGACCTCGATTGCTGTTGCAAGGTCAAACTCGCCGTCAGCAAAGGGGAGGTTTCCTGGCTCAACTGTTACGTACTCAAGATTTCCACGTTGGCGCTTGGTCCACTCAGCCTTGAGCTTCGCGTCGTCAAGGTCAACTCCAACAATGCGTCCACCATTGATCTGGTCGGCCCACTGCTCGGTGAGGACGCCTTCTCCGCAGCCGACATCAAGGATGGACTTAGGGGCTGCCTGCTTGAAGAGTTCCTCAAGGTTGCCTTCGAAGCCGCTCATCAGGCTCTTGACGAAGGGGTTTGTTGAGCCGTACTTGTCGAACGTGTTGCCAGTTGGGACGTCTTCGTGCTCGTGGGTCATGCGGGGGTGATCCTTTCATCGCTCTCGGCCTGATGAGTCTGAGCCTCCTGCGCTGGGTGGTAGTGGGATGGGGCAACACCGAGTTTGAGTTCGATGCGCCTGATCCGTTCGAGGGTTCTTACGGAAATGACTCGCTGGGCGGCAAGAAGGTCGCCAATCACGCCAAGCGCGGCCATCAGCGCGGCAGTGTTGAACAGAACGGCTCCGAGAATGAGGGACTGAACATGCCCACTGCCCTGCCCGTCAATCAGGGCGATCGAGAAGCGGACCCAGAGAGCGAGAGCGCCAATACCAAGGAGGATGGAGAGGCCCCAGAAGATCTTGAGTGGGTGGTACTGCGCATAGATCCGGAAGATCGAGATTGAGTTGCGTCGGACATATGCCCACATGGATGGGAACAGGCGGGACTCCCGGGTCTTCTCGTTTGTCCTGATTGGAACATCGATGACGGCGAGGTCCTGGTTGCCAGCCTGAATAATGGTCTCGAGCGTGTAGGTAAAGCGAGAGACCACGACAAGCTGAAGTGCTGCCTCGCGGTTGTAAGCGCGGAACCCCGATGTTGTGTCGGCAACTTCCGTGCGGGAAGCCTGGCGGACAACCCAAGATCCGAGTCGCTGCAGCTGGATCTTCAGTGGTGAGAAGTGCTCGATGGTGTGCACCTGTCTGTCTCCTACAACCATGTCGGCGTCGCCGGCGACGATTGGGGCGACAAGCTTGACGATGTCCCCTCCGTTGTACTGGTTGTCAGCATCGGTGTTGACAACGACGTCTGCCCCGAGCTTGAGAGAGGCGTCCAGTCCTGCCTGGAAACCGGCAGCGAGGCCTTTGTTAGCGGTGAACTTGACGATGTGATCAACCCCACCGGCCCGTGCTACTTCGATGGTGCGATCGGTTGATCCGTCATCAATGACGAGCCACTCAACGGTGTCGATTCCAGGAACGGTGCGGGGGAGATCAGCGAGTGTCTCAGCGAGAGTGTCTTCCTCGTTGAAGCATGGAATCTGGATGATGAGTTTCATGGTGAAATTGTGCGGCGGCCTGTTTGGTCCCGCGGCGCGAGAATACCCGTGTCTGCGGGCGTTGGGGGCACTCGGGCGTCATGGTGCGCCGATGGCCGCAGTCATCCCGGTCCGGGCCGATGGCCAAAGCCGCGTATCCTCGAAAGGGCAATGTCCGCCCTGACATCGACAGACCTTGAATTTCTCGAACGTGCGCTGCAGCTCGCGGAGCGCGGACGCGGGCGGGTAACTCCCAATCCTCTTGTAGGAGCCCTTGTTGTTCTTGACGGTGCTGTGATTGGAGAGGGATGGCACGCCGAGCTTGGCGGGGACCACGCTGAGGTCGCGGCCATTAAGGCGGCCGGGGGTCATACGGCCACTCGGGGAGCCACGATGTATGTCTCACTCGAGCCCTGCTGTCATCAAGGGCGTACGCCGCCATGCAGTGACGCCATCACCGCAGCAGGAATCGCGCGGGTTGTAATTGCTTCGGATGATCCAAGTGAGAAGGCCAACGGTCGTAGCCTTGGCATCCTTCGCGATGAGGGCATTGAGGTGGCGATGGCTGAGGGTGAAGTCCGGCACCGAGCCGCTGCCATGAATCAGCCATTTCGTAAGCACGCCCGCACTGGACGCCCCTGGGTGCTGGTCAAGTTTGCTGCGTCACTGGATGGGAAGGTCGCGTCTTCCTCAGGCGACTCAAAGTGGATTAGTGGAGAGGAGAGCCGCAAGCTGGTTCACCAGTGGAGGGCAGAGGTGGACGCAGTGGCAGTGGGCATTGGCACCGCGCTAGCTGATGACCCGCGACTGACGGCGAGGGCCGACGACCTGCAGTCGAAGGCACGCAGATTGATCTTCGACGCCTCAGCCAGACTTCCGCTGGACTCCCTCCTTGTCGCTGAGCCCGATTCACCTCCGCTGACCGTCATCGTCGGCCGAGGAGCGCAGCGCGCTGAAGTTGACGCGCTTGAGGCCTCGGGAGTGGACGTGATTGTGGCCACTGGGGAAAATGAGGCAGCCCGCGTGGAGTCTGCGCTTGATCAACTCGGCGAGGTCGGGATCACCTCTCTTCTACTCGAGGGTGGGCCCAAACTCGCCGGCGCGTTCCTTGATGCCGGGGAAGTAGACGAGCTGAGGATCTTTCTCGCTCCGGTTCTAATTGGAGCCCACGCTGCCAGAGACCCCTTCGAGGGTCGCGGTAGTGAAACCATTGCCGAGGCACTCCGCGTGCCAACCCCCGACGTCATGCGTGTCGGGGACGACCTTTTGCTGACCAGCAGACTGAGGGAATGGTGAAATGTTCACTGGACTGATTGAGGAACTTGGCCGGATTAAGGCACGTGAGGCTTCCGCTGAGGGTGGCGCTCGGCTGGTAATAGAGGCCGGCTTCGTTGATGAGCTTGCCGCCGGTGACTCAGTCGCGGTAAACGGGGTGTGCCTGACGGCAGTAGATCCCAGCAACGGTGTTTTCGCAGCAGATGCGATGGGAGTCACCCTCGACCGCAGTTCGCTTGGTGACCTAGAGGTCGGGTCAGTGGTCAATCTGGAACGGGCGCTACGCGCTGACGGGCGACTGGGCGGCCACATTGTGCAAGGTCATGTCGATGGTGTCGGAGTCGTTTCAGCCACCCGCAGGGATGGAAACGCGCTGGTGGTTACAGTTGGGTGCGCGGCCGAGCTTCTGCGGTACATGGTTCCTAAGGGCTCCATTGCTGTCGACGGAGTGTCACTGACACTTGCCGAGGTACACGAAGATGGTTTTGACGTATGGCTGATCCCCGAAACCCAGGAGCGCACGAGGATCGGACAGGCTGAATTGGGAATGCGCGTGAATCTTGAAGTCGACATCCTTGCGAAATACGTAGAGAAATTGAGCACCAAAAAATGACCGACACACAGCAAGACAATCCATTCGCATCCATTGAGGATGCTGTTGAAGACATCCGCCAAGGCAAGATGGTCATTGTCTGCGACGACGAGGACCGCGAGAACGAGGGCGACCTTGTCCTTGCCGCGCAGTTCGCTACATCTGAGGCGATCAACTTCATGATCCGCGAGGCCCGTGGACTTGTCTGTCTCGCCCTCACTCCTGAGCGCTGCGATGAACTCGAGCTACCTCTTCAGGCGGCCAAGAACGAGGATCCGCTGAAGACAGCCTTCACGATTGCGATTGACGCCAAGGAGGGCACCACAACCGGGATTTCCCCAGCTGAGCGGGCGCACACCATTCAAGTTGCCATTGCGGCTGACACCCGTCCGTCGGATCTGATCCACGGCGGTCACCTCTTTCCCCTCAAGTCGAAGGCTGGGGGCGTGCTTCAGCGAGCCGGTCATACGGAGGCGTCAGTCGACCTTGCGCGTCTAGCCGGCTTACATCCGTCGGGTGTGATTTGCGAAATCGTCAATGACGACGGTTCGATGGCTCGCGTTAACGACTTGATCGAATACAAGGACCGCCACGGCTTGAAGATGATCACGATCCAGGATCTGATCGCATACCGTCGGCAGAACGATCGCCTCGTAGACAGGGTTGTCTCAACGGCGCTGCCAACAGGATTCGGGGCTTTCACTTGCGTTGGGTACCGATCCCAGGTTGATGGCAAGCACCACGTCGCGATGGTTAAGGGCGATGTGGCAGGCAAGTCAGATGTTCTGGTGCGGGTTCATTCTGAGTGCCTTACTGGCGACGTCTTCCACTCCCTTCGCTGCGATTGCGGCGAGCAGCTTGAATCGGCCCTGACAATGATTGAGCAGGAGGGAACTGGAGTCCTGCTTTACCTCAGTCAGGAGGGTCGCGGCATTGGACTCCTCAACAAGTTGAAGGCTTACAAACTTCAGGAGGAGGGCTACGACACTGTTGAAGCCAACCTTAAGCTGGGTCTTCCAGCCGACCTTCGTGACTATGGAATCGGCGCTCAGATCCTCACGGACTTGGGCCTGAGCAGTATCCGAATTCTGACCAACAATCCGAAGAAGATCATTGGGCTGGAGGGCTACGGGCTCTCAGTTAGCGATCAGGTTCCGATCATCTCCACTCCGAATGTTCATAACGAGGCCTACCTTCGTGCCAAGGAGCAGCGCATGGGGCACATTCTTCATCACCAAGGGACTGAGGTGGATGAGGACCTGCTCACTTCGCCCGAAGTTCACCAGCCTGGGACTGACTCGGGGCAAGAGTGAGTCTGACTGAGCCTACGTTTGCGATTGTTGCGGCAGATTTCTACGGTGATCTGGCCGAGCGACTCGTGGCCGGTGCCACCGCAGAGCTGAGCGAGGCGGGTGCGGCTTCAATAGAGAACTTTCGAGTACCCGGTGCATTTGAGCTTCCATTCGCGTCCCGTGAGCTTGCGCTCTCAGGGCGGTTCGACGGGATCATCTGCGTTGGCGCTGTGATTAGGGGAGAGACTGACCACTACGACTACGTCTGCTCGGAGGCGGCTCGGGGCATTCTGCAGGTTGGGCTCGAGACCGGCATTCCCGTCGGCTTCGGGGTCTTGACCGTTGACAGTCTGGAGCAAGCACTCGCTAGATCCGGCGGGGATAAACGCGACAGCGGCCGTCATGCAGCTAGCGCCGTTCTCGCCCAGCTTGTGATCAAGCGCCAACTCAGCGCCTAGCCGCAGGCGGACTCCCTTCGGAGCGCTGTCGCATGTATGCTGTTGGTCTATGGCACGTATATGTCACGTCTGCTCGAAGGGCCCTGCCTTCGGAAATAGCCGCAGCCACTCGATGCGCGCAACTCGTCGACGCTTCGACGCAAATCTTCAGCGTGTCCGAATCAACGACGGTGGGACTCCTCGCAGAGTTAACGTCTGCACACGTTGCCTGAAGGCCGGCAAGGTCACTAAGGCCCGTTAGAGGGCTTCTGCCTTGAGCAGAGTGTCCAAGCACGACAACTCGCTTAGCCGCTTCAGAACTGTTGTTGCGGCTGCCCTAATTGAGCTTGACTCGCGACGCGAGGAGATCAACGATCTGAATGTCTTCCCGGTTGCCGATGGGGACACAGGAGACAACATGGTCCGCACACTGCAGAGTGTCGTCACCGAGCTGGACCGTCTGATCGAAAAGCAAGGAGAGGGGTCACTCGACTCCGTTGGTCGAGCAGAGATCGTTGACGCTGTCACCAATGCCGCCCTCCTTGGTGGGAGGGGAAACAGTGGCGTGATTCTCTCCCAGCTGATCCACGGCGCGGCCGAGGTGATGATCGACGACGACAAGCCGGTTGATGCGCTGATGCTTGCCCAGGCAATGAACCGAGCTTCAGAGCAGGCTAGGCGTTCGGTCAATGAGCCACGGGAAGGGACGATTCTCACCGTGATGGACGACATGGCTAAGAGCCTCCTTGCGCTGGTGGACGAGGGAGCGCCTGTTCTTCCGGATGACGTTGATGAGACAACGCAGAATGCGGCGTTGGCGACCTCACTTGAGGCAGCCGTCTCAGAGGGTGATGCTTCGGTCAGGCGTGGCCCCGACCTCCTCCCAGAGCTGAACGAGTTCGGTGTTACTGCCGATGCGGGTGGCTACGGGTTGGTTGTGATCTTTGCCGGCATCGTGGCGGCTCTGAAAGACGGGGTTGTCCCAGACGTTCAGCGGCACACAGCGCCTCGCGAGAAGCCTCGGCCCGCATCCCACGCCTCGTCAACGTTTCAGTACTGCGTCAACTTCGCGGTGGTGGGTGAGGGGCTTGACCGTGAGGCTTTCATTCCCGAACTTGAGCGGTTGGGGGACAGCTTGATGGTTGTTGACAGCAGGACCGGGTCGGTGCTCCGCGTGCACGTCCACTCGAATGATCGTGCGGCAGTTGAGGCCCTGTTTGAGGGCAAGGGTGAGATTCGCGACATTGAGGTTGCCGACATGTTTGCTCAGATCGATGCCCGTACGCGCAGACTTCGTGATGCTCGTTCGCTTGTTCTTGCGGTCGTTGCTGGTGATTCCATGAAGGCCCTGTTTGAGCTGGACACTTCTGTTGTGGTGCTCGATGGCGGCCCCTCGCTGAATCCCTCAACGGAGGAGATTCTCGATGCGATTCACGCAGCTCCTGTTGAGGAGATCGTGCTCCTCACCGGCTCCAGGAATGTCACCCCCGCAGCGCTCAAGGCGGCTGAGCTGAGCGGTCGCCTCGTCGAAGTCGTCGAGACGGGGACTGTTCAGGAAGGTCTGGCGATCCTCCACCACCACTACACAGCGTCCTCGGCTGCTGACAACGCCGCCTCGCTGCGCGCTGCTCTTAGCAGTGTGACTGCTGGGGGTGTTGCCCCGGCCGAGAAGGATGATCCGCAAGGCCGCTATTCAACGGGAGATGCCGTTGGATTCGTTGAAGGCGAGCTTGTTGGCTGGGGCGAGCCTGAAGCTGCTCTCGCTGGGGTCCTAGCCGCGCTACCAACTGAGGCTGAGATCGTGACCTTGCTGGAGGGCTCAACATCACCATTTGGCTCCGGGCTTAAGGCCAGCGTGCAGGCCCGATTCCCTGAGGTTGAGCTTCTCAACGTCGACCACCCCGGTTGGTGGCTCCTCCTCGCCGTCGAATAACCGATCTGGCGACCGCGGGCGTCGGCAGACTTGGCCTCCGAAGCGCCGTGAAGGACATCAAACCTCCCTACGCATTCGCCTCTAAACAGGCGGTTGATTCAGACCAGTTGCTGAGCGCTCCTTGGCGCTCGCCGCGGCAGGAGGAGCTGGACGCTCCTCTCGGTGTCAAAGGCCCGAAGGCAACAAAGGGAGCAGAGGCGCTGGGCTTGTTCTCGATCGGAGACCTTCTTGGCCATTTTCCGCACCGGCACGAGGATCGTGGCGAGGTTCTCTCCATTAGCGAGCTGAAGTCTGGACAGGACGCCACGATTGAGGTTGAGGTGCGTTCTGTGGAGACACGCCGCGCTTGGAAGCGCAACGGGCTGATCCTTACCGTGGCAACCGTGGCCGACCACACGGGTCCCCTTGAGGCCGTCTGGTTTAACCAGCCTTGGGTTGGGCGATATTTGAAAGCCGGGCAGCGGCTTGTACTTCATGGTCGCTACGAGGGGAAAGCCAGGTTCCGAGTTGTCGAGCATGAGGGAGGCGGAGCTGGAGCATCAGATGTAACGACCGGAATTGTGCCTGTTCATCCAGCCGCAGATGGGCTAACGCCCCGCAAACTCAGAGAGCTCGTGGCGTCCGCTCGCAAACTGGTTGGTGACATCACGGACCCGCTCGGCGCGCGTCTCCTCGTATCGCTCGGGATGCCGGACAGGCCCGCGGCAATCGACGCAATCCACTTCCCGCGGACAGAGTCTGACTACGAGGTCGCGCGGCGCAGATTGGCGTTTGACGAGCTGTTGGGGCTGCAGCTGGACCTTCTGGGTCGGCGGCTGAGGCGGGATGGCGCGGCGCCGGCTCCTGTGATCGCAGGAGACGAGTCGATCTCCTCTAGTTGGGTTGAGTCGCTCCCTTTCACGCTTACTGGGGACCAAGTAGCGGCCGTCGAGACAATCACAGCCGAATTAGCAAGTGAAACGCCGATGACGCGGCTGCTGATGGGAGAAGTTGGCTCTGGCAAGACTGTCGTTGCTGTTCACGGGCTGCTCAGAGCAGTGGAAGCTGGCCATCAAGGGATGCTGATGGCCCCAACTGAGACGCTCGCTAGTCAGCACCTACGTAGCCTCGAAAAGCTCCTAGCCGGGACACCAGTTTCTTTCTCTCTCCTTACTGGCTCGACGTCGGCCGCTCAGCGTCGAGAGACTCTGGACCGGTTTGAGTCAGGTGAGCTGTCAATCCTGATCGGGACCCACGCGCTGCTTGAGCCGGACGTCCTGCCGGCCCGCCTCGGTCTCTGCGTGGTGGATGAGCAACATCGCTTCGGGGTCAGACAGAGAGAGCGCCTGTCGTCCAAGGGGCCAGAAGGCAAACAGCCCCATGTACTTCACATGACAGCTACTCCCATTCCGCGCACGCTGGCGCTAGCGGCTTATGGGGACTTGCAAACGTTGAGCATCAGAGAACTGCCGTCAGGGCGGCAGCCGGTGGCAACCCACATCGTTGAAGGTGCTGCTGCTCGTGCCCGCGCGTACGAGCGAATTCGCGAGGAGGTGGCTGCGGGCGGGCGGGCGTTCGTGGTCTGTCCGCTGGTTGAGGCCTCGGAGGCACTTGAGGCCAGCGCAGCTACTGAGGAGTACGAGCGACTGGCGGATGGCCCACTTAAGGGTCTCCGTTTGGGCCTGCTCCACGGGAGGATGACTTCCGCTGAGAAGGAGGCCGCGATGAGCGCGTTCTCAGCTGGTGAGACCGAGGTCCTCGTGTCGACGACTGTCATCGAGGTCGGTGTTGATGTGCCCGAGGCCACGGTCATGATGGTGGAGAACGCCGAGCGCTTTGGTCTTGCTCAGCTCCATCAGCTCCGTGGCAGGATTGGACGGGGTCCCGGCGGTGGCATCTGCCTTCTGTGCGGGGCCAAGACTGCCCGGCGTCTTGTCGCGATGGAGGAGAGCTCCGACGGATTCGTGCTCGCAGAGCTCGACCTTGAGTTAAGAGGAGAGGGAGAACTGACGGGAGTAAGGCAGTCAGGACTGCCCCGGCTGAAGGCGGCATCCCTTCCCGGTGACCTTGAGATTCTCGAGCAGGCAAACAGAGTCGCCAAGGAAATTCTGGGAGATGACCCAAATCTTCTTTCGCCTGGGAACTGCATGCTTGGATTGCTCGTAGCGGACTCAGCCTCGGATCTGGCGCCTGACAGGATCGTGGCCTAACTTGGCGAGCTTGAGGATCATTGCCGGAACGCATGGTGGGCGCAGAATCCAGGTTCCGGCGGGGACCGCTACCCGGCCGACAGGTGAGCGTGTGCGCGAGGCAGTCTTCTCGAGCCTTGGCGATATTGCTGGCTTCAACGTGCTTGATCTCTTCGCTGGGTCTGGGGCTTTCGGGCTTGAGGCCGTCTCAAGGGGAGCCCTTGGCTCGGTACTTGTCGATAGTTCCAATAAGGCGGTGACATGCATCGAAGCCAACATCGGTTCGCTCAGTTTGGGCGGGCAGGTCAGCGTGGTCAAATCAGATTGGAGAAAAGCGCTTGGGGCACTAGACAAGGAGGGGAAGAAATTTGACCTAGTGGTAGTTGATCCGCCATGGGCTGAGGTCGGCGAGGTTGGACCTCAACTGGCCGGGTTGCTGAGACCCATTCTGGCCGAGTCGGCCACCGTGGTGTGCGAGAGTGGGGTCAAGGACCCCATGGAGGTTGACCTCCCGCTTGTGCGCGAGAAGCGCTACGGCGATACCCTAATTCGAGTTCATGGCTCCTGACAACCGCATAGCGATCTGTCCCGGTTCATACGATCCCGTAACAAACGGGCATCTGGATGTAATCGAGCGCGCCTCAGCAATCTTCGACGAGGTCGTAGTGGCTGTGGTCAACCTCTCCGTCCGTAAGTCCAAGGCGCTGTTTGGGATCGATGAACGAATTGCCTTTATTCAAGAGGCGACTGCTCATCACGGGAACGTTGTCGTTGAGCCTTTCTCAACACTGGTTGTGGACTTCGCGCGTAAGCGTGGCGCCAAGGCCGTCGTCAAGGGGCTCCGAGCAATCTCGGACTTTGAATATGAGTTTGAGATGAACCAGCTCAACCGACTTCAGGCACCCGATATCGAGTCGCTCTACCTGATGGCGTCCCCCAAGTACAGTTTCATTAGTTCGAGCGGCATCAAAGAATTGGCAACATTCGGCGGGAAGATTGACGGACTTGTGCCACCTCGGGTGGCAGAACGCTTGCAGGAAGAACTTTCCCGCTAGAAACAGCAACACTTTCCACAGCGAAAGGAAGCCCACATGGATGTTCTCGTATTGATTGACAAGTTGGACGATCTCGTCCACAACGCCAAGCAGGTTCCACTCACGGATCAAGTGCGTGTTGATAAGGAGGAGATCTACGATCTCCTTGATCAGATGCGTGCCACGATCCCTGAAGAGATCAAGCAAGCTCGGTGGATCGTCAAGGAACGCCAGGAGATGCTGGCCGAGGCCAAGCGTGAGGCTGAACGAATTTTGACTGAGGCACGTGAGCGACAGGATCAGCTCATTGCCGAGCAGGAGGTAACGCGTGAAGCTGAGCGTGCCGCCGAGGACATCGTTGAGGACGCAAGAGCCCGCGAGCGCGAGATTCGTCTCGGTGCTGAGGACTACGCGGATGACGTTCTGCACAACCTCGAGGACAACCTCACCAAATTTATTGCTGCAGTTCAGCGTGGTCGCGATCGGCTTGCCGGTCGGGACGATCACCGCGAAGACTGACCACTGATTTTGGGACCGCGGGTCCCAATAAGTGCAGCGGCTGTAGATTTCGCTCGACATGAGTGAACTCTCCGAACGCCTGCAGGGAACCTTTGTCGCGATCTCGACGCTTCGCTCGTCGGGCCTGATCGGACTTGAGCGTCCCGACCGAGCGATCAAGGCAGCAGGAGCGCTGAAGAAGTTTGGTCCGACCCCTGCGGCCGCGATTGCTGCTGCGGGTGTGCGGCATCCAGATGCGCTCGCAGTAATAGACGATCGCGGAGTGCACACTTGGCGCGAGATCTCAGATCGTGCTGATGCGCTCGCCCGCGCTCTGGCTAGCCGAGGCGTCACAGCGGAATCCGGCGTCGGCGTGATGCTGCGTGACCAGGCTGACTTTCTTGTTTCCGTGGGAGCCATCGCGAGGATTGGCGCTGACCTTGTGCTGCTGAACACGTCCTTCGCGGCGCCACAGGTTGAAGGTGTCGTTGAGCGCGAAGGCGTGTCAACACTGATCTACGACCTTGAGTTCGACGATGTGGTTTCAGGCGTCAAGATCACCGGCTCCAAGGTGATTGCGTGGGGAGCGGGCGATGCATCAGGAAGAGACAGCATTGACTCCCTTGTCGCGACGGCCCCGTCAGCACAGCCACCGGTCCCAGAGTCACCAGGACGGACGGTCATTCTGACTTCGGGGACGACCGGCACGCCAAAGGGGGCCAAGCGAGGCAAGCCACCGTCAATTCTCGACATGGCGTCACTCTTGGACAAGATCCCGCTCAAGACAGGCGAAGTGACAGTCATTGCGGCTCCGCTGTTTCATTCGTGGGGCTTTGTGCACCTCAGCGTGGCGACGGCGTTGGGATCAACCATGGTTCTGCGGCGCCGGTTCAATCCCGCTCAGGTTGTGGAAGACATCAATCGGTTCGACGCGTCCGCTCTAGTTGTTGTGCCCGTGATGCTCAAGCGCATCCTTGATCTCACAGAAGCCGAACGCGCAGTGGCTGCTGGAACGCTGAGGATCATTGCGGCCAGTGGTTCAGCTCTCTCGTCGGAGCTTGGCACCCGCGCGATGGATCAGTACGGACCCGTTCTGCACAACCTCTACGGATCAACAGAGGTGGCCTGGGCGACTATCGCCACTCCAGAGGATCTGCTGGCAGCGCCCGGTTGTGCTGGCCGGCCGCCGCGCGGCGTGACCGTAAAGCTTGTTGATGAAGAGGGTGTAGAGGTTGCCGAGGGTGAGCGCGGCCGAATCTTTGTTGGCAATGAGATGTTGTTTGAGGGCTACACGGGTGGCGGGGGCAAGGAAGTCCTAAAGGGCCTGATGAGCACCGGGGATGTAGGCCGGTTTGATGAAGGTGGCCGGCTCTTTGTCGAGGGGCGCGACGACGACATGATCGTCTCAGGTGGAGAGAACGTCTTCCCCGAAGAGGTGGAGGATTGTCTGAACTCACACGAGTCGGTCAAGGATTCTGCCGTTGTTGGCGTGCCAGATGAGGAATTCGGACAGCGGTTGCGAGCGGCCGTTGTTATAGAGGCCGGAAGTAAGACGACTGCCCATGATCTGACGGCCCATGTGAAGGCTGAGCTTGCCCGGTACAAGGTTCCACGCGAGATCATTTTCTTGGACGAATTGCCACGTACGGCGACGGGGAAGATCCTTCGTCGCCGAATCATCGAGCTCTGACGGCTACTCTCGCAGCATGACTGCGACCGCTGATGAGCCGTTCGACCTAGGAGCCCTGCTGCTCGTCCCCGGTGAGGGGAAGCGTCTCGATCTGACGGCTGATGTGGGTGAGATCGAGCTAGGCGGCAACGTCTACCGAGTTACGGGGCAACCTGTTCCAGTCCGGGTTGACCTCTCTCGGACTGTTGGTGATGGGTGGGCCTTCCGTTTGGCCGCCAGCGTTGATCTCGAGGGTCCTTGCACTAGGTGCTTGGCTCCCGCTGCACCACATTTGGACGTAGAGGCACGCGAGGCCAGTAGGCCTGGTGGCGGAGAGGATCTGCAATGTCCTTACCTGCTCGAGGACGATCTGCTCGACGTCTCAGCCTGGCTACGCGACTCGATTGTCCTCAACCTTCCCAGCTCGATTCTCTGTCACGGCAAGTGCCCCGGGCTATGTGAGGAGTGCGGTGTGCGGCTCGCAACTGCTGGCCCCGACCATTTTCACGAGAAGCCACCTGACCCCCGCTGGGCGGCGCTTCGTGACCTCGAGCCGTGATTTTCTGCCGGCACTGGTAGGCTCCATGAACCATGGCAGTCCCGAAACAAAAACAGTCGCACTCGCGAACCGCGAAACGTCGCGCTCAGCATCGTGCTGCAGTTCCAACAGTTGCCTCCTGCACCTCGTGCGGAGCACCTCGGGTTCCCCATCGGGTCTGTCCCTCCTGCGGCACCTACGGTGGCCGTCAGGTAATCACCAACTCCTGATCGGAGCCCTTCCAGTTGGTCACCGTCGCAGTTGACGCCGGAGGAGCCGACAAAGGGGCCGTAGAGGTCGCTGCAGGCGCGGCTGAGGCAGTTAGAGATGGTGACATTCGCGTCATTCTGTTTGGTGACGAGACGGAGATCGGTTCTGTCCCCCAAGGAGTTGAGGTCCGGCATGCCCCGGTTTCCATCGCAAAGGCAGCCGATCCTGCGTCTGCAGTGAGAACAACCCCGGAGGCGTCAGTTGTTCAGGCAGCCCGCGCCGTCGCGGCTGGTGAGGCCGACGCGTTCGTCTCAGGCGGCTCAACAGGTGCAGCCCTTGCGGCTGGTGTCTTACACATCCGTCGGCAACCAGGTGTTCATCGCCCTGCGCTTGCGTTGATGGTTCCGGTCCCTGGTGCGCCCGTGCTGCTGCTTGATGTGGGCGCTAGTACTGAGGTAAGGGTGGAGCGGCTCGTTCAACACGCGCACATGGGTGCTGCCTTTGGGGAGGCCGTGTTTGGGATGAACCGGCCCCGTGTTGCTCTGCTCTCTAACGGAGAGGAAGCCACCCGCGGGACCCCGGAGGTCGTTGCTGCCCATGCGCTGCTTGCTGCTGACGAGCGAATTCACTTTGTAGGGAACGTTGAGGGCGTCGGGATAGCTGACGGGAGAGCCGACGTAATCGTTACCGACGGGTTCACCGGGAATGTCGCGCTGAAGCTGATGGAGGGCGTGTCCTCAGCAGTTGTTGAGGCGATCCGTTCGGCTGCGACATCAGATCCGCGTGCGGCAGCAGGAGCGCTTCTGCTGCGCCCCGCGTTAGGTGGCTTAAAGGACCAACTGGATCCCGAGGGCCATGGGGGAGCTCATCTTTTGGGGCTTCGCAAGGTGGCGGTTATCCCTCATGGCAGATTCGGGGCTCGCGGGTATGGCAAGGCGATTGCCCTAGCCGCTGAGTCGGTTAATTCGGGAGCTATCGAGCGCACCCATGCCGCTCTCGCGGCCGCTGGCGTGCTCCGAGGCTCCTGAGCAGCATCCGCCTCGTCAACTAGCTTCACGCCCCGGATGACCCGCGGAGAGGCAGTCGACATGGTTAGGGAGCACCTAGCCGAAGAGCTTGGAATTGATGCGGCCCAGATCGCCGAGTCGAGCGACCTTCGGGATGATCTTGAGGCTGACTCTCTGGACCTGTACACCTTGCTTCAGGAGATTGAAGACCGCCTCGGCATCAAGATCAGCGATGAAAAGGCAGCTGAGATTGAGACTGTCGGACAGGTAGTTGACATGATTCTCGCCGAGCAGGGCGGGGAGTAAGGGTCCTGACCAGCGATGGACCTAAGTCAACTAGTTGCCTCACTTCCAGAGGAGGAGGTACGTCGCGCCACGGCTCACGCCTCGTGGTCTCGTCCTCGGAGCACGAGTTACGAGCGTCTCGCCTTTGTCGGCGACAGCCTTCTAGATGTGATCATCACTCAGCATTTGGACCGGGTGTTCGATCAGACGGATTTCGGTCCCGGTGTCCTGACGCGGATCCGAGCCAGAGTCGTATCGGACGAGACTCTCAGGGTCGTTGCACAGAGAATCGGACTCGATGTGCGTGCAGTCGAGCTGGCTCCAGAGGATTTTCATGCTCATGCGCGAACCGTTGTAGACACGGGAAAACCGTTGGCGTCCATGCTGGAGGCCATTATTGCCGTGTGTTGGAGAACCCACGGCCCCGAACTGACTGCGAACGCAGTGATCAAGACCTTTGCTCCCGAGCTGGATCAGGCGGAGCTGGAACCGGTCGATCGCAAGTCGATGCTTCAGGAGGTTCTTGCCAAGACGGGGGAGACCGTCGTCTATCGAGCGGGCCCTCCGACGGGCCCTTCTCACCAGCCGACCTTCGAGGTGGAAGCGGTGCGCGAACCCGGCGGAATTGTGATCGGCTTCGGCAGCGGTCCCAGCAAGAAGGCAGCGGAAGCGCAGGCAGCTGGAGAGGCGCTGGAGCTGATGGAAGGGAAGAGCTGATCCGGTGAGGCTCAAATCAATTTCGATGAAGGGGTTCAAGTCGTTCCCCGATAGGACGGCGCTTGAATTCGCTCCGGGAGTGAGCGTTGTTGTCGGACCGAACGGCTCGGGCAAGTCCAATGTCACAGACGCTGTCCTGTGGGCGATGGGCGAGCAGTCACCGCTCGCTGTGCGCGGGCAGTCAATGCAGGACGTCATTTTTGCTGGTGGGCATGGCCGCCAAGCAGCTAGGTCTGCTGAGGTTGAGCTTGTCTTTGACAATGCGGATGGCGGACTTCCAGTCCCATCCGCAGAGGTTTCGGTACTGAGAAGACTCGACAGAAACGGCGAGGGGGAGTATCGCCTCAACGGTGCTCGCTGCCGCATGAGCGACATCCTCGAGATCCTTTCCGATAGCGGCCTCGGTAAGGAAGGCCACTCGGTCGTAGGCCAAGGCCGAGTTGAAGCGATCGTTACCTCCAAGCCTCGTGACCGGCGTCTCCTGATCGAGGAGGCCGCTGGGCTGGGCAAGCACCGACGTCGACGCAGGCGGGCTCAGCTCAAGCTTGACCGGACAAGAGAGAACCTCGACCGTGCCTTGGACATTGAACGAGAGGCCCGCGCACACCTGAGGCCCCTCAAGCGGCAGGCTGAGGCTGCTGAGATTCATGCACGCCTTGAACGGCAGACGCTGGAAGCCCGTTGGTCACTCGGCCGGGACGATCTCCGTCAACGTGCCGCCGACCTGCTTGGGGCAGAGACTGCTGCCGCCACCGCGCGGAAGGAGCGCGATCGGCTTGGGATCGAATCCGCCCGCATCGCCAAGGAGCGTTCCGAAGCAGAGGACGCGCTTGCCGGCCGTGCCAAGGAGCGAGACGATCTCAGCCGGCGTACTTGGGCTGTACGGAACGCGGTCGAGAAGATTGACGACCGTGTTGCTTCACTGCGGTCCTCGCTCGCCGCGGTTGAGGATCGGATCCAGACTGACACCGCTGAGCTTGGTCAGGCTGAGGCTCTTGCCAGCTCCGGTAATGAGGATCCTCAGGCCGCTCGCCGCGGAGAGCTTGGAAGGCGTCTGGCCGAACTCGACGCAGAGCTTTCACGTGAGCGCGCCGGTGAGATGCAAGGCCTTGAAGAGTCTTCCGCCCAGGCAGCCGCTCGCGTGCTTGCGGCGACGGAGGAGCTCAGCAGGCTCAAGGGTGATGCATCAGTAGCCGAGACGAAGCTTGCCGATGCACGAACACACGTGACCCAAGCGCGCAAGGCCCATGAAGATGCCAAATTTGCGGCAGTGCGAGCGGATGCTGAGCTCGCAACCGTCGACGAGTTTCTCCGTTCAAACGGTGGCGGAATATCCGGCGGACGCAGTCTCGCCGACGGCCTCAAGGTAGAGCAGGGGCTCGAAGCTGCAGTCGCTGCCGCGCTTGGAGGACGTTTGAGTGCCAATGTGGTTGAGGACATGGCTGAAGGCGTGTCCGTTCTGAATTCGACGGGAGACAATGGCGGACTGGCGATTATTGCTGGAGCCACAGGGTCTGGTCCACAAGAAGCCAAGCCGTGTATCGGTGCCCGAGCGCTAACCGATGTTGTCCAAGGGGACGGTCGAGAGGCTGACCTCGCTCGCATCCTGCTTGCCAACTGTTGGCTGGTTGAAGACTTTGAGTCGGTCGACATCAACTTCATGGGGATCGTGGTTACCCGGGCAGGCCGTGCCTGGTCGGCGTCAACGGGGGAGCTCAGACAGGCTCCTGGTGGTGGCGCGGGCAGGCTCCTGCAGGAGCGGAACCGTCGCGAGAGTCTTGTTGAGGCCGCGGAGCAAGCACGTTCGCTCGTTGTTGCTGCTCAGGGCTCGCTCACTGAGCAAGAAGCTGGCTTCAAGGCCGTGGAACTTGGCCGCGAGCAGGCGTTAGCGGCTCGGCGTTCGTCCCAGCAGGCCATGGATGAGGCCAACGAGGCCGCTCGGCGTGCCGCGTGGCAGATCAAGACCCGGTCAGAGTCCCCACAGGCCGGCCCAGTTGCTGTTGAACGCGCCGAAGTGGCAGCGGAGCTTGCCGCCGAGGAGCGAATCGCCGCGAGAATGGCTGACGAGCGCGACGGCGCAAGGACGCGGATGGCTGCTCTCGCTGAGCGCATGCGACTCGACCGTGACCGAACACCCAGCATCTCGGCCCTCGTCGCGTCGCTTGAGTCTGCCCGCCAAATTATTGAACCCCTCAGAGTTGCTCTTGACCTAGAGCTTGCGGGAGACAGCGAACAGGGTGATGGAGTCGCTTCACGGTTGCGTCAACTTGCAGCCGCAGAGGCCGAGGTCCAGGCAAGCATGGCTAAGACAGCGGAATCGGTGACTGTTTCTGAAGTTGAGTCGCAACGTCTCCGCGATCGGAGTGAAGAGAGCAAAGCCGAAGTTAGGGAACTCTCCTCGGCCCTTGGGCTTGAGGACGGCCCAGCTACTGAGGCGCTCGCCGCTGATGCACGTGACGGCCTCACCAATCTGATCGAACGGCTCGAGAAAAGAAGGGTGCAGCTCGGCCCCGTCAACCCGCTGGCCGCCGATGAATACAAGGCAGCCCTAGAGCACCTTGAGGAGCTTGAGGCTCAGCGCACTGATCTTGAGGAGGCCCTTAAGGAACTCAAGGGCCTTGTTCGTGACTGTGACCGGACCATCCGGGAGACCTTCGAAGAGACCTTCGAAGCTGCCAGCAAGCACTTCGAGGAGCTCTCGGCCCAGCTGTTCCCTGGCGGAGGAGGCCGACTTAGGCTCGTCACCGAAGTCCCTGCCACACAGGCAGTGCTTGGGGGTGAGGGCGAAGCTTCTGCGGAGGTTGAGTCAGCGGACGCTGACGAGTTTGATGAGCTGACCGGGGACGAGCCTCAGTTCGGCGTGGAGATTGAGATCACTCCAGCCGGAAAGACAATGAAGCGCCTGTCGCTTCTGTCCGGTGGAGAGAAGTCGATGACGGCTATCGCCTTCCTCTTCGCGGTCTTCCTTGCGAAACCATGTCCGTTCTACATCCTTGACGAAGTTGAGGCCGCACTTGACGATCTTAATCTTGGTCGGTTCCTTGACCTGCTCCGCACATACCGCGATCGCGCGCAGTTCATCGTGGTCACGCATCAACGACGCACCATGGAGGCTGCTGACGCGCTTTACGGTGTAACCATGGCTGGCGATGGCGTATCCAAGGTTGTTTCACGACGCCTTGGGCCTGAAGAGCTGGAAGAGGCCGCGGCCTAATCTGGCCGGACGCGCACCGCGTCCGGGTCAGTAGGCTCCCCAACCAATGCTTCTAGGTTCCGCACTCTGGGTAATTGTTAGCGTTGTCGCTAGCGCCTTTGCCCTCAAACGACGCGCACTACCTCCGCTTCCGATAGCTACGGGGGCTGTTCTCGCTCTTATTGCAACCCTGCTTGGAGGCGGGTTTCTGATCTCAGTGTTCGTCTTCGGACTCGTCGCGCTGATCGGCCGCTGGGTAATTCGTCCTGCGATTCGATCCCAGGATCAAGGCGAGACCCGAGCAAGGGCTGGCACGGGGACTCTGGTTGGCCGCCCCGGCGTGGTTGTGGAACGCATCGTGAACCAAGAAGCTGTTGGTTGTGTGCGGATTGATGGTGAGATTTGGACAGCGCGCAGCTGGGAAGATGGGATTGAGCTTGATCCCGGTACAAGAGTGCACGTGGTGGAACTGCGCGGGGCCACTGCCGTCGTAAGCCAATGAACGCGGTTGTTTTCTGCCCGGAAAGCACGGAGGCCGCGACTCCCGCTACTCTTGCCCCACGGCGCCGGCACTGAGCTGGCCCAAACACTTATGTCAGTAAGACTACGACTCACACGCGTTGGAAGCCATAAGAACCCCATTTGGAGGGTTGTTGCTGCTGACCAGCGTTCGCCGCGAGACGGCCGCATTCTTGAGACGGTTGGCCAGTACAACGCACAGACGGAGCCTTCATCGGTGAACCTTGATGAAGAGCGCATCAAGGACTGGATGTCCAAGGGTGCGCAGCCGACTGCTGCCGTTCGTCGTCTCATGCGCATCCAGGGCATGGACCCCAACGCCCGCTAACGGGTCATGGGCGTCCGCGAACTGCTTGAGACTCTCGCCGCTGCGGTGGTCGAGAACCCAGAGGCTGTAAAGGTCTCAGAAGCTGATGAGGATGGGACGATCGTTCTTGAGCTGAGCGTTGCTGATGACGACTACGGTCGGGTCATTGGACGCGAGGGTCGAACGGCTCAGGCTCTGCGGACAATCGTGAAGGCAGCAGCTCCCGACGGGCGCCGCGTCTTCGTGGACATCATCGACTGAGTGATTCGATGGCCGGAGGGCCTCAACATGTCAGGGCCGGAAGGATCTCTAGCCCACACGGCCTTGACGGCTCGGTGAAGATCGCCGACGCGGTCCCAGGCCTAATAGTGCTCGGGGCCGACGTTCAGGTCAATGGAGAGACGCGCCGGGTGGTTAGGTTCTCGGGTACTGACAAGCGGCCGATCGTCCGGTTCTCCGGTTCCAGCACTCGGAATGACGCTGAGGCACTGAGGGATGGTGTTATCACCGTTCCGCGTGATGAGGTTCCAGAACTCGGGCCTGACGAGTGGTGGACGGCCGACCTAATCGGTTGTGCTGTCGTTGACGGCGATCACGCGGTGGGAACCGTCGTAGGCGTGCTGCCGCTTCCATCTTGCGAGGCGCTGCAGGTCGAACGGGCTGATGCCTCCGTATTGCTCGTTCCCATGATTGGAGACGCTCTACGCACGGTGGACCTCGACTCACGCAGCGTGGACGTGAACCTCAAGTTCCTTGGGGAGGACGCTCAGTGAACCTCGACGTCTTCACCCTCTTCCCGGACTCTTTCGAGTGGTTTCTGGGACAGCATCATGTGCGCAACGCGCTACAGCTAGGGCATCAGGTCGAGTGCGTCGACTATCGGGACTCCACAACGCTTTCGGGGAGACAGGTGGACGATGCTCCATTTGGTGGCGGTGCTGGGATGGTTCTCCGTGTCGATGTCATCGAGGCGGCTCTGAGAGATCGTTATGGGATCGATCCGGCTAATCGCGCCCCGGGCCGTCGCGTCATCGCGCTGACCCCCGGTGGACGAGTTCTCGATGAGGATCTGGTCAACGAGCTCGCGGCGGAGGAGTCAGTGACCCTTCTCTGTGGGCGCTACGAGGGTTTCGATGAGAGAGCAATAGACAACTTCTGCACAGACCGGGTCTCGCTCGGCCGTTTCGTGCTGGCTGGGGGAGAGATTCCCGCTATGGCAATATGCGACGCGGTGCTGCGCAAGTTGCCAGGCGTCCTCGGTGACGAGCATTCAGCAGTTGAAGAGAGCTTTTCTGAAGCGCTTGATGGCGCACCTGAATATCCCCACTACACAAGGCCTGCTGTTTGGCGTGACTGGGCGGTTCCAGAGGTCCTCCTGTCTGGTGACCATGGTCGTATCGAGGAGTGGCGGATGGCCCAAAGTCAGGCGCGCGGCGCAGCTCAAAATGCGCAAGAAGGCGGCTGATCGCGTCAACGGCTAGCATTGGCTCTCGTCGGTTCGCCGACTTGCCCATGCGGGCCACCTAAATCATGAGTTCAGTCATCGAAAAGCTCGAACGCGAGCAACTGCAGCGCCTCCCGGATATTCAGTCCGGCGATCGTGTGCGCGTGCATGTCAAGGTGATTGAGGGAACTCGCAGCCGGATCCAGCTCTTTGAAGGTGTAGTAATTGCACGCTCCGGTCACGGTGTTCGCGAGACGATCACAGTTCGCAAGCAGTCATTCGGCGTTGGCGTCGAAAGAATCTTCCCGCTTCACTCACCTAAGATCGAGCAGATCGAGGTTGCAGGCAGGGGCGATGTTCGTAGAGCGAAGCTTTACTACCTGCGCGACCGTGTTGGTCGCAAGGCGCGTGTCCGCGAGCGGACCGATCTCGGTCCAGAGCAGGCGATCCAGCGCGAGTTGCTTGAGGGCCCACCAGAAGCACCAGAGGCAGCAATGCCTACTGATGAAACTCTTGACGCTCAGGCAGCCGAGGCAGTTGAGGGCACAGAGGCACCAGCCAGCGAGACGGCCGACCAAGATTCCTCAGCCCCTGAAGCTGCTGTAGAAGCACCAGTTGCGGAAGATGCACCGGCCGATGAAGCTCCGGCGGAGGAAGCTCCTGCAGAGGACGCTCCTGTGGCTGAGGCAGCGGAGTCGGAAGCACCAGCTGAGGACGCAGCTTCGTCCGACGCCGACACCGAAGAGGCGTGAGCCTCAAGCGCGACTCGACTGCCGGCTCGATCATCGAGCTGGTTGTTGTAATCGCAGCCGCGGTAGGCATCGCGCTTCTCGTCCAACAGTTCTTCGTCAAGCCGTATCGGATTCCGAGTGGATCAATGGAGCCAACGCTGGCTATCGGTCAGCGTGTTCTAGTTGACCGCATCGGGGAACGAATTTCCAATCCTTCCGTCGGCGACATCATTGTATTTCACCCCCCAACCGGTGCTGACACAAGCGAGTGCGGCAACCTCGGTCAAGGGCCGTTCTATGACGGGCCGCGCAGCCAGTATCCCTGTGCCAAGAACACCGGCAAGGAATCCACGCAGACCTTCATCAAGCGGATCGTTGCCGGCCCAGGGGACACCCTTGCGGTGCATGGAGGCTATGCAGTCGTCAACGGCAAGCTTCAGACAGCTCCTTACATCCGGGCCTGCGGCGGAGGCCCTGAGTGCGAGCTCAAAGAGATCAAAATTCCCGCTGGGTCCTACTTCATGATGGGTGATAACCGCGGGCAGTCCGATGACAGCAGGTTCTGGGGCCCCGTTCCGCAGGCTTGGTTGATCGGGACCGCATTTGCCACCTACTGGCCGCCAAGCCGGGTTGGCCTCTTCTAAGAAGCCAAGACGCGGCGAGCTGAGGGCCCCTGCGCTCTTTGCGTTTGATCGGGCTCTTGATGTGGACTGGGTTGTTGGCGCAGACGAGGCTGGGCGTGGTTGCTTGGCCGGACCGCTGGTAGCAGCGGCTGTTGCTTTCGATCAGACAACGCTGTCGATGGATGACCTGCGGGCTTTGGCAGACCTAGATGACTCCAAAAAGCGCAAGGGTGACCGACGCACGGCACTGTTCGTTGCGGTCACTGAACGAGCAGCAGCGATTGCCGTAGCCATTCGACCAGCCGCCGTGATTGACAGGGATGGCCTGCACAAGACGAACATCGCTGCCTTAGCCGATGCCACGTCTCAGATTGGACGGCAAGATGGGATTCACCTGACTGACGGCTTTGAGGTAAATCTTCCGTGGGGTAAATCAGAGAAGCTGATCAAAGGAGATTCGACGAGTGCGGCTATCGCCGCCGCGTCAATCATCGCTAAGGAAGTTCGCGATACCTACATGGTCAGAATGGCTGATGTTTATCCCGGTTATGGGTTTGAGGGGCATGTTGGCTACGCGAGCGCAGGGCACCGAGAGGCGATTGAGGCACTTGGACCCTGTCCGCTGCATCGAATGTCCTTCAACTCCAGCTCCTATGGGCCGTCCGAGTGAGCTCTGGGGCTAGAGCGCCCCTTCGAGACACTCAAGGCTGGCCAATTGGTTTGACCGGTCGAGGGTGATCCCAACGGCGTCAATCCGGAGCTCTGAGATTCCCGGTGGCGTCCGGTTTGCGGCCAGCCACTGTCCTGCAGTGCGTCTGACTTGGAGCGCCTTGCGGCGATCGATCGATTCGAGTGGGTTTGCGTTTCCGGCACGGCGAGTGCGCACCTCGACAAACACCAACACTCCAGGGCGCGTGACAATCAGGTCAAGCTCTCCTAAGCGAGTTCGTGCGTTCTGAGCGACTAGTGAATAGCCAGCTGTCTCATAGTGTCTGAGGGCGAACTCTTCGCCTGTTTGACCTAGTTTTGCTCTTAGGTGCATGCCGCCTAAGTTAGGCCAGTCATCGTGCCGGTTGTGTGGAGAATTGCCAAGAATCTCTGCGTGTGCAGCTGGCCTAGAAATACAACACAGTTCCGCGCGCATGTTGAGACAGCCAGTGTGTGTAGCGGAGAATCTGGTTGTGTTGAGTGAAGCGTGTGCTCGCCCGTGTCACCACCTTTGCCCTCGAAGGCCTAGAGCCGCGGCCGGTTACGGTCGAGGTTGACGTCAGGACTGGGCTTCCTGCGTTTGCGATTGTCGGGCTTGGTGACACTGCTGTCAGGGAGGCGAGGGAACGTGTCAGGGCAGCACTACTCAACAGCGGGTTTGATTTCCCGATGCGGCGCGTGGTGGTCAATCTTGCGCCGGCGAACCTACGTAAGGTCGGACCAGGGTTCGACGCTGCTATCGCTGCGGCAGTTCTCGCCGCGAGTGAGCAGATACCGCTGCTGTCTCTGGATGGAACAGGAATCTTCGGGGAGCTGTCCCTAGGCGGAGAGATCCGGTCTTGTCGTGGGACGCTCTCAGCAGCGGAGGGCGCCCGCAATCTGGGGCTTCAACGCCTATTGGTGGCTGACGAACGCGCCGGTGAGGCCGCCCTGGTGCCAGGCCTAAGCGTTGGAGCTGTATCTGATCTACGTGAGCTTGCCGCCGTCCTCTCGGGCGAGCGCGAACAGAGATCTCCCGTGGTGCAGGTCGGCCTACCTGAGCTGCCCGCGTCCGGGCTAGATCTCTCCGAGGTGAGAGGGCAAGGAGAGGTTGTGGAGGCTTTGATCACGGCTGCCGCTGGCGGCCACAATCTCCTGATGGAGGGTCCACCAGGGGTTGGTAAGACGATGCTCGCTAAGCGTCTGGCAGGGCTGCTGCCTCCCCTTGATCGGCAGGAGGCACTCGAGGTGACACGCATCCACTCCGCGGCGGGACTTCATTCCGAAACTGGCTTGGTGACACATCGTCCGTTCAGAGCACCGCATCACTCTGTTTCAGTATCGGGACTCGTCGGCGGTGGCAGTGTTCCAACACCGGGGGAGATCACGTTGGCACACCGTGGCGTTCTATTTCTCGATGAACTCTCAGAATTCGCACGGAACTCGCTGGAGGCAATGAGACAGCCCCTTGAGGAGGGTGAAATAACTGTGGTGAGACGGGCCGGGCGAGCAACGTTCCCCGCGCGGGTAACGGTCGTTGCCGCTTCCAACCCCTGTCCCTGTGGCCATGCGGGAGATGGGGATCGTTGTAGATGTGATCCTCAAGCCCTCGCGGCACACGCAAAGCGGTTGAGCGGCCCGATCATCGACCGGTTTGATCTCTTTGCCACCGCTCGCCGGCCTATGGCAGCAGAGATGGAGTCCCAAGCCCAAGGGGGCTTAGTGACCACCGAACTAGCTAGAGAGCGGGTGACGGAGGCGCGTCGGCTGCAGTCGGAGCGCTGGGCAAGCTCAAGCTTCGGGGTTAACTCAGAGGCGACGGAGGGAGACCTGCGTGAGCATGGGCAGGTAAGCGGAGCGGCTTTCAAGCAGCTCTCAGAGGCTTATGCGAAAGGTATTCTGTCACCGCGTGGAAGGCTGCGCGTGCTGAGGGTTGCACGGACATTGGCTGACCTTGCCGAGTCACGAGAAGTTGGTGTGGACCACATCTTTGGGGCCCTCTCACTTCGTGTCAGGGACTCGCACCGATGATCGCTGCCCCTGATCCATGTGAGGGTTGTGAGCGGAACGCCTATGCGTTGGAAATCGCCGGAGGTCATATCGAGGTCATGGCGCGGCGCAGTCGACCGGCCGGACTCCTCAATCTTGCGGCGGACGATCTAATAGAGGCAGTCGGGGGTAAGCGTCGAGATGATCTGATGCGGCTACTGGCGGGCTTTGATCCTGAGGTATCGCGGCGAGCCCGGGCTGGTTTTGGCGCGGTCGGGGGCTGCCGTCACCAAGGCGGGATCCCACGACTGCTACCGGCCTTCAGTGACCCGGAGCCACCATGGGTTCTCAACGCAAAGGGGAATGTCGACCTTCTTCCAGGCCCTGATCAAGCTGGCTATGCCGGCGTCGTAGGAGCGAGGCGTGCCGACGCGTATGGCCGGCATGTCGCTGAGGACCTCTCACGAGAAGTGGCGAGTGCCGGCGGTGTCGTTGTCAGCGGGCTCGCGTTTGGTGTCGATGCGGCCGCTCATCGGGGTGCGCTGAGCTCGGCCGGGGGTAGGACTATTGCAGTGGTGGGAGGTGGGATTGACCGGCCATATCCCAAGCAGAATGCGGGACTTCATGCTCAGATCGCGAGCGAGGGTCTCGTGATCGGGGAGATGCCGCTCGGTAGTGGTGTGTGGCGGTGGTCCTTCCCAGCGCGAAACAGACTGATCGCATCGCTTTCGACAGTCGTTGTGGTTGTCCAGGCGGCCGCGCGGTCCGGTTCCCTTCATACCGCCGACGCGGCCCTAGCTAGAGGTAAGCCCGTCGCCGCGGTACCAGGTCGAATTGACCTTGGGGTTTCCGAGGGAAGCAACGGCTTGCTCGCTGACGGGGCGATGATGATCAGCTCATCCGAAAGCCTGCTTGACCTGCTCGGGCTCGAAGCGGCTCGGCAAGGTGGTGTTGTCCCGAAAGAACTGGAGGGGGCTTGGGGCACACTCCGGGAGGGACGGGCTGTGGCTGTGCTTGATTCCGGAGGGATCGCGGCGACAGCGATTCGTAGCGACCTTGCGAGGCTTGAACTCCTCGGTCTCGCAGCAAGGCTTCCAGGAGGGGAGTGGGTCGCTCGTACCTAAAGTCGGCTGCTAGGTAATCTCCATTGTCATGTCTACACCACTTGACCCAAAGCACAGATCCCGTGTTCTTACAGAGGGCCCCGGCCGCGCGCCTGCCCGCGCTTATCTGAAGGGGATTGGCTACGACGATGAGGCGCTTTCGAAGCCCATCATCGGCGTTGCCTCAACGTGGATAGAGACGATGCCATGCAACTTCCATCTGCGTGCTCTCTCTGCGAAGGTCAAAGAGGGCATCCGCGCGGCTGGCGGAACCCCAATGGAGCTGAACACGATTGCCATCTCTGACGGCATCACCATGGGGACTGAGGGTATGCGAACGAGCCTCGTGTCTCGCGAGGTAATTGCGGACTCAATCGAGCTTGTTGCTCGGGGCCACATGTTCGATGGAATTGTCGCGCTGTCAGGGTGCGACAAGACGATCCCTGGCACGGTAATGGCCTTAGCGAGAGTGAATGTTCCCTCGGTGATGCTCTATGGCGGCTCGATTCCACCTGGCTCATTCCGTGGGCAGGACGTCACTATTCAGGACGTCTTTGAAGCAGTCGGTACCCATGCCGCTGGGAACATGTCAGATGAAGACCTCGCAGAGTTGGAATCCGTCGCATCCCCCGGAGCTGGTGCTTGCGGTGGGCAGTTCACTGCCAACACAATGGCGATGGCCTTCGAGGTGATGGGAATCAGTCCGATCGCGTCGGCGATGGTTCCCGCCCAAGAACCGAGCAAGGACGAGGTTGCCTTCGAGGCAGGACGACTCGTGATGGACGTACTTGCCAGAGGGCAGCTGCCAAGCGACATCATCACTAAGAAGAGCCTTGAAAATGCCATAGCGGCCATAGCTATGAGCGGTGGTTCCACAAACGGCGTTCTCCACTTACTCGCCCTTGCCCACGAGGCTGGCATCGAACTTGAAATTGATGACTTTGATCGCATCAGCGAAAGCACTCCGCTCCTGTGTGACCTCAAGCCGGGCGGAAACTATGTGGCTGTCGATCTCTACAAGGCAGGTGGAGTCCCATTGGTCCTCTCCCGTATGAAGGAATCCGGTTTGCTGCATGAGGACCAGCCGACCGTCACGGGCGGGACCGTCGGTGAGCATGCGGCTCAAGCGACTGAGACTGAAGGACAGAGGGTCGTGCGGCCACTCTCAGACCCAATCAAGGCAACTGGCGGGCTTGGAATTCTCCGCGGAAACCTTGCGCCCGACGGTTGCGTTGTAAAGCTCTCAGGCCATGAACGCCGACATCACGTCGGTCCAGCAAGAGTCTTTGAAGGGGAAGAGGAGGCCATGGAAGCCGTCGAGAAGGGCGGAATCATCCAGCCCGGCGACGTTGTGGTCATCCGTAACGAAGGCCCTGCCGGTGGTCCGGGGATGCGGGAGATGCTGGGTGTTACCGCTGCTCTAGTCGGCATCGGTCTTGGCGATAGCGTTGCTCTGCTGACAGACGGACGCTTCTCGGGAGCTACCCACGGCTTCATGGCAGGACACGTGGCACCAGAGGCCGCGCGCGGCGGACCTATTGCTGCAGTTGCCGATGGGGACGAGATCACGATCGACGTTGATGCGCGCAGACTTGATGTGGCTCTTTCCGACGCGGAGATAGCCGAGCGTGTCGCAGCATTCGTCAGTCCTGTCAGGGAGAACCTCCCGATCGTTCTGGAGAAGTACGCCCAGCAGGTACGCAGCGCCGCCGTAGGCGCGGTCACTCACTAGGGGTCTCAATGCGCATTGGTATTGACATTGATTCCACCCTTCATCATTACTGGGACACGTTCGAGACTGTCGCGAAGTCCCGGTTCGGAATAGATCTTCCATACGAGAGGCAGCGCGACTGGACTATTAGCGTGCTCAAACCAGAGCAGGTTAAGGCCATCGTCTCAGAGACTCATAGTGACCCCAACGTTGTTAGTGCAGTTCCGTACCCTGGTGCCGTGGAGACGGTCAACAGATGGGCTGCCGACGGTCATTGGATCCACATCACTAGCCATCGGTCAGATGACGCTCGCGGGTCAACACTGGAGTGGTTGAAGACCATTGGCCTTAGCTACGACGATCTCCACTGTTCCTTCGACAAGATTCCGCGCTGTGTTGAATTGGAAGTTGATCTGCTGATCGACGACTCGCCCATCAATATCTTGCGAGCCATCGAGGAGGGGATTGTGCCGGCGACCCTTGAGCATCCTTGGAACGAGGACGTCTGCTCAACGGAGAGTGTCATCGCAGCCCCCGACTGGGATACCTTGGCAGTTGCGCTTGAGCCTCTTCTCAGCGGGCAAGCTGTCAACGGTCGCTGATCTAACTCCGCCGCAAAGCTGACTGCACGCATCGCTTAGACCCCGCAGGCACAGGTACTCTCGACCGGGTGAGTAGGGGCCTCAAAATTCTGATCGGTGTGGTCCTTGGCCTCTTAGTCCTTTCGGGTGCCGCCTACGCGTTCGACCGTTCACAGGCTGCGACCATCCCAAGCGGCGTCACGATCTCCGGTGTCCGCGTAGGTGGACTTGAGCGGTCGTCGGCCATCGCACTCGTCCAGGCACAGCTGGGTCAGCGACTTGGTCACACGGTGGAGGTATCAGCTGGATCGTCCACCTTTCATCTCAGCCCGGGTCGGGCTGGAGTTAAGTACGACTACGGGCGGGCGGTGGATTCCGCGATTGCCTCCGGCCGCCGCCCTTGGATCGGCCAACGGGTTTGGCGTGAGCTGACTGGACGGGGCACGCACTCAGATGTAGCGGCGCGGGTGACAGTGTCTAGGCCGGATATTGAAGGCTTTGCGCGGCGCGTTGCAGCCAAGGTTGATCGACCCGCAGTGGAGGCCCATCTCAGTTACGGAGCAGACTGGGTGAAGCCGGAAAAAGGAGAGGTTGGGCGGGTCATCAGAGTTCATTCGCTCGCCGGTTCCGTTGTCAGCGCATTTGAGAGTCCGGTCGTGAGCGAACGGGTCCGAGTTATCGCGCCGATGGAGACTGTTGCGCCCAAAACCACGGTCAAGGGCCTCGCGGATCGATACCCAACGGTCATCACCGTCAGTCGTTCGGGATACCGGCTTTATCTCTTCAAGCGGCTCAAACTGGCGAAGACATTCCCGGTCGCTGTGGGGATGGCTGGGCTTGAGACCCCCGCTGGTCTCTATGGCGTGCAGGAGAAGCAAGTCAATCCTTCATGGCACGTCCCCAACAGTCCGTGGGCAGGCAAGCTAGCTGGGACAGTCATCCCTCCCGGTCCGGACAACCCGATTAAGGCCCGCTGGATGGGCTTAGCTTCCGCGGTCGGAATCCACGGAACATCTGATGAGAGCTCACTTGGATCGGCGGCGTCACACGGATGTATCCGGATGGCACCCGTCGACGTCATCTGGCTATATGACCGAGTGCCCGTTGGCACCCCGGTTTACATCTCCTAAAGCCGGTTACTCCGTCCAGGGGGATGGGCTGACGGCGGTCGCTGGATCATGTCCAGGTAGCGATGAGCCGACCATCTCGGGCGCAATTTCCTGCCAACCCTGCTCCAACAGGAGGGAGTGATGGTCCCCATGTCGAAGAGTCAGAGTGCCGATGAATATTCCCCGCTCCTCCTTGACCAAGACCGTGTGCCAGAGAGTGGTTGCGTCAATTGACGCATTGATCTTCATCCACGGCATTTCAGGCTCGTCGATGCCAGCCTCGCGGAGCTGCCCAAACGTTGCGACATGACCGGTTGAGGTATCTATGAAGAAGAGTCCCATTAGCAGCGAGCCTACCGACCATGAATCGGTTTCGAACGCATGGGGGGTCTCGGTGTCTAGTTTTGAGTCTGGCTTGATCTCCCGGCGGGTGGCCGAGCGGACTCTGCGGGCATACATGTCTGATGTTGGTGCGCTCTCACTCTGGGCGTGTTCCGCGGGAGTTGGCCCAACCGATGTGGGTGCCCGCGAGCTTAGGCGCCACGTGGCGGTGCTTTCGGCGGCCGGGCTCGCCCCATCCACAATCGCCCGGCGACTGGCTACATTCCGGGCTTTTTTCGCGACGCTCTGCGAACAGGGTGAGATGGAACAGAACCCCGCCGAACTTCTCTCTGCACCTCGGCGAGTCAAGCGACTCCCTGATGTCCTCCGAGGAGACGAGGTCGCAGCCCTCTTGGAACGGATCCCCGCGACCACGCCACTGGAGCTCCGTGATCGAGCCATGTTCGAGATCGCCTATGGCGGCGGTCTGCGGGCGGCCGAGCTCGTAGACCTTGATGTCAATTCAATCGACTTTGATGGCGAGTCAATCCGGGTTGAGGGCAAGGGCTCAAAGACGCGCCTAGTGCCGATCGGTGAGCCCGCCGTGAAGGCAACTGTTGATTGGTTGAATAAGGGCCGAAAGCCGCTTTCAGAGGGCGACACTCCCGCCCTGTTTCTGACGCGGTCTGGCAAACGTCTCTCGACCTCCGATGTTCGACGCAGGCTCTCTGGCTGGGCGTCTCGGGCAGGATTGCCGCCGGGGACACATCCACACATGCTCAGGCACTCGTTTGCAACACACCTACTTGATGGTGGGGCTGATCTGCGGGCAATTCAGGAGCTATTGGGACATTCCTCCATCTCCACAACCCAGATATACACGCGGGTCGAGAAGGAACGCTTGAGAACCGCATATAAACAGGCGCATCCAAGAGCCTGAGCGGGTAAATCGTTGCCCCGGTGGGGCTAAATTTGGGGCAATGGTAGCCTCGGATCAATGACTGAGACCCGCAAGATCCGTACGGCTACCGAAACGATCATCTGCCAGTTTTGCCAACGTGGCTTGCTGCGAGGCGAGCGCTCGGACGTTTTTCACGCACATGGCGAGTCTCGATTGGTATGTGAGCTTTGTCAGCCAAACGCTCTACGCTCCGGCTGGCGGCGTGATCTTCCCGCCGGTGGACCCCAGGAGCTGCCCACAACTCCGGAACGCGGCGGCCTGCTTGACCGGCTACGTGGCCGTACTTCTCGTCCCGCAGTCACTCCAGACCCCATTGGACCGCGGGAGCCTCTGGGCGTTAGAGCCGAGCCGACTGGGCCGAGTGGCCGCATCCGAACCGCGGTAGAGGCCTTCAACGCCAGCGAACACGCTAAGACCATCCACAGTGTCGGTCATTCACTGGGCGACGCAACCGTCTCAGCGGTTGACCTTGAGACTGCCGGTGTCGAGCTAGTTGCTGCCTGGGACCTCTGTTGGTACCGCTGGCGTGTAGAGATGGACCACGGTGGCGTCTCGGTGTTTGAGGCGGGGCGGGGGTACGAGCTCGCCGAGCTTGCTGAGGAACAGCGCAGCGGGAACCTTCTTCTTGATGCAGACGGCAATCTCCGCGTCCCGTGAGGCTGACTCTTCACTGTGACGGTGGCTCTAGGGGTAATCCCGGTCCTGCTGGAATTGGCGTTGTTCTCACCGACGATTCGGGTGAAGTAGTCGCAGAGGTTGCCGAGCGGATTGGCGACGCGACGAACAATGTTGCCGAGTACAAGGCAGTCATCCGCGGCCTTGAGCGTGCTCAGGATCTTGAGGCAACGGTGGTGGCGCTTGTCGGGGATTCAGAACTTGTGGCGAAACAGATAACCGGCCACTACAAGGTCAAGCATGCGGACATGAAGCCACTTCATGCTGAGGTGAAGGGTCTGCTGGAGTCGTTTGACAGCTGGACGATTCGCACCGTTCCGAGGGCAGAGAACTCCGACGCTGATGCTCTCGTTAACGCCGCGCTCGACGGCCTGCGCTGAGGCCGCCCGCACCCTCGTGGTGCGACCGACCTCGTGCAGTTCGACTAGACGACTTCGCGCAGTGTTCCTGTGTGAACGTCGTAGATGAAGCCGCGAACATTGTCCTTGAGTGGAATGAACGGGCTGGCTTGAATGCGAGCGAGGGACTGACGGACGTCCGCGTCGAGGTCACTGAAGGCCTCTGCTGCCCATTCAGGCTTGATGCCAACTTCCTCCTGAATTGAGTTCTTGAACTCGTCATCGGTGAATGTGAGCATTCCGCAGTCAGTGTGGTGAATGAGGATGATCTCTTTGGTGCCGAGGAGGCGCTGAGAAATCGCAAGCGAGCGGATCTCATCGTCCGTGACAACGCCACCGGCATTACGGATCACGTGAGCGTCACCCTCAGAGAGTCCAAGAAGGCCGTAAGGGTTGAGGCGCGCATCCATGCAGGCGAGGATCGCGATGTTGCGGCCTGGAGGGAGTGGGAGGTCTCCCTTGTCAAAGGTTGCTGCGTACTGCTCTGCGTTTGCAAGTAGGTCGTCTGTGACGCTCATGTTTCCGCTTCTCTTTCGGGTCGGCTCGTTGTTACGAGCAATTGAGCCACAGAAAGTAGCAAATCCGGATCGGCTTTGGGTTCTTTAGCGGTTTAGGCCGGGTCAGTCGAACGAAACGAGGGAGTCGCAGGAGAGATTCCCAAGCGCTGATCTCCCGCCAAGGCTGGGGATTTCGCTCAGAAACACAGCGGCTACCGGAATGGCGCCAACTTGGCTGACCAGCTTCGCTAGGGCAGCTGCGGTACCGCCAGTGGCCAGGAGATCGTCATGAATCAGGACCGTGGCTCCATCAAGCTCATGCTCGTGGATGTGCAGCTGAGCTTGTCCGTACTCCAACTCGTATGCGATTGACGCAGTCGTTGGCGGCAGCTTGTCGGGTTTGCGGGCAGGTATGAAACCCGCCCCTAGCGCAATCGCAAGTGGCGGGCCAAACAGGAAGCCGCGTGCCTCTGGTGCGACCACAAAATCCACCTGATCGACCAATTCGCGAGCTGCTGCCACTAGCTGGAGCGTGCTCGCGGCAAGGAGTTCAGGGTTACGTAAGACCGGGCCGATGTCTTTGAACTGGATGCCTGCCTTAGGCCAGTCAGCGACATTTCTGTAGTGCTCTGGTTTGAGGTTCATGGGGCAAGGCTAGACCACCTAGCCCTGTCCCATGGTCCTAGGCTTGGCCACCCGCATCGCGCCGAAAACAAGAAAACCCCGCTCTCGCGGGGCTTTCAGATCTAAGCGGATGAAGGGACTCGAACCCTCGACCTTCTGCATGGCAAGCAGACGCTCTAGCCAACTGAGCTACATCCGCATGAGGTCCCCAGAATACACGGGTACAGGGAACAACAGAGGCGACGGCCGGATTCGAACCGGCGTACACGGCTTTGCAGGCCGCTGCGTAGCCTCTCCGCCACGTCGCCAAGACTCGGGAAGCCTACCTACCGAGTGGATCAAGAGGGTGATGGGATCTGCTCGGTGGTCAGTACCTGTTCAGTTCGGCGCTGGTAGCCTTGGCATCTCCCAGGGCGATTAGCTCAGCTGGGAGAGCGCCGCCTCGACATGGCGGAGGTCACTGGTTCGAGCCCAGTATCGCCCACTTCGCAGACCCTCCGAGTCTGATGGTTGTGGGCTCGGTCCGATGCAGCCGAAGTCAAGCGTCGTCAAAAAGGCTTGACGAGCTAGTCAAGTGGGAGGAAGTCAGCGCCTGCGTCGAGATTGATAGGCCGGCCAGTCACTGGACGATCAGAGTTGATCCACGCAAGGAGGTCCGGGTTGATTGTGTTGCGCAGAGCGCGTCGACCGTCTGGAAGTATCGCTGTGAGGATTCCCATCGAGGGGCTCCCGTCACGCTCGTAGATGATTGTTGCCGTCTCAGCCAGCGCTGAACCAAGGCGTGGGCCAACCGCAACCTCGCGGGCCGCCGCAGGTTCCTCGATCTTGGATGGAAGCTCAAAGGGAACTTCTGGGGGTGCCAGGCCGTAGACCCCTGCGGCGTGCTTGGTCAGATACCAGCCAACAGCGGTCACCAGACCCGGCCCGCCTGAACCCTCACGGAGCTTCGTCACCATTGCTGCAACGGAGTGAATTACGTATGCGTTGCCCGGTCCACCAGCAAAGCCCAGCCCGCCGGTCACCGTTGGGCTGCGGGGGTCTGTGATTGGGTCAAAGCCGATCTCGCGGCCTGCGATGCGAACGGCGCAGGGGAAGCATGAATACAGATCAAGGGCCTCGAGGTGGGCCACATCAGTGCTTGCTTGGGACATGGCAGCTTTGATTGCGTGTCCCATAGCCGGAGAGCGACCGAGGTCGTCCCGCTGTGAGAAGAACCATGGCTCGGTTGCGTGAGCGGCACCCTGAATGTAGACCCGTCGACTTGGCTCAACACCCAGTTCTTGGGCGACCCGGTCTGACATCAGAATCACAGCGGCCGCTTGGTCAGTCTGGATGTTTGAGTTCATCAACTTGGTGTAGGGCATGGTGACCTGGCGGTTGGCGGGTGATGGGGTGGCGATGTATTCCGCTGTTACATCACTGGGTCCCCAAGCATGTGGATTCTCTGAGGCCACGCTCGCGAATCGGGCTTTGAGGCTGCCTAGTCTGCCCTGCAGCTCGCTCAGCGTTCCACCCTCGGTTGCCCATAGGGCATGCTCGAAAAGTGGGTAGATCATCAGTGGAGCAATGCAGCCCACTGACATCTCCACATCCGTATTGGGGGCGCGGTCGACACCCATCATCTGAACTGGCTGGGAGTCGGGCAGATTGTCATTCCAACCCGGATCAGTCCCCGCCTTCATATGGGCTGAAAGCGTTCGCAAGGCCTCACCACCGCAAACCACAGCGACATCAATTTCACCTGCGGCTATGCGACCGGCTAGCTCGCCGATTGCCGCTTGAGGTGTATCGCCTCCAATTGAGGTGTGGATGCGCTCACGAGGTTCGATGCCAAGCTTGTCTGCGATCAGGCGAGCAGGGTCAGGATGTTCAGCGCTGACATAACGGACTACGCAGAGAGCATCCACGCGGTTGAGCAGCTCGCGCTCAGGGCCGGCGTCTGCTGCTGCGGCAGCGACCACCTCGGCGATCATGTCCACAGGTCCGGGGCAGTCCTGTCGCCACGACTTTTGGGCGACACCAGCCACGAGTGGTGCGGTTGGTTCTGCGGGGCGGCTAAGCATCCGCGCAAGAGTACGCGGAGATCGCACCGGACGGCGCAGCCAAGAGCCCTAATCTGATGTGTATGTCTAAACCACCCAAGGCTGGACTAGCCGACCAACTGCTGGACCTTGCCATTGCTCCAGGCTTTTCCAAGCTTGGTTTTGCAGCGAGGCAGAGAGGGTTTGCGCCACTGCCAGACGCAACGGGGCGTGAAGTTGTCATCACTGGAGCGAGTGCCGGGCTGGGCAGGGCAGCAGCAAGAATGTGCTCCGCGGCTGGTGCTTCGGTGACGATGGTGTCGCGTGACCGGGGCCGAGCATCGGAGGCGCTCGCTGAGGTGCAGGCCGCGTCGATTGGTGGTGAGGTGCGGTTCGAGAAGTGCGACATGTCAGTCCTCTCTGATGTGCGGCGACTTGCGTCAATTCTCGGTTCGACTCTTGATCGAATCGACGCGCTGGTTCTGAACGCTGGGGTCCTTCTGCACGAGCGGAGCCTTACTGCTGAAGGCATCGAGACTGCCTGGGCGACAAACGTCGTTGGGCCATATCTGCTTGAGGAGCTTGCGCTGCCCCAGCTGCAGACGGCAAATGGTCGAGTAGTAATGGTCACCTCGGGAGGCGCATACAGCGAAGGAATAGCGCTCCCAGACAGTGACCTTGTGGGTGATGGCTACGACGGAGCTGCGGTCTATGCGCGCACTAAGCGGGCTCAGATTGCCTTGGCCCAACTTGAGGCTGAGCGACAGCCAAGTAGGGGCATTACCGCGCACGCGGTGCATCCAGGCTGGGCGGATACGCCGGGGGTGCAGACGTCTCTGCCGACTTTCAGGAAGCTAACCCGGCCGTTTCTTCGCAGCGCTGATGAGGGGGCTGACTCCATCGCTTGGCTTGCTCTCGCACCGGAAGCCGTGACCTCTCCCGGGTTGTTGTGGCATGACCGCAAACCAAGGCCGCGGAATCGCATCCCCGGTCAGGCCGATACGGAGATTCAGAGGCTTGAGTTGGATGCTGAAATCCGCAGGCTGGCCGGGCTGACCGTCCAGCCGCCGGGTCGCGGTTAGCATCCACACTTGATGCAGGTAAAACTTCCAGACGGAAAAGGACTCGACCTTGACCCCGGCGCAACCGGTGCGGATGCCGCTGCGGCGATTGGGCCGGGCCTTGCTAAGGCCGCGTTGGCCATCGTCGTCGATGGAGATATTCGCGATCTCTCCCGCGAGTTGCCTGATGGTGCGGGGATCTCCATCATCACCGGCAAGAGCCCAGAAGCCCTTGATCTGATCCGCCACGATGCCGCTCACGTTCTCGCGACGGCAGTCATAGCGCTTTACCCGGGAACGAAGGTCTCGATTGGTCCGTCGATCGAGAACGGCTTCTATTACGACTTTGAGTTCCCTGACGGTGTCGTTATTTCGGACGCAGACCTTCCCATGATCGAGGAGCGCATGCGGGAGCACGTGAAGGCCTCGCAGGTTTTTGAGCGCAGCGAGCTTTCCGTAGCGGACGCCATCGAGCGCTTCCGCGGACTTGGCGAGGACTACAAGGTTGAGCTGATCGAGGACCTGATTACCAACGAAGGCGCTGAGACTGTTTCGCTTTATCGCAACGGTGACTTCGTTGACCTCTGTCGCGGACCACACTCGCCCGCGACCGATCGCATCAAGGCTTTCGCGCTCCAGTCTGTGGCCGGGGCCTACTGGCGGGGTGACAGCGACCGAACCATGCTGACCCGCATTTACGGAACGGCCTTCTTGTCAAAGCAGGACCTGTCTGAGCACCTTGAACGGCTCGAGGAGGCAAAGGCACGCGATCACCGCAGGCTCGGGAAAGAGCTCGGTCTTTTCAGGTTTAGCGAGGTCTCACCAGGTTCAGCCTTCTGGCTTCCACGCGGCACGCAGCTCTTCAATGGGCTGGTTGAGCTCAGCCGTGAGATGGGGGAGCTGCGGGGCTATCAGGAGGTCAAGACTCCTCAGCTCTATGACGCAGAGTTGTGGAAGATGTCTGGTCACTGGGACAAGTACCGCGACAACATGTTCCTGACCGAGGCGGAGGATCATCCAATGGGTCTCAAGCCGATGAACTGCCCCGGGCACGCCCACCTGTTTGGAGCTCAGCAGTGGTCGTATAAGGACCTTCCGGTCCGATATTCAGAACCGGGCCTTTTGCACCGCAATGAACCGTCAGGCACTCTCCACGGGCTTCTCAGGGTACGTCACTTCTGCCAGGACGATGCCCACATCTTCTGTACTGATGAGCAGATTCAGGACGAGGTAGCTGGCTGCCTTGAGTTTGCCTTCGCCACATACAGGCTCTTTGGGCTTGAGCCAAGCCTCGAACTCTCCACACGGCCTGAGCAGCGCATCGGCGACGACGGTCTTTGGGACCGCGCTGAGGCGGCGCTTGAGTCTGCGCTAAAGGCTGGCGATCACGAGTACACGGTCAATGCGGGGGATGGTGCCTTCTACGGTCCCAAGATCGATCTTCACATCACTGACTCGCTCGGCCGGTCATGGCAGCTGGGCACTGTTCAACTCGACTACTCCATGCCAGAACGCTTTGAGCTCAGTTACACCGGCGCTGACAATGCCGACCACCGGCCCGTGATGATTCACAGAGCACTGATGGGGTCCTATGAACGCTTCATCGGAATCCTGATCGAACACTTCGCCGGGGATCTTCCATTCTGGCTCACGCCGGTTCAGGTGCAAGTCCTGCCAGTGGCCGACAGGCATGCTGAGTATGGGAAGCAAGTAAAGGATGAGCTCTCCGCCGCCGGGCTGCGGGTGGAGTTGGATGATCGCGCTGAGTCGATTGGCCGCAAGATCCGCGAGGCTGAGATGGCCAAGACTCCAGTGATGCTGATTGTGGGCGATCGGGAGGTTGAGTCCGGCGAAGTGTCAGTGCGGGAGCGAGGCAGCGGTGACGAGGGCTCCGAATCCGTCTCAGAGTTGGCAGCACGGTTGGTTTCTCGGTCCACTGACCGATCCGCATGAGTGCCCTGCGCTGTTATGCTGATCAGCGTTGAAGAACGACGCCCCTGAAATGCGCACCTCCGAGTGACCTACGGTCCGAACGCCTGATGGCGGTTCCTAAGAGGTTTGACAGGCGTATGCCGGACCGGGATGACACCCGGATCAACGAGCGCATCCGTGTTTCAGAGGTCCGCCTCATCGGCCCAGACGGTGAGCAGATTGGCGTTCTCAAGATTGCTGACGCACTTGATTACGCCCAAGAGAGGGATCTTGATCTTGTCGAGGTGGCTCCAGACGCCGTTCCGCCGGTCTGTCGCGTTCTCGACTACTCCAAGTACAAGTACGAACAGGCACAGAAGCTCAAAGCTGCCCGTAAGCACCAGCAGACCATCGTTATCCGTGAGATCAAGTTCAGGCCCAAGATTGCCCAGCACGATTACGACACCAAGGTAGGCCACGTCACCAGGTTCTTGAGGCATAAAGACAAGGTCAAGATCACGATCATGTTCCGAGGCCGCGAGATGGCCCACCCCGACAGAGGTCGCGCGCTGCTTGAGCGCATCGCCGAGCAGCTCCACGAGCTTGCCGTCGTCGAACAAACACCTCTTCAGGACGGGCGCAACATGACGATGATGATCGCTCCGTCGAAGGGTCTGATGGCAGAGCTCGCTAACGAGGAGCGCATCGCTAAGAACGGTGATTCGGCCGCTCCAGTCGAAGAGGTGGCCCCAGAGGTAGTAGCCGAGCCTGAAGCCGTTGTCGAAGCAGCCCCCGCTGACACTGATGATTCGGCCGTACCGGCCGAAAGCGAAGCTCCAGAAGAGCCAGCAGCGCCAGATTCTGATTGACTAGGTGACGCAATGCCAAAGATGAAGACTCACTCCGGCGCTAAAAAGCGCTTCAAAGTAACCGCCACGGGCAAGGTTCGTGGGCGGCATGCCAATAAGAGTCACATCCTTGAAAAGAAGTCTCAGAAGCGCAAGCGGTTCCTCGGGACTGACGCTGTGATCTCCGACAGTGATGCCCCGCGGATCAAGCGTCTGATCGGCAAGGCTGGCAAATGAGCCGTGTTAAGCGTTCAGTCCACGGCAAGAAGAAGCGCCGTGCGGTTCTTGAGCAGACAAAGGGCTTCCGTGGTGACGGTCACTCGCACTACAGGAACGCCAAAGAGGCTCTTACAAAGGCCGATTCATACAGGTACCGCGACCGGCGTAACAGGAAGCGTGACTTCCGCAGGCTTTGGATTGTGCGTATCAACGCTGCTGCCCGTGAAAACGGACTTACTTACGGCAAGATGATGCACGGACTTTCGCTGGCCGAGATCGAAGTGGATCGCAAGATCCTTGCCGACCTCGCTGTCCGCGATCCTCAAGCCTTCACACGATTTGCCATGCGCGCCCAGGAGGCACTTGACGGCTGACGCCACCGCGTCATCCCCGCCGAGTCGCCAACCAGGGCGCCGCTCCCACCGGGAGGGCGCCTTTTTTCATATGACAATCACCAGTTCAGACAACCCAGCAATCAAAGAACTCAAGCGGCTGCAGAGCAGTCACGCTAGGTCGCGGGCGGACGTATTTGTAGCTGAAGGTGAAGATCTGCTCGAGATGGCCGCCGTAAACGGATGGAAGCCTGAACGGGTTCTCGTCAGAGAGGGTTGCGGTCTAGATGGGGAGGAAGTTGAGGCAGAGTTGCTCGATTCCTTGTCCTCTCTTGGATCTGGGACCAGAGCGATCGGCATATTCACTAAGACGTACGTCTCTGAGGTGAGTCCCGGGCTGGTGGTTCATCTGGCCGGACTGTCTGATCCCGGCAATGTTGGAACGATCATTAGGTCTGCACACGCCCTCGGAGCTACCGGCGTTTCACTCGGCGCTGAGACAGCAGATCCATTCGGTCCCAAGGCCGTTAGGGCCAGTATGGGATCGGTGTTCGCGGTCCCACTGCATAAGGGGGTGGCTGTGTCTGAACTTCCCGGGAGCAAGGTTGCTCTGGCGGGTGGGAAAGCCACATCGGTGAGCCAGCTTCCGGAGGGGAACCTTGTTCTGATTGTTGGTTCAGAGCGGGCGGGGGTGGATGCCAAGACCCTTGAACTGAGTGATTTGATCTGGGAAATCCCGATGGTTGAGGGCGCTGAGTCACTCAATGCGGCCGTCGCAGTTTCGATTGCCCTCCACGCCGCCAATAGGATCCCCCGGAATGCTTGAACGAATATCTCAGATTGTTGATGAAGTTAAGGCCGCCGTTGTTGCAGCGACTACTTCCGCTGAGCTCGAGGAGTTGCGGATCAAGTGGCTTGGCCGGAAGGCTGAGCTCCCCAACATCCTGCGGGGTGTCAAGGACCTTGATCCCTCCGAGCGTGGACCAGCCGGGAAGGCTGCCAACGAGGCAAGGGTGGAACTTGAGGGTGCCATTGACACCAAAATGGCGTCATTTGCAGGGGCGGAGCTCGAACTCCGGCTTGTTGAGGATGCTGTCGACATCACGCTGCCAGGTCACCCGCAGCAGTTCCCAGGAGGCCTCCACCTTCTGACGCAGACTATGAGGGAGATTGAGGACGTCTTCCTCGGCCTCGGTTATGGGATTGCTGAAGGCCCCGAGGTAGAGCTAGTGGCCTACAACTTCGATGCGCTCAACCATGCGCCTCACCATCCAGCACGATCACCAAGCGACACCTTCTATGTGGGTGACAGCGTCCTCCTGCGGACACACACCTCGCCCGTCCAGGTGCGGACCATGTTGGTTACGCCGCCACCGCTTTACGTGATTGTACCGGGGCGTGTTTATCGGCGGGATGACGACGCCACTCACACGCCGCAGTTCCACCAGATTGAGGGACTCGCAGTTGATGAGGGGATTTCGCTTGCTGATTTGAAGGGGACTCTGCTTGCGTTCGCAAAGGCGATCTTCGGCGACGAGCGCGAGATTCGGCTGCGGCCGCACTTCTTCCCGTTCACAGAGCCCAGCGTTGAGGTAGATGTCTCCTGCTTCGCCTGCAACCAGGGAGTCGCCGATGGGGATCGGTGTGGCCTTTGTAAGGGCACTGCGTGGATTGAGATCCTTGGGGCCGGAATGGTCGACCCCAATGTGTTCGCAAGTGTCTCTGGAGAGCAACCTGCCTATGACCCCGGGAAGGTTCAGGGCTTCGCCTTTGGACTGGGAATCGAACGGATCGCAATGCTTAAGCACTCGGTGCCCGACCTGCGGCTGCTTTATGACAACGACATCCGGTTTTTGGAGCAATTCGCCTGATGAAGGTTCCACTCTCACTACTGCTTGAGTTCTGCGATCCGGGCCTGTCAGCCGAAGAGATCTCCTCGGTCCTCGCTCTCAGCGGCACTGAGGTTGAGCGGGTAACGCGTCTCGGCGTAGAGGACAGCAGCAACTTCGTCGTCGGGGTGGTGCTGACCGCTGACCAGCATCCGGACGCCGACAGGCTGAAGGTCTGCACGGTCGATGTCGGTGCGCCTGAGCCCGCGACAATTGTCTGTGGAGCCCCCAATGTCGGCGCTGGGCAGACGGTGGCAGTAGCCCTTCCCGGGGCAGTAATGCCTGTGGGAATGATGATCAAGAAAGCTAAGTTGCGGGGTGTTGAGAGCAGCGGGATGATTTGCGCTGAGGATGAGCTTGGGCTTGGTAAGGGGCATCAAGGGATCCTCGTGCTCGCCGAGACGGCTGGTCCAGCTGGCCGGGCACTTGGTGAGGTGCTTCCCTTGGACGAGACAGTTCTCGAACTGGAGATCACCCCCAACAGGCCTGACTGCTTGGGTGTTTATGGCGTCGCACGGGAGCTTCATGCGGCAACGGGCGCGGAGCTGAAATCTGCCCCATGGGAGAACGACCTTGGTAGTGCCGGAGCCCTAGATGGCATCAAAGTGTCAGTCCAGGATTCGGAGCAGTGCCGAATCTTTACCGCAAGAATCTATGAAGGCCTGTCTGCTGCCGTGACGCCGCCAGCGATCGCCGCGCATTTGACTGCTGCTGGCATGCGGCCGATCTCGCCAGTGGTTGACATCACCAACTACGTAATGCTCGTTGTTGGCGAGCCACTTCATGTGTTCGACCTCGACAAGATTGACGGGGATCTGACGGTTCGGGCGGCTGCGGCAGGAGAGACAGTCGCGACGCTAGATGGAGAGTCTCGGGACTTGGTCGAGGGTGAGACGATAATCGCCGATGCTGGTGGCCCAACCTCGATCGCTGGCGTGATGGGTGGCGCTCGGTCCGAGGTCGGTCCGGACACCACGCGGGTACTACTCGAGGCAGCTACCTGGCACGGACCTTCGATCAACCAGACGTCAGCGAGGCTTGGTCTCAGAAGCGAGGCATCGGGACGGTTTGAGAAGGGCCTCGCGCCCGTCTTCGCAAGTAGGGGACAGGCATTCGCCTCTCAACTGTTCGGGGAGATTTACGGGGTCGCTCCAGCTGCGGGCACTGTGGTTGTGGGCGCGGTTGGCGAGGCCCACACGATCAAGCTCTCGCACGCCAAGGTCAACTCCTTGATGGGCTCTGAGTTGACAGCCGAGCGGATTACTGGCCCACTGGAGCGGCTTGGTTTCACCGTTTCCGTCGACGGCGATGTGTTCTCTGTTGAGGTCCCCCTCGACCGGCTTGATGTGGCCAGAGACGTTGATCTGATTGAGGAGATCGCACGGATTGACGGGCTAGAGAAGCTTGGAGCCACTCTCCCGACATCGAGCACGGGTGGCGGTCGGTTGACCCGCCAACAGAAGATTCGCAGACAGGTGCAGGACGCTCTCGTTTCGTCTGGCTGCTTTGAGGCTGCCGGATGGAGCTTCTGTGCTCCCGGGCTTTCAGACCGGCTCCGGCTTGCGTCTGACGATTCCCGTCGTAACGCCATCACCCTTGTTAATCCGATGAGTAGCGAGGAATCCGTCCTAAGGACGACCCTGCTTGGCTCTCTGCTCGATTCCGCGGCTAGGAATGCGGCTCGGGGCGCGGCCGTGATCCGGCTCTTTGAGACAGGTCCCGTCTACCTGCCCTCCGAGGATGGTCTGAGCGACGAGCCGCAGCGCTTCGGTGCGGTTCTGTGTGGCCCATCCACCCGGCCCGACTGGCGGAATGCGAGCCCAAGCACTGTCGACGTTCATGCGGCTATCGGTGTAATTGGCCAAGTCCTTGACTCACTCCACTGTGAGTGGAGAATTGTTCCCGTAGCTGAACCCGAGCCATTCCTTCACCCAGGCAGAAGTGGAGTCATTGAGATTGCTGGCCGGCCGGCCGGCTGGGTTGGTGACCTGCACCCACTTGTTTCAACCGAATGGGGGCTTGATGGCGGCGTGGCGTTCGAGGTTGACCTCAACGCCGTAATTTCAGCGAGCCCTGAGGTTCTTCATTATTCCCCGGTCTCAGCCCATCCGATGGTCGGCCAGGACCTCGCAGTAGTAGTTGATGCTGCCGTTTCGGCCGCGGAGCTGATCGAGATCGCCGAAGAGGTTGGAAGCCCGGAGCTGGAGTCAGTTTCGGTCTTCGACATTTACCGGGGGAAGCAGCTTGGCGAGAACAGCGTTTCAGTTGGCCTTCGCTTCGCGTTTAGAGCTGATGACAGGACACTCACTGAGGAAGAGGCAACGGCGGTTCGGCAACGGATCCTCGAGGCTCTTCAGGACAGGAAGGGAGCGCAGTCACGTGGCTGAACGGATCGCAGTTATAGGGGCAGCGGGGTTCGCGGGGGCAGTCGCCGCGCGGATACTCGACAGGCATCCCCACTTTGAACTTGCTGCTGTCCAGGCGAGGTCAGATGTTGGCGAACGGCTAGACGCGCTTTACCCTCAGCACCGCGTTCAAATGAGGCTTGACGACGTCGGGGCCGCGAGCCTAGATGGTTTCGACGCTGCGATTGTGGCACTGCCACACGGGGCTGCTGCCGGAGTTGTTGCTGACCTGAGGGCCAAGGACATTCGGGTCGTTGACCTCTCAGCTGACTTCCGGCTGGGCGATCGCGACACCTACGCCAAATGGTATGGCGATCATGGGGCTCCAGAGCTCTTTGGGACTGCTGCGTACGGGCTCCCCGAGCTAGACCGGAGCGGGATTGTGGCCGCAGACATCGTCGCCTGCCCTGGCTGCTATCCCACGGCCACTCTGTTGGCCATGGCACCTCTAGCGAAGACCGGCCTTGTAACCGGAATAGTTGTTGACGCCAAGAGTGGAGTTTCGGGAGCGGGGAGGACTCCATCTAGGAAGACTCACTTTGTAAGCGTTGCCGAGAACGTCAGCGCCTATGGGCTTGATGGGCATCGTCACGAGCCTGAAATTGGAGAGCAACTTTCCAAGCTCGGGGCGCCTGGTTCGCTTGTCTTCCTTCCGCATCTCGTTCCGCTCGACGAGGGTGAGCTTGTCTCCTGTTATGTGGACTTGGCCGAGCCAAAGGACTCGGATGAGCTTCTAGCGCTCTTCGCCGAGCACTACGCCTCTGAGCCATTTGTCGAGGTCACGAGCGAATCGCCCGGAGTCAAGGATGTGAGGGAAACAAACCGGTGCAGGATCACTGTGCGTGCTCACTCGAGCGGCAAGGTGATTGTGCTCTCGGCGATTGACAATCTCTGGAAGGGTGCCGCTGGGCAGGCGGTCCAGTGCCTCAACTTGATGTTCGGTAGGCCTGAAACGGAAGGGCTTGATTGAGCACGAAGTTCAAATCTCGCTGGCTTCAGTGGCCTGAGCATGTGTCCCTCGCTAAGAGTGGATTCCCTGCGGGGTTCTCCGGTGGAACGGCTGCTGCCGGGCTAAAGGCCTCAGGTAAGGAAGACCTTGCGCTGATCCTTTGTGACTCACCTGACTGCACGAGTGCCATCAGGCAGACTCGGTCGTCGGCCGCCGCAGCTCCAGTTCTTGTCAACCGGACGCTCGTTGAGACCGACTCGATCAGAGCGATTGTGGCCAACAGCGGTAATGCCAACGCCGGGACGGGTCAGGACGGACTCACCGATGCCATCCAGGTCCGGTATTCGGCGGCATCAGCGCTTGGTGTAGAACCCGAGTACGTGGCCGTATGCAGCACTGGAGTGATCGGTCAAAGGCTTGACGCCGTCGCGCTGTGCGACGCAATGCCTGCGGCAGTCGGCAATCTGTCGAGCGATTCGGACCACTCTGTCGCTGGCGCAATCATGACGACCGATAAGGCCGAAAAACGGTTTGCGCTCGATGTTGAGCTTCCCGAGGGAACGGTCCGGCTCACCGCACAAGCCAAGGGCGCTGGGATGATCCAACCCTCATTCGCAACGATGTTCTGCTTCATTCAGACAGACGCAAAGCTGTCTAGTGAAACCTGTGATCTCCTGCTCGGGACTGTCGTCAAGCGGTCCTTCGAACGGATTAGCGTTGACGGTCAGCTGTCAACAAATGATGTCGTGATCCTGATGGCGTCGGGTGCGAGCGGCATCACGGTCGCTCCACAGAGCGAGTCCGAAGCGCTGTTTGGTCAGGCATTGGACGCGCTGGTTAGGGCTCTCGCACTTGAGATCGTCGCCGACGGCGAAGGTGCCGTAAGGGTTGGTCGAGTGTTGGTGGAAGGTGGAGGCGACGACACCGTTGAGCATGTCGCCAGAGCGGTCGCGGGCTCGCCACTCGTTAAGGCAGCTCTGCACGGTGGAGATCCCAACTGGGGACGGATTCTCGGAGCAGTAGGAATGGCACTTCCAGATTCACCCGGGATGCCGGTAGACATTGAGATCGAGGGAATTGAGGTCTGCTCGGCAGGCGCAATGGTCCCTTTCGACGAAGAGGCTCTGAACAAGGCTGTTTCGGGCTCTGAGGTTGAATACACAGTGCGGGTTCCGGGATCGGGGTCCGTGACCGAGGTGTTCTTCTCTGACTTATCGCACGAGTATGTGACCATCAACAGCGAATACACGACCTGAGGTAGAGCGAGCAAATGAGAGACATCGGAACACTTCTTGAGGCACTGCCTTTCATCAGGGACTTTCACGGCAAAACCGTCGTGATCAAGTACGGCGGCGCTGCGATGGAGGATCCTCAGCTTCGTGAGGAGTTTGCGCGGGATGTTGTTCTCCTGAAGTACGTCGGGCTTAACCCTGTCGTTGTGCACGGGGGTGGGCCAGATATCACTGCCTATATGGAGCGGCTTGGCATGCCCGTTGAGTTTGTTGGCGGGCTTCGGCGGAGTGACGCGGACACGGTTGAGATCGCCAAGATGGTTCTAGTCGGGAAGGTCAACAAGGACATCGTGTTGCGGCTTGGACGGCACGGCCAGCCCGCTGTTGGGCTCTGCGGGGATGACGGACTGCTGTTCCGGGCTGAGCGGATTGCAGGCCCAGGGGGCGAGGACCTTGGTGATGTTGGGCGTGTTGTCTCAGTGCAGACAGGCGTTCTGGAGCACATCGCCGCCGACTACATTCCGGTTGTTGCATCGGTTGCCGCTGACTCAGAGGGCCGGTCGCTGAACATCAACGCTGATGAGGCCGCAAGCGCTGTCTCGCGGGCGCTTGGAGCCTTTAAGACTGTCTTCCTTACCGATGTAGCTGGGTGGCTAAAGGATCCGAGTGATCAGGAGTCTGTGATTTCAGAAGCCTCAGTAGGCGAGGTCAAGGCCGCGCTGGAAGGCGTGAGTGGGGGGATGGCTCCCAAGCTGAAGGCTTGCGTGGAGGCTGTAGAGGGTGGTGTTGGCTCCGCCCACATCGTTGATGGCCGGGTGGCCCATTCCCTCCTGCTTGAACTCTTCACCCTTGATGGGTGCGGCACCAAGATCATTCCGGACAAGTGAGATGAGTCTCGAGCGGCTACAGGGGCTCGAGCGGTCGGCGGTCATGCCGACGTACAAACGGCTGCCCGTTGAGTTCGTTCGCGGGGAAGGCGCCTTGCTCTGGGATGACGAGGGACGGGAGTACCTTGACCTTCTCGCAGGGATTGCTGTTGATAATGCAGGCCACTGTCACCCCGATGTTGTTGCTGCGGTCACAGGCCAGGTCTCAAAACTGATCCACGTCTCAAACCTTTTTTACACGCAGCCGGGAATGGAGTTGGCCAGCAGGCTTTCCGAATCAAGCCTTGGTGGACTTGTCTTTCTTTGTAATAGCGGAGCAGAGGCCAACGAGGCAGCGATTAAGTTGGCCAGACGGCACAAGCCTGGCGGTAATTTCGTTGTTCTTGAAGGGGCGTTCCATGGGCGGACTATGGGTGCGCTCTCTGCCACGCCACAACCTGAGAAGCAGGCTCCGTTTGCACCACTCGTTCCGGGGTTCAGTGCTGTGTGTGCGGACGTAACGGCCATTACTGCGGCTGTCAACGACGAGACAGCGGCAGTGTTGATCGAGCCAATTCAGGGCGAAGGCGGGATTTACCCCGTCCCCGATGATGTGTTGGTCGCGGCGAGGGAGGCGTGTGACAGGCATGGAGCGCTCTTGATCTTTGACGAGGTGCAGACGGGAGCTGGCAGGACGGGAAGCCTTTGGGCCTATCAGCAGACCTCAGTGGTCCCTGATGCGATGACGATCGCCAAGGGGGTCGGCGCTGGCTTCCCAGTTGGCGCACTGATCACCTCGGCGAGCTGTCCGACTTCGCTGGTCGCAGGTGACCACGGTTCTACTTTTGCCGGGGGACCTGTGACCGCCGCAGCCGCACTCGCCTCACTTGGCGTTGTAGCGGCTGAGGATCTGCTTACTAACGTGAAGGTCCTGGGTGCCAAGCTGATGGATGGATTGGCTCAGCTGCCCGGGGTTGAACGGGTCCGCGGCAGAGGACTGATGATCGGTGCGGATATCAGCGGCGACGCGCCGGCAGTCGTGCTCGCCGCCCTGCAGCAGGAGGCCCTAGTCATCAATGCCACAGGGCCATCAACTCTGCGTTTTGTCCCACCGCTCGTCATCACAAAAGCCCAAATAGACGCTGCGCTTGAGCGGCTTTCGCGTCTCCCGCTCGCGTGACAGCGGGAAGACAGACAGGTCCGTAGGCTTTCAACTGTGAGCGAAGGAATCATCCACCCGCCGACGACCGCGTCGTACGAGGCCGACCCTGAGTCGGTTGGCCGGGTTCTCCTGCTGTACAGCGGAGGCCTCGACACATCGGTGATGCTCCATTGGATCCAGAAGAACTACGGAGCTGAGGTTGTTGCCCTGACAATCAACCTCGGGCAGCCTGATGAGGATTACTCGGTCGTTACAGGCAAGGCAATTGACCTTGGCGCAATTGACGCGCGTGTAGTGGATGCGCGTCAGGAGTTCGTTGACGACTACATCACGCCGGCCATCAAGGCCAACGCCCTCTATGGCGGCGGCTACCCGCTGTTCACCGCACTCGGTCGACCGCTGATTGCCAAGATCGCCGTTGATGTTGCCCGGGAAACTGGCTGCGACACGATCGCTCACGGTTGTACTGGCAAGGGAAATGACCAAGTTCGTATTGAGGCCACTATCGCCACTCTGGCACCTGAGCTGAAAGTGATCGCACCCGTGCGGTCATGGGCGATGGGCCGTGAGGAAGAGATTGAGTACGCCCGCGAGCACTCAATCCCAGTCAAGGGCGGGACCGAAACTGCTCCGTATTCGATCGACGACAATCTTTGGGGCCGGTCGTCGGAGGGTCGCTGGATTGAGGATCTGGACCAGCCACCGCTTGACGATGTCTTCCAGCTAGTAACGCCGCCTGAGCGCGCTCCGGACGAAGCCACGGTTGTAAACATTGGTTTTGAGAAGGGCGTGCCTACATCGCTCGACGGCGAGTCGCTGGGTCTGATTGACCTGATCAACCGTGTTGCCGACATGGCAGCCGCCAATGGCGTTGGGATCCTCGATCACATTGAGGACCGCATTGTTGGTCTGAAGGTCAGGGACATCTATGAGATTCCGGCTGCCGCGGTGATTCTCACTGCGCACCGTGAGCTTGAGCGCCTTGTCGGGACGATTCATCAGAACCGCTTCAAGGAGTCCATGGACGAGCAGTGGGCCTACCTTGTCTATGCCGGTCTCTGGTGGGAGCCACTGCGGACTGACCTGGATGCGTTCATGGAGGAGTCAAACTCTATGGTGACCGGCACAATCGGCATGAAGCTCTACAAGGGATCAGCAACCGTAATCACGAGGTCTTCACCCCATGCGGTCTATGACTCACAGCTGGCGACCTTCTCTGAGTCGGGCGGTCTGTTCAGGCAGACAGCGTCGCCTGGTTTCATCGAACTCTTCTCGCTGCAGTCCCGGATGGCCTGGCAGGTACGCAATCAGGCCGCTGGTTCCGAAGAAAACGCCTCCTGACCTAACGCGGCGGCGCTAGCGTCGCTGTTATGGCTGATCTGAATCGGGCACAAGCACTGCAAAGAGAGGCAGCACTCTTTCGGATTGTCCGACCGGGGCTTTCCGCGCAGGTGGAGCGCCCGTTAGCGCCAACACCAGTTGCGACGCCAGATCTGTTTGCTGCGGCAGCCCCCTTGGTGGCCGCTCAACTTACGCCGGCCGCGACACCAGCTTCAAATGAGGAGCTGGGTGAACGGTTCCTCGCGCTGGCTGACACAGAGGCTGAAGGTGAAGGGGGAGGGGAACCCGATCGTCTCAATGACGTCCTGGCCCGCCTGAGGGCCGAGGCGCCTCTTCCGGAGCAGGCACTGATTTGGCCCACGCTAGGCCTGTCAAGCCTCGCGTCGATTGATCGAGCTGCCGCGGGACGTTGGCTTGTCTGTCTCGGCCCAATTCTCCATCGAGTGGACCCTGACCTGCGCTTCGATTTGATCGTTCGCGGTGTCGGTTGTCTGGCCTTGACCAGCCATGGGGATGTGACCGAAGCGGAATGGCGAGAGTCCGGGCGTCGGCGGCGAGACCGCGACCTGTTTGCTCGTGGCTCCACAGCCAACCTCGCCGGTGCGACGCTGGCTGATCGCACAAGGGGCGTCAAGGGCAAGGACGGACTGAATCTGCTCAAGCAGCTGTCACTAACACCTGTATCGCTGGCTGATCTAGAGACAACTCCGGGGGCAGTGATTGACCCGCTCGCGTTCTGGGGGCTGGTTGGAGTCTCGATCCCAGCTGTCACAGGCGACTTAGCGGCAAAAATTGTCCATAGAGACCCCGCTAGGCCTGGGCTCTCGGCAACGGTCACATTTAGTCCCGGGAGACCTCTGCGAGTGGAGGCTGGGGAGAGCTCCGATGTTGACGCTGTGATTGAGACTCATGCGACTGACCTGCTCTCGTGGGCGCTGGAGGGAGACCGGTCGGGGGCCGGGTCGGCGCTCCTTGACTCAGGAAGCGGTGAGGCCGAGGCAGTTGCGTTGCGCCAGATAGGCCGCGGTTTCTCGCCCATCCGGGCACGGTCGTAGATTGGCTCAGGCAATGAGCTCTAACGCACCAACAGTTCACCTTCACGTCCACTCGGAGTACTCACTGCTCGATGGTCTCTCAAGTATCGAAGCGCTGGCAAAGCGCGCGGCTGAGTTGGATCAGCCGGCTATAGCCCTGACTGACCACGGGGTGATGAATGGCGCACTGGAGCATTACCTGGCTTGTAATAAGCATGGAATCAAGCCGATTCTTGGCTGTGAGATCTACTACAGCGATGACCGTCATCGCAAGGAAGGGCCACGGGAGAAGCTCAACCACCTGACGCTTCTGGCTACCAGTGACGAGGGCTACGCCAACCTCGTCAAGATGACCTCGCGAGGCTTCACCGAGGGCTTCCACTCAGGGCGTCCTCGCGTGGACGCTGACCTGATGTCACAACATTCAGAGGGTGTTGTTGCGCTTACTGGATGTCTCTCCTCCCGCATTTGTTCGCTCTTGGGCGACGACCGGCCGGATGATGCTCGCGAGCACGCGGACAAGCTCGCTGGAATATTTGGTCCCGAGAATCTCTACTTCGAAGTTCAAAAGAATGGGATTGACCGGCAGGAGAAGGCCAACGAGGGTCTGATTCGGATGGCCGCAGACATGGGCCGGCCAATTGTTGGCACAGCGGATGTTCACTACCTCCGCAAGGAAGATCACCACCACCATTCAGCGCTTGTCTGCGTTGCGACAAAGTCAACGCTTGCGGCCCCGAAGCTCCAGATGTCCGGCAATGAGTACTTCCTGCGCAGCAACGAGGAGATGAGGGTCCTCTTCAAGGATCTCCCGCAGGCGCTTGAGACCCAGTTGGAGATCGCCGAGCGCTGCTCAATCGATATCGACATGAGTCGCCAGATCATTCCTCGCTATGACGCACCCGATGGCAAGACACCGGCTCAGTACCTACGTCATCTCGTTGAGAGCGGCCTTGAGCACCGCTATGGCTCGCCCGTGCCAGCGGGTCACCGAGAGAGGGCTGACTTTGAACTTGGGGTCATCGAGGAGATGGGCTTTGACTCGTACTTCCTGATCGTCTGGGACTTCGTCAACTACGCCAAGTCGGAGGGCATTCCAGTCGGTCCTGGTCGTGGCTCGGCCGCAGGCTCGATCATCGCCTATGCGTTGGGAATCACTGATGTGGACCCAATCGAGTACGACCTTCTCTTCGAGCGGTTCCTCAACCCAGAACGTGTGTCCATGCCAGACATGGATATTGACTTCTCCATTCGCGGGCGTGATCGCGTGATCCGTTATGTGACCGAGAAGTACGGTGAGGATGCTGTCGCCCAGATCATCACGTTCGGCAAGAGCGCGCCGAAGCAGGCGATTCGCGATGCCGCCCGAGTGCTCGATAAGGACTACGCGCTGGGTGACCGAGTAGCCAAGGCAGTTCCGGATCCGATCATGGGGCGTAACCCAACGTTTGAGGAGATTCTCGGCGGTGAGAGCGAGCTCCAGAAGATGATCGACGCAGACCCTGAAGCTAAGGAGATTGTGGAGGTTGCGCGGGGCCTTGAGGGAGTAGTTCGAAACAGCTCCGTCCATGCCGCTGGCGTGGTGATCGCCGACCGTCCACTGACTGACATTGCGCCCGTTCAGCTCGCAGAGACCAACGAGGTAGATGAGAACGGGAAGAAGCGCTACCGAGTGGTGACGGCCTTCTCGCAGAAGCCAATTGAGCAGCTCGGCCTGCTGAAGATGGACTTCTTGGGGCTTCGGAACCTCGATGTAATCGTCGATGCCGTCAAGTTGATCGAAGAGGCCACAGGGACCAAGCCCGACATTGACTCGCTGCCGCTGGATGACCCTGCGACCTTCAAGATGCTCGCCAAGGCTGACTCAGTTGGAATATTCCAGTTTGAGTCAGAGGGCATGCGAAAAGCCCTGCGGCAGGTTAAGCCGACCGAGTTCGGTGACCTCATTGCTCTGGTGGCGCTCTACCGCCCGGGCGCCATGGACAAGATCCCCGACTATGCCCGCGGGAAGCTCGACCCGGACGCAATCACCTACAAGGATCCGCGACTTGAGCCGATCCTTGCTGAGACCAAGGGTGTGATTCTTTATCAGGAACAGGCCATGTTGATCTCAAAGGAGCTCGCAGGATTTTCTGGCGCACGAGCAGACGACTTGAGAAAGGCCATCGGCAAGAAGGATCGCAACGCAATGGCCGCGCTGAAAGACGAGTTCTTTGCTGGCTGCCGGACCTCGGGCACAAGCGAGGGAACTGTCGCTTGGATCTGGGAAGCCAATGAGCGTGCAGCGGACTACTCCTTCAACAAATCCCACGCTGCCTGTTATGCACTGATCTCCTACCGGACGTCATGGCTTAAGGCCAACTATCCCGCCCAGTACATGGCCGCCTTGGTTAGCTCGGTGATGTCCACCAAGGACAAGGTTCCGTTCTATCTGTCACACGCTGATGAAATGGGCCTCGTTCTTCTCCCACCCGATGTCAACGGGTCCGAGCACGGCTTCTCAGTTGAAGGCACGTCGATTCGCTTCGGGCTGGATGCCGTCAAGGGTGTCGGCTATCAAGCGGTTGAGGCCATTCTTGGAGCGCGTGAGGATGCTCGCTTTGATTCGATCTTCGACTTCTGCGAACGGGTCGACGGACGCATGGTCAATAAGGGTGCGATCGAGGCTCTAATCAAGGCGGGCGCATTTGATTCAACCGGGTCGACACGCAAGGGAATGCTCGCTGTGGTGGAGCAGGCGATCTCAGGAGGCCAGCAGACGCGTCAGGACGCCGCGACAGGGCAAGGGAACCTCTTTGCGGGATTGGATGACGATTCCAGTGTTACTCAGTCCATACGGCCTTCTATCCCTTCGGGCGAGTTTGAACGCAAGGAGCTTCTTGCTGGCGAGCGCGACTCCACGGGCATCTACATCTCAGCCCATCCGCTCAGGGAGGTCCGAGCTGCGATGGCCAAGGCGGTCGATTGCGGTATCGGTGGGCTTGGTGAACGTAAGGACCGCGAACGTGTAACTACAGGCGGCATCCTCACCAAGGTTGCGCGGGTTCGCACACGTTCCGGGGACCCAATGATCCGAGCAGTTCTCGAGGACCAGGAGGGCGCCTGCGACCTACTGATCTTCAAGAAGGGGGTTGAGAAACTCGGCCACTTGCTGGAGGAAGATCGAATCCTGATCGTCAACGGCGAACTTGACCGTAAGGATGAAGGACGTCCGACAATCCTGATCCGAGAGGTCAAGGAATTTGAGCCGACGGAAGACGAGATCCGAGATGCTGAGGCGGCCGCCGAGGTAGAGGAAGCCGGGATCACAGTTCGGGTTCCAGCTTCAGGTGTTGCCGGTCAGGTACTTGACGATCTCAAGGACCTGCTCGCGGCTAATCCGGGTGGAAGTCCGGTGACGCTTGAACTGCCAGCGAAGGATGGGATCCGAACGATCGTCTTGGGCGATGACATGAAGGTCAATGCCTCACCTGGTGTTCGCAGCCAGATAGAGGCCCTGCTGGGCGTTGGGTCCTTGGCTGAGGCGGCTTAGTCCTTCAGCCCGCGGGCCTTCCTGCCCTGCTTGAGAAGTTGCCTCATCTTGCGGACATCCTCTAGCTGAGCTTCTGCCCCCCCGGTGCCCGGCCCTTCCAGAATGGCTGGTAGATGCGCGAACCGGGGTTCGGCCATAAACAGTCCCAAGCCCTTCCCGCCAATCAGGCCCTCTCCCGGTGGTGCGTGCCGGTCCTTGTTTGATCCCAGCTCAGTCTTTGAGTCGTTGACATGCAAAGACCTAAGTCGGTCCAGTCCAATCGCTGAGTCGCAGGCATTGACGGTCTCGGCAATTCCTTCGAGCGTGCTGACGTCGTAGCCAGATGCGTACAGGTGGCATGTATCTAGGCAAACACCAAGCCGTGGGTCTCCTCCGGATGCCGTCAGCAGCTCCGAAAGTTGCTCAAATGAGCGGCCTAGAGTGCCGCCGGCACCAGCGGTGTTCTCGAGGTGTAGCTCGCAGCTCCCTGTTTCCTTCAGCGCCTCGGCGATGACTTCACCAGCACGAGCTACTGCCTCGTTCGGGTCGCCATCTTTTGCTGAACCTGGGTGAAGAACTACTCCGTTGGCACCAATCTTATCGCCGACCTCGAGTGCGTTAATCAGTCCAGTTAGTGATTTCTCTCTCAGCTCTGGGTCAGTTGATGCACAGTTGAGAAGGTAGACAGCATGGATCAGGACCGGTCCGATTCGGCTTTCTTCGCGAGCAGTCCGAAAGGCATCAATCGCCTCCTCCGTATGGTTTGTTGGCTTCCACGCCCGTGGAGACTGAGAGAAGATCTGGATTGCATCGCACTCCCTTTCGACGCCCCGTTCGATCGCTTTGGGGAGGCCCCCGGCCGGTGAGACATGTGCTCCGACTACCATGCGGTTCCCTTCATGAGAGTTCGATTCGCACCATCTCCTACGGGAGCCCTCCACATTGGTGGAGCCCGCACCGCCCTTTTCAACTGGCTGCTTGCTCGCGGCCAGGGCGGATCAATGGTGCTGCGCATCGAAGATACCGATCGGGAGCGGTCGACAGAGGAGAACATCGCCCAGATCCTCGACGCGTTGGAGTGGCTCGGTATCGAGTGGGACGAAGGTCCGATCATGCAGACCTCAAACGAGGCCCGCCACAGAGAGGTGTTGGCCCAACTAGAAGAGTCAGGCAAGGCTTATCGCTCGTCTGCCAATGCGGACGATGTCCGGGCTTGGAAGGAGAAGCATGGAGCCGAGCGTGGCTTCCGTGGAGAGGCCGAAGCAGATGGAGCCTTGCGCCTTCGCATTCCAGATGAAGGGGAGACTGTGGTTGCCGACGCCGTGCGTGGCGAGGCCGTGTTCGCCCACCGTCACCTAGATGACCCTGTGATTGCTCGCGGGGACGGAACCCCGCTCTACAACCTTGCCGTTGCGATTGACGATCTTGATGCGGGCATCACCCATGTGGTGCGGGGCGAGGACCATCTGTCCAACACTCCAAAGCAGGTTTTGGTTCTGGAGGCTCTCGGCGCCGACATCCCGATCTATGCCCACCTTCCGCTCCTTCATGGGCCGGATGGAAAGAAGCTCTCGAAGCGCCACGGCGCGGCCTCTGTTCAAGAGCTCAGGGACGCGGGGTACTTGCGCGAGGCGGTTGTCAATTACATGGCACTGCTCGGAGCTGGTTATGACTCTGACCGTGAAATCTTCACTGCGGCTGAACTTGCCGAGCGCTTTGCGCTGGAACGCGTTTCAAAGAGTCCGGCGGTGTTTGACGATAAGAAGCTGCGCCACATCAACGGGCTCTACCTTCGCGAGCTCGATGAGGGTGATCTGGTTTCTCGGCTCGAGGGTTTCACGGGGCGATCTGGGATAGCCGGAGCTGTCGCAATTTCCCGCGAGAAGTTCCAGACTCTGGCTGAGTTTGAGCCGCTCTGCGGCTTCATTTTCGACGGCCCTGGGGATGACCCCAAGGCCGTTGCAAAGATCTTTGGCAAGGATGAGGCTCGGCCAGCGCTGATCCGGGTTAGAGAGGTCCTTGCTGGTTTGACTCAAGACTTCACTCATCAAGATATTGAGGCCGCGCTGGAGCCTCTTCCCGACGAGTTCGGTGTGGGGGCGGGAAAGATCTTCCAGCCCATCAGGGTTGCTCTTAGCGGAACGACAGTCTCGCCTGGGATCTTCGAGACCCTTGCCCTGCTTGGGCAGTCCGAAAGCCTTGCTCGCATAGACGCGATGCTCGCCAAGCTTGCTGATGCCGCTGGAGCCGCATAGGATCCGCTCGTGATCTCAATCACTGCCAAAGCGCCATATGGAATCAGCGCGCTAGTCGAGCTAGCTCTGTCACCGGAGGGAACGCCTGTCCCGGCAGCTGAGATTGCGCGAAAGAGGGGCATTCCACCTCAGTTTCTAGAGCAGATTTGCGCGACGCTGAGGAGAGCCGGGCTACTCGTGAGTCAGCGCGGCGTTAAGGGAGGTTTTCGCTTGGCCAAGCCAGCCGGGGAGATCACTGCTCTCGAGGTTGTTGAGATTCTGGACGGAAGCTTGGGCGCAGGAGCCGAGGGAGTATTTCGGGATGCTGCGGATGCCGCGCGCGCAGTGTTGGGCAAGAGAACCATTGAGGAGCTCGCCAAATCAGAAGCTGGCGGCGCCTCACCCATGTACTTCATCTAGCGCGGGGTGACATCGAGGGGTTCGTCAGTTACCCTTGGCGAATGGCCTTAAAACCGGTACGAGTAGAGGATTTAGTTGGCGGGACCCCGATGGTTCCGATCAAGCGGCTCTTTCCCGACTGTAAAGCGAAGCTCTTCGGCAAGATTGAGTCGAGGAATCCCGGCGGATCCGTCAAGGATCGCATTGGTCTTGCGATGATCAATGAGGCCGAGCAGTCAGGCCTCATTACCCCCGGCAAGACGCGAATCGTCGAGGCCACCTCCGGCAACACGGGGATTGCGTTGGCGTTCGTCTGCGCGGCACGCGGCTATGAGCTGGTCCTTGCGCTCCCTCAGGGCATGAGCCGGGAGCGGGAGACCCTTCTAAAGCTTTTCGGCGCACACGTCGAGATTGTTGAATCGATGGGGGGTATGAACGAGGCTGTCGCTGAGGCTGGGCGTATGGCTGAGGACGCCAACAGCTGGCTTCCAGATCAATTCTCAAACCCCGCCAATCCCAAAGCGCACTATGAGGGGACTGGCCCAGAGATTTGGGAAACCCTCGGCGGCAAAGTTGACGTGCTCGTTTGCGGGGTAGGAACGGGAGGGACAATCACAGGGGCTGGCCGATTCCTTAAGGAGCAAAACCCCGAGCTCAAGGTGATTGCGGTTGAGCCAGAGTCATCGCCCGTCCTAAGTGGCGGAGTCCCCGGACCACATCGGATTCAGGGCATCGGCGCGGGGTTCGTGCCGAAGGTGCTAGATCGAAACCTGATCGACGAAGTCATTGTGGTTTCAGACGACGATGCGATCGAAACAGCGTGGGCGGCTGCAAGCACCGAGGGTCTCCTGATCGGGATGAGCTGCGGAGCCGCACTCTGGGGGGCCATGACGTATTCCAACGCGACCGGTGCTTCCGGGAAGCGAGTGGCAGTCGTGTTGCCTGACTCTGGTGAGCGGTACGCCACGGCACCTTTCTTTGCACCAGCCTGACCTTTAGCTCACCGCTGATTCGTGACAGTGCTGTCTATTCGGCCTGCAGGGTTTGCTCACCAAGGGATCGCTCGTTAGAGTCAGTCGCATGGCTCTTCCAGGCATTCAGCTCTTCTCAAAAGTCGCGAACGAGATTCGGCATGACGTTACAGCCGCAATTGAGCGCGATCCCGCAGCACGGGGAGTTGGTTCGCCGACCATTCTCGCCCTCTGGCCTGGTGTTCACGCGATCTTGGCTCACCGGGTTGCGCATGCGCTCCACTCCTCGGGAGTTCCGATCGCTCCGCGCGTGATTGCCGCGGGAACTCGGTTTGTAACTGGGGTTGAGATTCACCCAGCGGCAGAGATCGGAGAGGGCCTGTTCATCGATCATGGAATGGGTGTTGTGATCGGGGAGACATCCAGCATTGGTTCGAACGTGACCATCTATCAGGGGGTCACGCTTGGAGGGACGGGCTTTGCTGGAGGTAAACGGCATCCAACCGTTGGAGACGACGTGACTATCGGGTCAGGGGCCAAGCTCCTCGGTCCCATTGAGGTTGGTGATCGAGCAAAGATTGGTGCCAACAGCGTGGTGATTCATGACGTTCCAGAAGGCGCCACCGTTGTTGGCAATCCTGGTCATCCAGTCAGGGTCGATGGTGAACGTCCTACAGGACCTGACGCTGACTGGGCTCACCTTCCCGACCCAGTAGCGGACGCACTCGGTTCTCTGGCTGTCCGGCTAGATGCGGTCGAGAGAGAGCTAGGCAGTAAGCCGGCTGAGGTACGCCGTTTGACTCCACGGCGGGGTCCAACTAGCGCCGGAGGCTAGTTTCTCGATGCCTCTTCGGGGGTGATGCGGGCGCTAGGGCGCATCTCCGCTTCGGTACGACGGCGAAGAGAGAGCACGGACCACATGGCTTCTATTGCTATGCGGCTTGACATCTTGCTAGTCCCAGCGAGGCGGTCCCTGAAGACGATCGGAACCTCAACGATCTTGAGGCCCTGAAGCATTGCCCGGTATGTGACCTCTATCTGAAATACGTAACCCTCAGCCTTGACCGTCTCTAGGTTGATAGCTTCCAACGCGCTTGCCTTGAGGCACTTAAATCCGCCTGTTAGATCACTGACTTCTGCTCCGAGAATGGTGCTGGCATAACGGCAGCCACCCCGACTCAAGACCCTTCGTGTGGTGCCCCAGTCGAGCACCACTCCACCGCTTACATAGCGGGACCCGATCACGACATCGGCGGTCTGGGACGCCTCAAGTAGGCGAGGGATATCAGCTGGGTCATGAGAGAAGTCTGCGTCCATCTGGACGACCTTCTGTGCGCCTTGGGCAAGGGCGTGCTTAAAGCCTGCGACATATGCACGGCCAAGGCCTTCTTTGCCAGCGCGGTGAAGAACCCTCACCCTGCCCTCGCTTGCAACGCTCAGACGGTCTGCGATTGCTCCAGTCCCGTCGGGCGAGTTGTCGTCCACGACAAGGATGTTCCAAGAGTCTGGCGCTGCCTGTTCAAGCTGCTTACTGATGGCAGCCACAACTGACTCGAGGTTCTCTTTCTCGTTATATGTGGGGAGGACAAGCCAGATTGCTTCGGACACGTCGCTGAGGCTACCTGCCGGCTAGGCGGGTGCGCGGCTCAGTCGGTGATCGCGGCGGTCTGTGGCAGAATCGTCCAATGGCCTCAAGAGAGTCAGACCAATCGCCGCGAATGGAGTCTTCAGCAGTCGTCTATCAGCGACGACGTCGTGCCGCGGGAGCAGCCCTGTTGGGGTTTGCGGCAGCGGTGGTCTGGGGTGTGTCTGCGCTCGGTGGTGGATCGGAGGCAGGTACACGTGGGAGTGGTTTCGCTGCACGGGTCCAAAAGATCGGCGGCATCGGCCCCGACTCTTTGCTCGCGAGGCAGGAGATGATTGAGGCCGCTGCAGTTGCTTCGGTCTACAAACAGACGCCGTACATAGTCAGAGGGGGAGGCACCCGGAAAGTAGTCGCGCTGACTTTTGATGATGGTCCAAGCGAGTGGACCCCGCAGATACTCGCGATTCTTCGGAGGGAGGGTGTCGGCGCTACTTTTTTCAGTCTCGGTGGGCTCATTTCAACGTTCCCAGCCAACATTCTTTCGGTACACCAAGCGGGCTATCCAGTTGCGGATCACACGTGGTCACATCCCCAAATGCCAACCTTTTCGCCCTCGGATCAGAAGCTTGAGATCGACCGCACAGTTGATGCGTTCACAGGGCTGGGCCTCCCTAAACCATCCCTATACAGGCCTCCGTATGGCGCCTACGACCAGACCACCCTCGCACTGCTCAAGAAGCGCAAAATGCTTCTGGTCCTCTGGGACGTAGACACGCTCGACTGGACTCGTCCAGGAGCGGATGCGATCGTTCAGACCGCTCTGTCGCAAGTCCAATCAGGATCGATCATCCTGATGCACGATGGCGGTGGTGACAGGACTCAGACCCTTGCGGCGCTGCCTCGGATAATCGAGGGATTGAGGCAACGGGGGTATCAGATGGTAACCCTGCCTACGCTGCTAGTTGAGGATCCACCCCGCCCAGGCGAGACGCCTCCGCCGGTCGGAGTTGGGGCTTAAGCAGGCCTTTCTGGGCCGGCCGGTCGGCCCGCTACCGTGGGGCGGGCGATGCCCGCACACAACACGCCCAACGCTGATCAGCTTCTTGAGCACCTGAACCCGCCTCAACGGGACGCAGTTACTCACGATTCGGGCCCCCTTTTGATACTCGCGGGAGCCGGTTCGGGGAAGACTCGGGTCCTCACTCATCGGCTCGCTTGGCTCGTGGCAACGGGTAGGGCTGATGCCACAGAGATCCTTGCGATTACCTTCACAAATCGCGCCGCCAAGGAGATGCGCCATCGGGTTGAGCATCTAATCAACCGGTCAACTCAAGGGCTCTGGGTAATGACTTTCCACTCAGCCTGTGCACGAATCTTGCGAATAGATGGCGAGCGAATTGGCTATGCCTCGGGGTTCTCGATCTTTGATCAGGATGACTCCAAGCGGCTTATTAAACGGACTCTGGATGACCTTGGACACGATCCAAAGCGGGTAGCTCCCGCTGCGGTTCAGGGTGAGATCTCGCGTGCAAAGAACGCCATGTTGACTCCCGCTGAGTACTCGGACACAACAGGCTCCTGGTGGGAAGAGACAGTAGCCGAGGTGTACCGGTCCTATGAGCGTTCACTTGAGCAGCAGAACGCTATGGACTTTGACGATCTTCTAGTGAGGACTGTGCGTCTGCTTGAAGGACACGAGGAGGTTAGGCAGCGCTGGAATCGGCGCTTCAAGCATGTGATGGTGGATGAGTATCAGGACACCAACCACGCTCAGTACCGCCTCTTGAACCTGCTTTCCCAAGAACGTCGCAATCTTGCGGTTGTCGGAGATGACGATCAGTCCATTTACTCCTTCCGGTCAGCGGACATCCGCAACATTCTCGATTTTGAGAAGGATCATCCGGATGCCGTGGTGGTCAAGCTGGAGCAGAACTACAGGTCTACGCAAACCATTCTCTCGGCCGCGAACGCTGTCATTTCAAACAACCAAGAGCGTAAGAGCAAGAGTCTCTGGACCGAATCCGGTGAGGGCGATCGGATTCAGATCATCGATCTCGAGGATGAACATGCCGAGGCTCGCTTTGTTGCCGGTCAGATAGCTCGCCTTGAAGAGGAGGGCACGTCACGAGATGACATCGCGGTCTTTTCCCGCACGAACGCCACCTCTCGCGCCATGCAGGACCGCCTCACTCGCGAAGGAATTCCCTTCCAAGTAGTAGGAGGAACAAAGTTCTACGAGCGAGCAGAGATCCGCGATGCCGTTGGCTATTTGCAGCTGATTGTCAATCCAGCTGACCAAGCCGCCTTCTCTCGCGTTGTAAATACGCCTCGCAGGGGGATTGGCCCTACAACTGTGAGCCGAGTTCTAGCTTGGGCCAACAGCTCCGGGCTCCCGGTGATGGAGGCAGTCGCCGATCCTGCGGCTGTCCCAGGCCTCGGGGCTGCCGCGGTCAAGGCCCTAGACCGCTTTGTCGCGATCATGGTGAGTCTTAATGAGGTCCGTGCCACAAACCCCTCAACGGGGAATCTCGTTGAGGAGATGTTCGCCAAGACGGGTCTCATCGAGGCGCTTGAGGCTGAGCGAACAATTGAATCGGAGGGTCGTGTTGAGAATCTTCAAGAGCTGATTGGCGTTGGGCGTGAGCACGATGCCAATGAGGAGGACAACTCGCTCGAGGCATTCCTCTCTCAGGTTTCCCTCGTGGCGGACGCGGATGAACGGCAGGACGATGAGGGGCTTGTGACCCTGATGACCCTTCATAACGCTAAGGGGCTTGAGTTCCCTGTTGTATTTGTGATTGCCTGCGAGGAAGGGCTCTTCCCGCACTCACGGTCGATTGAAGAGGGCAATGTTGAGGAGGAGCGGCGACTTGCGTATGTCGCCATCACTCGTGCTGAGAGAGAGCTTTGGCTGACTTGGGCCCATCGCCGCATGGTCTTTGGGAATTGGATGGGCGGGCTCCCGAGCAGATTCCTACATGAGATCCCACCTGAGCTCGTTGAAGGGGCTCAAGAGAGGGTCACCCAGGCTCCTTCCTGGCTCACGGAAGCAGTGGCTGGCAACGAAGCTGGCGGTGCCGAAAGCGGTGTCAACTTCCGAATTGGTGACGATGTCGTGCACGAACAGTTTGGGACGGGCGTCGTCACATCGATAGAGCCCGGTGGTGTCGTAGCTGTTCGGTTTGGGTCTGATGGATCCGAGCGACGTCTTGTCGCAGCGCTCGCTCCGCTCGCGCCGGCATGACGATGGTTTACCGGCAGCGTTAGGCTCGTAAGCGTGTCAGCGAGAGTCATCGACGGGAAGCTTGTAGCCGCCGCGGTCCGCGGTGAGGTCGCTGATGCCGTGAAGGCTCTTGTTGCATCGGGCAAGAGGCCTCCGGGCTTGGCGACAATCATTGTGGGGGACGATCCAGCCTCGGCGGTCTACGTTGCTAACAAGCACAAAGCTTGTGAGGAGGTTGGCTTCGTGGGTTTTCACAACGAGTTGGAGTCCAGCGCAACCGAGGATCAAATCGGCGATGTCATCAATCGCCTCAACGCCGACCCTGCTGTCGATGGAATTCTCTTGCAACTCCCGCTTCCCAGCCATCTAGAAGCCGGTTCGCTCACAGAGACCATCTCTCCGGCCAAGGATGTTGACGGACTCACGCCAACCAGTGCTGGGCTGCTCTCATTGGGGCGGAAAGGGCTCCGGCCCTGCACTCCACTCGGCGTGGTTGAACTTCTTGATCGGGAAGGGGTAGACCTGAATGGCTCCAATGTTGTGATTCTGGGCCGTTCTGCTCTGGTCGGGAAACCCCTCGCGGCCCTGCTACTGGAGCGCAACGCGACTGTAACCATCTGCCATTCCCGCACTAAAAATCTTCAAGCCGTCTGCTGTCAGGCCGATGTTTTGGTTGCTGCCGTTGGTGTCCCAGAGCTAGTCAAGGGAGACTGGGTCAAGCAAGGCGCAACGGTTATAGACGTTGGAATAAACCGGGTTGATGGGGGCCTTGTTGGAGATGTTGACTATGAGGCTGCCGCCGAGTTCGCGTGCTGCATCACTCCGGTCCCAGGTGGGGTCGGTCCAATGACGATTGCGATGCTGTTGAGGAACACTCTCGCTGCCTATGGAGAGAGTTCATGACCTTCCGTCTCGGCCGTCTCAGGAGCGAGGAGTACTTCCTCGGCATCCTTGGAGTCGGGCTTCTATGGATGCTCTTTGCCGGGGAATGGCTGAAGTCAGACATTCCGGGTGGCATACCGCTGTCCGGTTGGGAGACGCTTGGGATTCTGAGATGGCTGCTCCTCACGGTTGCCCTGCTAGCCATCGGGATTGTCCCAGCGACGGCCGCACGACGGTCTGCCGCGACGGCGCTAGCGTTTGACGTCTTCCTCGTCGTGCTTGCAGGCATCGGGCTTGTGACGGTCGGCCTCGACCTTGTGTGGCCTCCGGATGTCCTCGGAGCAACCGGGACAGCCGCTGCGGGCGGGATTCTGGGTTGCGTTCTCCTTGGGCTCATCTCAGCGACCGCTTTGATGAGCCTTCGCAATGAGAGTCGGGGGAACAAGCCCGACCCATCGGCGCCAGTTATTGATGCAGACCAAGTCGCGCAAGACCCGTCCTCGGCCGGTCAATAGGATCGGCCACTGATGATTGATCGTTCAGAGGTACTCCACATCGCCAAGCTTGCGCGTCTTTCGATCTCTGACGAGGAAGTGGACGTACTTGCCGCAGAGCTTTCGGGCATCTTGGATCACGTAGAGATGATCTCCAAGCTAAATCTCGCTGGGGTTGAGCCGTCGGCTCATTCAGTTGCCCAGACGGGTTGGTTGCGCCCCGATGTTCCCCATCAATCTCTTGCCAGAGAAAAGGCGCTTGACCAAGCTCCCGCCACTGACGGGGAAGGCTTCGAAGTACCGCCACCAGGGAGTGGAACTTGAGTACTGATTCCACAAAGCTTTCGGTTACTGAGACGGTTGCTGCAGTTGCCTCCGGCTTACTTTCCAAGGCCGAGCTGCATGCCGCCTGGCTTGATCGAGCGGGCTTAGACGACCTAAATGCTCTGAGCTGGGTCTCTGACAGCCCAGAGCTTGTTCATGGCGACGGCCCACTAGGCGGAGTGCCGCTTGGGGTGAAGGACCTCTTTTGCACGGAAGGAGTCCCCAGCCAGTCAGGATCGAAGATCTTGGAGGGATATCTACCGCCATATACAGCAACGGTTGTAGAGGCTCTTGCCCAAGCTGGCGCGCCTCTGATTGCTAAGACGCATCAGGATGAATTTGCGATGGGCTCGTCCAACGAAAACTGCGCTTTCGGGCCAGTGCTCAACCCCTGGGACCGCGGGCGAGTGCCGGGCGGATCCAGCGGCGGCAGCGCTGCAGCTGTAGCTGCGGGACTGGTTCCTTGGGCTCTGGGGACCGATACCGGTGGCTCAATTCGGCAGCCAGCTGCGCTCTGCGGTGTTGTTGGGCTGAAGCCAACTTATGGATCGGTATCGCGCTACGGGATGATCGCGTTCGCCTCGTCTTTGGACCAAGCAGGTCCAATCACAAGGACTGTTGCTGATGCGGGTCTCTTGTACTCGCAGATGACGGGCAAGGATCCCCGCGACGCCACTTCAGTTGAGCATCCTGATTCAGTTGAGCCTGTTGTTCCGATGGACCTCACCGGGGTCAGGCTGGGTGTTCCAGAGGAGTTGACCGGAGAGGGCGTAGAGCCTGGTGTTAGGGAGGCCTTTGAGGCCACATTGGATCTAGCACGTTCCCTAGGAGCAACGGTTGCTCCGTGTCCATTGCCCCACGCACCGCATGCCCTGAGCGCCTACTACTTGATCGCTCCGGCGGAATGCTCGTCCAACTTGGCACGACTTGATGGCGTCCGTTTTGGTCTGCGTGTTGATCCTGATGAGGGCCTGGACGGGATGTACGGGGCGACTCGCGCAGCCGGCTTTGGTCCAGAGGTCAGGCGGCGCATCATGCTGGGGACCTACGCCTTGTCCTCCGGCTACTACGACGCTTATTACGGTCGTGCGCAGCGAGTGCGGACGCTCATTTCACAGGATTTCGATTCTGCGTTTGAGGACTTTGACGCGATCGTCACGCCTACAAGTCCCTCGGTTGCCTTCGAGCTGGGGTCCAAGACGGCGGACCCACTTTCGATGTACCTCAGTGACTTCTGCACCGTTCCAATGTCTCTCGCTGGCATTCCGGCGATCTCAATTCCCAACGGTCTGAGTGATGGTCTCCCCGTTGGTTTCCAGATTGCTGGACCAGCGTTCTCTGAGAACCGCATTCTCGGGATTGCCGCAGCGCTAGAGGATGGTCTTAAGTTCGATGGAAGTCCGGCGTGGATCGCATGATCGAACTCGAACCCGTCATTGGCTTGGAGATCCATGTTCAGCTGGCAACTAAAACCAAGATGTTCTGCGGCTGTGAGCCCGTCTTTGGCGAGAATCCCAACACGCGGACTTGTCCAGTCTGCCTTGGACTTCCGGGCGCACTTCCGGTGATCAACGAGAGAGCGGTCGACTTTGGCCTCCGCCTCGGGCTTGCGCTGGGCTGTGAGCTAGCGAACCGCTCCATCTTCCACCGTAAAAATTACTTCTATGCAGATCTGCCAAAGGGCTACCAAATCAGCCAGTTTGACGAGCCTCTCTGCAGCGGTGGTTTCCTCGACGGAGTCAGGATCCATCGCGTTCATCTTGAGGAAGACGCGGCAAAGCTTGTCCACTCGTCAAGTAGTGGTCGCATCCAGGGAGCGGACTCATCTGTTGTTGACTTCAACCGGGGAGGGACCCCGCTCGCCGAGATCGTCACGGAGCCCGACATAACCTCCGCTGCTCAGGCGAGGGAATGGCTTTCGCTTCTGCGCACCACAGTCAAAAGCCTTGGGATTAGCGATGTCAGCATGGAGGAGGGCTCGCTCCGTTGCGACGCCAATATCTCGTTGCGACCAGTTGGAGAGACGACCCTTGGGACCAAGACAGAGCTTAAGAACATGAACTCATTCCGCTTTGTGGAGAAGGGCATAGAGGCAGAGATCGAGCGCCAGCGAGAGCTAATTCAGTCCGGAGGAACTGTTGTTCAAGAGACTCTTCATTTCGACCCAAGGTCAGGCTCTCTGACCGCGCTGCGCTCCAAAGAGGAGGCCCACGACTACCGCTATTTCCCGGAGCCAGACCTGCTGCCAGTAGCGGTCGGCCCCGAGATGATCAAGGCCGCCCAGGACTCGCTCCCAGAACTTCCGGCGGCTCGTGCGTCGCGTTATGAAGAGGAGTTCGGACTGGCCTCTGAGCTTGCCCAAAGACTCGCGTTCAATGGCGATCTTGGTGATCTGTTCGAGGCAACCGCCGCGATCTGCGGAGCGGGCAGCGACGCCAGGTTGGTTGCGACATGGGTCAACGGGGAGGTCTCGTCCCGTGTTGATGAAGGGTCAGACCAGACGGTTGAGCCGGAAGCGCTCGCCGAGCTGCTGGGTCTTCTGGAAGACGACAAGATCACAACGGCAGCGGCTCGTGGGATTCTTGACACTCTGATCGAACATGGTGGATCCCCGGCAGATCTAGTCGAGTCCCAAGGGCTCGGGAAGGTCGGTGGTGGAGATGAGCTCTCTGCCGCGGTTGATGCAGCAATCGCTTCTGATCCTGAGGCTGCCGCGAAGGTGGCCGCGGGAGAACAAAAGGCTCTCGGACCGCTGGTCGGACTGGTTATGAAGGCTACGCAGGGGCGCGCCGACGGCGGCGAGGTTCGGGCCCTGATCTTCTCCAAGCTCGCGGATTCGTAAGCACCAGATCAACCTGTTGACTGGAGATAAGGGGAGCACGAGCACATAATGCAAGGCCTAGGTCTAGTTGTGATCATGCTTTTCTTCGGACTGGGTGGAGCCTTGATTGCCCGTTCGAAGGGCAATCCGGTGGGAATTTGGTTTGGCATAGCCTTTCTTGTGCCAGTGGCAGGACTGATCGCGGCAGTGTTTAGCCGTGCTGCAGTTGATGAACCGCGAAGGCTTTGTGAGAACTGCGGCAAGGTGCTGCCTGTTTCGGACACGCTTTGCACTGGTTGTGGAATGGATCTGGACTATCCAGAGAACCAGCTGATGTCGCGCCGGGATGAACTTGGCGGCCGACGCGGCTGAAACGGGCGCATTCGCCCACCGGTTATTCATCGGTTGCTTGTTAGACTCAGAGATGCTGAGGGAAGTATTAAACCCTCGGCAATTAGTCAAACCGATAGAAATCCGGAAGGAGGTCACACAAGATGCGCGCAGTCGATGCACTGATGGAATGTCTTAAGGCGGAGGGCGTTGAAGTCGTGTTCGGCCTTCCTGGTGGAGCAAACCTGCCGACCTACGACGCGTTTTATGACGCGGGGATCCGTCACGTTCTGGTCCGGCACGAGGCCGGCGGGGGTCACGCTGCAGAGGGGTATGCCAAGGCCACAGGCCGAGTTGGAGTCTGTTTCGGTACGAGCGGCCCAGGAGCGACCAACCTTGTAACACCAATCTGCGACGCCATGATGGACTCTGTTCCAGTTGTTTTCTTCACCGGCCAAGTCCGGACGGATCTGCTGGGAACAGATGGATTCCAAGAGGCTGACACGATGGGGATGACGCTTCCAATGGTTAAGCACTCGATCATGATCCAGGACCCTCAGGATCTGCCGCGTGCAGTCCACGAGGCGTTCCACATTGCCAGCACTGGCAGGCCTGGTCCTGTCCTCGTCGATATCCCGGTTGACCTCTCAAAGGCGGACATCGAGTACATCCCGGGTGGGGAAATCAATCTTCCGGGTTATCAGCCGACGACTGAAGGCAACCAGCGGCAGATCCGCCTTGCAGCCAAGGCCCTCGCGCATGCGAAGCGTCCGATCATCTACGCCGGTGGCGGTGTCATCAACGCTGAGGCAAGCGCTGAGCTAATCGCTCTGACCCGCTACGGCAATTTCCCAATTACAGCAACGCTGATGGGCCTTGGTGCCTATCCTGCGGACGATCCGCAGTGGGTTGGGATGCTCGGGATGCACGGGACGCGTGCGGCCAACTACGGCATGGATGAGGCCGACCTGATCGTGGCTGCAGGCGCCCGGTTTGACGACCGAATCACCGGCAAGCTGGACGAGTTCGCGCCGAATGCCAAGTTCATTCACATCGACATTGATCCGGCTGAGATCTCCAAGAACGTTCCTGCTCACATTCCAATCGTTGGCGACGCTAAGAACGTTCTCTCGCGGCTGCTGGGCGAGTACCGGGCTCTCGACCCTGATGCCTCGCGCCTCGATGATTGGTGGGAGAAGGTCAACGGATGGAAGGACAAGTACCCGCTTGCTTATGAGGATTCAGAGGACAGTGAAATTAAGCCGCAATTCATGATCCAAGCCCTGCATGAGGCAACGGGCGGCAATGCCATCGTCACCAGTGATGTTGGTCAACACCAGATGTGGACGGCCCAGCACTATGGCTTCCCAGAGCCAAGGCGTTGGATCAACTCTGGTGGCTTGGGCACCATGGGCTTCGGCCTTCCTGCTGCCATCGGCGCACAAATTGGTTGCCCTGACACGCCGGTAATCGTCGTTGCGGGAGATGGGTCAATTCAGATGAACAGCCAGGAATTCGCCACCTGTGTTCAGGAGAAGCTCCCGATTAAGGTCTTCATCATGAACAACGGCTATCTGGGCATGGTTCGCCAGTGGCAAGAGCTCTTTTGGGATCATCGCTACAGCCAAGTTGACCTTCAGGATCACTCGCCTGATTGGGTCAAGCTTGCCGAGGCCTACGGAATGCAAGGGGTCCAGCTGACTAAGAAGGAATCGCTGATTGGCGACATGAAGCGGATCATGGACATGGACGGTCCAGTGCTTGTTGACGTCCGTGTTACCCGCGAAGAGAACACCTATCCGATGATCCCATCTGGGGAGCCCGCCCGAAACATGGTTGGGTGATAAGGATGAGCGACTCACCGACAACAGATCCACTGAGCCTCGAAGACCTCCATGCATCGGTCGGTACTCGAACGGGCCGGACTCATGTTCTGACCATTCTGGTTGAGAACAAGCCGGGTGTTTTGAGCCGAGTTGCGGGGCTGTTTGCGCGGCGTGGCTTCAACATCGACACGCTCGCGGTCGGCCCGACTGATGACCCGGATCTTTCCAGGATCACCCTGACCTTGGACGGCGCCCTCCATCCAATTGACCAAGTAACCAAGCAGCTTCACAAGCTCATTAACGTGATCAAGATCCGCGATCTTGAGCCCGGTGAGGCTGTGCAGCGTGAGCTAGCGATGTTCAAGATCAGCGCCGAGGCAACCCAGCGAGCCGAGGTTATGCAGATTGTTCAGATCTTCCGGGGCAAGATTGTTGACCTCAGCCACCTGACGATGATTGTTGAGATAACGGGAACAAACGACAAGATCGCGGCCTTCGACGAGATGATCCGACCATTTGGACTTGTTGAGATGGCCCGTACTGGCGAGATCGCCATTTCGCGCGGTCGCGCGGAGACATGATTCACGGTGGGAGATCCCACCGGTAATAGCGACGCGGTAGCAGCAGTCCTCCTCGCTCCAGAAACGGTTTCACGCTTTGAATCGCGTGTAATTGCCGGAGTAACTAAGGCGCGAAGAACTGGTGGGCCTGTGTTAGTTGCAGTCACGGAGCTACTGGCCCGTCGAATCGACCCCGCCGCAGTGGTTATGGGGGGTCGAACGGGTGTGGAGGCGTGGGGAGTATTGGATCAGCCTGAGAACAACCGCAGCTCAGTTGCGACCCTCGGTTGTGCCCATCTGATTGAGGCAGGAGGGTATGACCGATTCGGGTCGGCGGCCGCAGAGTGGAGGGAGCTTGTTAGTGGGGCTGAGGCTGATGATCCTGAGGGCGACGCTGGGGTAGGCCCGATTGCCTTCGGCGGGTTTGCGTTCGCGGATGAGGTTCCAGCAGCTGGGCCTTGGGGGATGTTCGGCCCTGGTTCGTTATCTGTGCCAGTGCTTTCATTCGTTAGGCGAGGTGAGGCAATACACCTGACTGTGCAGGCCGTCGTGTCGGCCGACGACCTTGAGCAAGAGGTGGTCGAGAGTGCGCTTGGATTGATCGAACGTCTTGATTTGACCGCAACCCTTGACGGCCGCGAGGGGCCACTTCCCGGTGTTGGAACCCGGATCTCGTCGGCGCTGTCGCCTGCTCACTATGTGGGGGCAGTGGGGACGGTCTTGGACGCGATCGCAGAGGGGTGGGTTTCGAAGGCCGTGCTCGCAAGAGAGGTCCTTGTTGAGCGTGAGCAGGAGCACGATCCGGAAGCGGTGATGGCTGTGCTTCGCGAAGTCTTCCCGTCCTGCTTCCTTTATGCGGTCGGGCGCGGATCCAGCACATTCATAGGTGCGAGCCCGGAGCTGCTGATCCGGCGCGAGGGGCTTAGGGCGGCCACTGTCGCGCTTGCGGGCTCCGCTCCACGGAGTGCCGATCCGGCTGTGGACGACCACATCGCAGAGCGTCTCCTGCGCTCAGAGAAGGATCGAGCCGAGCAGAGGATTGTCACGGAGCGAATAAGTGAAGCGCTTGACCCGGTCTCTGTATGGGTAACCGCCCCGGACGAGCCAGCAATGGCCAAGGTGGCCAACATCCAGCACTTGGCCAGTCCGATCCGCGCACAGCTGCGATCTTCGGTTTCGGCCGTCGATCTCGTGGGGCGCCTGCATCCAACACCTGCGGTTGGTGGCGAGCCTTGGAGTGAGGCGAAGGATCTGATCGCCAGATGCGAGGGGCTTGATCGTGGCTGGTACGCGGGGCCGATTGGCTGGACAGATGCATCTGAGGACGGCGAATTCTGTGTTGCCCTTCGTGGTGCTCTGCTGCGGGGTCGTGAGGCGCGTTGCTACGCAGGGGTTGGAGTTGTCGAAGGTTCAGTGCCGGAGGATGAGCTTGCTGAGACGGAGCTCAAGCTGCAAGCGATCCTCCCCATCGTCAGCGCTTAAGCAGGCTGATCAGTCGGCAAGTTGGTTTGCCACGGCAGCCCAGATCGCTGTGCGCAGCCCCTGGGCGTCGTGCCGCCCAACTCGAATGAGGGCAACACGTGGGCCGTGAAGGCTCGACACTGCGCTCAACTCCTCCACAAGCTGATCGGTTGAGGTGATCTCTGCGTATGGGATTCCCCACGTCTGCGCGGCTGCAGAGAAGTCCAAGCGAGGAGGTGTGAAGACGAAGCGTTCGTAGACAGATTCCTGCTGACTGATCGGCAGGTAGTCAAAGATCGCTCCACCTCCGTTATCGAGGACGACGATCAACAGCGACGAGGCTGATTCGCGTGCGGCGGCCAGCCCGGCTACGTCGTGAGCAAATGTCACGTCCCCGCAGATCAGCACGGTCGGGGCCGTTGTCGCCGCGGCGTAGCCGGCCGCAGTCGCAATCGTTCCGTCGATTCCGTTGGCACCGCGGTTGGCCACACAGGCTGGCCCTGCGGTGCCTGCGTGCAGGGTCTCTAGGTCGCGGACAGGCATTGAGGCGGCGATCATCAGGGTTGTGTTGGCCTGAAGGGTCTGGCACGTCGTCCTGATCACACCGGGCTCGCTCAAAGTGCTGACTGAGGCGGGTGAGAGGACTGAATCGATTGCTTGCGTGGCTGATGTGCCGGCGTATAGCCAGCTTTGGAGCCAGTTTGGCTCGGAGTCTCCAAAGTTCAGAGGGTCAAGGTCTGTGATCCGGGCGGTGATCAGCGAGGTGGTGGCAGAGATCGGATCGCGGCCGCTGCCCTCAGGGTCGAACTGCACTATCGGAACGCCCCGCTCTGCAAGGTCCGTGAGCCAAGCCCGGAGGGGTTTGGAGGTGGGAAGGTCACCGGTTCGCAAGATCAAGTCTGGGTCTTGATTCGCAAGCCACTGTTCGGTTCTAATCAGTGCATCCCACGCGGGAACGGACGTTGTTGTGGTGCCAAGGTTGCTCTGAGCAAGTGGGTCGGCAATCACTGGGATCTGGGCTGCGGAGCACCATGTGGCGACTTCGGCGCCCAGACCGCGTTCGTCACGTCCGCAGATCACCAGGGGTCGGATGGAGCCTAGGAGTAGTTCAATAACGGCCGGCGGAATAGCCGCGCGCGTTTGTTTTTTCTGCACGGTGGTCGCTGCTACCTCCAGGGCGGCAGCAACAACCCCTGGGTCGGCGCCTTGTGCGAGTGGGTCCCATAGGGGCACGTTCACATGGACCGGACCGGGGCGTGTGCCGGTGGCAGCCGCGAAGACCTCGTCGGCAAAGGCGATCCATTGGCTGACTGCATTCGAGCTAAACGGTGGGCCGAGCACCGTCGGGGCGGCCGATCCGAAGACACCGATTTGGTCAATGGTTTGGTTCTCACCAGCAGCTCGCAGCTCGGGTGGCCGGTCGGCTGTCAACACGATGAGGGGGGTTCCCGCCTCGGCAGCCTCGTGGACAGCGGGGGCCAACTCGGCAGCTGCTGTTCCGGAGGTGCAAGCGACCACAGCCGGAGTGTTATTCGCCTTGCCGGTCCCGAGGGCAAAGAAGCCTGCCTCTCTCTCGTCAATCAAGGACCAGGCGTTGAGGGCTTCTGTGTTGGCCAGCGCGAGGATGAGGGGTGCTGATCGCGATCCGGGGGAGAGAACGGCGTGTTGAACGCCGAGTTGGGCGAGGCGAGCCGCGAAAGCGGCCAGGGCGTTGGCTTGGGTGGCGGGTTCAGTAGTCATGACATTGGGAACAATTCAGCATCTGGTCCCCTCAGGGTCGGTTCCTAGCCCGGGGCCTTCGGGTGATGACATCTGTCCATCAGCTACTTCGAGTGCGTCGAACGATTCCTCGAAGGCTTCGAGGGTGCCTAGACCGCACGCTAAATCGGGCTGCACGGCTTGGGCAGCAATCAGTGATGCAGCTATCCCAACGGGTCCGTCAAGTGTGGAGCCATAGGTCACGAGCAGGCCTGCCTCTCTGGCCCTGCCAGCGGCTTGAATCAGATTGTCAAGACCGCCCCAAGCCTGCAGCTTGAGGCACACAACATCTGCGGCCAGGGGCTGGTCGAAGGCCCCGATCTCGGTTGCATCCTCATCCAAAGCGAGGGGAATCCCCGACGTGCCTTTCAGTTCGCGCATCTCAGCAAGGCCTCTCACCGGCTGCTCGACCAGATCAACCGTGTCGCATAAAACCGCAAGCTGTTCCAGTGCCTCGGTCACATTCCAAGCTCCGTTGGCGTCGGCGGAGAGGTGAATATTTCTCCCGAGTGCACCTCGGAGCGCGTCTATCCGAACGTGGTCGGAGGCCCCACCGGTGGCTACCTTTGCCTTGACGGCACGGAACCCGGCGCGCTTGGCCGCCTCTGCCTCCGCCTGAGCGACGGAGAGGTCAGTAGAGCTTAGGAGTGCTCGGATGTCCACGGAACGGGCCGATGTGACCCCAAATGCCTCCAGCAGAGAAATTCCGGCACGCCGAGCGGCAAGGTCGCGCAGGGCAACTTCTAGCGCTGCTCGCGTGGGTCCGATCAGACCCTCTGCGCATCCTCGAAGAGTTGAGTCAGGGTCATCTGGGTCGGCCCCAGCTAGAAGATCTAAGCGAGGCCGAAGGGCGGCATCGCATTCATCTGCTGTGACACCGCTGTACGAGCTCAAGGGGGAGGCCTCGCCCCAGCCCGTGTGGACGCCGTCAGTTAGTGACAGCAGGAGCATGTCTCTCTTGAAGGTGGTCCCGTGCGCGGCAGTGGCCGGAGCCTTGAGCTCGTGAATCCGGCGTTGGACTGACCAACGCATCAGTCGTTAGAGCAGGATGCCCAAGGAGAGGAGTGCGCAGAAGGCCAGTTGAAGCTTGCCAGTGTCGCCGAGTGTTTTGTTCAGCGCAGGACCGTCGGTGCGTGTCATGACGGCACGTATGGGAGCAGCCGCGAGAGGAATGGCGAGCCATGTGAGGAGGAGACCAGGTCCAAGGTCGCCTGTGATCCACGGAAGCAGAGCGAGGGGGAAGCAGGCGTAGACCATTCCGGCGAAGAGCTTGCGTGTCCGAATCCTTCCAAGTCGCACGGCCAGAGTCTTCTTCGATGCCCGCCGGTCAGTGTCCATGTCCCGGATGTTGTTGACGACCAGGATGGCTGAGGCGAGCAGTCCGACTGGCACGGCCAGCTCGATCGCGGAAGCGCTGATTGAAACGGTCTGAACGTAGTAAGTGCCGGCTACCGCAACGAGCCCGAAAAAGAGAAACACGAAGACTTCGCCGAGGCCTACATATCCGTAGGGGCGGGGACCACCTGTGTAGAGGACACCAGCGAGGATGGAGAGGGCTCCGACAATTAGAAGCGGCCAACCGGAGATGCTGACCAGATAGATGCCAACTGCGACCGAAAGCCCAAAGGTGACGTAGGTAGCAGCCAGGACCTGCGTTGGTGGCACGAGGCCTCCAGCGGTGACTCGGACGGGGCCGAGGCGATCCTCTGTGTCAGCGCCGCGACGTGCATCCGAGTAGTCGTTTGCCAGATTGGTACCTATCTGGATCAGCAGGGCACCCGCAAGGGTTGCGAAAAAGGCAAGGATGGAGAACTTGTCCTTCTGGCTGGCCAGAGCTGTCCCGACTAGAACGGGGGCGACGGCGGCCGGGAGGGTTCGTGGTCTTGCAGCCAAGAGCCAGATACGGAGCCCGCTGGGCCCGCCCGCTGGTTGAACTTGCTCGCTCATGGTCGCTTGGGAAACTTGCCGAAGTCGGGCTTGCGCTTCTCGTTGTAAGCGTTGCGACCCTCTTGAGCTTCCTCCGACATGTAGAAGAGGAGGGTCGCGTCACCAGCGAGCTGCTGAATGCCAGCAAGGCCGTCATCAGCAGCGTTGAGGCTTGCTTTGAGCATCCTCAAGGCCATCGGTGATAGCTCAAGCATCTCGCGGCACCACTTGACCGTTTCGGCCTCCAATTCGGCGACAGGTACAACTGCGTTGATCAGACCCCAGTCAAGGGCTGTCTCAGCGTCGTACTGGCGACAGAGGAACCAGATCTCCCGCGCGCGCTTCTGGCCAATCTGGCGTGCGAGAAGCCCCGAGCCATAACCGCCGTCGAAGGACCCGACCTTTGGTCCGGTCTGACCGAACTTTGCGTTGTCAGCGGCGATTGACAGGTCACAACAGATATGAAGGATGTGACCGCCACCAATTGCGTAACCGGCGATCATCGCGACGATGGGCTTCGGGGTGCGGCGGATCTGGACCTGGAGATCGAGGACGTTGAGTCGGCCAATCCCCTGCTTGGCCACACTGTCGTCACCTATGTAGCCGTCATTGCCTCGGATCCGCTGGTCGCCACCCGAGCAGAATGCTTTGTCGCCTTCGCCCGTGAGGACGATGACCCCCACCTGGGGATCGTCTCGCGCAATGTCGAGGGCCTCGGAGAGCTGAAATAGCGTCTGGGGGCGGAAGGCGTTGTGGACCTCGGGCCGGTTGATCGTGATCTTTGCAATCCCGTCACCGGAGACCTCAAACTTGATGTCGGAGTAGTCCTTGACTGTCTCCCAATTAACGGCTAGTGCGTCTTCGCTCACAGTTGGTTCCTTGTTGGTTGGGCAAGCTGGTGCTTGCGAGATTAGCCTGTCTGGTGTGGTCCCCGACGCCCAAAGCAGCTTCTATGACCTTTACGCACTTCGGTCGCGTGGTGGATCGCCGTCGATCGCAGACGCGGTTGGCTCTTGGAGCGGAGAGGAGGCCTACGACCATGCGGTTGCTGCCGCCGAGTTCTTGGCCGGGCTCGCTCGGCCAACGGAGCGAATTGCCCTAGAGCTGCAGAGCGGAAGGGACTGGGTTGCGTTCAGCGCTGGCGCCTGGCTTGCCGGGCTGGCTGTTGTCCCGATTGACTCGCGGTGGCCGAGGACGCGGCGGGAGAACGTCATCGAGAGCTGTGCCGTCCACATCACTGTGACGGACCTTGACCGAGCTTGGAAGCACCTCGGAGGTGCGCCGCCTGTGGTGACGATCTCAGCTGACGATCCCGCTCTAGTCCTGTTCACCTCCGGTACCACGGGGACTCCGAAGGAGGTGGTGCATTCGAGGTCGAGCGTGGAAGCCCAAGCCCGCGCGGGAGCTCAGGCGACTGCCCTAAGCCCAGCCAGCAGATGGTTGATTGCGATTCCGCTCACTCACGCTGGAGGCATAGGTGCGGTTGTTCGCTGCCTGCACGCCGGCAGCGCCATGACACTTCGCCAACGCTTCGATGGTCAGGAGTGCATGGAGCTGCTGCAAATGCCCGAGCAGCCAAATGCGATCACGCACGTCTCCTTGGTTCCGACGATGTTGCAACGCTTCATCACCGCAGGATTGTCAGGCCCGCCAAGCCTCGAGATGGCTCTAATTGGTGGAGCCCCGCTGGACTCATCACTAAGGCAAGAGGCTGTGTCGAGGGGCATCCCGGTGAGCGAGTCTTGGGGTATGACCGAGACTCTCGGCCTGATCGCGCTCGGTGGCGCGCCGGAGAGTGGGGGAGAGGCCTTGGTATTGGAAGGACTAGAGCTGCGGGTTGGAGACGATTCAGAACTTCTAGTCCGTGGTCCGATTGTTGCCCCGAGCTCCGTTGGCGAGGACCGATGGCTCCACACGGGGGATGTTGGGAGCTTCGCCGGCGGTCGGTTGAAGATCACGGGTCGGCTCGGCAGCCTGATCATCAGCGGCGGGGAAAACATCAGCCCGGAAATGGTGGAAGCCGCGCTCCGAGATCTCCATGGCGTTGCTGACGCCTACGTCTATGGAGTCGCGGACACGGAATGGGGACAACGAGTAGAGGTCGACGTTGTGCTCAGCCCGGGTGTCTCTCTGGACCCTGAAGGACTGCGCCTAGAGCTCAGTTCGCGTCTGTCACCATGGGAAGTCCCAAAGCGCTTCTCGGCTGTGGACGAGATCAAACGTGACCAGCTCGGCAAGATTGACAGGAGCGGTAATGACAGAAGCAGCTAGCTATGACAGCGAAGGCTGGGAGTCAAGAGCCAAGGACTGGATAGACCGGTCCGATCGGTTTGAGGAGCAAGTACGCCCGCTGACGCATGCGATGGTCGCCGCCAGTGATCTGCAATCTGGGCACCGAGTTCTTGAACTCGCCTGCGGACCCGGGGGAATGATCCCCCGCATCGCAGCGGGGATCCTCCCCGACGGCGAATTGGTTGCCACCGACATCTCGGATGCCATGGTGGCCGGGGCAGCTTCGGTTGCTAAGTCGCACGGCCTTCAAAACGTCGAGACGAGGACGATGGGGATCGACTGGCTCGATTCACCGGCTGCTGTCGCTGACCGGATTCTCTGTCGATTCGGATACATGTTCGCCGTTGACCCCGAGTCCGCGCTACATGAGGCACGTCGGGTCCTGAAGCCAGGAGGGCGGTTGGTTGCGGCCACTTGGGATCTTCCCGAAGTGAACGCTTATGGAGTCGTACCCAACCGTGCTCTTGAGATGGCCGGGCTAGGAAAGGTGCCGGTTGTCGGAGATCGGGGAATGTTTCGGCTTGGGTCCGCTGATGATCTTAGGGAGCTTGCATTCTCGGCTGGGTTCATTGAGGCGTCAGTGACTCCCGTCGAACTCAGCTTCGATTTTGAATCGCTGGAAGATCTGTTGGAGTGGGTCTGCGGGATGTCTCAGACCGTCGAGACGGCGCTTAGAACCGCCGGACCAGAGGGGCAGATCGCCTTTGATCAAGCCATGAGCGAGTTGGTCATTCCGTTCATCGAGGAGGGCGGGAAGATCTCTCTGCCCGGCGTCGCATTGCTCCTGACCGCCGAAGCCTGACTCCCGCTGGTAGCCTGCCGAATCTATGACTGATGAAAAAGTTCTCTATGACGCAGACGCTGACCTCTCCCTTCTAGAAGGCAAGACTGTCGCGGTAATCGGGTTCGGCTCACAAGGCCACGCCCACTCCCTCAACTTGAAGGACTCAGGTGTTGACGTTGTTGTTGGCCTCCGGTCCGACTCAGCCAGCGCCGAGAAGGCTCGCGCAGCTGGGTTAGAGGTTCTCGAGCCAGCAGAGGCGGCAGCCCGCGGCGACGTTGTCATGCTTCTCGTGCCTGATGAGAAGCACCGTGAGGTATGGGAAGGCGGCGTCCGTGAGGGTGTCGTTCCCGGCAACCTCTTGCTGTTCGGCCACGGTTTCTCAATTCACTTTGGCGAGATCACAGCTCCAGAGGGTGTCGACATCGGGCTCGTTGCACCAAAGGGGCCAGGTCACCTTGTCCGTCGGCAGTACACAGAGGGCAGTGGAGTTCCGGGCCTCGTTGCCATTGAACAAGATGCGACTGGAAACGCTTTCCTACTGGCGCTGGCATACGCGAGGGGAATCGGCTGCACGCGCGGTGGAGTCATCCAGACGACTTTCCGCGAAGAGACTGAGACAGACCTTTTCGGCGAGCAGGCAGTTCTTTGCGGTGGAGTGAGCGAACTTGTTCGCGCTGGCTACGAGACGCTTGTAGAAGCCGGCTACGACCCACGTCTTGCCTACTTTGAGTGTCTGCACGAACTCAAGCTGATCGTCGATCTCATTTACGAGAAGGGGATCACTGGAATGCGCCACTCAATCTCGAACACAGCAGAGTTTGGAGACCTCACCCGCGGTAAGCGCGTTATTGGTGACGAGTCCCGGGCAGCAATGAAGGCCATTCTGAGCGAGATCCAAAGCGGCGAGTTTGCCCGCGAGTGGATTGCCGAGCACAACGCCGGGCAGCAGAACTTCCAGCGCATGCGCGAGGAGCAGAGCAATCACCAGATTGAGGTTGAAGGTCGCAAGCTCCGCTCGATGATGGACTGGATCAACACCGAGTTCGACGAGTCTTAGGGCGAGCGGGCGCGTTGACCTTCTGCCCGGCCCGCTAGCCTTACCGCTCTAATGAGTGGCCAAGCACCAAACCCGTTCAACAAGAAGATCCTGGCGACAGCAGGACCGACTCCGTTGCCCCCAAGGGTCAGTTCGGTTATGTCGGAGCCGGTTCTGTACCACCGTGATCCAGCCTTTGCCGCGATCTATGAACGCGTGCTCAACCGCCTGCCAGAGGTGTTTCAGACGAGCAATGAGGTATTGCTATTCGCGTCAACTGGGTCGGGCGCGCTCGAGTCAGCGGTTAGCAACCTTGTTCAGCCAGGTCAGAAGGTCCTCGCCTGCGCAACCGGGAAGTTCGGTGAGAGGTGGTTCCAGATCCTCGACGCGCACTGCGCCGACACAGTCCGGTATGAACCAGGCTGGGGTGTTCGGATTGATCCGAACGAGGTTGACCGGCTTCTGACTGAGAACCCTGGCTGCGAGGTTGTCTTCGCAACCCTGAGCGAGACCTCGACGGGTGTTGTTCACGATGTAGAGGCTATTGCTGCAGTTGCTAAGAAGCACGGCGCTTTGATCGTCGTCGACGCCGTGTCAGGCCTCGGCGCAGCTGAGCTCCGCCAAGATGCCTGGGGAATCGACGTGGTGGTCTCGGGCTCCCAGAAGGCTTTGATGGCTCCCCCGGGAGTCGGACTTGCTTCGGTCTCGCCGGCAGCGCTAGAGCGGGCCGAGAATCAGCCCGGTGGCCGTTACTACTTCGACTGGCTTCGTACGGCTAAGGCTCAGCGCAAAAGCCCAGCCTCAAGTCCCTTCACTGCACCCGTGACAATTATCTCTGCTCTCGATGTTGCCCTCGACATGATCCACGAGGAGGGCATTGAGAACGTCTTCGCGCGCCACGCGCTTCTCGCCAAGGCCACGCGAGCTGGAGTTGCTGCGCTTGGGCTAAGTCTTTATGGCGACCCCGATGAGCGGTCGAACGTTGTGACGGCCCTTGAGCTGCCATCCGATATCGACGGCGGCAAGGTGCCAAAGGTGCTGCGTGACCAGTTCGGGATTACTGCCAACGGAGGCCAGGACGAGCTGAAGGGCAAGATTCTGAGGATCGCGCACTGTGGCTATTTCGGCGCGTTCGACATCCTTACTTCGCTTGCCGGGCTGGAGCTCACCCTTGAGACATTGGGTCATACAACTCAGCTCGGTGCCGGAGTCGGTGCTGCACAGCGCGTCTTCCTTGACGCTGGTGTGTCGGTAACAGCGTGAGCGATCGTCCAAGAGTTCTGATTGCAGAGGAGATCGCTGATTCCGGCGTAGACCTTCTGAGAGAGTCATGTGATGTTGATGTTGAGGTCGAGCTAGATCGCGCGGGACTGATCGCGCGGATTGGTGACTACGACGCGATTCTGATCCGCTCTGCCACGCAACTCGACGAGGAAGTGCTTGACGCCGCCACCAATCTCAAAGTGATTGGGCGAGCTGGCGTAGGGGTTGACAATGTCGATGTTCCGACGGCGACCCGCAAGGGGATCATCGTTGCCAATGCCCCGCAGTCCAACATCATCGCTGCAGCTGAGCAGACGATCGCGTTGATGCTGTCACTTGCCCGCAACATCCCTCAGGCACACGCAGCTCTAGTTGATGGGCGTTGGGAGCGGTCCAAGTACGGCGGCGTTGAGGTTTATGAAAAGACACTAGGAATCCTTGGGTTTGGTCGGATCGGGCAACTTGTAGCGCAGCGAGCAAAAGCGTTTGGGATGACGATCTTGGCCTATGACCCGTTTGTGGCAGCCGAACGGTTCAAGGAGCTTGGGGCGGAGAAGGCCGATTCGCCAGAGGAGATCTTCGCAAAGTCGGACTTCATCACCATTCACCTTCCAAACCTGCCAGAGACAAAGGGGTTCCTTAACGCCGATGCCTTTGCTCAGATGAAGGATGGAGTGCGGGTAATTAACTGTGCACGCGGGCAGCTTGTTGATGATGCTGCTCTTCAGGCTGCGCTTGATTCAGGCAAGGTCGCTGGAGCTGCTCTTGACGTGTTCCAGCAGGAGCCGATTACAGAGCACCCGCTTTTCAACGGCTACGACAACGTGGTTGTCACCCCGCACCTCGGCGCGTCAACTGTCGAAGCGCAGGACAGGGCCGGGGTTCAGACCGCGGAGCAGGTTCTCGCAGCACTGACCGGGGGAACTGTCAGCACAGCCGTCAATCTTCCCGCCATTAGTGCTGAAGACCGAGACATTCTTGGGCCCTTCGTGCCGCTCTGCCGTGACCTTGCTCGCATAGCCGTCGAGCTCACTGGAGGTGTAGAGAAGCTTGAGGTTGAGCTCCTAGGTGGAATCGCCGAGCGTGATGCGCGGCCACTTGTTTCAGCATGCCTGATGGGTGCGTTGGCTGGGAGGACAGAGGATCCAGTCAATGAGATCAACGCGGCATCATTCGCTCAAGCGCGGGGTATCGAGGTGGTTGAAAAGCTCTCCACGCAGATACGCGACTACACAGATCTTGTTCGCGTAACCGCCACGACGGGAGCTGCAACGGTGAGCGTCGCTGGGACCAACCTTGGTCAGCGCAACCGCCCACATCTTCTAGCTGCCTGGGGCCAGCGTTTCAATCTTCAGCTAGAGGAAAACCTCACGCTCGTTCGCTATCGGGACCTGCCCGGAATGCTCGGGATCATTGGAACCGAGTTTGGTCAGCATGGCGTCAACATTGTTTCTGCAGCAGTGGGTCGGCAGCCAGAAGAGGGTGGACTTGCCGAGCACGCGGCGATAGCTCTCACCACCGACGCTCCTGTACCCAAGGAAGCACTCGATGCCCTGCTCAAGCAGGATGGCTTCGAGGATGCAAGGACTCTCACTCTCTAGAAAGCTGTTCGGTCTTCTAATCGGCTGATAATCCGGTCATTCCGAATGAGCGGGAGTAACCTTTGTTTCCAGTGTCCTACTAGAGGGGGGAACATGGGAGTAGCAACGGTTGGAACGCCCACGGGCGAGGAGCCGCAGCTCAAAAGCAATGCGATCACGTTCGTTTCGAACTTGGTCATCGGCGTCGCTTCCACTGCTCCGGGATTCAGCCTTGCTGCCACTGTTGGGTGGATCATTCTGGTTCCCGGGATTGGCATCCATGCGCCAGCGGTGATGCTAGTCAGCTTCATCCCGATGTTCTGTGTGGCGTTTGCCTATCGCTGGATGAACAAGGCCGATACGGACGCCGGCACAACCTTCTCGTGGGTGACTAAGGCGATGGGCCCACACCTCGGCTGGCTTGCCGGTTGGGGTCTCCTGGTTGCCGACCTTGTCGTGATGGCCACCCAGTCACAGATAGCGGGCGCTTACTCGCTTGATCTCTTTGGTGTAGGCAAGACGACCCTTCTGATCACGCTAATTGGCGTCGCTTGGATAATCCTGATGACTGCTATCTGTTACATCGGCATTGAGCTGTCAGCGCGGACTCAGCAAGGCCTGTTGCTCGCTGAGATTGTCACCCTAGTCGCGTTCGCAATCGTTGCGTTCATCAAGGTCTACACGGACTCCCCGGTGGGCTCAATTCACGTCGCTGCAGATTGGTTTAACCCCTTCGCGGTCTCAAGTCCGTCCGCCATGCTCGATGGGATCCTGCTCGGCGTCTTTCTCTATTGGGGCTGGGACTCGGGCGTTTCTGTCAATGAGGAAACAGTCGATGGGGCCAATGCTCCCGGTAAGGCAGCGGTTCTCTCAACCGTCCTTCTTCTCCTCATCTACGTGATGGTTACCGCGGCAGCGCAGTCGTTTTCAGGAACGAAGCCACTCACTGACAACCCTGATGACATCTTCACGACGGGCCTTGGTCACGCGGTGTTCGGAAACGGGTGGGACAAGCTGCTGATCATTGCCGTCCTAACTTCTTCAGCAGCTGCCACTCAGACAACAATTCTTCCAGCGGCGCGGACCGCGCTGTCAATGGCGCGCAAGAAGGCAGTACCGGCGTTTCTGGGGGATATTCATCCCAAGAACAAGACTCCCGGAAACGCAACTTGGATCTTTGGTCTGATCTCGATCATCTGGTTTGTCGGAGTCAACCAGACCTCGCAAAACGTCTTGGGTGATTCCCTTACGGCATGTGGGTTTCTTGTCTGCTTTTACTACGGCTTCACCGGCTATGCCTGCGTGATCTTCTTTAGAAGAGAGCTGCTGAAATCCGCTAAGAATTTCCTTTTCGTAGGAGTCTTGCCGCTGCTGGGTGCCGTCGCGCTCACGGGCGTCTTCGTCAAGGCGGTCTACTTCTACGCTGATCCAAACAACAGTACGTGCGTGGATGATAAGTGCAGCTCGGCTTTTGGCATGGGTCTGCCTTTGGTGATTGGGATCGGGGCTCTGCTCCTGGGAGTGGTGGGGATGTTGTATGCGAACTTTGCCCACAGGGCCTTCTTTAAGGAGAACCGACCTGAGGTTGCCGACCCAGGAGTCCTCACGGCAGATTAGGTACTGGCTTGGGAGCAGCATTACCACTCGCTGTAGAGCGATCGGGGAGTGCTAATCTGGAGACCAATGGCCCGTTCTGCTCACACAATTCGCTCCATTCTGATCCTTCCGCTAAGCGGGGAATAACGCGAGGCGGCCGCTGACTGCCGCCAAACGGGATCAGACCAACGGAACCAGAGCGGAAAGGACTTCGCGCCATGCAGGACTCACAACAGATTTTCATCTTTGACACAACCCTGAGGGACGGGGAGCAGTCTCCAGGCATTTCGCTCAACACAGCGGAGAAGCTTGAGATAGCCCACCAGCTTGCCCGGCTGGGGGTTGATGTGATTGAGGCCGGGTTCCCAATCACAAGTCCCGGGGATGCTGCGGCGGTGCGTGCGATCGCAGAGCAAGTCGAGGGGCCAATCATCGCTGGGCTCGCTCGCACCCATAGTGCGGATATCGACACGGCCTGGGACGCGGTCCGCTACTCGGCTAAGCCCAGAATCCATACCTTCATTTCAACGTCTGATATTCACATCACCCATCAGCTTCAGACCACCCGCGAGGATGTTCTTGGACAGGCTAAGGCGGCTGTTTTTCACGCTCGGAGCCTCTGCGAGGACGTCGAGTTCTCCCCGATGGACGCTACCCGGGCCAACGTTGACTTCACAGCACAGGTCTGCGCTGTTGCTATCGAGGAGGGCGCGACGACAATCAACGTGCCAGATACGGTTGGCTACACGACTCCGGCTGAGTTTGAGGCCTATCTTGCCCGCCTGTACGAGCTGACACCCGGTCTACGTGATGTCGTGCTCTCTGTTCATTGTCATAACGACCTTGGTCTTGCGGTAGCGAACTCGGTTGCGGGCGCGATGGCTGGCGCACGGCAGATCGAATGCGCCATCAACGGGATCGGCGAGCGGGCCGGTAACGCTGCCCTTGAGGAAGTAGTGATGCTCCTGCACACCCGGGGTGATGCATATGGCGGGCTGCACACAAACTGTGTCACCGAGGAGATCGCCAAGACCAGCCGGTTGGTCAGTCGGCTGACCGGCTATGCGGTGCAGCCCAACAAGGCCGTGGTGGGACGCAATGCCTTCGCGCACGAGTCCGGCATTCACCAAGACGGTGTGCTGAAAGAACGCACTACGTACGAGATCATGGACGCGCGCACGATTGGGCTGGACGCCAACTCGCTGGTCCTCGGAAAGCATTCGGGGCGGCACGCTCTGGCGGACGCCCTTAGTCAGCTTGGTTACAAGGTCGAAGGGCAAGCCCTGAACCAGGCGTTCAAGCGCTTCAAGGAGATTGCGGATCGCAAGAAGCAGGTAACCGCCATGGATCTTGAGGCACTCGTGACCGACGAGATCCGCCACGACGAGGAAGGGTTCTCGCTTGAGGGATTCTCCGCGACAACGGCGGGCGACATTTCGCCTACGGCCTCAGTCAAGCTCAAGCTCCCTGATGGCAGCGTTGTAGACGGACAAGCCTCAGGCGACGGCACCTTCGATGCACTCTTCCAAGCGATCGCCAACGCGTCCGGATACGCTCCATCCCTGCGCGAGTTTCGCGTAGACGCCGTGACTGCTGGTGAGGACGCACTGGGGGAGACCTCCGTAGTGATTGACCTCGGCGGCGTTACCGGTGCAGGACAGGCAGTAGCCACCGACGTGGTTGAGGCCGCAGCAAAGGCTTATGTTCGGGCGCTTTCAAACGCCGTTCGCCGCTCCAAGACTCCGATGACAACTGACATGAAGGGCACGCCATGACTCCAACATCACTTTTCGACAAGATCTGGGCCCAGCACGAGGTTGCTCCTGGCCTGATCTGGATCGACTTGCACCTGGTGCACGAGGTGACGAGCGCGCAAGCGTTTGAGGGTCTACGCCTTGCAGGTCGCACAGTCCGTCGACCAGACCGAACATTGGCAACGGCCGATCACAACGTTCCAACCGACGGTGTGACTTCGGCCTCCATGATCCGCGACGTGCTCTCGCGGACGCAGGTAGAGGCGCTCGAGACCAACTGCGCGGAGTTCGGAGTTCCAGTCTTCTCGCTTGGCTCAGGGCGACAGGGGATCGTCCACGTGATCGGTCCGGAGCAGGGCGTGACTCAGCCAGGTATGACGATTGTCTGTGGTGACAGCCACACGGCCACCCATGGTGCGTTTGGTGCTCTCGCGTTTGGTATCGGCACGAGCGAAGTTGAGCATGTGCTCGCTTCCCAGACGATGGTTCAGAACAAGCCTAAGAGCATGCGCATCACCTACGAAGGTATGCCCGGTTTTGGCGTCACGGCTAAGGATTTGATTCTCGCGACAATCGGTCAGATGGGGGTGGATGGCGCCAGCGGTCACGTCGTCGAGTACTGCGGGCCGGCAATCGAGGCTCTCTCCATGGAGGGTCGGATGACGGTCTGCAACATGACTATTGAGGGCGGGGGACGGGCAGGGATGATCGCGCCTGACGCAACGACCCTTGCTTGGTTTGGCGATGAGCGGCCAGGTGGTCCGAGCGACCTTGCGGCTGCCGCGGAGAGGTGGGCGCTGCTAAAGACAGACGAAGGGGCGAGCTTTGATCGGGAGATGGTCGTTGACGTGACTGCGATCTCGCCGCAGGTCACATGGGGGACAACTCCGAGCATGGTCGCGCCGGTTACGGCTTCGGTCCCAACTCCACGGGATGGCGGCGAGGAACGTGCCCTTGAGTACATGGATCTGACTGCTGGAACACCGATAGAGGAGATCCAGCTCGATCGGGTCTTCATCGGCTCGTGTACCAATTCGCGGATTGGCGACCTGCGGGCTGCCGCGAAAATTGTCAAGGGTCACAAAGTGGCCTCGACTGTCAGCGCCATGGTTGTTCCAGGTTCGGCCAAAGTCAAAATTCAGGCTGAGAGTGAGGGCCTGGATGACATCTTCCGCGAGGCAGGGTTTGACTGGCGGGATGCCGGCTGCTCTATGTGTCTCGGGATGAACCCAGACACGCTCTCTCCCGGCGAGCGCTGCGCTTCAACTTCTAACCGTAACTTCGAGGGCCGGCAAGGTCGAGGTGGACGCACCCATCTCGTCTCGCCTCAGATGGCAGCCGCAGCGGCCATCAAGGGACACTTCGTCGACATCCGGGCCTGGGAGGCGTAATGGAAAAGGTCAACATCATCAGCGGTGGCGTGAGTGTCCTTGATCGGAGCGACGTTGACACGGATCAAATCATTCCCAAGCAGTTCTTGAAGCGGATTGAGCGGACCGGCTTCGGCGAGTTTCTTTTCTACGACTGGGCAAAAGAGCCAGGCTGGGATCTTCCAACTAATCCGATTCTCGTTGCGGGACGCAACTTTGGCTGTGGTTCGTCGCGCGAGCATGCCCCTTGGGCACTAGAGGACTACGGCTTCCGTGCTGTTGTTTCGTCCAGCTTTGCCGACATCTTCTACTCAAACTGTACGAAGATTGGGCTTCTGCCGGTAGTGCTTCCCGAGGAGTCCATCCGCGGTCTTATGCAGGCAACTGAGGCCGAAATCGACCTGACTGACAAGGTTGTCCGTTTTGCGGGCCAGAGCGTCCCCTTTGAGATTGACGACGACATCCGGGAGCGGCTGCTCGGCGGTCTAGATGACATTGCCATCACCCTCGCTCAAGTTGATGCCATCAGCAAGTTCGAGCAAGAGCGCGAGCTTGACCATGTGCCGACGACCTCACTGTGAGCGACTCGACCGTGCCAAAAATTGTTCTTCTCCCCGGTGACGGGATTGGGCCCGAAATAGCTTCTGCCGCCGTCGAGGTACTTGATCGCCTCGGGGAGTTTGAGTTCGACACCCGCCTGATGGGCGGCTGTTCGATTGATGAGAGCGGAGTAGCGCTGACCGACGAGGTACTCACCGCGTGCAAGGCCGCTGATGCCGTTCTTCTTGGAGCCGTTGGTGGACCCAAGTGGGACACGACAGATCCGGATGCGCCGCGTCCTGAGCAGGGACTGTTGGGGCTGAGGGCCGGGATGGGTCTCTTCGCCAACCTGCGTCCAGTGCGTCCGGTTCCAGCACTTGCTGATGCGAGTCCTCTGCGTGAGGAGATCATTCGGGGGACCGACCTCCTGGTGGTCCGCGAGCTGACGGGTGGGATCTACTTTGGGAAGCGCGGGCGTGATGGCGACACCGCATATGACACCTGCGAGTACTCCGTTGCTGAGGTTGAGCGGATTGCTCGAGTTGGCTTCGCGGCCGCAAGGCGCGGAGTCACAAGCGTGGACAAGGCCAACGTTCTTGAGTCATCGCGACTCTGGCGCGAGACGGTCACCAGAGTCCACCAAGAAGAGTTCCCGGAAGTTGTTCTTGACCATCTTTTGGTGGACAACGCCGCCATGCAGTTGGTGGCCGAGCCGTCGAAGTTCGATGTGATCCTGACCGAGAATCTGTTTGGAGACATTCTTAGTGATGAGGCCGCAATGATTACCGGTTCGATTGGCCTTCTGCCCAGTGCATCGCTCGGGGAGGACGGCTCACCAGGTCTGTTTGAACCGGTCCATGGCTCTGCTCCAGACATTGCTGGCCAAGGCATTGCCAACCCGTTCGCAATGTTCCTTTCGGCCGCGATGATGCTACGCCACGGTCTTTCAATGCCAGATCAGGCTGCAGCGTTAGAATCCAGTGTCGATCGTGCGGTTGCGGACGGAATTCGTACTCGGGATCTAGGCGGTCAGGCGAGCACCGCCGAGGCAACCGAGGCAGTTCTAACGCGACTTGACTGATAGGAGAACAACGTGGAGCAGGCAGAATTCATCTGGATGAATGGCGAGGTTGTCCCTTGGGCTGAGGCTAAGGTCCACGTGCTCACACATGGGCTTCACTATGGAACAAGCGTGTTCGAGGGGATCCGCGCCTATGACGGTGAACAAGGCACTGCGGTCTTTAGACACACCGAGCACCTAGAGCGGCTGCATGAGTCCGCGCGGCTTTTCTACATGGATATTCCTTACTCCGTGGAGGAGCTGAGGCTCGCCACTCTGGACCTGATCGCTCGCAATGGACTTGCCCACTGCTACATCCGGCCATTGGCGACTCGCGGTTATGGCGTGATGGGCCTCAATCCCCTTGAAGCGCCTGTTGATGTTGTCATTGCTGTCTGGCCTTGGGGTTCGTACCTTGGCGACGATGGCAAGGAGAAGGGCATCCGAGCGAAGGTCTCCTCATGGAGGCGTTTCGCTCCTGACGCGCTGATCCCACATGCAAAGGCCTCCGGTCAGTACCTCAACAGTGTTCTCGCGAAGGTCGAGAGTCTTAAGGGCGGTTACGACGAGGCCATCATGCTTGACGCCCAAGGAGTGGTCAGCGAAGGGTCTGGAGAGAACATTTTCATCGTCCGCAATGGGCAGCTGATCGAGCCACCTCAGACCGCGAGTGTCCTCGACGGCATAAGCCGCAGGACCATCCACACTCTTGCCGCGGACGCAGGGCTTGATGTGACAAGCCGCGATATTGCACGGGCTGAGCTTTATTTGGCCGACGAGGTGTTCCTCACTGGGACGGCCGCTGAGGTTGTTCCCGTGCGCGAAATTGATGATCGGCAGATCGGCTCCGGCGGGCCCGGTCCTGTCACGCGCAAGCTTCAAGCGTTGTACGACGATGCGGTCCATGGTCGAGGTGGTCTCCATCTCGAGTGGCTTGACCCGGTTGTCCCACCGGCTGGCGCAAGCGCCGCCGACGCGTGAGAACGGTAGAGCTATACGACACAACCCTCCGCGACGGAATGCAGGGGGAGGGACTCTCCCTGTCTGCGGAGGAGAAGCTGCGTGTTGCCCAACGGCTGGACGAACTTGGAGTTGGTTTTGTGGAGGCGGGCTTTCCGTCATCAAACCCCAAGGAGATAGAGCTCTTCGATCTCCTCCGTAAGAACCCGCTGCGTCACTCAGCCGTTGCTGCGTTTGGAATGACGCGCAGGCGCGGGACAGAGCCAGGAGACGACCCGTCGTTGCGCGTGGTTGCCGATAGCGGAGCACCAGTGGCGACCATTGTTGGGAAGACGTGGTCACTCCACCTTGAGAAGGTGGTCAAGGTTGACCGCTCTGAGAACCTGGCAATGATTGAGGATTCGCTTGCCTTCCTTGTTGCCGGTGGGCAGAGGGTTATCTACGACGCTGAGCACTTCTTCGACGGCTGGGGCGACGACCGTGAGTACGCCCTCGAGTGCATCCGAGCGGCTGTTCGCGGAGGGGCTGAGACCGTAGTTCTCTGCGATACCAACGGTGCGACGCTCCCCACTCAGGTTGCGGAAGCCGTCGGAGCGATTTGCGCTGAGGTTGCAGGCCAAGCTAAGGTCGGAATCCATTGCCACAACGACCTTGAGTGCGGCGTTGCTAACTCTCTCGCAGCGGTAGAGGCTGGGGCGGTTCACGTCCAAGGGACCATTAATGGGATCGGGGAGCGCTGCGGGAACGCCAACCTTGTGTCGGTTGCTGCCAACCTTGAGCTCAAGCTCGGGATCAGATGCCTACCGGCTGGTCATGTGACGTCGCTTACCCGCGTTTCACACTTTGTCGACGAGATCTGCAACCGAGTTCCAAACCCAGCACAGGCGTACGTAGGACGCAGTGCTTTCGCTCATAAAGGTGGCATGCATGTTGCCGGTGTTATGGAGGACGCCAAGACCTTCGAGCACATCGACCCTGAGTCTGTGGGCAATCACCGTGAGCTCTTGGTTGGGGAACTCTCAGGCAAGGGCACGATCCAAGCCCGGGCTGAACTTATGGGTCTCAACTTGGATGACGAGACCGCAGGGCGTCTGGTCGAAACCGTCAAAGAGCGAGAGCATGCTGGCTATCACTACGAGGCTGCCGACGCATCTCTAGAGCTGATGATTCGGAAGGAAACCGGTGGGTTCGAGCCGCTCTTTGAATTGGAATCGTGGAAGGTGATTGTGGAGAAGATCGCCAACGGCGGAGTCAAGACTGAAGCAACGGTGAAGGTGCTCGTCAACGGTGAACAGCAGGTCAGCACGGCTGAGGGAAATGGTCCAGTCAACGCATTGGATAGTGCACTCAGGGCCGCGGTTGGGCAGGTTCATCCTGAGCTGGAGCGGATTGATCTCGTCAACTTCAAGGTGCGGATCCTCAACGAGAATCGCGGAACGGACGCTGTCACTCGCGTGCTGCTCGATGCGACGGACGGGGAGACGGTCTGGGGGACCACAGGCGTGTCACCCAATGTGATTGAGGCCTCGTGGGAGGCTCTCGTAGATTCGTTGGAATACGGGATGCAGCCGATCCGGCGCGGCCCAGAGGACTGATTGGGCCTTGTCAGCTGACGGCTCCATCCCGCTCGCTAGGCCGGTCATCGGGCCCGAGGAGGAAGCTGCGGTTCTTGCGGTGCTTCGCTCTGGACAGCTTAGCCTTGGTCCAAAAACGGTTGAATTTGAGCAGCGCTTTGCTGCGAGATTAGGCACGAAACATGCTTTGGCGGTCTCGTCGGGTACCGCGGGCCTCCACCTGGCACTTAATGCGGTCGGAGTCGGGCCGGGGGACGAGGTCATCACGTCGCCGTTCTCGTTTGTCGCGTCGGCCAACGCCATTCTGTACGCGGGTGCAAAGCCTGTCTTTGTAGATGTCGACCCGGTAAGCCTGACCATTGATCCTGAGGCTGCGGCTGCCGCAGTTACCGAAAGAACCGCTGCTTTCCTCCCGGTAGACATCTTCGGAATGCCCGCCCGAGTTGACATCTTGGAGAACCTGAAGCTCCCCATCGTTCAGGACTCATGTGAGGCCCTTGGGGCAGTTGATCTTGAAGGTGTTCCCGTCGGCGGCAGGGGACATCCATCGGTGTTTGGCTTCTACGCCAACAAACAAATGACCACCGGAGAGGGCGGCATGGTGACCTGCAATGAAGGCTCGATTAGCGAGGTCATCGCAAGCGAGCGTAATCAAGGTCGAGCAGTCGACATGGGATGGCTTGACCACGACCGGCTTGGCTACAACTATCGGCTAAGTGAGATCGCGGCAGCGATCGGGGTTGTCCAGCTCGATCGCCTTGACGGGATGCTGGCCATGCGGACAGCACTGGCCGAGCTCTACGCGGCGGCACTGGAAAACGTCGACGTTGGAATCCCGGCAGCTAGCTGGGAGGGTGGAACGCGTGGTTGGTTCGTCTATGTAGTGACGCTTCCAAACCACGTGAACCGAGATGCGGTCATTCTGGCTCTGAGGGCTGCTGGAGTTGACTGCAAGCCCTACCTTCCTGCTCTGCACCTGATGGGCCACCTCGCTGAGGTGAGTGGTTCACGTCCGGGAGAGTTCCCAGTCGCTGAGGCGGCGGGCTCACGCGGCCTAGCTCTTCCGTTTTTCCCTGGGCTGACCGAGGCCGAGGTTGCCCGTGTCGCGGAATCGCTGGCAACAGCGATGACAAACGCCTCCGGCGCTTAGACTCAGCGGCCGTGTCCCGCTTCAGAGAACCCCAAGATCCGCTCTTCAGTCGGATGAATAGCTCCGCCGGCTTTGATTGGCGGCTAGCTCCATACGACATTGCCCTCTCAAGGGCACACGTCACCATGCTCGCCTCCAGAGGAATCATTGAGACGAGTGACAGTCACGCGATTATCGGCGCTCTCGGCACCGTCGAGGCCGAGCTTGAGGGTGGTCTGTTTGAGTTCCTCGAGACTGATGAAGACATTCACATGGCAATCGAGCGGCGCGTGACTGCTCTGATTGGGGACGCCGGGGCGCGAATGCATACTGCCCGCTCGAGAAATGACCAAGTGGCGACTGGGCTTGTGCTCTGGATTCGCGCGCATGCAAGGGCCGCAGCGGACGCCTGCGGCGAGCTTGAGACGGTGCTGCTCGCTCTTGCGGAGGGTCACCTTGATTGGGCGCTGCCTGGCTACACACACCTGCAGCGCGCGCAGCCGGTTTATCTCTCACACCATGCGCTCGCGTGGTTTTGGATGGTCAACCGAGATCGCAACCGGTTTCTTGCGGTCGAGGCGGCCTCTAAGCGGTCGATGCCATTAGGAGCAGGAGCCCTTGCGGGAGTGAATTTCGATACGGATAGACGCATGGTGGCTAAGGAACTCGGCTTTGACGGGGTCGCTGTTAACTCGATTGACGCTGTCGCCGATAGGGATATTGCACTTGAGCTTCTTTCGGCCCACGCGATCTGCGCAACGCACCTGTCGAGGATTGGCGCCGAGCTGGTCCTATGGAGCAGTCAGGAGTTCAACTTTGTCTCAATGTCAGACGGCTGGTCGTCGGGGTCATCAATCATGCCTCAGAAGAAGAACCCCGATGCAGCCGAGCTTCTGCGGGCAAAGGCCCCGCGGGTTGTGGGGCATCTGGCAGCCCTACATGGTGTGATGCACGCACTTCCTTTGACTTACAACAAGGATCTTCAAGAGGACAAAGAGCATCTCTTTGACTCTGCTGAGACGGTGGAGATGTCAATCGAGGCGGCAGCTCGGATGCTGGCCGCCGCTTCTTTCAACAGGGAAGCAATGGCTGAAGCGGCTGGAGATGATCTTGTTGCGGCCACGGACCTTGCCGACCTGCTCGTCGGCAAGGGGATGCCGTTCCGTGATGCTCACGGAGTGGTTGCAGCACTCGTCCGACTCGCAGTTGAGTCAGGTCGAGGCCTAGCTGAGCTGACAGAGGCTGAAGTGTCTGGCGCCTCGGCACTTCTGCTGCCTGAGTACGCCGGGTTGCTTGAACCCGGTCAGACGCTTGAGTCCAAGCGTTCAGAGGGTGGAACAGCCTTGGATCGGGTCAGAGAACAACTGGGCAAGGCCCATGCAGCGCACTTATCGCTGGGCTGATTACTGGCTATCCGCTGGGACCGGCACCGCCGGCTCCGCCCGATGGAGCCGTGCCACCACCTGTGTCCCCTGTGGAGCCATCGGAGCCGCCTCCTCCGCCTCCGCCAGAAGATTGACCGCCACCGCCACCTGAAGGGGTAGGGGGGCTGCTTGGGGCCTGCTGTGAGCCTCCACCAGAGGCACCCCCGCTGTATCCGCCGGAAGATGAGCCCGACCCCGAGGTATCGGTGCCCTGAGCTGGGGCCGACAAGCCAGCTTTACGTGCTGCTTCTGCGGCCACGCGATTGCGGCCAATTGACATGGCAGCGAGGATGAAGTTCCTCCAAATCTCTGCTGGGTATGTGCCTCCGGCGACGGGTCCACCGTCGTACTCCGTCTTCATCGATTTGAGTCGATCTGGGTAGCCAACCCAGATAGCCACTGTGTACTGCTCGTTCCAACCAACGAACCAGGCGTCACCGTAGTTCTCTGTGGTTCCGGTCTTACCGGCAGCAAAACCGCCAGTTCTGGCGGCCTTACCTGTTCCGCTCGAGACGACACCCTCAAGCACACTTTGAACCGTTGTTGCCACGGCACTGGACATGACTCGAGTTCGGCTTCGTTCGTTCTTTGCGAGCAGACGGCCCCGCGGGTCCCTGATCGATTCGATCCCAACAGGCCCGCCATCGATCCCGCCGAATTCGTTGGCGCTTCCGATGCGAACACCGCCAGTGGCGAAGGTCTCATACGCGTGGGCCATATCGAGCGGCGAAACTCCTTCGCGTAGGCCTCCCAGGGTCACGGCGTAGTTGGTTGAGATCGGCGAGCGAATGCCCATCTGATTGGCCAACTGAGCAATGCGGCCGGTACCTACCTTGATTCCGAGCTCGGCATAGACAGAGTTGTCCGAGGTCACCATCGCGTCGCTCAGGCTCCGTGTCCCAGCGTAGGAATTCTCGTAGTTGTTGACGATGAAGAACTCCTTTCCACCGGTGCGAGGAACGGTGAAAATCTTCTTGCGCGATTCCCAGACGGAGCTGGCGGAGATCCCTTTCTGGAGTGCTACGGCGAGAGTGAACGGCTTGAATGACGAGCCAGGCTGCCGGTGGCCCTGTGTAGCGAGGTTGAACGGGTGGCGGGCATAGTTGGGGCCACCCACCATCGCTCGGACCTCACCGGACTTATTGTCGATAGCCACAAGTGACGCGGAGGGAAGACCGGATCCGGCTGGCAGCATGTTGGAGACGGCTGTCTCGGCAGCGGCTTGTAAGTCAAGGTCGATCGTGGTCCGGATCTTGAGGCCCCCCGTGTATGCGCGAGTGGCCCCAAGCTTTGAGACCAGAAGACTCTTTACCCAGCTCGAGAAATAGGGAGACTTGCTGTCCTCTGAGGGTGGGGTGATGTCAGTTTCGTCCGGAACGGTTCGGATCAGGCCTGCTTGGTACTCGGTATCGGTCAAGAACCCTTGAGAGTGCATTGAGGCCAGGACCGTGTTCCGACGATTGGTTGCCGCAACGGGGTGAGCGATTGGGTCGAACCCAATTGGCGAGGCGATGATTCCAGCAAGCGTTGCTGCTTCCGCCGTGTCGAGGTCGGATGCGCAGAAGGGGTCAGCGGCGCTATCACCACAGCCAGGATGTGCCTTCCCAAAGTAGACGCGGGCAGCGGACTCAATGCCGTAAGCGCCCTGACCGAAATAGATGGTGTTGAGGTACTCAGTCAAGATCTTGTCCTTGGACCACCGACGGTTTAGGTGGTAGGCGAGAACCGACTCCTTGAGCTTCTGAAAAACGGTCCGCGTGTTGGCCGCGGAAAGCGCGTTCTTGACGAACTGCTGAGTGATTGTCGAAGCACCTTGTACTGCAGCGCCCTCCGAGAGGTCCTGCCAGAGCGCCCGACCGATGCCGCGGTAGTCGATGCCTGAGTTTTCATAAAAACGGCGGTCCTCGATAGCAATCACCGCGTGCTTGATCGCTGGTGTGATCTGCTCGGACTTGGCCAGGAAACGATTCTGGGGGCCTGTTAGCCGGCCGAGCTCGCGACCGCGCGTGTCGTAGAGGATGGAGTTCGCTGAGTGTTTGTATTCCTCGCGGTTTTCGAGACCGGGTAGATCAGCCGAGACCGCTGTCAGCACTCCAAAGACGAGCGAGATGAGAGCAACCACGCCTAGACCGGCCAGCACTAGGGCGGCACGCCAACGGTGGACTTGGGGCGGTCTGGACTCGCGGCCCCGGCTTCGGCGCTCGGCCCTTTCCGTGGGTGATTGTGGTGCGTCTTCGGTCATATTTAGCTCTCGGGAAGGCTTGCCACGCATCTCTCCAGACGGGCTGCGGCAGGCGCTCCGGGAGGGACGAGTCTAGCATTGGCCCAGATGGCGGAGTTCAGTCCACTACACCCGAGTCCCCCTGCTGCGGCAATGGGTGACCCGACGGCGGCCGCTAGCTGGCTAGAGCGCAATGTTGTGGAGTGTCTGCCCAAGGGTGGACTTGCCTTGCTGCTCTCCACAGTAGCCAAGGAGGGGCGTCCGCTCCGCGTCAAGCTGGGGATTGACCCAACCGCCCCTGACATTCACCTTGGCTTTTCTGTGGTGCTAGGGAAGCTTCGCGAGTTTCAGGAGCTTGGGCACACGGTCGTGCTCATCATTGGTGACTGGACTGCCAAGGTCGGTGACCCCTCCGGACGGAGCGGTTCGCGGCCGCAGCTGAGCTCAGAGGAGATTGAGGCCAACGCCGAGACCTTCGCAGCGCAGGCCAAGCTTGTTCTCCTCGAGGAACAGCTTGAGATTCGTCGGAATGGCGAGTGGCTCGACATGCCCTTGGAGAAGCTGTTCGAGATCTTGCGGACGACGACTGTTGCACAGGTAACTGATCGTGATGACATTTCAAAGCGACTTAAGGAAGGCTCACCAGTGAGCGTTCTTGAGTTGCTCTATCCGATCCTTCAGGGCTACGACTCAGTCGCTGTCTCGGCCGATGTGGAGTTGGGTGGGACGGATCAGCATTTCAACCTGCTGCTTGGCCGGGATCTGCAGAGGGCGTTCGGTCAACCCGAGCAGATCGCCATGGAACTGCCGATCCTGACTGGCACCGACGGCGTCAAGAAAATGTCCAAGAGCATCGGGAATTACATCGGCGTGACTGAGTCACCGGCCGAGATCTACGGCAAGACGATGAGCATCCCTGACACGGCTCTGGAGGAGTGGTGTCGTCTTCTGCTCGATGTCTCGCTCGACGGGAGCATTGGACCGAGAGATGCAAAGCGCGCCCTAGCTTCCGCCTTGGTTGAGCGGTTCCACGGTGAGGGCACTGGTATTGCTGCCCAGGCTGACTTCGACAGCCGCTTCATTGAGAATGAGCTCCCGACTGATGCCACAGCCTTTGAGTTCGCTGGTGATGGCGAGGGAATGGTTCACGTTCCTGCCCTTGTTGCGGCTGCTTATGGGGTTTCGCGAAGTGAAGCCAGAAGGAACATTGAGGAGGGCGCCATTCGCCTGAACGGAGAGCGGATGGAAGGTCTAGACCACAGCGCTGAGACGCTCGCTGGGGGAGTTCTGCAGCGCGGTAAGAAGCGTGATGCCCGGCTTTTGGTCTTGGGCAATTCATCGCAGTCCGCCTGAGCATCGCCAAACCGCTACACTCACCGTCCGCTCCAGTTTCGGCTGGATCGTGACTTCATCCGGGTTCTACTCGGTGGGGAGCACGGCGGTCTTTGACAACCCAGCAGCATGCGTACTACCGATCACTTCGGTGATTGGTTTGTACGTCCAAGTCCGAATGTTGTGGTTGCGCCAGCGGCCACAATGTAAGAAGCAGTTTCGAAGTCTGTAGATCCGGTCGCCACTTGTGTACTCGGCGGCCCTCGAGTGGTCTGCAGGCGACTCCGTTTAGCAGTACGCAGTTCTTCACGGAGAGTTTGATCCTGGCTCAGGACGAACGCTGGCGGCGTGCTTAACACATGCAAGTGGAGCGACGAACCAGGGCTTGCCCTGGGGCAGAGCCGCGAACGGGTGAGTAACACGTGGGCAATCTGCCCTGACGATCGGGACAACCCGGGGAAACCCGGGCTAATACCGGATGTGCTCTCAGATCACGAGATCTGCGAGGAAAGGAAGCTTCGGCCTCCGCGTCGGGATGAGCCTGCGGCCCATTAGCTAGTTGGTGGGGTAATGGCCTACCAAGGCAACGATGGGTAGCTGGTCTGAGAGGACGATCAGCCACACTGGGACTGAGACACGGCCCAGACTCCTACGGGAGGCAGCAGTGGGGAATCTTGCGCAATGAGCGACAGCTTGACGCAGCAACGCCGCGTGGGGGAAGACGGCCTTCGGGTTGTAAACCCCTTTCAGTTGGGACGAAGCTCGGCCTGTGAACAGCAGGCTGGAGTGACGGTACCTTCAAAAGAAGCCCCGGCTAACTACGTGCCAGCAGCCGCGGTAATACGTAGGGGGCAAGCGTTGTCCGGAATCATTGGGCGTAAAGAGCTCGTAGGCGGTTCAGTAAGTCAGGTGTGAAAGCTCCGAGCTCAACTCGGAGAGGCCACCTGATACTGCTGTGACTAGAATCCAGTAGGGGAGTGTGGAACTCCTGGTGTAGCGGTGAAATGCGCAGATATCAGGAAGAACACCAGCGGCGAAGGCGGCACTCTGGGCCGGTACTGACGCTGAGGAGCGAAAGCGTGGGTAGCAAACAGGATTAGATACCCTGGTAGTCCACGCCGTAAACGTTGGGCACTAGGTGTGGGTCTCAACCAACGAGATCCGTGCCGCAGCTAACGCATTAAGTGCCCCGCCTGGGGAGTACGGCCGCAAGGCTAAAACTCAAAGGAA
>JAPLCJ010000049.1 GCA_026392255.1 Solirubrobacterales bacterium
CATTGAACCCGCTCGCATTGGTGGTGTCGTTGAACTTGTTGTAGGTCTTGCCTGTGGCATCGCCACCGGACTGCTTGTTGTTACAAGCAGCACCAGGCTTAGGTGAGCCAGCATCGCCGTAACACCACCACTGAGCCTTCTGAATACCACCCTGGTAAGCAGAGACCTGAACCCAAATGTCACCCTGAGGCAAGCAGCTAGGACCAGTCGAGGTAACACCCTCGTAAGTAGCCATGTACGTCGACTTCTCAGCCGTAGCGCAATAGCTAGCAGCACCAGTCAACTGAGCTGAGGCATCACTGGAACCATGGTTAAGCAAAGCCCAACCCGTACCAATCAGAGAACTGGCACAAAGAGTCTTCAACGCTGAAGGCGCCGTGTACTCACTCTGATTACAAACAGGACCCGAAGTCTTGTTGATCGTGGAACCAGCAGGGAAGTCCATAAAGACCTTGCCAACCGGATTCGTCTTATACGCCCCGCGCGCCGAAGCAGCGTCACGAGTGGACAGATAGGAATCGAGCTTCACATAGCCCTTGCCCTTGGGAGCCAGAGACCCCGTGAGCGGCTGAAGCTTGATCTGGGACTGCTGCACGAGCGCACCTGATGCACTGCCTACGAGGGCAAGTGAACCAATTGCGGCCAGTGCCGTGATGGTGATTAGTTTGCGCAAAGTCTCTCCTCCTTGGGGATACAGCGCTTGACTTGGAAATGCACACTATGACGGATCTCACACAACTTCGCAATCTAGAACCGTTGACGACTCACAAAGTTTCGTTCAGGGGTGACCCACGCGGCTACTCGGCAGGTTCCTCTTAACGAGAAACGGCCCCGCCGTATGGCGGGGCCGTCCCTTTCACAACTCTTGCTGGCTGAGTACTACGCCCGGCAGGTGTTGTTGTAGGTCACGATGTTCTGAGCTGGGCTTGGACCAGTCGACTCACCCTTGAAAGTTGAGTAGATAACCGTTGTCGTGAATGCCCACTTCTTGCTGCTCGTGCATGCGCCAGCCTTGAGGTAGTTCGCGCGTGTGATCTTCAGTGCGAAGTCAGTCAGCACGATGCCACCCGTCAACTCACCAAGACCAGCACCAGTTCCGTTCAGAGCCGGAACGATCACGGACAAACGGTTCTTGCACTGGTTGCTAACCCCACCGAACGAAAGTGGAGCAACAGCATTGTCAGTCGCAAAGATGATATTGCAGCCATTGAACCCGCTCGCATTGGTGGTGTCGTTGAACTTGTTGTAGGTCTTGCCTGTGGCATCGCCACCGGACTGCTTGTTGTTACAAGCAGCACCAGGCTTAGGTGAGCCAGCATCGCCGTAACACCACCACTGAGCCTTCAGCAGCACCAGGCTTAGGTGAGCCAGCATCGCCGTAACACCACCACTGAGCCTTCTCAATGCCACCCTGGTAGGCAGAGAGCTGGACCCAAATGTCACCCTGAGGCAAGCAGCTAGGACCAGTTCCTGTAACACCCTCATAAGTAGCCATGTACGTCGACTTATCAGCCGTAAGGCAGTAGCTAGCAGCACCAGTCAACTGAGCTGAAGCATCACTGGAACCATGGTTAAGCAAAGCCCAACCCGTACCAATCAGAGAGCTGGCACAAAGAGTCTTCAACGCTGAAGGCGCCGAGTACTCACTCTGATTACAAACAGGACCCGAGGCCTTGTTGATCGTGGAACCAGCAGGGAAGTCCAAGAAGACCTTCCCAACCGGATTGGTCTTGAACGCACCACGCGTCGAAGCCGTGTCACGCGTCGACAAATAGGCATCAATCAGAACGTAACCTTTGCCCTTGGGAGCCAGAGACCCCGTCAGTGGCAGAGTCTTGACTTGGGCCTGCTGAACTAGTGCTGCTGAAGCACTCGCCACAATGGCGAGCGAAGTTACCGCAGCAAGTGCTGCAGCGAGAATTGATTTACGCAAGGTGTCTCCTCCTTGGAGATTTAGGGGCGGGATGTGGACCCTTACAACGACCACGGGATCAGTATGCCGCTTCCCGGGGAGAGGTGCGATTGGGAATGGTGAAAGCTTTGGTAAAAGCCTGATGGCCGGCTTTAGCGCTACTCCGCAGAGGAGGGATCTGTGCCGACTCCAGCGCTACCCCGAGCCTTCCTCAACCTAACCAGCCGCGCAACGCCGGCCCAGAGCAGGAGAAGAATTACGGGCACCGCATAGAACACTCCAGCCCAGTGACCAAGGTGCCCCATTGGAACGCTAATGGCGACAGCCATCAGAGGCTCGCCGCCGAGAGCAGCCATAGGCCAAGCGTTGTGAACGCAACGGTGGCGATCAGCATTGGGATCTGTGAACGGGTTGCCGTGCGGGAATCTGCCGCAACCTCTAGTGCGCGATCGTGGGCTAGAACAAGCGCTGCGATATGACCAACCAGCAACGCACCGACTTGGAGCCACCAGACGCCCGTGGGGCTGATCAGCCCGTAGTCAATGCTCCATTGCGCCGTTCCAAACCAGTCTGCGCCCGACCCCGTCGGGTCAGAGATCAGATATCCAAGCGCCTGCCCTTGGATCAGCAGCAGGGAGGCGTAGTGAGCAACTGTGTAAGCGAGAGCAATCGGGACAAGGACGTGACTGAATGTCCTAGCAACCTCTCGGGCCGGGCGTTTCAGCTCCTTGGATGCACCCCAGACTCCCGCTGACCAGATACCGCAGACCAAGGCCAGTGCCAGCGCTATCCCGACTGTCGAAGCTGCCTCAGCAGACCCCGTGGGCGTAAAACCAAGTGCCTTCGCCCTGACTGAGAGTGTCTGCGAGAGATCACTCCAGATCGGCCCCTGAGTGAACCCGTCAAAGCTGGTCACACCGATCATCACAAGCAGAACTAGCTGTGTCCAACCGACTGAGGGCATCCTCACGAGCCCCGCCAGAGGCGCTCTCAGCCTCAGCACCCCTTCAGTCCGCTCGAAGGGCGCAATCCGGGCAATCAGTGAGAAAGCAACGCCGAGCGGGTCACCTCGATCAGACCAAGCCTCCACGCCGAACGCACTCATCCCGACCAACTGCACTGCCGCGTAGCCAAGGGCCAGTGAGGCGAGGATCGAAGGGTCGTCCCTTCCTGTGTAGGCGAGTTCCACCCATCCGATAGCTACCAGGCCAAGTGCGGCTGGCAACCTGCCAAGCCACGAAGGCCAACCATTTGGGGTTGGGACGCCGTCACGCAGAAGCTTGGCCACCAGCCAGCCACAGAGACGGCCAACTGCGCGCCACGGGTTCAGGAGTCGGAATACATCTCCAAAGAACGCGTTAACGATGGGCATCCCCACCCAGAAGAGAACCCACACCGCTGTGGGAGCCAAGTTGGCCGTGGAGACGAATGTCCCAGTCAGACCTGCCCAGCAGACCAAACCAAACCATGCAACCCCGCTGGTTCCCAGCAGAACGTCCGCCCAGAGCCCAAGCCGGACTAGGTCGCGCGTTCCTGACCCGGCCAAGCGCGGACTCCTCCATAGAACCGCCAAGCCGCCAAAGGACACAAGCAACACCAGTGTCGCCGCCCAGGCAAACAGCCAAGCCGGAATGGGAAGGTCAGCCTTCGCGGCTATGCCGTGAGCAGAGGCTGCGGCCGGGAAGGCTAGGGGAAGCCCTGAGCCAATCAACACCGCCCGCAAGGAGCGGCCAAGCCTCACGGTGAGACCTGGACCTTGGCGATCTGTGTAGCCGTGGCTTCCATCTCCATCTCAAATACACCCTGTCCCTTGGCGACAGATGTCGCCGAAGCTGGAACTGAGAACTCGACGGTCTTACCCGGGGCGAGATCCCGATGGATGTCAAACCCATGCAGGTGCACTTCGCCGCTGACGTCGGTTGAGGTAACCGAGATCACAATGCGATCACCCGACCGAGCCTCAATGGTCTTCACTCCACCGACTGCCCCATCTTTGGAGACCACAACTGTGCCGCGCACGACATGGGTTGCTGGCGTGGTGGCCCTCAGGTGTGATGTGGACCCTTCCCCAGCAGAGGACTCAGAATCACTGTCTCCTCCCTTCAATACGAGGAAGGCGAGGGCGGCAACAGCGACAAACGCGACGAGCACACCGATACGAGTCCGATTGCTCATCGCGCAGTCACCAAAGTGTTGTTACTTGCTGCCGAGGAGGCGGTCTACGCCGTCCAGCAGCTCCCAGTTACCGCGCAGCGTTGCTTCTGCGACAGCGAGGAGTGCTTCTTCGTCAGCACCATCGAGCCGTGGCTCAATTGCCTTGCGAGCAAGCTCAGCGTGCTCAATGTCGAGCTCGGCATGGAGGTCGAAGTACTCAGTTGCTGGAGTCTCGGGCGTGTAGCCGTAACGGGCAACAAGTCCGTCGCGCTTTGTCTCGCTGATCTCTGGCTGACCGGATTCGATCGTGTAGAGCGCAACAAGCGTCTCGAGGAACGGACGGTCTGGGGTCCCTTCCCATGCCTTCACGCAGACCTCAGTCTCCGCTGTTGGTGAGACGCCAGCGTCTCCGCCGACTGCATCTGTGAAGCCGTCCCAAAGGGCGACATGCTCGGCCTCTTCTACTGCGTGGGCTGCAAGGCCCTTCGCGAGACCGGCATCTGCGACGTCAGCAGCTTGCGCTGAAGCGGCGGCGAGAGCAACGACAGCATGGCGGTACTGACCGGAATAGACGGCTAAGTCAGCCTTGGTCAGCTCTCCGTTGGTCCAGCGCTGATAGAAGGGATGCTCAAGGACATTCCACTGTGAGCGGATGGATTCAAGGCGGTCAAAGAAGGTGGACATTCGGAATTCCTCCGTTGTAAGGGTTGGCGGCGAAGTGGAAACGGTACCATCGCGGTCCCCTGCGTCCTCCCGTCGACATCCTCGCTCCTCCCTTCCCGCGTGACATGACGTGGTTCAACACTGCGCCATTGCGGATGGACAAGCAGCGCCACCGTCCGGTCCTCGTAGAGCTTTGGGACATGACGCGTCCAGAGTCGATGCGCACCATCCCTTATCTCCAAGCACTTCATGACCGCTACTCCGAAGCGGGACTGCGCGTCGTGGGAGTCCATACGGCCTCACGCGAAGAGACGAAGGACGAAGCCGCACTAGAGGCTGCCGTCAAGCGCCTTGGCATCACCTACCCAGTCCTTGCCGACCCCGATGGTGAGATGTGGCTGTTCTACGGAGCACAGGGCTACCCAAGCCGATACCTCTTCAACGGCGACTTTCGGCTTGAGGACATGCAGGTAGGCGAAGGCCTTTACGTCGACCTCGAGCTGATGATCCAAGGGCTACTCGGGATCCGAGAGGAGCCGCTGGCCCCGTTCCGCCCAGAGGACGCCGATGATGTGGCGCTGATCGTTCCCAGCGCAGATCGACAAGGTGCCGCTAATGGCGCATATGCCGCAGGCTCAGTCTGGCTCTCACTAGTTGGAGAAGGAACCGTGGCGGTCAACGGTCGCGAGTTCGCAGTACCTGGGCCGTGCGCGCTTGAGGTCATCACCAACTCAAACCACCATGAAGACGAGCTGGAGATAGAGGCATCCGCTGGTGTGACGGTGCTCTCTACCTGCTTTGCGCCCGGGCTTGCGCCCGCTGACGCGACCGGCTGACGTCCGCTAGAGAGTCTGGTCGTTGGGCTTCAAGTTCCCAACAATCTCAGCCTCGGTCAGGCCGTTCAGAAGTGAGTGGAGGACGGGCGCCCCTTCATCGATTACCTCAATGGCCCGGCCCGGCCAGTAAGACGATCCCTGCGGTGCTCCCGAGAGGAAGTGCTGCTCAAATACCCAAGAACCTGTGTTCCAGAGCTGTTGACCACCAGTAAGCATCCACTCGCTGAGCATGTCGGTTGGCAGAGGCCCGGCTCGGTGCGTGTGACCGTAGAGGACATGTTTGGCGTCAAGGCCAAGGCCAGCAACCGCCTCCCCTGCCGCGGCTATCCCAGCTTTCCGCAGAGCCTCAGGGGAAATATCGCTGCGCAGCGGCCCGAGCTTGGCGGTGTTGAGAAGACCCACCGCACCAGCGAAGCCAATGGCAGCGGCCTTCTTTCGTATTGGCTTGTGACCGCTTCCCCCGGCAAGGACCTTCCACGCTTTCGTGGATGCCCCATGGGCACCGATGCCCATGCCGCCCGGAACCTGCTGGGCAAGCTCGTAAGCCCATGCGTACATCGGTGCCAGCACCGCCTCGTAATCGTCAGCGCCGACCGCTTGATCTGATGGACGGCCGGTGATCCTGGACATGACGCCAGCAGCGAGCCGTTCAAATGTTGGGACTGAAATGTGGCGATCCAAGTAGTTCCCGTGAAAGGCGACCACGTCCTCGTTGATGCGAACGCAGGGATAACCCAGCACTGCCTTGGCCGGCTTCATGGCTTCCTCAATCAACTCGCTAATCCAACCGCTGTCAGCCGGCGCGGTCTCGAAGTTAGTCAGAGGTATTGGATCCTGCTCACGCCGGCGTGCATCAAGCAAAGGTGAGACGACGGCGTGGTCATGGTTTCCACCGACGATCACAACCTCGGTCTTCTTCCCGAGGACCGAGGCTAGGTCCGTAAGGATCGGCATCGCGACGGCAACCGCTTCTCTGGCAGGCCCATGGCGGAGTTCAAGCGTGTCGCCGAGCAGAACAAGTCGATCGGCCCCAGCGATGAACTCCTTGAGGACTTCGCGATTAGTGCTGTTTCGCAGGATGTCAACCCCAAGCCGACCACCGAGGTGAAGGTCGGAGATGACAACGGTTCTCATCGCGTTAGACGCCTCGGGCCTCAGTCAGCAACAACTGTGTCGCGAACAGCCTTGGGGAGCATGAATCGAACGTTCTCCTCGATCACATCCACCTCCCTAACCTCCGTCGTCCCGCGGGCTCTGAAGAACTCAACGAGCCGCTGAACAAGCTCTTCTGGCGCGCTCGCTCCCGAGGTGATCCCGACCGTCTCTTTGCCAATAAGCCATTCCTCTTGGACCTCACCCTCGTTGTCAATCAGATGGGCGTCCGTGCCTAGGTCGCGCGTTACATCGACGAGACGGTTTGAGTTGGAGGAGTTGGCTGAACCGATTACAAGGACTAGGTCACACATTTTTGCGAGGGTCTTAACCGCAAGCTGCCGGTTGGTGGTCGCGTAGCAAATGTCATCGAGTTTCGGCGTCACAATTTGTGGAAAACGAGCTTTAAGACGGTCAATGATCACTCCGGTTTCATCGACAGAAAGCGTCGTCTGAGTTACGAGAGCAAGCTTGTCATCTTGGGTCATGTCGAGCTTGTCAACATCCTCCTCAGTCTCAACTAGGACGACCGATTCGGGTGCCTCACCCATCGTCCCCTCAACCTCCTCATGTCCCGCGTGGCCAACCAAAATAACGGTGTAGCCGTCCTCTGCGAAGCGCTTCGCCTCAATATGAACCTTGGTCACCAGTGGACAGGTTGCGTCGATCGTCTGAAGGCCGCGGACCTTGGCATCCTCATGGACCGCTGGCGAAACGCCGTGTGCTGAGAACACGGTGACCGCGCCGACAGGAATCTCGTCTGAGAGTTCGTCCACGAAGATGGCGCCACTGGCCCGAAGCTGCTCGACAACATGCTTGTTGTGGACGATCTCCTTACGGACATAGACCGGGGCTCCGTGTTCAGCTAGCGCCCTTTCAACCGTGACTACTGCCCGGTCAACTCCCGCGCAGTATCCGCGCGGAGCAGCAAGCAGCAATGTTTTCGGAGTGCTGAGCATCAGATTCTGGAGTTTAGGGGCACGGGAGCCCTATTAGGGCTTTGTCACGCCAGTTGGCGCTGCCTGAGTCGAACCGCCCCCACCCGAGCAGTTGAACGAGTCCGTCACAACAAGCCCGATGAACGCTCCACCAACGAGTAACTGAACCAGCAGAACTACAACGAGCGCTTTTCCGCGCCCCTTTGCTGCCTCGCTCAATCGTTCGCCGTTGCGGCCTCGAGCAGCCACGCAAACTTCTGGCGGGCAGCATCGCGCCGAGTTGGGATGTGCTCACTTGGAACCCCATCCTCGGGTGCCTCGTAACCGCGCAGGATTTGGCGCGATACAGAGGCGCGGTGCACCTCGTCGGGCCCATCGTAGAAACGTGCGGCCCTTGCGTAGCGGTACATCGCCTCAAGGGGAAGGTCGGTCGAGTAGCCGAGCGAGCCGTGGACTTGAAGTGCCCTGTCGATTACATCGTGCAGGCAGTTGGCGCCGAAGAACTTGATTAGTGAGATCTCCTTACGAGCGGCAGCAACACCCTCGGCGTCCATCTTCCACGCTGCGTGAAGAGTCATCAAGCGGGCTGCGTGGATCTGAGCGGCAGAGTCTGCGATCCAGTTCTGGACCGTTTCCTTCTCCGAAAGCAGCGAACCGTGCGAATAGCGGACAAGTGAACGCTCGCAGAGCATGTCGAATGCACGTTGGGCCTGGCCGAGCCAGCGCATGCAGTGGTGGATACGACCTGGGTAAAGGCGCTGCTGGCTAATTAGGAAGCCGCCGCCCTCAGGACCCAACAGGGCCTCTGGGCCGAGGCGAACGTCCTTGTAAAGGATCTCTGAATGCCCACCGAAGTGACCGAAGCGCTCCTCTGGGTGTTCCATAGTTGGAACATCACGAATGATCTCAAGGCCAGGTGTGTCAGTTGGAACGATGAACATCGACGCTCTCTGGTGAGGACGGGCCTCAGGATCACTGACTGCCATCACAATCAGGAAATCCGCAAGGGAACCGTTGGTGGTAAACCACTTGTGGCCGTTGAGGACCCAGCCGTCGCCGTCCTTGACTGCCCGGGTGGTCAGGAGCGTTGGGTCCGAGCCGGCGCTGTTTGGCTCGGTCATGGAGAAGGCCGAGTGGATATCTCCGTTGAGAAGCGGGTACAGCCAGCGGTCCTTCTGCTCTGCAGTGCCGGCCAGCGCAATGATCTCTGAGTTGCCTGAATCAGGTGCTTGGTTACCGAAGGCAAAGGGAGCTAGTGGCGAGGTGCCGAGGATCTCATGCATCAGGCCGAGCTTCAGCTGCCCAAATCCTTGGCCGCCCATTTCCGGGTCCAGGTGAGCGGCCCAGAGGCCTCGCTCCTTGACTTGCTCCTGCAGCGGCTTGAAGAGCTCGTTGACCTGCTCGAGGCTTAAGTCGAGGGTTTCCATCGGCCAGATTTCCTCGCGGACAAAGCCGCGCATCCACTCGAGTTGCGCCTCGAATTCCGGTTCAGTGGAAAAGTCCCAAGCCATTGAGTTCGCAACATTAGCCTTCCTTGCCGCCCAGTGCATTTCGCCCAATGCGGGTTAATCAAAGCCCCGGTAGCCTTATCCAAGTTGTCACCGACCCAGTTAAGGGTGAACGAATGTCACAGCAGCATCTGGACCGACTTACTGCAGTTGACGCATCTTTCCTAGCGCAGGAGGGATCCAACTCGCACATGCACATTGGTGCAGTGATTCTCGTCGAGGGGCAAGCCCCTCCATTTGAGGAGTTCATTGAGCACATCCAGGGCCGCCTTCATCTGGTTCCCCGTTACAGGCAGAAGCTCGCCTTCCCTCCCGGAGATAGCGGGCGGCCACTCTGGGTTGACGATCCGACCTTCAACATCTCCTACCACGTGCGTCACACCGCACTCCCCCATCCGGGCAGTGAGGAGCAGCTCCTACAGCTTGCGTCACGGATTGCCTCCCAGCAGCTGGACCGAAGCAAGCCTCTGTGGGAGATGTGGATCATCGAAGGACTTGAGGACAATCGCTTCGCGCTGATTAACAAGACACACCACGCTCTAGTCGACGGCGTCTCCGGAGTTGACCTTGCCACCGTCCTTTTTGACCTTGAGAAGAACCCGCCTAAGCCGGGCATGACTATCGAGCCTTGGACCCCGCATCCTGAGCCGTCAGCAGCAGAACTGGTGGCTGCAGGCCTGCGTGATGCGGCCCGTGGAGTGTTCGGCCTCGCCAGCAGAGCCCTCCGCTACGCCCAACGTCCCGACAAGGCACTTGAGGAGGTACGCGAGGCCGTGGAGGGCGTCGGAGAGCTGGCATGGGCAGGCCTCAACCCCGCGCCACCAACACCTCTCAATGTTGAGATCGGCCCCCACCGGCGCCTAGCTGTAACGAGAGAGCAGCTTGAGGATTTCAAAACGGTCAAGAACGCTTTCGGCGGCACCGTTAACGACGTCGTACTCACAACTGTTTCGGGCGCCCTGCGGACTTGGCTCCATGCACGCGGCATTCGCACCGAAGGCCTTGAGCTGCGCGCCCTAGTCCCGGTTTCGATTCGCTCTAGCTCCGAGCAAGGCGAACTCGGCAACCGGATTGCAGTGATGCGCGGTCCGCTCCCGGTCTACATCAAGGACCCGGTTGCCAGGCTGCGGTTTGTCAAGCAAGCAATGGACGGTCTGAAGGAGAGCAAACAGGCTGTGGGCGCTGAGGTCCTCGCTGGGGTTCAGCAGATGGCTCCACCGACCATCCTCGCTCAGGCATCCCGTGTCAACTTCTCAACCCGGCTCTTCAACCTAATCGTGACCAACGTCCCAGGACCGCAGTTCCCGCTCTATGTCCTCGGCCACAAAATGGTCGGCCTCTATCCCATCGCATTCCTTCCGACAAACCACAGCCTTGCCGTGGCGATCATGTCCTACGACGGCGAGGTCAACTTCGGCCTGCTCGCCGACTACGACGCAATGCCTGATGTTGAGGAGATCACCCAAGGCATCTCCGATTCACTTGCCGAGCTTGTGCGTTTGGCTAACAAGAAGGGCCCTGCCTCGAAGCGCAAGGCTCCCAAGGTGGATTCTAAGAAGGTTGTCAAGAAGAAGGCTGCCAAGGAAAAGAGTTCTAAAGCAGCCAAGAAGCCGGGCAAGAAGAAGTCTCCAAAGGCATCAGTAGCAACACCCGTTGCCCCACCAAAGCCAAAAGCTCCTAAGGCAAAGCCCGTTCCCGCGGCCAGCCCAATCGCAGAGGACGGCACTCACGCACCCAGCCTCGGACTTCCCTCCTCGGGAACCCCACGGATCACAACTGGTCCTGCCGCCGAGATGAGAGCCGCCCGACGGGCGCGTCGCACACGCTCTAAGTAGCGAGGATCAGTACCCGAGGGCGAACTTCGCGTCTTCGCTCATCAGCTCAGGAGTCCACGGCGGGGTAAAGACCATCGTCGTGGTCACCTCATCTACTCCCGCCAGTTCGCCGACGAACTCCTTCATCTGCTCTGACACCTGCGGCCCAATTGGACAGGCCGGCGTCGTCAGTGTGAAGGTCACTTCAATCTTTGCCTCTTCAACGGCAACCCCGTAAACAAGGCCAAGCTCGACAAAGTCGAGCCCGAGCTCAGGGTCAATCACGTTGGTCAGGGCTTCATAAACTTGTTCTTCAGTTGGCATACCGACGAGATTAGCGGGATCTTCGACGGAGAGCAGTGGGTATCGGGTCCTTGAACCCCTAACCTCGAACCATGCCCGTTCTAATCACCATCCTAATCGTCGTCCCGCTGGCCGAACTATTCGTGATTATCCAAGTCGGCAGCCTGATCGGAGCCATCCCAACCATTGCCCTTCTCTTGCTGTTCTCCATCTCCGGCGGCTGGCTGGTGCGACGCGAGGGCCGGGCCGCCTGGTCCCGCCTCAATGTGGCCATCTCAGCCGGCAAGGTACCCGCTCGAGAGACCGCGGATGGGGTGTTGGTGGTCGTCGCGGGGGCGCTACTCCTCACACCTGGCTTCCTCACGGATGCCTGCGGGATCCTGCTGCTCCTACCCGCCGTGCGAAAGGTTGTCCGCGTGTTCGGCCTGAGGCGCATTGTCGGGGGTGGCTGGCCCGGGTTCGTGGTTGTCGGAGCTTCTACCGCTGGCTCGGCTTGGTCAGGACGTAACTCTCACAAAGGAGAGAACACAGCTGTCCCTCCTCAGCGCAGCTATGACGTGGACGGGGTTGCGGTTGACGTCGACCCGCCAACACTCGACCGTTAACCGGACCTTTTGGAAGGTTTTCTGGACTCTCTCTTTCTCACTGCTATCTTCGCCCAGTTGCCGCGTGCGGCGTCGAGGCCGGTGGAGGACTCGACACTCGCCGATAGCCGCGTGGAAAAGGACCCCCAATGCCTCAACCGAATTTCAGGTCTGAAGAGGAGCTGTACGCATTCACCCCAGAGGTGTTAGCTCAGCTGTTCCTAACAGCGAGAAGGAAGGGCGACGTCGAGACGGCTGCCGCCTCGGCCAAGGCAATGGCTTGGCAGATGCGCGGGCAACTGATCCGTCATGCCAAAAACCACACCGGGGCTGATGCGGATCCAGAGCTGATCGCCGACCAGACGATCAGCCGGGCTCTTCGGGGTGCAATGAAGATGGCGCAGACATTCAACGGAGATGCGCCCGGCCAAGTCTTTGAGTACATGATGACAATCCAACGCCGGGTCATTGCAGACCACATGAGGCGCGTAAAGGGCCGCGAAAGCATTGTCAGGATCGAATCGCTCCAGTCTGGGCCTGATGATCAGCACGGGCCAGACGGACGAGAGATTGCCGTCACCGACGATGATTTGATCGCCGTCCACATTGATGATCTAACTGACCAAGTGATGTCAGGTTTTCGCGCATCGCACCGACAGATCATTCACATGCGACACATCATTGGCTATTCGTCAAAGGAGACCTCGGATGCCACAGGAGCAACCGTGAGCAATGTCGACAAGGTAATGGAGCGGTTCCGTAAAGCACTAGGAACGGCTTACCTAGAGGCCGACACAATCCCCGTAGACGACTCTGCCTCAGGGCATAATGGGAGTCACTCCAAATGACCACCGTTGACGACCGATTCGACCAGTACTCAAGCGCCGCCCGTGCGGGCGAGGGGATTGAGCTCGCTCCCCTCTTGGAGGGACTCGGTCAGGTTGAGAGGGCCGAGTTGACAGCCAGAGCACGCCGCTTCGACGCTTGGAACGAAGAGGCATCGGAATATCGCAATGCCCTCAAGACCAGCCCGGAGCTAGAGCGCCTAGGCCGTTCCGCCGCAGGCGTCTCGGGCGTATGGCCGTCCCTTCTTCCTCAGTTGCGCAAGGAGGCGGGCGTGGACAGGACCCAGCTGGCACAGCAGCTGTACGACCAGCTAGGGCCAGCAGAAGACGCTGAGAAGGTAGGCAATTACTACCACCAGATGGAGTGGGGAACTCTTCCTGCCAGCGGTGTGAGTCGGGAAGTTATTGAAGCCTTGGCAAACATCCTTGACACAGACCCAGACCAGCTTCAAGCATCCGGCACCGCAGGCGCCCAAGAATGGGAGCGCAAGCTCAGGAAGGCACAAACCGGTCGCCTGCCCAAGAGAGTGTTTGCACGCCTTGTCGGCGAATCCAAGCCGCTCTCCATCAACGACGAGGAATTCTCCCCTCCCAGGCCTGCGGATTGGGACGAGACCGACAGGCTCTTCCTCGGCGGATGATTAGCCGCAGTTTCGCCGATCCAGCTGGCGGCCCGGCAGTACTGACTGATCGCCACGGAGCTGACGTTGCAGCGATGGAGGCCCGCGCCATTGCCGTTCTGGATGCGGTTCCTGACACAGCATGGGACGGCCGCCCACCCGTGCCGATCGAGTGGATTGCCACCGAGATGTTTGACCTCCACATCAAGGACCACGCTGACCTAGAGGGCCTGACTGGAGTGAAACTGCCTGAGGGAAAGTCCCTTTCAGGACTGTTGCTGCCAGATCAGGGAGTGATCCTCGTCAACGCTGACGAGGTGGCCAAGTGGCCAAACCGGCGACGCTTCACCATTGCCCACGAACTGGGGCATTGGGTCATGCACCGAGACAACATGAGCTACCTACGATCGCGTTCCGCAGCGCCCGCGGCTCCCCAGATCACCACAGAGGGGCCGCCCTCATCACTCCTGCGACTTCCCATTGCCGAGGCGGAGGCCAATGCGTTTGCCGCCGCCTTACTCCTCCCCGCCAGTCTCCTGCGCTCCGCTGCAGACGCCTGTGCCTGCGACTCCAAGGTGCTGGTCGATGCTTTTGCCAGCACCTACGGGGCAATGCAGAGGCGCTTGGTTACCTTGGGCTACGAGCTAAAAGAACAGATGGCCAACTGACCGAATGGTCAGTTGTTGGACCCAAGGCGGTCCCAGCAGTACAACCCAACGCACTCCTCTGCAAGCTCTCGACACCGAGCATCTGAAAGCCATGGCAGGACGGTCTCAAACCATTGCTCTTCGCCGACTCCTTGGTCGAAAGCATCCTCGCCCCGCATTTCGGCGGCAAGGCGAAGCGCCTCACGCTTGTTCTCACCGAGACTGGCGAATACGCCCGTAAGGAAATCTCGGTTGGCAACTGGCTGACCAACTTCGAGCGACGCGTGCCAAGCGGCGAGCATCGACAGGTCCTCTTCGTCGAGGTCATTGACGGCCTTGGCATAGTGAGTGGAGAGCTCGCCTTCAGGGATTTCATCAACCCAAGCGCGCACGATCTCGCCAAGCAGCTGCCGGCGTGCTTCACGCCCGACTGAGTCGGCGATAACTCTGATGGCATTCTGTGGCTCGATGAAGCAGAGGGACACTTGTTTCTCCACTGAACTCGAAGGGCGGGCTGACCGTGGGGACCATACGCACACCCCCTGACGACAAGTGCGAAAATCAGCCCCGCGCCGCCGAGGGTGGTGATAGCGACATCTGAGCTAACCGACGGCCGTTACGACGATCGGCCTAGAAGTAAACGGAGTGAACGGATAGCTCGACTCGCTCGGGACAACGGCTCGGATGGAGTAGTTAACTCGGCCGACTGCCGTCCTGAACCTATAGCCGACAGACCATCTCCCTTCTGGATTTGCTCGGGCCACAGCAAAGGTTTGCCAGCCCCGGCGTGGGATAGACGCCTGAAGGAGTACCAACTTCCCCCCAGACGGCAAATGCCCGCCGTCAAGGCCTCCAGAGAAGACTGCGGTCCTCCCTACTCGGACCGTGCGAGGAGACACTCCTAGGCTTGATCTGGCAGCAACCCTGACGTGGATCAGCGTCGAAGTCTGAAGATCCCTGCGACTCCCGCTGTAAGTGAGGCGAAGATGCCTAGATGGCCCGTGCGCTAGGTGAAAGCTAAAGCGTCCGCTGCGGTCTGTCACTCCCGTTGAGAGCGGTTCCCAGCTAGCGCCGGTCAGCCAAAGCTGACTTTCTGCCGTCACAACCGCACCCGCAACCGGGAGATCATCGCGGTCAAGGATGCGTCCGTTCAGCGTGGACTCTCCAGAATGAGGAATAGTCACCGAAGTCGAAGCTGAGGCGAGGCCGGAGCCAAACTGACCCACGCCAGCTTCAATGCGTGAGGGTCCACGCAGCGGCAGCGCGACTAGCGCTGGATCACGGGTCACAGTCCTGTCCGTAGTGCTCTTGTTACCCGCAGCGTCAACCGCTGTAGCTTCAAGCTCCCAGAGCCCAGCGGGGAGCCCACTGTCGTCGATCATCCCCGTAGCTCGGGAACCAACAGTCTCTAGCGAAAGCGGCCTCCACTCGCCGCCGCTGATTGGCCGCATCCTCACGGTCACCGCCGTGATTCCGGATGTGGCGTCAGTTGCATCAACCCGAACTACACGCGGATCAGAAACATCTTGAGGGAGAAACACAACTCGTTCTGGCGGAGTGCGGTCAAGCATGATCTGTCCGAGCACGCGTCCAGAAGTGTTGCCGGCCGCATCCTTGGCTTCCGCTGTCACTTGATGAATCCCATCTGTGTCGATCGTAAGTCGAGTCTCTGACCCAGGATCCGACGCTGCTAATTCGCCATCAAGCCACATCCGAACCCCCGCGAGGCTGCCATCGGCACCACCCATACCCGACAGCGCTGCCTGGTCCCTGCCACTCGCGGTCACCTCCGTTGGGCTCGATTCCCAGTGACCAGAAGGCCCAGAGAGTGAAGCTGTGGGTGGTGTTTCGTCAATCCTGATTGGAACGACAGCTGATTGACGGGAACGGACTCCCGAGCCGCTGATGGCTCGTATTGATATTTGGGATATACCCTCCGGCAGGTCCAGCAGGGCCAATATGCCGTCGCTCATCTGAGCAAAGGTTGGGTCGGAGCCCACGAACCAAGACCACTTTGTAACCCCTGATATCGGCCCGCTCTGATCGTCCGGCAAACGAAGGTTAAGCGGAATTAGCCTTGCCCTCTCGCGCGTGATCCACCCCACCGGACCCAAGACTGAAGGTGTTGCAGGAGCCTCATCGTCAAACCTCAAGTGCGCCGCTGGCCCCTCGTCAAGCGAGGAACTGTTCCCGGCTGCATCTGTGACTGAAATACGGGCTATCCAATCGCCACGCTGAGGCACCGTCACGACAGCAGTTGCCTTCCTATCGGTGGGCGGGTCGAAATCCTGCGGAGCCAGACAGTTCAGTCCCGAACCGCTGCCAGAGCAAACCTCCAGCCGTGAATTTTCGATTGGTGCCCTACCAACCTCGTTAGGAATGTCCCAGGAGAGATGGAACACGTTCGATGTGCGCCAACTCTCGCCCCCTTCAACCTCTGGGGCTGACGAAACGGTAGGAGCGGTGCCGTCAATGCCAACCGTGCGTTCGACCTTGGCCTCGTTACCGGCAGCGTCACGCGCCACCGCACTGAGCTGCATCAGCCCCTCTCCGCTTCCGGGGCTGGAAACCGAGAATTGGGCTGTCTGGTCGGCGCAAGGCCGTGGCCGAGCGATGTCGCAAGGCTGAGGAGCATCGGAAGCTAGAACCCCATTACTCAACAACCTCAGATCAGAGACTCCCGATGCGTCCTTCGCGTCAAGGTCAAGGATTGTCCCTGGCTTGACCCACTTGTTCTCCAAGGCTGGACCGGTAGCGGTCAGCGTCGGAGGGGAGGGATCATTGACTCTGACTCTCAGAAACCAAGTCGCGAACTGAGCATCAGCATTACCACGCGAGTCTCCACCGCGACAGCCCGGCCGCGTTACGCACGTCACCCCCATCTCCAACCACTGGGACGGGGCTATCTCCCGGTGCAGAAAACGAGCACCAGTGACCCAGCGACGTGAGCACTCAGGGCCAGCAGGCCCACAGCCGAAAACTGAGCCCTGCTGCCCTGCCATGTTGGCTTGCCAACCCGAACCTCGGGTTCGATACTCGCCGGCCCAGTCAACACCCACAACAGATGTCCCACGTGGGGCATCAAAACGCCAGCCTGAGCCACGGCCGTGAGGGACGGTGAGGCCAAGAGTCGTACTACGCGCAAAGAGCCCATCTGAGACACCAAGCGCTGGACACCTTTGATGCACCACGAAAAGATCCGGGGCATCTGACCAGCTCGTCCATGACCTGTTCACCCCGCTCGCTGCGTCACACGCAGCAACTTCGTACGTCTTCCCCACGGCGGACGAGGGGATCGAAGCCAAAGCAATAAACGCGACAAATACTGCGGGCAGAGTTCGGGACAAACGAGTCAAGGGATTCTCCTTATGGTCCGAATTCGACGGACGCGCTGTTGGTTGTTTGACGAGAAGGCTGAGTGGCTGGACTAGTCAACGGCCGCCTAGTGGATCGGCTCACAGGGGCCTTCGGGGCCTCCGCGGCCATCGGCTCAAACTCAGCCGCGGGCGGAGTGACGACGCCACCAGACGGAGGCTGATCTGAGCTGGGCGTGTTCCCTCCGTCAGTCTCTGCACCTGATCCGCTCCCGACAGCCGAATCTATGACTGGCGCGGCGTGAACAACCCCGGTCGCAGCCGACTTAAGGGGTGGGTGAGAGACCACAGTGGTGATCGCGGTTCCTCCACCGGCAAGAGCTGCGGCCGAGGCCGCAACGGCTACAACCTTTCCAGTCGATGCAGCCTCAACCCAGACTTGTGCGCGAGTAGCCGCCGACACTGATCGGTCCCCCGCCCACACCGCGGCTGCGTGGACAGAGCTGTGGACCCGAGAAATACCCTCTCCCAGTAGCGGCAACACGAGCGCCAGGGTCGCGGGACGGCGCCTTATTTGCTGCGCATCAACGCGGCAAGCCTGACAGCGCCCGAGGTGGGCGCTCACCAGATCGGGGGCGAGCCTCGTACCCCTAGGTGCTCCACCGAGAGTCTCGAGCACCTCTCGGCATTGCTCCCCTGATTCGATTGCTGCAACCCGTTGCTGGAACGCGCGGTTCCCTTCGGTCACAAGCCGGTTCACCTTCGTGTAGCTCCATCCCCTCAGCTGAGCAATCTCGTTGTAGCTCAAGCCCTCGGCCCGCAGCCGTAGCGCCTCCGCCTCGTGAGTCTTGAGTCGCCCCATTGCCTCCGTGGCAACGCGCAGCCGCTCCATCAGATCGGCTGAATGCTCAACCCGGCCAATGTCAACAATTCCCTCAAGCGAATCCTCCGTAGACGCCACCCCCTTGAGTCGCTCGGCCCTAACAGCCATAGCCTCATGCTTGACGACCGTACGAAGCCAGGCATCCGCAGTTTCAGGGGCTAGTGAGTCGGCCCTGCGAATCAGAATCTCCATCCCCCTCTGGCAAGCATCGAATGCGTCATCGGCGCAAAGGCTGTAACGGCGCGCAACCGCAAGCAACCGAGGCATCTCCTCCCCAACTAGCCTTTCAACCAAGTTCTCTTTTCCACGCGCCCCAGATGAGACCGGGCCGCTCCAGCGGCGAGCTCGCTGCGAAGTTCTTCTTGCCGTACCGCTGGTGGTTCTGGGTTCTTGCTTGGACATCTGTTCTCCTTCCCGTACTCGGGTAGGGGTGGTCATCTCTGAGTTCGCCCCCTTTGGGGCGGAATGAGGCCGGAACTTGACCTTGGGTGGTCGGTCCGGTCTGGCTATGGACATCTGCTCCGGCGGCGCGGGCAGCTATGCAATCGGTTCTACGCACCGTTGCCGGCGCGAAGCTACAAACCCATCAGCACCAAGAAAGGTGCGGATTACGATCGGGGAATCTCAGGGATTTCCGAGTCGCTCAATGCCGCCGAGGAAAAGATCGGTCGCGAAGCGAGCCGCCTGTTGGGGAGTGCAGTCGTCTCGCTCGAGCATTCGCAGCCCAAGCTCTAACGCCGCCCCGCTCATCGCTGCCGCCATCAAGTCTGCGTCCAACTTAGGAATGTCGCCCCGCGCAACTGCGTCACGGAGATCTCGGTCCAGTTCCTCTACGGCCCCCCCTAGTGCTGGCTCATCCAGGAGTGCGCGCACATCGCCGGCATTGCGGCCAACTAGGCCAAGGAAGGTGGGGTCATTGGCCAGGTAAGTGAAGAAGACAAGGAAGCCATCTGAAACGAATGTCTCGGGACTTGTCGCGTCAGCGCGAGAGGTGGCGAGCTTGGCGCGCAACTCGGTCGCACTGCTCTCGACAAGGGCCATGAAGACAGATTCCTTATCGGGGAAGTAGTTATAGAAGGTGCCCGTGGCGAGACCACTTGCCCGGATCAGGTCACGAACCGTCGCGCCTCCGTATCCCACGGTCGCAAAGACATCGCGACCAGCGGAGAGGATCAACTCGCGATTACGTTCCTTGGTGGCCTCACGACGGCCGTTGCTCGCCGTGCCGGGGTCCTGCTTGGCCGACATCTAGACCCGAGCAGGAAGCTCGGCTTGCGCTTCCACTGGCAAGCTGAAGCCCCGTTGCTTGGCGCGATCGGCCCCAGCGCGAATCTCCTTGTCAAGCGTGTGGAGGTAATCCTCAAAGTCCACCTGCATTGTGTGGCGCTTGGACTTCACGTAGCGCTTGAACATCTGGTCCCGCTCGGCGGCAATGTCCTTGGCCATCTCCGCTGCCGATGGAAGCGCGTATTCCCCACGGAGGTAGGACGCAGCCCAACGGCCCTGTGCTTCGGACAGTGGCATGACAGCGCCGAGTGGCTGAAGGAGGCCGATGAACAGGACGTTAGGGAGACCTGGTTTGAACACTCGCCGGTAGAGGGGAAGGTCATTGTCAGGCGCACAGATGAAGTCTTCGTCGAAGAAAGGGAATGTCACCTTGTAGCCGGTGCAGTACACGATCATGTCTGCCTCTACCTCAGTGCCGTCCTCAAAGCGGACACGGTCACCCTTGAGCTCGGCAATATTTGGCTTGGCCTCTACTGAACCGTGTGTGATGCGCGACAGAATGTGGTCGGAGATCGTCGGGTGAGCGTCGCCAATCTTGTGGTCGGGCTTGGGGAGGCCGTAGTCCTCGACCCGTCCAATTGTGGTTCGCATAATCGTCTGGAACAGCTTCTGCCTCATGCGGTAGGGAACCCGAGGATCGTTCTTGAGGACCTGGTCAAGCGGCTTCCCGAAGATGTACTTGGGAATGATGTGCGCGCCGCGGCGAGCAGCGAGATAGACCTTGTCAGCTATATAGGAGCCTTCAACCGCGATGTCCATCGCGCTGTTGCCCATACCGAGCACAACAACCTTCTTTCCGCGCAGGTCATCCGGCTCTGTGTAGGCGTGAGCATGGATCTGCTGACCATCGAACGTGCCAGGGAAAGCCGGCTCAGGCATGCGAGGGTTCCAATGGTGGCCATTGGCAACTAGGAGCGCGTCGTAGCGCTCAGATGAGCCGTTGCTGTCCGTCAACGTCCAAACCTGATCATCTCCCAGCTCAGCGCGTCCTACGGCTGTCTCAAAGCGAATGTGCTCGCGCAGGCCAAAGTGGTCGATGTAGTTGTTGAAGTACTCGGCAATCTGGCTGTGGTGTGGAAAGTCCGGATACGACTTGAGCATCGGATAGTCGGAGTACTCCATGCGCTCGCGCGAGGTGTTGATGTGAAGCGACTTATACGCAGCACTCATGCCGTTCTGATTGCCAAAGACCCAATTACCGCCGACTCGGTCTGATGCCTCGTAACACGTCACATCAAAGCCACGTTCGACAAGTGCTTTGAGAGCCGTGATCCCCGAGGAGCCTGCTCCGATTACCGCGACCTTTGGCAGTTCTGATGGCATTGCTTGGGCTCCCCTGTTTGCTTGTCTTGCGAGGGTATCTAAAAGGTGACGCTTCCGTCAAGTTGCTTCGAGCGCGGTCTAGAGAACGACAAAGCCCCGGCTGCTCAAATCGAGCAACCGGGGCTTCTCAATGCCCAGTAGGGCTCCTCCTCTAGCGGTGTCTAGAGAACGAGATCGCCTGCTGGAATGTCGGACGGTTTGTCCAGCGCATCGTGAACTCTTGACCCGTTGCCGGATCAGTTGGGTTCAGCGGTGCGAAGTGAATCCGCTGAGCGAGTGGATTATTCCCAGTCGTGGTCAGCCAGGTAGGTGAGACACTCGTGCCTGTGTCAGTGACGACCTGTGCGGCTGCTGCCTGAAGGGCAGTCCAGATTGCCGCACGACATGCCGTGCGGCCGGCTGAGCCGGTCGAACCGCGACCACAGTAGTTCATGCTCGTTGGGCTCTTAAACGTGTCACCAAGGAGCGTTCCGAGGTCCTTCCGGACCATGCCTGTTCCCGCGCCTTGGTTAGTCTTGTCGCCGCGACCAGCCTTGTTGAGCAGATCATTAGCGAGGCTCTGCGTAAGTCCGCCGCCCATCACTGCATCGACGATCCTAGGCCATGCCGTGCCCCAAGCAACTACGCCTGGGAAATCGAATTTGCTGTCAAGCGTTGAATCCAAACGACTGGCATCCTGATTGGTGATCCAGTCATCAATCGCATTAACAAGCGCGGTCGTGTCTGCGTTAGGCGAAACACCTGTGAGCGTATTGCCGTCGCTCAGAAGCATGCGCTTGACGTTTGGCCAACCGTCTACAGCGCTGACATCCTGCGTGGCCACACGGTTCATCACGCTGACCACATCATTGAGCTTGAGCGTCTTGCCTGATGGGTGGTTGAGCCTGAAATCACGCTGGAAAAGGCCCATGCGGTGTGAGGAGGCGTAGCCCCACTCATCATCGGCAGCACCCCAGCCCTTGGCGGGATGGTTGTTCCAGTTGGTGATGATCGCCGAGGCGTTGTCACCGGCGACGGCCTTGGGGTTACAACCGTGCGGGTGAGTGTTCTGGCTGATAAAGCCAGTCCAGTCATATGCGCCGGTTCCAAGGGTTGGAAGCGATGAATCCAAGCCTGTCGCCCGGACTGGGAGACGGCCTGACGAGAAGAAGCAGATGTTCTTGCTATCGACGTAATGCCAATTGAATGTCGTCTCGAACTCGTTGGCAACCTTGAAGAAGCTCGCTGAGCTCGTTACCTGGTTGGTTGACAGGTCAGCAAGTGCACGTGCGCTCCATGGCTCACGGCCACGGTTGGCGCGAGCGTTGGCAACTGCGTACGGAGCGCCATCGATCGTGACTGTGCCTGAAATCGGTCCGTGGACTGATTCCTTGAAGTAGACCTCGTGCGCTGCGCCGTAACGGCTGCTCGATGCAAGAAGTCCCGCATCAGTAGTCGTCATTGCCCGGCAGGTGCCGTTGTAGAGGTAGGAGGTCGACGTCCTTGTCGGAGTGCCGCCACCTGGAACGCAGAGCTGTTCAAGGAACTGATCGGTGTTGTCCGAACTAGCTGAGGTCAGTGACCATGCGTAGTCCTTGCCGCGGCCAATTAGACCGTAAGGAGCAACCGGAGCGACAGCGCCGCGGAAGTCGAAACCACCACCGTGAACGTCTACTTCCATCACGATCTCGGGATGGTAGTAACCGAGCTGTGGTCCCATCACTGCCAGCGGATGGCGTGTGGCCGACCGGCTGGATGGAACAAGCTGAGCATTAGACATGTAGCGCTTGTCTGGGCCCTTGCCCGCTTCCACTGCTGCGCGGCCAACCGTGTCGCTGGCTGAATTGACGTCAATCACCTTGGACGCTGGGATTGCTGTCGTCAGAGTGTTGGTTGGCTGGACGTTGTACGGGAAGCTGCTGTCCTTCCAAGACACAGGAGCATCAAGATCATTCGAGTGACGGAAGTCGCGGAAGATCGCGAGTCCCTTGGCATTGCCGTACTGCGCCTGCAGCTTGGCCAGAAGGTTGGAGTTACCAACCTCATCGCCACCACCGTTGCCGAAGATCGAACCGATGAATGAGAACGCTGCGAACGCATCGTTCACGGTCCAATCAGCTGGTCCGTCGCTGGTGTGCGACGCGTAATAGGCGTTGATCCCCGCTACGTAGGCAACAAAGTCATTGTAGACCTGCATGTTGCCAGCGTTGGCGTTCTTGAAGGTGTTGACCTGAGCGGTCATCCAATCCCTCGTTGCTTGGCTTGGCGTGAACTTTGTCGTCGACGTGATGAGACCGAAGGCGTTGATGCCGGGAACACTGAGCGCGGAGACATATGAAGGGCCACGGCCGTTGTTGATCAGAAGGTTTCGATCCTGACCAGCGAAATATCCAATGGCGAAGGCCGAGTCTGCACGCGTCTTGCCGATGATGTGCGGCACACCGTGAGCGTCGGTCCACCAAGTGACACCTGAATGGCCAGCAAGGCCCATGCGCTTGGTCTCGCCCGGGCCTGGAGTGAGCTCGAAAGCCTCAGACTTGAAGTAGTTACCACCCTGGACCTGCGAGAGCGAGACATTGCCGCGCAGCGGTGTGAGCGCGTCATACATCTTCCCCTGATCCACATTCAATGCGTCCGGCAGAAGCCCGCCGTGCTCGCCGGGAGCAAGAACATTCCAGGCGAGACCTGGAGCGGCGTAGTCAGTCTTTGCGGCTGCAGGCGAAGCTGCGAAAGCCGTGAGGGCGAAAGCGCAAACTACTGAGCGCAGAACAGTGCGAGTCACGATATGTATCTCCTCTCCCATGCACAGCCAGTAAAGCTGCGACTACCTAACGCCACAAACATACACCTCCACAGCGTGAGGTGCGTCACACGGCGCGTACACGCTTGACAGAGTGTTAGGCGGGACGGGAGCCGTCAACCGCGATGCGGTCACGGTCGGCGGCAGTCGGCTCGCCGCCAAGGTGCCTGTTGACGAGGCGCGCACATTTACGACCCTCAGCGATCGCCGTGACTACAAGTGACTGACCGATCCTCGCATCGCCGCAGGCAAAGACGCCATCTACCGAGGAACCGAAGACCGGAGCCTTGACATTTCCCCGCGCGTCAAGCGCCAAACCAAGTTGTTCAACCATCCCCCCATGCTCGGGATGCGTGAATCCAATTGCGATCAAAGCCAAGTCTGCTTCGATGATCTGTTCGCTGCCAGGGACAGCTGTGAGCTCCCTCGATGACGGCCCTTCCACTCTGTGGGCGTGGACCTTAGTCAACTTGCCATCCTCGCCTTCAAACGTGGTGACCTCAGTCCCCCACTCGCGCTTGCCGCCCTCATCCAAGGCGTAGGTGCTTTTGGTGCGTTTAGGCGGAAGGGGCCATGGGGTCGTCTCGTCTCGCCCGGACTCTGGCAACTCTCCGTAGACATCAAGCACGATGACCTCCTCCGCCTCTTCCCTCAGAGCGTTAGAGATGCAGTCCATGCCAGTGTCGCCGCCACCGATGACCACAACGCGCTTGCCTGCTGCGCTGATGGTGCTCTCAGCCGTACGAGACTCCTTGCCAGCGGCTGCTGCCACGGCGCGGTTTCGCTGATAGAGGTAATCCATTGCGTAGTGAACGCCGGAGTTCTCACGGCCTGGGATTGGAAGGTCACGGTGGACGCGGGAACCGATTGCCACAACGATCGCGTCGAACTGATCGCGAAGCTCGCTGCCGGAGACATCAACACCAATCTCCACTCCGTAGCGGAACTCAATCCCCTCCTCGACCAGTAGATCCGTACGCCTGTCAATCACCGTTTTCGGCAGCTTGGCGTCCGGCACTCCAAACCGAAGCAGGCCGCCTGGGGCCTCGTCACGTTCAAAGACTGTTACGCCGTGCCCGAGCCGGCGAAGCTCCTGAGCGACAGCAAGCCCAGCCGGACCGGAGCCGACAACCGCAACCCTGCGTCCTGTCTCATGGGCAGGCGGTTCAGCAGTGATCCAACCCTCGTCAAACCCGCGTTCAACAATTGACAGCTCGATCTGCTCAATGGCCACGGGATCAGAATTGATCGCGAGCACACAGGCTGATTCACACGGAGCGGGGCAGATCCGCCCTGTGAACTCAGGGAAATTGTTGGTCAAGTGCAGCGCATCAAGTGCCTCGCGCCACTTCCCGCGGTAGATCAGGTCATTCCACTCTGGGATCAGGTTGCCAAGTGGACAACCGTTGTGGCAGAACGGCACTCCACAGTCCATGCAGCGCGCACCCTGCTCCTTGAGTTCGGCCTCTGGGCGGAGGTCGAAATACTGGTCGTGATCCTTCACCCGCTCAGCAGGGTCGCGTGCCACGAAGCTCGCGCGGTCAATCCGGAGGAAGCCGCCTACCTCACCCATCTTGGCTCACCGCCTTGTCAACCTCTGAACCAGCTGCCTCAGCACGCTCTTCCATCGCACGGCGGTAGTCCCGTGGCATCACCTTGACGAACGATCCAACCGCTGACTCCCAGCCGACAAGCAAACGCTTAGCGACCGCTGAGCCGGTCCGTTCGGCGTGCTCCGAAACCATCGCATGCAGCTCAGCCTCATCGTGCTCGCCGACAGGCTCAAGGTCTACAAGCTCCTGGTTGCAGCGGGCGGGGAACTTGCCATCCGGGTCGAGTACATAAGCGACGCCGCCGCTCATTCCAGCCGCAAAGTTACGGCCGGTTGGGCCAAGAATCGCGACACGGCCGCCTGTCATGTACTCGCAGCCGTGATCCCCGACACCCTCAACCACGGCGGTAGCACCTGAGTTACGGACACAGAACCGTTCTCCAGCGAGACCCCTGAAGAACGCCCGCCCGGAGGTGGCTCCGTAAAGCACGGTGTTACCGATGATCACGCTCTCCTCAGCGAGGAACCCAGCCGACTCGGGGGGTCTTACAACCAAGAGGCCGCCTGACAGGCCCTTGCCTGCGTAATCGTTGGTCTCACCCTCAAGATCGAAGCTGACGCCCTTGGCCAACCATGCGCCGAAGCTCTGGCCCGCTGAGCCCTTGAAGTGGACCTCAATGGTCTCCTCCTTGAGGCCCTCAGATCCATGACGGCGAGCTACTTGACCGGAGAGAATCCCGCCAACTGTTCGGTTCACATTGCGGACGCGGCGCTCGAGTCGAACCCGCTCCCCGCGCTCCAGAGCAGGCGCCGCTGCCGCAGTGATCTCCCAATCGAGTGCGTCCCCAAGAACTGGATCCTGCCCGCGGACTCGGTGCAGTGGGGTGCCCGGGGCAACCTTCGTCGGCGTCAGCATTCTGCTCAGGTCAACCCCATTGGCCTTCCAATGGTCGATTGCGGTGTCCATCTCAAGGAGATCAGACCGGCCGATCATCTCGTCAAATGTCCGTACGCCCATCGCGGCCATCAACTCGCGTGTTTCCTCGGCCACCCAGAAGAGGTACTTGACGACATGCTCAGGCGTACCGCGGAATCTGCGGCGTAGCTCAGGGTCCTGTGTGGCAATACCAACCGGGCAGGTGTTGAGGTGGCAGACGCGCATCATGATGCAGCCCATGGCGATCAGGGGAGCAGTCGAGAAGCCCATCTCGTCAGCACCAAGGAGTGCAGCGATAACGACATCGCGGCCAGTTTTCATCTGCCCGTCGACCTGCAGGACCACGCGCGAGCGGAGATCGTTAGCAAGCAGGGTCTGTTGGGTTTCAGCGATGCCGATCTCCCATGGGACGCCAGCGCTGTGAATCGAGGACTGAGGGGATGCGCCCGTGCCGCCGTCGTAGCCGGCAATGACGATGTGGTCGGAGTTGGCCTTCGCAACGCCAGCGGCAACCGTTCCTACACCGACCTCGGACACGAGCTTGACTGAGATCTCCGCATCAGGGTTTGCGCAGCGGAGGTCGTAAATCAGCTGCTTGAGGTCCTCAATCGAATAAATGTCATGGTGCGGCGGCGGGCTAATCAGGCCTACCCCGGGCGTTGAGTGACGAAGGAACGCGATGTAGTCATCGACCTTGTGGCCGGGAAGCTGTCCACCCTCACCAGGCTTGGCGCCCTGGGCCATCTTGATCTGGATCTGATCTGCGTTGGCAAGGTAATGAGCGGTCACACCAAAGCGGCCAGAGGCAACTTGCTTGATTGAGCTGCGGCGCAGATCTCCAGACTCATCACGAGTGAACCTGCGTGCATCCTCACCGCCCTCGCCCGTGTTGGACCTGCCGCCAATCCTGTTCATCGCAATTGCGAGGGACTCGTGCGACTCAGGTGAAATGGAACCGAGCGACATGGCTCCGGTCGCAAAACGCTTCACAATCGCCGTGGCTGGCTCTACCTCGTCAAGGGGAACCGTCTCCCCGGTTGACTTGAGTCGCAGCAATCCACGCAGCAATGCCTTCCGGCTCGCCTCGCCATTTACTTCGGCAGCCCATTCACGGTAAGTCGCGAGGCCATCATCGCCCTCGGTGTTTACAGCGTGCTGAAGCTTAGAAATCGAATCTGGGTTCCAAATGTGGTGCTCTCCGTCACGGCGCCACTGGAGGAAGCCACCGACTGGAAGCTGCTCGCGGTCGCTGCTTGGCCACGCGCGGAAATGCCGCTCAAGGGCTTCCTCGGCAAGAACATCTAGGCCGATGCCACCGATCCGCGATGAGGTCCCGGTGAAGTGCTTGTCAATGAGTTCGTTGTCGATTCCGACGGCTTCGAAGATCTGCGCGCCGCAGTATGAGGGGATCGTTGAGATACCCATCTTCGACATCGTCTTGAGGAGGCCCTTGCCGATCGCCTTGACAATCCGCTCCTCTGCCTCGTCCTTGGAGAGGTCCACGGGCAGGAGTGACCTGTCAGCAAGCTCATCGAGTGACTCAAACGCCAAGTACGGGTTGATGGCCGCAGCGCCAAAGCCAATCAAGGTTGCCATGTCATGAACACCGCGCGGCTCGCCAGATTCCACAATCAGCCCGGCGCTGAGACGGGTGCCTGAACGGACCAAATGGTGATGTACTGCTGAGGTTGCAAGCAACGATGGGATCGGCACGCGGTCGACGCCCACCCCCCGGTCGGAGAGGATCAGGATCGTTGCGCCGCCAGCAATCGCTGCGTCGGCCTCTGAGCACAGGGTCGCCAGGCGTGCGTCCAGCCCAGCCTTGCCTTCCCACACCTGCCATGTGATGTCCAGAACCGCAGACTTGAACTGCTCATGGTCAATCTGGCGCAGCCGCTCAAGCTCATGGTTGCGCAGGATTGGCTGGGCGATCATCAGCTGATGGGCATGTTCTGGTGTCTCGGAGAGGAGGTTGCCTTCCCGTCCAACGCAGGTCTCAAGACTCATGACGACGGCTTCCCGGATCGGGTCAATCGGTGGATTGGTTACCTGCGCAAAAAGCTGCTTGAAGTAGTTGAACAGCGGCGGCTGACGATCAGAAAGCACGGCAAGTGCCGCGTCGTTGCCCATCGAGGCGGTGGGCTCTTCTCCGGCGGCGGCCATTGGCGCAATGACCAGACGCATGTCTTCCTGCGTGTATCCGAATGCAAGCTGGCGCAACCTGAGTGGCTCTTGACGGGGAAGGTCAGGCTCCTGATCAGGAAGATCGTCTAGGCGAACTGACGACGCTTCAACCCACTCGCGGTAAGGCTGACGGCTGGCGACGGATTCCTTCACCTCGGCATCGCTGACAATCCGGCCACCCTCGACATCGACGAGGAAAACCCGGCCAGGCTCAAGCCGACCCTTTCGGATGATCTGGTCGGGCTCAAGCGGAAGTACGCCGGCCTCGGACGCAAGAATGACCATGCCGTCAGCCGTCTGGACCCAGCGACCTGGGCGAAGGCCGTTGCGGTCCAGTGTTGCGCCAATCGACCTGCCATCGGTGAAGACCACGGCTGCTGGTCCGTCCCACGGCTCCATCATGCAGGAGTGGAAGTCGTAGAAGCCCTCGAGATCCGGGCCTACTCCCTCGCGTCCCTTGTAAGCCTCAGGGAGCATCATCATCGCAGCGTGTGCAAGCGACCTACCTGAGTGCACCAGCAACTCAAAGACGTTGTCGAGGGAGGCCGAATCGCTGCCGCCAGGCCTGACTGCAGGGAGGATCTTGCTGATGTCGTCGCCGAAGAGGTCGCTCTCCATCTGACTCTCACGCGCACGCATCCAGTTGACGTTGCCTCGAAGGGTGTTGATCTCGCCGTTGTGGGCGATCATCCGGTACGGATGTGCCAGCTCCCATGAGGGGAACGTGTTCGTTGAGAAACGGGAGTGGACCACCGCGAGTCGAGTAGCCATCAAAGGATCACGCAAGTCAGGGAAGTAGCCGGGAAGCTGAGGCGAGGTGAGCATTCCCTTGTAGACGAGGGTTCGCGAGGAGAAGCTAGCGATCGCAAGTTCGCTGCCAACTTCCTTTTCAATCACTCGGCGGATCACATAGAGACGGCGCTCAAGCTCATCCTGGTCCACAACACCCTCACCGGCCCCAACCAGAACCTGACGGAAGGTAGGTGCAGACGCCAAAGCCGTTTCCCCGCAGTGCCTGCGATCAACTGGGACAGTCCGCCAGGCAAGGACTTCTTGGCCCTCATCTGTAATGACGCGCTCAACGATTGCTTCCATCGCCTCTCGCTGCCGGTCATCGGTTGGCATGAACAGCTGTCCAACGCCGTAGCTGCCGGCATCTGGAACTACCGAGCCGAAGGCTGACCGGAGGAACTGGTCGGGAATCTGAATCAGAATGCCGGCGCCGTCACCCGTGTCGGGGTCGGCTCCCGCAGCACCGCGATGCTCAAGATTGGCAAGTGCAACCAGAGCCCGTTCAACCACACCGTGGCTGGGGCCTCCAACAAGCTGTGCAACAAAGGCAACGCCACAGGCGTCGTGCTCGTATTGCGGGTCGTAAAGCCCGGACCGTCCGGGTCGCGTCGTCATTTCCATCTTCCCTGCTGGTGGTAGGCGCGTCGGCGCGGATTGTCAGGTGATTGCCGAGGCAGTTTAGCCCGAAAAGGCCCCAGAGCGGATTTTGGGCGCATCGCAACCCATGCTGCAGCCGTTGGTTAGCCGTCAGGAGCCACGAGGCGATCGGTCGCCTCAAGGTCCCATGAGCAGAGTCGGCCGCGGGCGGGGCAGCCACTACAGGTCCCAACCCACGGCTTTTCAGTAACCGGAACATTGCCAGCAAGGAGCGGAGCTGCCCGCTCGCCAAGGCTGCTAGCTAGCGAAACAAGATCCTCAGAAGTGAACCGAACGGAAACAGGCTCATCGGGACGCTCTGCGTAGAGATGGATGACCTCAACCCCGTCGCCCGATTCACCAACTGCAGCTGAACTGAGCGCCGCCAAGCCATAGGCCTGACGCTGGATTGAGTAGTCCCGCGCTACCAAAGCCTCAAGATCCTCAGCCTCTGCGGCCCCGGCGCTGGTCTTCCAATCCACCACCACTGGGCCACCACCGTCGCTTGTCGCAAATACATCGAAGATTCCCCTCAACGGAATGGAGTCATCGCCGCAGTCAAGCTTGACCACAAATCCCTCTTCCCGCGAAACCCTTCCCCCGACAGCGCTGATCTCGCGCAGCCTCGCCCAAGTCTTGGAGCCGATGATGCCGGCGGCAAGGTCACTGACATGGCTGGCCTCCTCGTCAGTGATTGAGATGTCGGCGATGTCAGCCTCGGCCTTCGCATCCGCAGCGGTCGGGACCGGACCATCCAGCGGCGCGTTCTCGAGTAGTCCATGCAGAATCACTCCACGCTCGTTTGGCCGCAGACCCGCTTCAGGCGCTGGCCCGGAGGACCTGGCTTCCCCAACGGGGCTGAGCTCAATGATGTTTTCCGCGTACCAGCGGAACGCGCACTTCCCAGCGGTTTGAAGGCCGCTGTAGGAGAGCGAGGACGGACGCAATGGCACGGCCTTCGGGTTGAGGGCGCCTTCGACCGGGTGAAGGTCGGGCTCGACACTTGTTGCAGGCACCTGCGGAATTGCCTTGAGCATGGCTTCAAGCCCCTGACCCGAGTCAACTGTCACATCCATCGTGGCCCCGCCGAGATACGTCTCGGTCCACGCGCCCGGCTCCCCTTCAGCTCCCGCGCCAGCGCAATGAGTTGCCAAGCCAGGGATCAGCTCCGCGTCGATCATCCGACTCAAGTTTGTGTTGCTACCACCCGCTCCCTGTGGCTTGGGAGCATCGACCGGCCCCTTGCTGAAGGTCCCGGAGAGGATCAACCGGCGCTGGGGCCGAGTGAACCCGACGTACATGATCCTCATCTCCTCAGCAACATCAGATGCCTTCTCCTGATCAACGAACTCCTGATCAGCAAAAGTTGCCACGGCCTTGGCGCCAATCATCTCCCGCCACCTGAACAGGAGATTGCTCCCGTCTGCGCTGACTGAGAGCACCGCCGAGTCGTTGTTCGCGCCGCGGCCAAGGTCAACAAGCACGGTCAATGGGAACTGCAATCCCTTCGCCTGATGGATGGTCATCAGCCGCACCGCACCTTCCGACCCGCCGGCTTGCTCAACGACTGCCTCGCCATCGCGCTTGTTGTCAGCGCCAGCGAGCCGCAGGTCAGCCTCACGAGCGAATGCGGCGGGATCAGCCCCATGTTCAGCCTCCCAAGCAGAGGCGAGGGCCTGCATCCTGCGCACGTTGGCAAAGCGCCGGTCCCCAGCGGGGAGTCCGAGGAGGTAAAGGTCATAGCCGGTTTCGATCAGGGCAGCCTCAATCGCATCAGACAGAGACCGCCGTCCAGCCAGCGCGCGCTGCTGAGCAAACCAGGGAACAAAGCGATCGCGGATGCCTGCGTCCTCGTCATCCAGCACAACGGTGCCGAGGGCTTCAATCAGAGGCACCTCTTTGTCTCGAGCCTCTCCCGCAACCAGCACCAGTGCGTCAACCGACAGACCGCAAATCGGCGAGTACAGCATGTGGAAGAACCTCTCCTCATGGCAGGCGTTGCCAGTTGAGGCAAGCAAGGCCACTAAGTCTGAGACCTCCGGGCGAATCCAGAGCCCGCCTGCTCCCTCAATCGTTGCTGGGATCCCAAACGATCGCAACGCCTCGGCGAAGGGCTTGAGCCCACTGACTGCTCTGGCAAGGACAGTCACATCGGATGCTGCGTAGCCAGCAGTCTCATCGTCCAGCAAGTCCTTGATGCGCCGCGCAACAGCTGCGGCTTCCGCATCGCGCCAACCGTTTCCGACGATCGAGTCCAGCCACACCGGTGGGTCGTGCTCGTCAGCCAAAACTGCCTTGATCTGATCCCGATCTTCAAGGATCAGCTCAACCCGGTTGTCCTCTCGGACATTTGCCTCGCCGGCAGTGAGCGTAAGAAGCCCTTCCAGGTTCTGAGCGTCGAAGATGTGGTTGTTGGTTTCAAGAATCGGTGACCGCGAGCGGAAGTTTGTGGTCAGCTCGAACCGGCGTTCACGCCCACCAAGCTCATTGGCCCGCTGCTCGAAGATCTCAACCTCGGCGTGCCGGAAGCGATAAATCGATTGGGCCACGTCCCCCACCGAGTAGTACTTGCCCTCCGGTGAAATCAGCCCAATCAGCTCGGACTGAATGCGGTTGATGTCCTGGGCCTCATCGAGGAAGACACGCTGGAACCGCGCGCCGGCAGGTCTCCAGTCACCAGTGTTGCCGTCCTTGGCTGCACTATCGCGGCGCTCTCTCAGGATCCTCAGGCTGAGAAGCGCCAGATCTGAAAAGTCGAGTAGGCCTGCATCAGCCTTCATCTCTGCGTAGGACAGGTCCCACTCCTCAAGTAGCGCTGCCATCAGAGTCAGGTCGGGGAGAGCGCAGAGGTTGGCTACCTGTCCAGCCAGGATTCCCAGAGCATCATGCAGAGCCGCGCGCACCTCGCTACCCCCAAGGAGCTTCCCGGTCCCAGCAAGAAATTTATCCGGCGCACTCTGAGCGGTGTGCGGGGTCATGATCGAGATCAGCTCCGCCTCGGCCTGCCGGTTCTCGATTGTCTTGTTCGTTGCCCAGTCAGAGGACTCGGCAAGGAACTGCTGGGCGAGAGCCTTCGCGGTCTCTAGCGTTGTCTCAACGGACTCCTTGGCCTCGGCCTCATCAGGGACGCCAAGCCGCGGGTGTTCCTCCCCACCAGTCCGCAGCCGAGCATGGACCGACCTGATGTTGCTCTCAAGTGATGCTCGCGGGTTGTCGTCGTAGTTGGCCAGCAGCTCGAGGGCGCTCTGACCGTGTTTCTCCTGAAAGCGTTCGAGCGTCACTGCCCAGGCCCGGCCGACAAGCTCAGGGTCTGACTCGTCAACAATCTTGAACCTCGGGTCAATCCCAAGCTCGAGGGCATTACGACGAACCATGCCCTGACAGAACCCGTCAATGGTCGAAACTTCGGGTTCCTCATCAGGGATCGGTGGTGGCGTGTCGAGCCCATCGCGGAGCCGGATCAGAGCAAGCGTCCGTGAACGAATCCGGTCGCGCATCTCTGCCGCAGCCTTCCGAGTGAATGTGATCGCAAGAACTTCGCTCGGTTTGACCGGCTCACCAGTTGCCAATTTGTCAACCGTGACTGACAGCGCAACACACTCCGCAAGGACTCCGGTCTTGCCGCTTCCTGCTCCGGCGACAATCACCGCCTCGTCGTGGCGTGCCTCAATCGCAACGGCCTGCTCAGCCGTCCAGCTGCGGGTCGGATCGATCATCGCATCGTCCGGCAGAGCCACTCGTAGCTACAGCCACCGTCGTAGCTGCAGTGGGCGGGGTCAGAATGCAAGAGGCCATCGCGGATTCCCATGACAGCATCACGGGCCCTCTTCCTGGCCGAATCAATCAGCGCTTGAAGCTCATCCTCCGACACAGCGTCCTTGCCCCTGTCATTGAGAGCTGAGGCTCCGGGAACACCTTCCACAATTGCGCCTCGCATCTTGCGATCCTTGACCGACTCATAGAGAGCGGCCGCTGGCTTGCCTCCAAGCAGCTGAATAGCCGCCAGTAGGTAGATCGGGGCCTGGAGGCGACGCTCTGACTCCCACTTCTCCTGTGCCCAAATGGTCTTCCCGCTTTTGTAGTCACGCACGAGGAGAGTTCGCTCCCCGTCGGCCTCAATGACATCAATCCGGTCCACGGTGCCGCGCAACTTGATCCCATCGCCGAGGTCGAGTGGGTCTCTGGCCTCTCGGCCTGTCTCTGGGTCGGCCTCACAGCCAAACTCGAACTCAACCTCAATTGCCTTCGCTGGCCAGTCTCGAGAACACTCAAGATCAAGCCACTGGAGTGACAGTGTCTCCGCGCGCTGAAGGGCCACGCGGGCCGCGAGTGTGTTGGCCGACTCTTTGCCGATCTTGGCGATTGCCTCGGTGATGGCCTTCTTGGCCGCTTCCATCACGGCAGGCTCGATCCGACCGTCGCCTTCCTCAATGGCAACCTCGACGGCGCGTTGCAGCGCGAAGTGGACAGCTGTCCCTCTAAACGTTGGCTCCCCTTCGGGCTCCATCTCCTTGGGACCGAGGACATTCTGCCCAAGCCATTTCAGAGGACAGTCGCAATAGGCCTCGAGGCGACTGGGTGACACGACCTTCTCGTATTCACTACCGATCTGAGCTCGGGCAGCCTCCCCCAGCTCGGGCAGCCTCCCCCAAGGTCGCCGGCAGGTCACGCACTCTGGAGCCACCAGCCTCGTTGGCTAGTAAGCGAAGTTTGAGCCGTCCGCCCTCGGTGTCCCCAATCGGTTGCACAGTCCCGGCCGAGCGGTCTGGCTTGCGCTCGGCGAAGGCCTCAAGGTCATAACCCAGCAGTCGCAGTACCTCGTCTTGATAAGCGGAGCTGGCCACTTGAGCCCCGGCGTCGTCACGCACTCGCCTGACAAGAATCACGCACTTCCGGGCTCGAGCAAAACAAGCAATGAAGCGCTCTTTCTCCCCCGCCTCTTGCCTTCCGGCAGCGCTGGAGTAACGGATGTCGTTCTGCTCGTCAGCTGGCAGGCGCGCCTCTCCTAGACAGTCGGCTGGCGTGTCTCCCAGGAACGGGTCGTGACCCGAGGCGGCGGGGAACAGACCGTGTTCCAACCCGTAGACAACAACTGCGTCAACTCTGCGTCCCCGAATCGATGACGGGTCGGTGAACAGAACCGCGCCCGTTCGTGCCGAACCCGTGTCAATGTCGACCTCAAGCGCACCGAGTTCCTCGATCATCGTCTGAGGATGGTCACGGTCAAAGAGCTCGGCCAAGTCAAGGGCTGACTTGGCGACCGTCGATACAACCGCCGCGTCAAAGAGCGTGTCCCGCTTCAGGCGCTCGCCGCGACTGACCGGCCCGGCACGCAGAAGCTCGTCGGCCGCCGTCGCGAGCGCGTCAGCAAGGTCCTTCTTGCTGGCATGCCTTGCGAGCCGTCGTCCCGTCTCAAGTTGCTCACCAATCTGGACGTCCCATGAACGGAGTACCTCTTCAGCTGAATGCACGCCCTTACGGCGAAGCTCAGCCTCAATTCGGTCCACAATCAGTGCACGCTCGGCCCCCGCTACCACCCGGACCCAGGCAAGGCCGTCCTCCAGCGTGGCTAGGTCAGCCTGGAAGGAAGCCCGACAGAGGCCGATCAGCCCCCGACCGAGCGTCGTGGCTCCCAGCGGGGCGGACTCGGGACGAGCTACGTCCACTCCCGAAAGGTTGAGTATTGATTCCAACAGCGCATCTCCATCGGCGTGTGGCCGCACAACTGCGATTGCCTCCGGTGCCATGCCGTCCTGGATCAGTTCCAAGACTGCACCAGCCGCAAGCTCCGCAGTGGCACGCGCACCTGATCCGGTCAGGATCCGCACGCTGCTTCCATCATCAGTCACCACACTGCCCGCTGAATTGGAGAAGAGCTTGTCGGCCAGCTGGCCCAGCACGCCATTGGACTCTGGGTCAGAGTCAAGCAGCGTTTCCTTAACCTCAAGTCCGTTCCCAGCGCCTGCCTTGAGCCTGAGTGCCGCGGTCTGCGCGACGCCAACTCTGCGGTCGGTTTCAGTTGGGAGCGACACCATTACGTCCGTGCCATGCGCAAGCGCCTTGATCGTCTCCACCTGAACTGCAGTGAGGTCCGAGAAGCCGTAGAACAGGACCGGCTCCGACCCACCTATCGCGGGCGACATTCTCAGAGCGTCGAGTGAACGTCGGGCCTGAAGGTCACGGTCAGTTATCTCCCCGCCGGCAAGCCGCTCGAAGTAGGCGCGAACCAGACTCATCGTCGCGGCTGCGCGTGAAGGGCTGCTCTCGGACAGCATTTCCTCAAGCAGGTCGTCAAGAACCAGTCCGCGTGAGTGCTCCACAACCAGTCGCTCAAGTGCGATCGGGAACCCGGGAGCACGGGCGGAATCAGTAATCCCTCCCAGAGACTTGTTGGCAAGGCCCGCCTCTACAACCTCGCGGACAATCAGCCTGCGCCGAAGCGGACCAATCAGCCTGCCCTTAACACCGCCGCGTCTAGCCAAATCACGGACGAACCGCTCCCACGTGACCACGCGACCACCGATCAGTGCTCCGTCCTCGAGGAGCTCATTCTCATAGGTCTCGCGGTCTGCGCCCGTGGGCACGACAAGCACTGGTGCTGAGCCTGATTCCGCTTCGGCGCGGAACCGGGACAGGACTACCCCCGCCTTTGAGGCGTTGGCCGGTCCAAGAATCAGGTCGAGAGGCATCCTTGCCTACGGTCGCAGCGAGCTGACCGTTCCTGACAGAGCACCCAACTGCTCAGTCCTGCTCCGCGGCTGTGTCGATGGCGTCCGGCTCAACACTGGGCGCCGGCTCCTTCTTGGCAGCAGGCTTCTTCTTCGAGGCCGGCTTCTTCTTGGCAGCAGGCTTCTTCTTGGCAGCAGGCTTCTTTTTCGCAGCAGGCTTCTTGGCAGCTCCTGGAGCCGCCTTCTCAGCTGCTTCCTCTTCCAGCACGGCAGGCGGCTTGTAGCCGTCCTTGGCCCAGGCCTCGTCAAACTCGACCCGCCAGCGACCTTCCTCGTTCTGGAACAGCGCAAGCTTGGCTCGGAAGGACTTCCCGGCACGGCTTCTAAACCCAGTTACCTGACGCTCGGTCTTGCCCGTGCGGATCAGTTCCTTGACGATCGTTGAATTCATTGTCTTGCCAGCCTTGGCCTTCCAGATCACAAACCCACAGCCCGGATCATCCTTGGCCCAGCAGGAGTAGCCCTTGCGGTTCTCCATGATGTCGGCGCCACAGATTGGGCAGTGACCAAGGTTTGCCCTTGGCATGCGGACTCCTTCAAGCTTCTCGTCCAGCATCGCCACGGTCTCCTTGGCAAAGGCTGCGATGTCGCCGATGAAGGCGTCCTTCTTCTCCTCACCCTTGGCGATCTTCTCTAGACGCGCTTCCCACTCACCAGTCAGTGCGGGTGAGGTGAGGGGGTGATCACCGAGCAGGCGGATTACGTTGACGCCCTTCTCAGTGCAGACAAGAGCTCGGCCGTCACGTTCGATGTAGCCACGGGCGATCAGTGTCTCGATGATCCCGGCTCGCGTGGCTGGCGTGCCGATGCCCGACTCCTTCATTGCCTCGCGGGCCTCTTCGTCGTCAACCTCCTTGCCGGCGGTCTCCATTGCCTCAAGCAGCTTGCCGTCTGAGTAGCGCTGTGGCGGCTTAGTTTCCTTGCGCTCTCCCTCAACGCTGAGCACCTTGACCTGCTCGCCCTCCGTCAGCTTGGGAAGCAACTCATCCGAGCGGGGGTCACCGTCAATACCGCGCCAACCTGGGACAGCCAAGACCCGGCCTCGGGTGCGGTACTTGTAACCAGCTACCTCGGTCTCCAAGGTGGTGTTCTCCGCAATCGAATCCGGATGGAAGACAGCGAGGAACCTGCGAGCCACAAGGTCGTAGATCTTGCGCTCGTCTTCACTGAACTTGGCGATTGGATGCGAGTCAGTGTTGGTCGGAATGATGGCGTGGTGGTCGCCGACCTTTTCGTTGTTGACAACTTTTCCAATCGGCAGCGAGTCCAGCCCGATCACGAAAGTGGCCGCCTGGGCGTATTCGCTTGATGTGCGACCGACGACTTCTGCGATCTGCTTGATCTCCGGGACCATGTCTGTTGTCAAGTAACGGGAGTTGGTCCTTGGGTAGGAGAGCGCCTTGTGCTGCTCATATAGCTTCTGGGCGGCGCTGAGTGTCCTCCGGGCAGTGAATCCGTAGCGACTGCTGGCCTCCCTCTGCAAGGAGGTGAGGTCGAACAGGAGCGGTGCCTTGTCGCGGCGCTCACGCATCTCAAGCCTGACGACGGTGCCTTGGCCATCACGTGTGGCCTCTACTGCCTCGTCTGCAAGCTTCTCCTCAGCTAGACGATCGCCGACCTCGGCCATCAGCACACCGCTATAGACCTCGCCAGCATCAGTGCTGAAGCTGGAGGTGACCTGCCAGTAAGGAACTGGGATGTGAGCGGAGATCTCCTCCTCACGGCGAGCGAGGATCGCAAGCGTCGGGGTTTGTACCCGGCCTAGCGAGACAGCGCCGTCAAACGATGTGCGAAGGCGAATTGTTGCTGCGCGGGTTGCATTCATGCCGACTATCCAGTCAGCCTCCTGTCGCGCTCTGGCGGCTGATTCGAGGGGCTCAAGCTCCACACCTGGCCGGAGATGACCAAACGCATCCTCGATCGCTGCCTTAGTCATCGATGCAAGCCAGAGGCGTTGAACGGGAAGATCGCACTTGGCTTGGTGGTAACAGAGCGCAAAGATCAGCTCGCCCTCTCGCCCTGCGTCGCAAGCGTTAATGACAGCGTCGACGTCATCCCGCTTGAGCTGGCGCTTAACGATGTTGAATTGCACCTTGGAGCGGTCGTCAACTACGTGCTTGAACTTGAAGCCGTCAGGAACGATGGGGAGCTCCTCCATCTTCCAGCTCTTCCACTTCTTATCGTAGTCCTCGGGTTCAGCCAGCTGGACGAGGTGGCCAACCGCCCAAGTGATGACGTGGTCAGGCCCTTCAAGAAAGCCCTTCCCTTTTTTGAATGGGCCGGGCAGCACTCGAGCCAGGTCGGTGCCTACGGAAGGTTTCTCAGCGAGTACGACTGTCTTTGCCATCGGCGCGGCACAGTAGCGGCCATTGAAGGTGAACCAAGGTCTGGCCTACTCAGCGCCCACACGGACCCGTAGGGTCCCGCTTGCCAGATTTGGCACGTAGAAGCTCCTTGCTGACAACTGATGGTGGAATGGAAAAGCCCCCTTGCGGCCCGCCACCATTGGTTCTAGCGAAGACGGTGCCGACCACACGACCACGCTGGTCAATGACCGGACCACCCGAATTTCCGGGCTTAACATTGCCCCGCAAGATTGTGATTGTCCGTCGCACCTTCTTGCGTCCATAAGCATCTTGTGTAATTGCGAGCAGCGTTTGCCCGACCCGCGCTGCCGAGGTCGTAAAGGCACCGTCTAACGGATAACCAAGGATCACAGCCGTTGTCCCCGCTTTCGGGTCCGACCCAATCCGAAGGGCGGGAACAGAGAGCCCTGGGACTCCGATAACAGCGACGTCATCATGCCTGTTGAAGGTCAGGACACCTGAACTCAGACCCAAGCCGCTACCTCCCACCTCAACCGACGGGGAGCCATCCCCAGCGACGACATGAGCGTTGGTGACCACAAGCCCTGGCCCAGCAACCCAGCCCGTGCCCTCCACTGAGAAACCACATGCCTTAGCTCTGATCCGAACCACCCCAGCCCGATCAGCCCTAACAGCACTCGACTTCAGAATTGCAGGGTCTGGCTTGCCCACCAGCACCGGAGTCAGCCCACTAACCGCTGGAAGAGGGTCAAAGGCACTGATCCACCCCAACAGCTGATCCGCCGGGGGCGCGACACCGCCAATAAGGGACACGACCTGAGATGCCCGGATCTCTCTTCTTACCGAATCCAACCCTGGGAGTTGCACCACGACGACTGCTCCAAGCCACACGACAGCTACGCCCACCACTAGGCCAAAAATGCCGCCTAGGAGGCGGTCGAACATTCCCACGAAGGGGAGCGGCAACGCCTTTCGGAGCTTGATGCCAACTCGTTCCAAAACGATCGCCATCCCAGCACCACCCACCGCTGCGCCAATCAGGGCGATCATCGGTGCATAGGGCGAGCGCTCACCTTGCTCCAAGAGCAGCGGGGCAAGGCGCGCGGCCAGAAGTGCCCCGCCAAAGAATCCAGCCAAGGAAAGCGCTCCGCCAATAAGACCCGCGCGTCGTCCTTGCCACCCCGTCAGGCCGATGACGGCGATGAGAATCCAGTCGAAAGTGGTCATCGCCCCAACACACGAACAACCATACGGCCCGCCCCTGACCACCCCAAAACGCCACCTCGGGATCTACCCTCTCTGCTGATGAGCAAGCCACTCCCGCCAAGTGACCCAATCGCCCTGCGCCGCAAGGCTGCTGTCGGCCTCAGCGCACTCGCACTGACAGCGATCGTCGCAGCTGGCTTGATCTGTGGTGACGACGGTGGAAGAGGGGTCGCGAGGAGCTACGCAGCCGCTTGGGCACGGCAGGACTTCCAGGCCATGTACAGCCAACTTTCCAAGGAATCCAAAGCGAAGCTGAGCTTCACGAGCTTCTCTACCCAGCAGTCCGAGGCGCTCGCCACTGCCACCGTTAGGCGCCTCACCGCCCACGACGCAGGGAAGGTCTCTGACAACGCTTCCCAAGTCCCCTTCACAGTTGAAACCCGCGCATTTGGAACTCTCAGACTCACTGCTCGGATCCCGTTGACCGCCGACAACTCCGATGCCAGTGTTGTTTGGAGTTCAAGCCTTCTGCTTCCGGGATTGCGCCGAGGTGAGTCCCTCAGTCGAACGACCTCGCTTCCCCCGCGCGCTGCACTCATTGCCGCTAATGGCGTTGCCCTCGCTGAGGGTCCTTTCCGCGTTTCAACAATCCCAGAGGTCGCATCTGAAGTCGTGGGAACCGTCGGCTCACCGGTGGGAGGCATCGGCTTGACCCTTAAGGGACTTGGCTATCCGGCAGATGCAGCCGTTGGAATCACCGGTTTGGAGCGCATCTTCCAGTCGAAACTTGCTGGGACGCCCGGAGGCACGCTCTCCGCTGGAGCCAGACTGCTGGCAAACACCACACCCAAGCAAGGCAGAGCTGTCCGCACCACGATCGTGCCCTCCATCGAGCTAGCTGCAATCACTGCCATGGCTGGGCGTCAAGGTGGAGCAGCCGTGATCAGACCCAACACGGGCGAGATTCTGGCGCTCGCACGCAGTGCGTTCTCGGAAGTGGCCCCGCCGGGCTCAACGTTCAAGATCATCACCGCTGCCGCCGCGCTCGATTCCAAGGTTGCCACCCTCAAGACCGTCTACCCAGCTGCAACGAAAACCGTCCTAGATGGGCATTCCATCCAGAACGCCAATGGCGAGTCATGCGGCGGGACCCTCGTCCAGAGCTTTGCGTATTCCTGCAACTCAGTCTTTGCTCCTCTGGGAGTCAAGGTTGGCGCAGCGCGACTCGTTGAGATGGCTGAGAATCTTGGCTTCAACCGCCCGCTCAAGAATATCCCCGGCGCATCGATCAGCCGGATCCCCCAGGCTTCGGAGCTTCAAGGGGCTGATGCCGCCGGAACCAGCTCGATCGGACAAGGTCAAGTTGTTGCCTCAGCGCTAGAGATGGCCAGCGTTACGGCGACGGTCGCAAACGGCGGAGTTAGAGCAGAGCCAACCCTAACCCTAGTCACTAGGCCCACAGCCACTAAGCGGGCGATGAGTCCAGAAGTCGCAAGGGCCATGCGGACGCTCATGCTTGCCGTTGTCAAATATGGAACAGGCATGTCTGCTGCCATCCCGGGCGTTGCCATTGCTGGCAAGACGGGTACAGCTGAGATACGCAACACAGTCCCAATCGACCCCAATAACCCCGTGGACCCGAACGAACCCGTTGATCCAAATACCCCACTGGTTATCCCTAATGATCCGGCAAACACTGACGCATGGTTTGTCGCATTCGCCCCTGCTTGGCATCCACGGATTGCGGTCTGCGTCCTGCTCGACGGAGCCGGACATGGTGGCGACACGGCGGCACCAGCAGCACGCGACATCCTCGTCGCGGCCCTTAAGAACCGCCGTTAAAGGTCGAGACTGATGACTGCGGCTGGCTTCTTGCCTGACGCCGAGTCGTAAATCTCAAGAACGAGTGGACGGTTCTGGTACACGTCGTTACTCAGCTTGAAGAGAAGAAGTGCGCCCTCACGAACAGGACCTGATCCCGCGATGGACGAGGCCGATGGGTAAATCCAGTCGGGCTTAAGCGCCTCGGTTGGGTTCCACGCAAAGATGTTTGTCGCTGTGTTAAGCGCGATCGGCGTGTAGCGCTTGTCGGTTGTGTCAACCAGCTTGAACTTGGTTGCGAGCTTGGTATCGCTGTTGCCAAAGTTCTGGGCACGCAGAAATACCGCGAACCACTGCTCGCCAGGGCCAGGGGGAACAGTCCCTGCCGGCAGCCCGACCAGGTAGCTGGCGTCCTCTGGAAGCTTCGAATTCAACGTCCGTGAAATCTGAACCTGATAGGCGACATCGTTGATGTCAACGTAAGCACCCTCGCCAGCGCCGACCGTCACATTCTCAGTCGAGCCGCAGGCAGAAGTGCCTGCTGCGAGGCACAGTGCGGCTACAACCGGAAGGATTCTGCGAGGGGCGTTAATCACGGTGCGAGAGTCTACCCACCAGCGACCGTGACTCGCTCGCCGCGACCCCGGTCCTGTTCGAGGATTGTCTTCATTCGCGAGACAGAACGGTTCATTTTCCGCTTCCACCAGCCCTTACCGCCGACTATCTCCAAAAGACGGTCTGACATCTTCGAGGGCACTGTTTGCCAAGTCCACTCCACGCGCGTTGACCCACCCGAAGCCTGCGTGAGCGTCATGACACTCATGGCCTTGACTCGGTTCATCTTGCCCCCGGCGCCTCTAGCCACAATGCGGTGGGGTTGCTCGGTGTCAACGTAGATCAGATCTGACCAGTCAAACCGGTTCATCGGAGCGCCAATCCTGAACCGTGCTCCGGCACCTTTGCCCTTTGAATTCTCTCGAGTCAAGTGCCATCCGCTCAGGAAATGGTCTGTGTACTCAGACATGTTGGCGATATCAACGAGGTAGTCGAAGACTTCCTCTCGCGGGCGGGCGATCGTTGTGTTGACGGTGACCGGGTTCATCTAGAGCGTCAGTCTAATGGGGCCGCAAGCCGACGTGAGTGACGTGGCGCGCACGCAGATGCGCCTTGTGGGCTTACACTGCCAACGATGGCTCGGACGATCGCTGTGCTCTCACAAAAGGGCGGAACCGGCAAGACGACAACGGTGAGGACCCTCACCGACGCTTTCAGGCGGGCGGGCCTCCGTGTTCTGGCCATTGACTTGGATCCTCAGGGCAACCTCTCTGACTACTTCGATCTTGACCCCGACGCAGCCCCTACGGTCGCCGAAGTGCTGCTTGACCGTGCCACCGCAGCCGAGGCAATCCATAACGACGTGATCCCAGCGAACTTGGGGCTCGCTGAAGCTGAGCTGGTATTGGGCGGAAAGATGGGAAGGGAACTAACCCTCCGTAAAGCACTTGGTGATGTTGGTGACACCTACGACCTGGTCATGATCGACTGCCCTCCCGCACTTGGCCTTCTCACAGTTAACGCGCTTGTCGCAGCTGACCACGCCCTGATCTCATCCGAAGCCCAGTACTTCGCAATGCAAGGTGTTGAACAGGCGCTGGAGGTAATTGAGCTCGCGCGGGACGGACTCAATCCTCAGCTCGACTGGCTCGGTGTGATCCTCAACATCGCCGACCTTCGAACCGTTCATTCGCGTGAGGCTAGGCAGGCACTTCTGGAGCATGTCGGCGACCGTCTGATCGATCCCCCAATTCGCGCGTCGATCGCCTACGCCGAGTCAGCCGAACGGGGACTCTCAATCCTTGACCATCGGCCAGACCTAGCCAGCGACTACCTCAAGATCGGTGCTGAAATCGCCCGTCGCGTCCAGCAGCCGGAAGCCGCCGCAAAGCTTGAGGCAATGATCGAGCCCGACTCCGCCTAGGAGTCAGAACTGGCGCCGGGCTCCTGCGGGACTCCGCCGGCGGCTTCAATCCGAGCGCCCATCGCCTGAGCCAACGCAATAGCTGACTTCAGCGGCCGCACCATGACAGTGAATGTCTTGATCAGGCCGTCATCACCAAGGTCAAGAAGGTCCACGCCTTCGATCTCTAACTCGCCGACATTGGCTCGAAACCGAAGCATGTGACTGGTGCCCTGCTCAATATCGTCGACGTAAGTGAAGTTCTCAAAAACCTGCGAGACATGCTCGAGGAGAGTCGAGACCACGAGCTTGGAGTGGTACCCCTTGAAAGCCACAGGGCTGTAAAAGACGACGTCGTCAGCTAGGCAGGCCTTCATGCGCTCCACGTCCATCGTCTCAACGGCTGCTCTGAACTGGTCTCCCGTGCTCATGCGACAGGAACTCCGTCCACTGTTGCGCCAACCGGTTCAAAGTCGACAGCCATAACGGTTGCCCATTCGCCTGCATGGTCGCTTAGCCGCTCTCTAACGGCATCCGCAGCCGAATCTTCAACCCAGACAAGAACTGCTGATCCTGAGCCGGAGATGGTCGCTCCGATAGCCCCGAGTTCTGTCACCTTGCCAAGTAGCTCCCAAGAGTTCGGGTAAAGGGCCGAACGCCGGCGCTGGTGGACCTGATCGTGGAGCCCCTTCGCGATCAACTCCTTGTCGCCACTCGCCAGCCCTGCTCCAAGCAATAGTGCGTATCCCGCGTTGGCAACCGCGTCAGCGATAGGTACCTCGGCTGGGAGAACATCTCTGGCTGCCTCGGTGTGGACGCTGTGCTGAGGGACAACCACAAGTCCGCTGATTGAGTCTGGGACAGTCAAGTTGGTGACCTGCCCGCCTACATGGACAGCGACTCCGCCGTGATAGGCGGCCGTTGAGTTGTCAGCAACACCATCAACCTCAATTGCCAAGGCCAGCGGGTCATTGCACTCCCCGCCAAGTGCTTTGGCAGCAAGGATTCCCGCAAGCACTGCACAAGCGCTGGAGCCGAGGCCGCCGCAGAGTGGAATCTCCGATTCGACTGTGAACCGAATGCCGTCCGCGGGGAGCACTCGCTCGAACGCCTGGACCAGAAGGTTAGACCGGTCAGAAGGCACATCAATATTCGTGGTGATCGAGAACTCATCCGCTCGTTCAGCATTCAATACAAGCCGCGGGGATAGAGCAGCGGCAACCGAATCAAACCCAGGTCCAAGATTGGCGGATGTCGCCGGAACGCTTACGCGGACGGTCATCCCAAGACCACTGCTCGCAGTGCCTCGATGTCCACCTCGCACGGCGTCACCCCGCCACCTTGGGCAAGAGCAGTGTCCGGGTCCTTGAGGCCGTTACCGGTCAGCACGCAGACCACGTCCTCCACCCCGTCTGCTCCGTGGACAAGTAGTCCCGCTACGGATGCAGCCGATGCTGGCTCGCAGAACACACCCTCTTTGTTTGCTAGCAGTCGGTACGCCTCAAGAATCTGCTCGTCGGTAACCGTCCTCACCGAGCCATTCGACTCAGCGAACGCAGTCTCAGCCTCGGTCCAACGGGCCGGATTGCCAATTCTGATCGCAGTTGCGATGGTCTCAGGATTTTCGACCGGATGGCCGAGCACAAGCGGCGCGGCGCCCGCGGCTTGGAATCCGAACATACGGGGTGCTGCGCCCACCTCTTGAAAGCCCTTCCACCAAGCAGTGACGTTGCCCGCATTGCCAACTGGAATCGCCAATGCAGCAAGGTCTGGCAGTACGTCGTGGATCTCAAAGGCACCCGTCTTCTGCCCCTCAATCCGAAACGGATTGACAGAGTTCACGAGAGCAACCGGCTCTGTCTCAACCAGTTCCCTCACGAGCTTGAGTGCTTCATCAAAGTTGCCGTCTAGGCCAATCACTCGAGCCCCATGGATCAGCGATTGGGCCAGCTTGCCCTGAGCGATCTTGCCGCCGGGCACAACCACCGCACAGGTGATGCCAGCTCGAGCTGCATAGGCGGCCGCACTGGCAGCCGTGTTCCCCGTGGACGCGCAAATGACAGCATTGGAACCGTCTCGTACGGCGGCGGAGACAGCGCAGGTCATCCCCCTGTCCTTGAACGATCCCGTCGGGTTGAGGCCTTCAAGCTTGAGCCAAACACGCGCACCAACGCGCTCACTGATCTCGCAGGCGTAGATCATCGGCGTGTTCCCCTCGCCGAGGCTGATGATCGGGTCACCCTTCTCGAAGGGGAGCCTGTCCATGTGGCGTTCGATCAAACCTGGCATATCAACCGCCGAAATCCTCTTCGATGACACGGATGGCCCTCGGCTGAGCCCGCAAGGAATCAAGTCCGGCGAGCACCGTGAGTGCCTTCTGGAACTTGGAGTCCGCGACGGGATGGCTGACCATTACAAGCCTCGCGTTGCCAGCGTTTCCTCGCTGCACCACTGAACGCACAGATACGCCGTGGTCACCAAGGACCGTGGCCACCTGGGACAGCACTCCAGGACGATCCTCAACCTCAAGATGAAGGTAGAACGCCGATTCTGAATCCGCTACTACCGGAAGCTCATTGGTGGCAGGTGGAACTTGGGCGACTGCGCCGGACGCAATTGCTACCAAGTCGCCCAGAACCGCAGACGCCGTCTGCGGACCACCCGCGCCCGGTCCCGAAAGCGTGATCTCGGTGATGTCCTCGGACTCAATCGTGACAGCGTTGAACGCTCCACCAACCGAGGCGAGCGGATGGCCTGGGTAAAGGAAGGCGGGATGAACACGAACTGAAATCCCCTCGCCAACTCGTTCAGCGGTGGCAATCAACTTCAGCCCAAGGCCGAGCTCACTGGCATAAGCGATGTCATCTGGCTGAATCCCCTCAATGCCCTCGCAGGGGACGCTGTCAGGGTCAACCGAGGTTCCGAACGCAAGACGGGCGAGAATCGAGATCTTCGCGGCCGCATCGAGGCCGGCGACATCCTCAGTTGGATCAGCCTCGGCATAGCCAAGTGCCTGGGCTTCTGCCAGAACGTCGGCATACGCGGCTCCAGTGCGGGCCATTTCGCTCAAGATGAAGTTGGTGGTGCCGTTGACAATCCCGTGGATTCGGTCAATGCGCGAGCCAGCGAGTGACCCGGTCAGAACCCTAATAACCGGCACGACTCCGGCCACAGCAGCTTCAAACCGCAGCTGAACGCCGTTCTCCCGGGCAATAGCCCAAAGCTCGTCACCGTGGCGGCTGAGAAGCTGCTTGTTGGCCGTGATCACGTGCTTACCGCTACTCAGAGCGCGCGCGAGCATGTCCTTGGCAGGAACCAGCCCACCCATAACCTCAACAATCACATCTGAGTTGGCAAGGATCGAGTCGAAGTCACCCTGTGAACGAGTCAGGACGCCGACAACCTCTGGCCTTCGGCCCGTGGTCGCCTCAACCGCATCGGCACGCTGGGCAACTAGCGTCTCGAACGCTCCGCCAACAGTTCCATGCCCGAGGAGTCCTATTCGGATTGGCTCAGACATCAGGACTTCCCTACCTCACGGGCAAGCAGGTCATCAAAGCTTTCGCGCCGCACTGCCACGCTCGCATTACCCTCGTCTACGAAGATAATCGCCGGCCTGAGTGCTCCGTTGTAGTTGTTAGCCATGGAATGACCGTAGGCACCCGTAACCGGGACCGCCACGAGGTCGCCGCGCTTAGGGTTTGGCAGCTTGGCGTTGCTGACGATCTCATCACCGGACTCACAGTGCTTCCCTACCAAACGGCAGCTCACATCCGCTACCTCATTAAGCCGGTTGGCACTGAGAGCTTCGTACTCTGAGCCGTACGCGAGCGGGCGCAGATTGTCGCTGATTCCGCCGTCCACAGCAACCCAAGTGGAAACATTGGACTTGACTGATTCCACGCTGTACAGCGTCACACCGGCCGAGGCAACAAGTGCTCTGCCGGGTTCAAGCATCAGCTTCACATCAGGCCCAAAGTTTTCTCTAGCGGCTGCAGCGGCTCCGGCAACGAATGCCTCAATGTCGCCATCCTCTTCGCCGTCCAAGTAGCCCACTCCTAAGCCTCCACCGAGATTGACAACCGGAAACTCTCCTAGGCCCGCGATGGCCTCTGCGGCGCGGACAATTGAACTCGTATCCCCGAGCTGACTGCCTACATGAATGTGGAGACCTTGAAGATCAAGCGAATCCTGAGCCCGTATTGCGTCAATGACAGCAGCAGCATCCACAAGGTTGACCCCGAACTTAGAGTCCTCCTGCCCCGTGGAGATGGCGGCAATCGTGTCGCCCGTAACTCCTGGAGTTACTCGCAGTAGCACCCGCTGAACTAGCCCAGCCTTGGCGGCGCGATCGGCAATCAGCGAAACCTCGTTGATGTTGTCAATCACGATCAGGCCAACTTTGTGGGCCAAGGCATCGTCTAGCTCGGCGTCGCTCTTGGCATTTCCATGGAAGAGGATGTCTTGGGGAGCAAAGCCGCCGAGCAGAGCGAGACGCAGCTCCCCGCCGGAGGTCACATCGCAGCCAATGCCCATCGGCGCGAAAACCCTCCCGACCGCACCAATCGGGCACGCCTTTGAGGCGAACATGATCTTGCCGTCAAGTCCGCTCTGGGCAAGAGCAGCGACGAATCGTGCGGCGCGCTCGCGGAGCTCACTCTCAACCATTACGTAGAGCGGAGTACCGAACTGGCTGGCTAGTTCTACCGCGTCGCATCCGCCCAGCATCAAGTGCCCGTCGGGGCTGATTCCGCTCTGGGCGGGGAGAACCGATGGCAGCGAGCGCATTTCCATGCCCTGATGATCGCACGGGCACCCCTCACGGCGGGGGCTGCGGCCGCCGTCCTGCGCGGATGCTGCCATTCTTTGGCGATGAAAACCCCCCAGCAGGCACCAACCCCACCCACGGAGACAGGCCGTGAGCAAGGTCTCGAATGGGCGCGCTTTGACCCGCTCGACTCACCGGTCGGCGGCGTCCTAATCCTGCACGGAGCTGGTTCACGCAAGGAGAACCACTACGACGTTGCACGTCTGATGACCGCTGCTGGCCTATCTGCAATCTGTTTTGACCAGCGCGGGCACGGCACAAGCGACGGTCCGATGGACGAGCGGCTGTTGGAAGATGTCGTGTCTGTCGCGGGACTCTTCGGCCAGCTTCCAGTCGGGCTGAGGGGCTCAAGCATGGGTGGATTTGTCGCGCTGGGAGCTGCCAGAGCAGCTGACGCAACTGCAGTGGTTGCCATCTGCCCGACAACAGCCGCACAGTTTGGCGAAGGAGTAAGGGCTGGGCGGATGGGGTTCGACGCAGACCCAAAGGCAATCGCCAGCGTTCTTGACCGCGGCGAGCCGGACCCGCCGGATGTCCCAGTGCTCCTACTTCACGCGGATGGAGACGAGGTCGTTCCCGTCAGTCGCTCCCGTGCGCTGGCCCCTCTCCTTACCAACGAGGCTTCGCGTTATGTCGAAGTACCCGGCGGGCACCACCGCTCGCTTCAGCACGATCCAGAGTTCGTAGCCCTGAGCGTCAAGTTTCTCGCTCAACACATCCCTAGCTAGGGACTCAGGCTTGGGCGTCTGGCTGGTCGAGCCTAAGGCCGCCGCGCTTGCCATTGAAAACAAGCCAAGCCGTTCCCGCCAAGCCGATAACCAGTGCCCACACCTGCGGTTGAGTCAGACCGATTGCGGCATCTGAGTTCCTACGGATGAACTCAACGAGGAAGCGCTCAACACTCGATGCCACCATCCAGAGGGCGAAAAGTGAACCTGGCTTTAGCTTTCCGCGCAGATGCCAGAGGCTGAGGGCCACATAACCCATGACTAGGGTTTCATAGACGGGCGTTGGGTGGACTGTCACACCAGGAGCGGTGGGAACCGTCCCGTCGGGATAACCCATTGCCCAAGGCAAGGTCGAGTCCCGCCCGTAGTCACCATCACCGGAGATCTGACACCCGATCCGCCCGATCGCATAGCCAAGCGCAAGGCAGGGTCCGGCAACATCAAAGAGCTCGATCAACGGAACACGACGCCACTTGGACCAGATGAAGACCGCCAGCACTCCTCCGGCGAACCCACCAAACCAAGTTAGGCCTGAGCCGCCGAAGATTGCGCCGAGGGGGTCGTTGGATAATGCATCCGTGTTGTTGAGTAGCCAATAGATTCGAGCGCCGGCTAGGCCTCCGACGATCGCGAAGATGATCGTTTCCCAAGCCCACTCGTCCCTCCAACCTAGTTCCCGATAGCGCCGTTGGACCAGTAGCCCCGCGGCAATGAAGGTCAGGGCGAAGAAGATCCCAAAGGTCTGAAGCTGTATCCCGAAGATGTCAAAGTGAACGAGCACTAGAAGCGAGTCTAGCGGGCTAGCCGCCTGCGGGTCAGAGCCAGTTCATAGGGTTCGTGACCGAACCATTGACACGCACTTCAAAGTGAAGGTGCGCGCCGAAGCAAAGACCCGTACATCCGATGTACCCGATCACTTGACCCTGCGAAACATGGGATCCGACGGATGTCGCAAAGCGGGACTGATGCGCGTAACAAGTTGATACGCCGCCACCATGGCCGATGCAGGTGTAGTTGCCATAGCCGCCTACCCAGCCCGCAATCTGAACCGTGCCAGAGCCAGCGGCTCTAATTGGAGTGCCAGAAGGGACACCAATGTCAACGCCTGGATGGCATGACTCCCAAGCGCGACGCTCGCAGAATGGTGAGGTGACAGGTCCATTGACGGGCCAGATGAATGTGCCGGATCCGGACCGAATTGGACCGGCAGAAAGGTTCCCAGACCCTTGGAGTTGCCCGGTTACGGAATTGATGTCGGCCTGGAGAACATCGATCTTCTCGTTCAAGCGCTCACTGTCAGCGCGAACCTGGTCAAGCGCGCCTTGACGCTGTGACCGCGCCGAGGCCCAAGCCTGCTGCTTGGACTCAAGCTTGCTGCGGACTGCGCTGATCTCATTGCGGCGTTCCAAAATGGTATTGGCGATCGTCTGCTTCTCAGCCTCAATGCCAGCCAGCCGTGACGCGATGGTGGCCGTGTGGGCCCGTGAGATCCGAACAGCAGTGATGATCTCGCGGTCCTGCTGACCGATCCTTGAAAGGAATTCCTTGTTTTCAATCAGCCGCGCAAAGCCATCGCTGTGCAGAACGACCGTAATCAAGTCTGGCCTGTCGGACTGGTAGAGCTCAACCAAGCGCCGCGAAAGAGTCTTGCGAGCTTTCCCCAACTGAGCCTTCAGCTTGGCCAACTCTCCCTCAGATTTTCTGTGTTGAGTCTGAATTACGCGAAGGCGCGCAACGGCAGTGTCCAGTTTCGCCTGAACGCCGGCCTGACGGGTGCGAAGCGTGGTGATTCCGCCCTGTATGCCGTTGATCTTGTTTGTGAAGCCCGCGATCGTTGACGAGAGGACTCGTGCCTGACCCTGCTTGTGGTCAATCTTGCCCTGCGCCTGATTGATCTGGTCTCGCATGCTGCCAACCGACTGCGCGCCAGCAGTGGGAACCGCAACTGCGCAGATTGCACAGAAGGCGATTACTGCAATGGAGGCCAAGGGGGCGCGATTAGCTACGGGGGTCATTCGGGTTTTCCTCATCTATTCCTGAAGGCTTGATAGTCGCTGGTCAACAGCCCAACAGGGGCTGGTGAATAGGGATTTGCAGAGAAAAGGGGCTAGAAGCCGCGGGGATGGCGCACTGCATAACCAGAGCCGGAGCGCATGGTCTTCTGCCAACGAGACTTGGCAGAGCTTGCGCCCGAGGTATCAAAACGAGCTCCGGCTACAACCATGAAGACATGGCCGCCGTTGGCGTAAATCGTGATCCATTGGCCTTTGCCACGATCACCGAAGCTTGCGAAGTCACCCGACACCATTGTCTGCCGGAGCAGCCCACCGCCGTGTAGCGCAACTCCAACTGAACCTGAGCAGTCGTAACCCCTAGCCAACCATGCTGCATGGCCGCCACCCCAGATGTAGGGAAGTGAGCGGATCTTGTTGCCGGCCCAGATGACCTGCTTGACGGCAAGTGGCGCTGCTGCGGGCGCATAGGCAAGCCCACTCTTGATAACCACGCGACTACCAGCGACTGTTGGGGTTTTTGGCGTGGAGATAACGGGTGGGGCAGGATCGCCAGGCGAGGCGCCGCCAGTGGCGTCATCTGCAAGGGCAGACGGAACCATGACAAGCATGGCCAAAATCGCTGCTGTGGATGTTGTACGGAAAATTTGCATCTGTTCGGTTGCCGCCGGAGTTAGCTGTCGGGCTGGCGCTGAACTTGCGCCTCCCGCGACTCTTGCGCGGGATTAGCCCCATGGGATCTTGGGTCCCCCGGTCACCTGACTTGACGTCAGGTCATTAGGCACGGATAAAACTACCACAGGTTCGGACGGAAGCTCCAGCCCCGGCCAGACCGTCGGACCTGCGCCAAGTGGCCGTGAGAGGTAAGATCAGCCTAGATGAAGGGGATTCTAAGACATCGGCGACCGGCCCCGAGGGTTCTCGTAATAGCCCTCTTGTGTGCGCTATCTCTCACAGCATGTGGCGGTTCAACCCTGCTTGGAGGCAGCGACGAGTCAAGCGCCGGGTATCCCGAAGTGGCCACGAAGAACACAACTAGGGTTGGGGGCGAGACGACCGCAGACCGAGCAGCAGCGGTCTCTCTCGCCGTCTGGCCAGGGGCAGGACAGCGCCCAGGCTCCGTTGCCCTTCTCCCCGGAGACTGGCAGTCTGCACTCGCCGCAACCCCTCTTGCCGCGCCACCCTTCAACGCAGCCTTCCTAATGGCCAACGACGGCGTGCCCGACTCGACAGAGTCAGCCTTGGACGCGCTTAACCCCACCGGAGTCAAGGCATCCCAGGGTGTGAAGCGAATCCGGATCGGCAGTGCAGATGATCCGGGCGACAGCAGTCAGATCAGTGCTGACTACCCCGCTGCTCTCGCCGACGCAGTCGACCAGTCCCGGGAGGCTGCCGGCGCTCACATGACCAACTCCGTCGTTGTGGTCGGGACCACAGACTCGCAATGGTCGATTCCCGCGGGAGCCTGGGCGGCCCGAAGTGGGGACCCAGTGCTATTCGCCGAGAAGGATGCGCTGCCGCAGCCGACTGTGGCTGCTATCCGCCGCCACGGACGCCCGCTGATCCTGCTCTTGGCGCCCATTTCAAGCGTCTCCGTCGCTGTTGAGAAGCAGCTGCAGTCAAACGGTGATGTGGTCCGGATCACGGGGAAGGACCCGACCGACGCTGCTATCGCCTTTGCCCGCTTCCGGGACGGCGACCGTGGTTGGGGACTACTGGACCCCGGTCACGGATTCATCTTCTACAACCAGAACAACCCGATGGACGGAATCATTTCCTCCCCGCTGTCTAGCGCCGGGACTTGGGCGGCAACTATCCCCCTCCCTTCCGATTCGGCACTCCCGGCTTCCCTAGACCAGTATCTACGGGATGTACAGCCGGGCTTTAGAGACGACCCAACCCGGTCGGTTTACAATCACGGTTGGCTGATGGGCAACACAGACTCAATCAGTCAGCAAACACAGGCCAACATTGACCGCCTGCTGGAAATGGTCCCAGCCAACGAACGGATGAACCCTTGAGCGACGCCGAATCCCCAAACCTCACAAGCGCCAACCATGTGCTTAGCATCGATGAAATCCGTGCCCTTACCGGTGCTGCCACACCCCACTTCGCACTCCAAGTTCGGGAACGGGTCAAGCACCTAATTGCTGACCTTCCCGCCGACAGTCCGGTCAGGGCATTCGGTCAAGGAGAAGTCGACCGCCTGCTTGAGGTTGGCCGTCGCGGAGAAACCCGCGGTACGCCGAACGAGCCGACCCTGACACCGCTCGCTTCAGTCGATCCGGAAGCCTGAGCAACAACATGCGGATCGGCCTGTTCCTCGCTTACTGGCCGTGGTTCACTCCCGAGGAGCAGTCTGATCTGGCAATCCTCGCCGACCGACTGGGCATTGACTCAGTCTGGATCAGCGAAGCCTGGGGACAGGACGCTGTGTCTGTCCTCGGCAGTCTGTCGGCCCAGACCGAACGGGTGCGCCTTGGCTCCGGCCTGATGCAGATCCCAGCCCGCCAGCCATCTGCCACGGCAATGGCGGCTGTGACCTTGGACGTTCTCTCAAAAGGCCGCTTCAACCTTGGGCTTGGCCTCTCCGGGCCGCAGGTATCCGAGGGTTGGTACGGAGTTGCCTTTGACAAGCCCGTCACGCGAACTCGCGAATACGTTGAAATTGTCCGCAAAGCTATGGCCGGTGACAAGCTCGAGTACGACGGTGACTTCTGGACAATCCCACTCCCCGAGGATCAGGGGATGGGCCTCGGTCGCTCACTCCGAATGCTCGCGCGCCCCGTACAGGAGCGCATTCCGATCTACCTCGGCGCGATTGGCCCTAGGGCAGTCGAACAGGTAGGCGAGATTGCCGATGGCTGGCTTCCGTTCATGTACAGCCCCGAGAACCCAGACATTCTGGGGGAACCACTCCGGCGCGGCGCCGAAAAGGCGGGTCGCACGATTGACGACATCGACATTGCCGCCGTAATTCCAGTGGCCGTGGCCGACAGTGTCGAGGCCGCGCGAGAAGCCACAAAGCCCTGGATCGTCTTCTATCTCGGAGCGATGGGTGCAAAGACCAAGAACTTCTATGTGGACCTCGCCGACCTCTACGGCCACGGTGAATCTGCCCGCGCATGCCAAGAGGCATTCCTTTCCGGCGACAGACTAGGGGCGGCCGCCAAGCTGTCAGATGAGCTGATCGACATCTGCACGATCTCAACAACGCCCGACCTGCTCGACGGTCGGATCGCTGCCTACGAACCAATCGGAGTGAACGAGATCGTCGCCATTCCTTGTGGTGACGCCGAAACAAAGGACCGAACCGTCCGGGCCCTCGCAGCAACACGTGCCTGACCAACTGCCCGTATCGGTCCTCTACGACGCTGATTGCGGCTTCTGCCGCTGGTCGGTGGCCAAGCTGCTGGAGCGGGACAGTCGTCGGCTTCTGATTCCGGTCTCTATTCAATCGGCGCAGGGCCAGGCTCTCCTAAGTTCGATCCCAGAAGGCCAACGGCTTGATAGCGCCCATTGCGTAGCGAGCAACGGAGAAATCCGCTCGGGTGGAGAAGCGTTTGAGTGGATCGCCAGCCGGATCGATGGCCTTGGCCTGGCAGCTCGATTTTCCCAGAGTGTTCCTTGGTTACTGACAGCGGGTTACGGGCTAGTGGCAGGGAACAGGAGCCGTTTCTCTCGCTGGATGACACCAAGCCGGCTATCAGCTGCTGACCGGGTGATCGCCCAGCACCAAGGGCCGCCTGACCCAGACTCATCCGAACCCCGCGGTTGACACCACGGCCAGGGCAGTAAGTTGACCCTATGAGCACTTGGGAACAACTCGCACAACTACCGATCGATGTCGAGGGCTATGACCTTCTTCCTTTGGCCGAGAATGTCTCCTCCGGCTTCCTGCGGCAAACCACGGTCGTTCGACTCAAAGGCGGTGGACATGAGGGACTAGGCGAGGACGTTGTCTACGACGGGGTTGATCAGGATGCTTTTCAAGCAGCCGGACCGGTCCATGAGCTGACCTCTGCGCGGACCCTTGGTGATTTCACCCAACTGATATCAGAGCTAGATCTCTTCCCAACTAAGTCTCCCGAGCGCGAGGTTTCGCGTCTTTACCGCAGGTGGTCATTTGACTCAGCCGCACTCGACCTAGCTCTGCGTCAGGCAGGCATGGGCCTAGAGGAGGCCGTCGGCCGACCGTCGCAGAGCCTCGCCTTTGTTGTATCTCTGCGCCTCGGAGAGCCACCGACGCTTGAGCCGATCATGGAACGACTCGCGATTGACCCGACCGTTCAGTTCAAGTTGGACCCAACGGACGACTGGGATCCTGAACTCATAGCCCAGTTGGCAGCAACCGGAGCCGTGGAGTCCGTCGACTTCAAAGCCCTCTACTCAGGAAGTCCGGTAGATCAAACTGGTGGCGTCGAGCTATACCAGCGTGTGATTGGCGCGCTTCCTGAGGCGTGGATAGAAGATCCAGGCTTGGAGGTTCAGGGCGTTAATGATTTCCTCACCCAACACAGAGACCGCATTACCTGGGACGCAAACATCCACTCCATCGCAGACATCGAAGCGTTGCCGTTTAAGCCGAAGATGGTCAACGTCAAGCCCTCCCGCGTTGGCGGACTGCAGTCGCTGATGGAGACCTACGACTATTGCGACCGCGAGGGGATCCGAATGTACGGCGGGGGCCAGTTTGAGCTTGGAGTTGGCCGCGAACAGGCTCAGCTACTCGCCTCCATATTTCACGCCGACGGGCCAAACGACCTCGCACCAACCGGCTGGAATGCAGTGCAACCAACCGGCCCACTGTTAAGCAGCCCACTCCAGCTGTCTCCGGCGGCGACCGGGCTGCGCCTAGCCTGAAATCGAATCCCGGGGGGCGGATTCACGCCTTGTGGCACCTCCCAAGGAGATGCTCAACAGACTGGAGGACCTGCCCCTCCTACCACCTGACGCCCTCTCTCCCGGGCTGACGCTGCGAGTGCACGTTGCTAATACCCACATCGCCCGCCTCAAGGGGTTGGCAGGCCGAAGGGTCCAGCCGACCCCAGATGTTGGTCTTCTACTTACCCACACGGCGGCCGTCCACACATGGGGGATGAGATTTCCGCTTGACCTGATCTGGCTCTCCAAAGCAGGTGTCGTGATCCGCATAGATCGCAATGTCGGTCCGCGTCGGCATGTCCTCTGCCGCGGGGCTAGCGCAGTGATTGAAACGCCCAACAACCCTGCCCACCCACTCGGGCTTGAGGAAGGCCACCGGCTGACGACGCAAATGCGTACTCTTCCCCGTCTGCCACCCCCGCAGGGGTGGGGAACTAAAAAGACTGACAACAAGGAGAGATTGACATGGGAGAGAAGCTCGGCATCGCAGGCTCAGGAGCCATCGCAACAGGACTCGCCGTAACCGCAGCAGCAAACGGTGAAGTAACCCTCTGGGCACGCTCAGACGCGTCTGCAGACCGAGCACGTGGAGTGATCGAGAAGCTCTCAGGCAAGCTCGACGACGCAGACCGCGCAGCACGCGTCACCGTCACCACCGACCTAGCTGACCTCGCCGGATCGACCTATGTTGTTGAGGCAATCGTCGAGGAGCTTGAGCCCAAGAAGGCCATGCTCGCCGAGATCGCCGCAATCGTTGGAGACGGCACAGTTATCGCCTCCACAACATCCTCACTTCCAGTCGCCGAACTCTCCGCTGCCAGCGGCCAGTCCGATCGGTTCGCAGCACTCCATGTGTTCAACCCAGTCCCACAGATGAAGCTGATCGAACTCTGCTTCCCTGATGAGGCAAATGAGGACACAAAGGCCCGCACCCGTGCACTCTGCGACGAGCTTGGCAAGACTGCCGTCGAGGTACCCGACGTTCCAGGCTTCGTTGTCAACGCACTCCTCTTCCCTTACCTGTTCCACGCGGTCGAGCATTCGGAGAAGACCGGCATTGCCCCAGCCGACATTGACACCGCCATGAAGCTCGGAGCCGGCCACCCAATGGGACCAATGGCGCTCCTCGACTTTGTAGGGCTTGACGTGTCAGCAGCAATCGGTGACGAGATCGGTGCGACCGTGCCTCAGAAGGTTCGTGACCTGATCGCCGCCGGAGACCTTGGCCGCAAGACCGGCAAGGGCCTTCTCGACTGGAGCCGCTAAGCAGCCCAGCCAAAACGAGAAGCCGACCCTAAGGTCGGCGCTGTCATAGAAAACGAGAAGCCGACCTTACGGTCGGCGCTGTCATAGAAAACGAGAAGCCGACCTTACGGTCGGCTTCTCTGGCTTGGCGATGGACCCGCCCCGGCCCATCGTCTCCCTCCCCCATACCGCCGACGTGGTCGGCGGCGTGCGAGAAGGCAAATATACAACTAAAAGGGGCCTTGCGCTAAAAATCACTAGGGCCGCTTTAGGTGACGGCCGTCACACGACTGCCCCTATTGACGATTCGGCTATTTCAGCTCTCTGAAGATTCAGAGCCGGTTGCCGGCGCATTTACGCTCGGCGGCCGCACGCGCACAGATTCGATCCTGTTGTCCTTCATCGCCTCGACGCGCAATACGTGACCGTTCACGGTCACCGTGTCGCCTCGATGAGGCCTGCGGCCCAGTTCTGAGAACACAAGGCCACCGATCGATGTGTAGTCATCGGTTTCCTCAGTGAGCTCAATCCCGTGCTCGACAAGATCCAACATTGGGAACTCACCCTTGACAAGAAAGTCTCCATTGGCCAGTGATCGAATCGGGCCACCCATTGGATCCGTCTCATCGTCGATCTCGCCGACGATCTCCTCGACAATGTCCTCCACGGTAACGATGCCACTGGTTCTGCCGTACTCGTCAGCAACCACAGCAAGCGTCACCCGCTGATGCTGAAGGTCGGCGAGCAGATCATCCAATGGCTTGTTCTCGGGGACAAGCGGTGCCTGCTTCTCAAGGCCTGCCAAAGGAGCATCAGCCCCGTCACTCAGAAGGCGCTGGGTCAGCAGGCTCGAATGAACCACACCCCGCACCTGGTCGACATCCTCGCCGTCAACCACAAGTAAGCGGGTGTGGCCGGATGAGATACAAAGCTTTAGTGCTTCTCCGACGGTGTTAGCAACATCGACCGTTGTTACGGAAGGAATCGGGGTCATTACCTGTCGGGCCTCCTGCTCATGCAGGTGGAAGACGCCCGCCAACATGCCGGCCTCGCTGCGTTCAAGCTGCCCGCCTTCAGATGACTCGGCGATCAGCATTTTGATCTCCCCCGAGGTCTGGACGCTGCCTGTCAACTCTGCTGGGTCCTGCCCGAGCAGACGGAGAATTCCGTGGGAAGCCTTTGTCAGAACGAACGAAAGTGGCCGAACGGCAACCTCAAACCAGTGCATTGGCTTTGCAACCTTCCTCAGCACTCCTTCCGCGTGGCCAATCGCATAAAGCTTAGGAACCAGTTCGCCGATGGTGATGTGCGCACTGGTGATCAGCATGTAACTGATCACGATCGCGATCACAACCGCGACACCCTCTGCCGCCACCGCACCCAATGGACCCTCCAGCAGGTGAGCGAGTGTCTGTTCGCCGACAGCACCAATACCGATGGAAGTCATGGTGATTCCCACCTGGCAGGCTGAGATGGTCTCGGCGATGTCGTCCATGGTTCGCAAGGCAGCCTCTGCGCCTCGCATGCCTTCGACCTTCATCTCCTCCAACCGACCGCGGCGGGACCGAACCAGCGCGTACTCGGCAACAACAAAGAACGCATTGCCTAATAGCAAGGCTGCCGTGAAGAGCAGGAGCAGAAGAGTCATCGTGCCTCGCAGAGAGTCAGCGCAATCAAGTGCGCGGTGCTACTTCGGTACGGAGATTCGTCGCCTTCAGGCATCCAGGGATTCTTGCGCAAGCGTACCCCGCAAGACGGCGCTCTAGTGCCCATGCAGGGCGTCTATCGCCCGCGAGAGGTCCACATCGAGTTGAGTGACTCCCCCTGCTGAATGGGTGGAGAGCGTTACCCGAACCTTGTTCCAGCCGTGGGCGAGGATGTCCGGGTGATGATCAGCGGCCTCCGCGAGTCCAGCAACTTGGTCTGCAAACGCCCACGCGGATGCAAAGTCAGCGAACTCACGGTCAAGTACCAGCGCTCCTCCTGCTGTGACCCACTCCGAGTCTGCGACAGCCGCTGTCAACTCCTGCTCACTCAACTTGTCCGCCATCAGTCCCCCTGTCGTCGATCTGATTAACGAGAGTAGCGATACTGCTCTGTCATCAGATTCGCTAGCGTCAGTGTGGAGTTCCACTAACCGAAGGAGTATTTGTACCCATGTCCCGTAAGTTCCTCGCAGTGTCAATCTCCGGCATGGCCATTCTTCTGGGTGCCTGTGGCTCAAGTAGTCCTACGGACCAGATCCGCTCAACCTTCAGCGAAGCCACCTCGGGGCTGACCTCTGGTGATGGAGCCAAGTTCTGCAACTCCCTCACACCTACAGCTCAGAAGACATTCGGAACGCAGATCGCCGCAGCAACTGGTGGCACAACCTGCGCTCAAGGCGTGACTAACCTGCTCAAGGCCACCAAAGCCATTTCGACCGGTGATTGGGCTTCCTTCTGTCAACTGATTGGCCCCAAGCAGGCAGCGGGCATCGCTCAAGCTGGCCCTAGGCTCAAGACGGCCAAGACCTGCGCCGCAGCAGCCACCGCCCTAGCTGCCACACCAGCCGGAAAGGCGTCCTTTGACCAGTTGGGCAAGCAACTCGACGAGTCTCTCTCGCGCCTTGGCAAAGGCAAGCTCGAGAAGATCACGATCACTGGTGACACCGCTGTCGCGACCGTCAACCCATCTCAGCCGGGTGACAAACCAATCAAGTTCCAGAAGGTCAACGGAAGCTGGAAGATCAGCGAGTAATCCTGGCGGGCCTCGGGCCGCCTAGTTGGGAATCAGACCGACGCTTGACGCAGCGGCAATGCCAATGACCACTGCGGCAACGCCGATCGCTGCGCAAGCGGCAAGGGCCGCGTTCTTACCGTGGCGCTCGCCGACTTCCTCCAGCACGAAACCAGCGAACAGCCCGCCGGCCACGCCACCGACATGAGCGCCGATAGCAATACCGGGAACCGCAAACGTAATAACGAGGTTGATCACTAGAACCGGCCCAAGACCCGTGTTCCAGATGTTTGTCCCCCGCCGGTGAGCCATCACAATCGCGGCGCCAAGCAAGCCAAATGCAGCACCTGAGGCACCAACAACCGGCACCTGAGGCTGCAACACAAGCGCACCCATCGAGCCGCAGAGCAGGCTGACCACATAGAGGGTCAGGAACCTCGCCTTACCGAGCGCGGGCTCTAGCTGGGAACCCAGTATCCAGATGAACACCATGTTCATGAACAGGTGGAAGAAGCCGGCGTGCAGGAAGCCGCTGGTAACCAACCGCCAGTACTCGCCACCCTCGGAGACCGCCGGGCCGTAGAGCTGCCCGTTGAACATCACTTGGCCTTGCCCACCCGAGGCAAGACCGCCACCTGCAAGGGCGGAGATCAGGAACACAATTACGTTCAGAGCGATCAGCGTCACGGTGACCATCGGCAGGTCACTCTGAACGGCACGATTGGTTATCCGTGTCTTCTCCCGCGAACAGTTAGGGCAGCGCATCCCGACCGGCGTTGGGGTCATGCAATCGGGGCAGATTGGGTTCCCGCAGGCTGAGCAAGAAACGCCTGTTTCGACTCCACGGTGGAATGTGCACTCAGCCATTGGGCAAAGACGGTAGCGGCCGGCGGCGGTCAGGCCGACGCAGACCGTGACGGCTTGCGCCGAGCCGGCTTGGTCGTGGTGACTCGATCGCGCCACCGCTCCGGATCAATCTGTCCGGCGACGAGCCTTGCGAGCATGCGCGTCTCAGGTGCGCGCGCGCCGTCTTGGGTCAGCTTGGCCGCCAGCAAGGAGACCGTGTCAAGCGACTCGATCGCCTGCCCAATTGAGGCCTCAATCTCGCTCACCGCAAGCCCCTTAGAGAGCATCTCGCCCGCACGGCGGTTGCGACTGCCCTCCGCGAGGACCGTTGCGACAAGGTCTCCTGCTCCAGCAAGGCCAGCAAAAGTCTCCAGCCGGGCTCCACGCTCACCAGCCCAGGCAACGATCTCAGCCCACACGCGGCCAGCCGCCGCCCCAGCAGCATTCGGTCCGCCACTCATCGCAGCGGCGGCGGCCAGTGCCGCGACATTCTTGGCGCAACCGGCCATCTCAACGCCCATAACATCAGAGGTGGTCTCTACATAGGTCCGGGCCTCACGCAGCGGGGCGGCAAGGCGCTCAAGCAACACTCGGTCTTCTGACGCCAGCACAAACGCAGCACCCTTCTCCAGCGCCCCAGCTGCATGGGCTGGACCGCCAATAGAGGCCACTGAATGCCCTGCGGCGCGCTTGGCTACATATTCCGCTGGAAGATCCCCCAGGTGAGGGACCAGGCCTTTGCTGAGCAGGACGATCCCCGTGGACTGAGGCATGCGTGGAGCGTGCGCGGCCAGCGCGGCAGGCAATGCTCGCGACGGCACAGCGAAGCAAACCAGGTCACACGCAGTCGCATCTAGGTCCGCCGCTCTTACCGCCCGAACCCGGTCTGGGAGCACCACCCCAGGCAGGTAGGGCTCGTTCTCTTTCAGTCTGTTGAGTGTTTGGACTTGCTCGGCGTTGCGGCAGGCCAGCACCACCTCAACATTGGCTCTTGCCAGCAATACGGCGAGTGCCGTACCGGCAGAGCCCGCACCAACAATCGCTACGCGTCGTAGCGGTGCAATGCCGCCTAGGAGCTCCCACTGGAGGCAGATAGGTGACCAAATCCTGTCTGTGACAGAGAGTGCAAGGTTTGGTGTGAGGTCCTCCCGCTCGACCTTAGGGAACCTCAGTGGCCTACCGATCATGATTCGGACCTTGTGTGGCCGGACTCGGAATCCCTTGCGGATCCTCTCGGTACCGATAACCGCAACGGGGACAACCGGCGCCCCTGAGATCAGTGAGAGGCGCGCGGCGCCTGTCTTTGCTTTGCCGAGTGGCCCAGGCCGCACCCGCGTACCTTCCGGGAAGATCAGGACACAGTCACCACGCGCGAGGATCATCTCGGCTGTGGCCAACATCTCAGCGTCACCGCGGTCCCGGTTGACCGGGAACGCACCAAGCCTCGAGATCAGCCAACCGCCAATCCTGTGTGAGAAAAGCTCCTTCTTCGCCACGTAGTAAATCGGGCGACGGAGGCAACAACCGATCACGAACGGGTCAAGGAAAGACCTGTGATTTGCCGTCACGATGACCGGGCCCGACTTGGGTATGTGCGCCATTCCTTTTCGGGAGGTCCGGAAGTAAATCAGGAAGAAAGGCTGGAGAATTGACCTCGCAAGCCAGTAAAGGGCGGTGTTTACGCCCTTCTCGCGTGCATAGGTGTGAAGTGCGTCACGATCCACCACGGTGGAGCCTACCGGCGCTCCGGGCGGCGACCAAAGCCATCTCGCCCAAAGGACTCAACGCCCTCTTGAGCGGTGTATCGTCGCAATGGATGACCCTCTCTAAGCGGACAACCAACGGAGCTATAGCCGGTGGCATTGCGTCACTCGTGTGGGCGATCACCGAGCCACTCGACAAGCCAGTCTTCAACTGTGAATACAGCGATGTTGAGCTCCTCGGCAAGGCTGTGACGCGTGGTCGGCTCTGGCCAATAGCTGGCCTGATCCAGCACCTCCTAAACGGCGCGCTGTTTGGCGCTGTTTACGCAAATGTCGCACCCAAAACCCCTGTCCCAGCTCCACTCCGCGGCGTTGCGGCGGGTATGACAGAACACCTCGCTTCATGGCCGGCCGTAGGCCTTGCTGTTGGCGCCATCTCCTCTTCGGAGGGGTCCTCGGCGCAGTCGAGGCGAAACTAAACAGAGACGCCACCTCCGCTTGATGGCAACGCGGACCCTGATCACCGGGGCAACAGGCTTTGTCGGCACTCACCTAGCTCAATACTGCCTAGATCAGGGTGACGAGGTCCACGGCCTATCGCGCACTGCCAACGCTGAGACTGCACAGAACATCGTCTGTGACCTGCTCGACCTCGACGCAGCGAAACGCAGCGTCGCTAACGCTCAGCCAGAGGTAGTCCATCACCTTGCAGCCCTTGCTTCCACCGGGCGTTCGTGGCAGGACCCAGCACGCTGCATCAACGACAACCAGGCAATGACTTGGAACTTGCTCGAGGCAGTGCGGGCAGAAGCGCCAGAGGCAATCGTCCTGCTGGCCGGCAGCGGTGAGTCCTACGGTCGCCCGCAGGACCTTCCAATCAGAGAGAACCACCGGCTTGCTCCCACATCGCCCTATGCCATTGCAAAGACCGCGTGTGACCTGATTGGTGGGCTGTTCGCCGAAGCCCACGGCCTAAAGGTCATCCGGGCCAGGGCGTTTAACCACGCCGGCCCCAACCAGGCTGGCGAGTTCCTGATCGGCTCGCTTGTAGCCCAAGTGGCGACAGCTGCCGCCTCAGGTGAGGACAGCGTCACTCTGCTCACAGGGAGTGGTGACATTCGGCGGGACTACACAGATGTGCGCGATGTCGTCCGTGCCTACCGCGATCTGGCCCTGAGTAACACGACCGGCGTTGTGAACGTCTGTCGCGGAGCCTCCACATCCACGTCTGAGATAGTCGCCCTAGTGGCTCAGGCCGCTGGTGATCGGGTCAACGTCGAGCATTCGGTCGACGATGCGCTGATCCGTCCCCACGAGACTCCTGAGGTGGTCGGCTCTCCTGATCTGATCAACAGACTGATCGGCTGGCAGGCCCAAATCCCGCTCGAGCAGACCGTGGCCGACGCGCTCGAAGCAGCATTGGCCGCCTCCGCCTAAACTCGTCGTTGTGCAGTACCCGCCGGAGTAGCTCAGCTGGTCAGAGCACCTGTCTTGTAAACAGGGGGTCACGAGTTCGAATCTCGTCTCCGGCTTTATTCGCGATAGCTAGGACTGCTCTTCCGGGCCCTCAATGCCCACGTTTGGGAGCAGTCGGTCAAGCCACTTCGGCAGCCACCAGGTGGCATTGGCGGCAAGGTCCATGATCGCCGGGAGCAGAATCACGCGGATCAGGAATGCGTCTAGGAACACGGCCGTTGCCAGGCCGACGCCGAACATCATGATGATCTTGTCGCCGCCGAACATGAAGGATCCAAAGACACAGACCATGATCGTCGCCGCAGCAGTGACAACGCGGCCTGTCGCAGCGAGCCCGTGGCGTACGGCGGCCCTTGGATTGTTGGAAATAGTCCACTCCTCACGGATCCTGGAGACAATGAAGACCTCGTAGTCCATCGAGAGCCCGAAGATGATTGCGAACATCATTACCGGCAGGAACGGCTCGATTGGGCCGGGTTCGATCCCAAACAGGCTCGCGCCCCACCCCTCCTGGAAGACGAGCGTCACGACGCCCAATGCCGCGCCGATCGAAAGAAGGTTCATTACGGCCGCCTTGATCGGCACCAGAACTGACCTAAAGACAAGCATTAGTAGAAATGCGGAAAGCAGGACCACAACAATGATGAACATCGGCAGCTTTGAGCTGAATATGTTCGCTAGGTCAATGGTTGCCGGGGTAAAGCCACCAACGAGGATGTGCGTACCGGTTTGCCGGGCCAACTTCGGAGCCACTTCCTTGCGCAGGTCCTGAACCAGCGCCGTTGTCTCTTCGCTCTGAGGACTGGACTTTGGGTAGGCAACGAGAACACCGGTGGTCCGGTCCTTACTCATCGGCATCACGGTCACTTGGGCAATGCCTGAGACAGCCTTCAGGCCGCGGTCAACCCCAGTAAGGGCCTTCTCCTTGCCGTCCTTGGGAAGCGTCACAACAATCTGCATTGGCCCGTTGAAGCCCGGACCAAAGCCGGTCGCAAGCAGCTCGTAGGCCTTGCGGGTGGTCTGGTCTGGCCCATCGTTGCCAGCGTCGTTATGCATCTGACGCATGCCGAAGGCGGGGATTGTGAGAGCGACAAGGACAGCCGTTCCGCCAATCGCACAGATCCAGCGATGCCTGACGACAACATCAGCCCAGCGGGCCCACATTTGGCCTTCACGTTCCGCTCCTCGGCGCTTAGTTCTGCCGCGGCCAATCCTGCCGCCGAAGACATTGAAGCCGAGCAAGGCAGGCGTCAGGGTGAGGGCGGCAAGCATCGTGACGAGCACGACCATGGAGGTTGCAATTGCGACTCCGTATAGGAAGGAGATTCCAAGCAGGACCATGCCGAGAATCGCAATCACGACTGTCATCCCAGCGAAGAGCACTGAGCGGCCTGCGGTCGTCATTGACTCCACAATCGCCTCGTGGTGGTCACCACCGTTACTTGCATAGGCGTCACGGAAGCGACTGACTATGAACAGCGAGTAATCAATCCCCACGCCGAGGCCGATCATCGCTGCGAGTTGCGGTGCGAAATCTGCCGTGTCTAGAACGTGACTGAGGAGTCCCAAGAGGGAGACCCCCACACCGAGGCCGAACAAGGCGGTGACGACCGGCAACCCCATTGCCACGACTGACCCGAAGGTCAGAAGGAGGATGATGATGGCCGCAAGCAGGCCGATGGCTTCTGTGGCCACTGGAGGCTGGCGCTCCGCCAATGCGATTGCCTGTCCGCCAAGTTCAACTTGGAGTCCATTGCCACCGGCAGCCTTAGCTGTGTCGATCACCTTTTGGATAGCCGCCTTGGGCAGCTTCTGCCCGAGTTGGTCAAAATCCAACACGGCAAAGGCGATGCGGCCGTCCTTGGATGTCTGCCCCCGGCCCGTCTTGGAATAGGGGCTCACGACGGTGGCAACGTGAGGAAGCTTGGCCACCTTCCCGAGCATTAGTTCTACACGCGCGGCAACCTTAGGGTCAGTGACCTTGCCGGTCTTAACCGTAAGGACAATCTGGGAGCGATCCCCCGACTGAGAAGGAATGGCCTTTGCGAGAATGTCTGAGGCTGCTTGAGCCTGAGACCCGGGGATCTTGATGTCGTTGGCATAGACAGCGGGCTTAGCTGCCCCAATACCGACTACGGCAATAAGGAGAACAGCCCACGCAAGTACCACTAGGCGTCGATGGCGGATACAGAAGCGGGCTAGCCGTGGCAAAGGGACATCCTCAGCTGGCCTCGCCATTCGGGGCGGAATGCGGGCACGGAGGTGAGCTTATCCGCTCAGAACCCGTCGAGCCGTGGAAGTGCGCCAAACTTGGACAAGTGTCAGCTACATCTCCACACCAACCCTCAGTTGTAATCATCGGCGCCGGCTTTGGCGGCCTTGCAGCTGCTATCGAACTTGAGCGCCACGGCCACACCAACTACACGGTCCTCGAACGCCAAACTGAGGTCGGCGGGGTCTGGCAGGCCAATCAGTACCCAGGCGCACGCTGTGATGTGCCCTCGATCATTTACCAGTACTCCTATGACCTTCGCCCAGACTGGTCAAGGCGCTTTGGTAACCAGGCAGAGATCTGCGATTACCTCAAACAAGCCTCAGAGCGATTCGGTGTGCGGCCACGCATTCGCTTCAACACCTCCGTTCAATCAGCGCACTTCGATGAGCAGAAGGCCAGCTGGCATCTGACGCTCGCTAGTGGCGAGACAATTGACGCCGACGTGATGATCTGCGCGACTGGGCAGCTCAGTCAGCCCAAGATCCCCGACCTGCCCGGACGTGACACCTTCGCTGGGGCACAGTTTCACTCAGCTGAGTGGGATCACAGCGTGGACATCACCGCCAAGCGGGTAGCGGTTGTGGGCAGCGGGGCGAGTGCCGTGCAGATCGTCCCTGCGATCGCTCAACAAACAGGCCACCTCACACTTGTTCAGCGCCACCCAAACTGGATTGTGGGGAAGATGGATTGGGCCCCAAGCCGGCTTGAGAAGAGCCTTGGGCGAAGGTTTCCCATCTTCCTCCGCGGTTACCACAACGTGATGTGGCTCTACTTTGAATCGCGCTACCCATTGGTGCTGCGTAAGGCCGACCCGGTCCGCCGCGTATGGGAGCGGATCCTCAAGCGTCAAATCGCCAAGGCGCTGGGTGACCCGCACAAGACAGCCGCCTGCATCCCTGACTATGCGCTTGGATGCAACCGGATTCTGCTTTCCAGTGAGTGGTACCCGACACTGGCAAAGCCAGATGTCAGGGTTGTCAACTCAGGTGTCGCTTCGCTCGATGCGGACGGGATCGTTTGCTCCGATGGGACAAGGGTTGATGCCGATGTGATCGTCTGGTGTACAGGCTTCACCGCAACTGAGTACATCGCCCCGATGGAAGTTGTCGGTCGTAACGGTCAGAACCTGCGCACAGCCTGGGCGGATGGACCAGAGGCCTACCTCGGCCTAGTCACAGCCGGATTCCCGAACATGTTCATGTCATACGGGCCCAACACCGGAAGCCTGACCAACACGCTGATCTACATGTTTGAGAAGCAAGCGTCCTGGATTCGCCAGGTGATCGAACACCTCGGGACCACCGGTGGCTGGGTTGATGTCCGTGAGGACGTCCACCGCGAGTTCAACGACGAAATCCAGAGTCGGCTTCAGAAGACTGTCTTCACTGCCGGTTGCCCCGGCTGGTACAGCACGGACTCGGGCAAAGTGACTCAGGTTTGGACCGGGTCACACGTGGAGTACGGACGGCGCACCGAGACCCTCGATCCGTTGATCTTCGAGCGTGGTGGCTCGAAGACACCAGCCTGACCACTTAGGGGACTAGCCGGTTACGCGTTCCTCTTCGAGCGCACGGTTCTCTTGGCGCTCGGAGAGAATCTTCACTGCGACAACCATCAGCAGAACGTTGACCAGAACACCAATCCCTATGAAGGTGAAGAGGAGGCCGGCTGTGTACTTGAAAGCCATGCTGAGTCCGAAGATTGTCATCGGGTGTGAATGCTAGCGCCAAGGGCGGGTGGCTGACACGACGCCATACCCCGGCAGCCAATCAGGCCACCGGGGGTAGGCATTGAGAGAGGGGTCAGGCAGCGATACGGCGTGACTCAAGGTGCACGCTGACCTTGCGCTTTACGCGCTGAAGAGCGTTGTCCACGGTCTTTGTGTCCCGACCAGTTCGCTCAGCAATCTCCTCGTAAGGACGGCCATCGAGGTAGAGGGCCAGTACTTCGGCCTCAAGCTCCGAGAGTTCAGCTGCCAGGCAGTCAACCAAGGCACGCAGCTCCTCAGAAGAGACCACGCGGCTTGCTGGGTCATCGGTCTTTGGACCTGGGATGAACTCCTCAAGCGTTGGCTCACCTTCACCCTGCTGACCGCCGGGAGAGGATGAGAACGACACGTACTGGTTGAGCGGAATGTGCTTGTTCCGGGTTGCGGTCTTGACCGCAGTGATGATCTGCCTGGTGATGCACAGCTCCGCGAAGTTGCGGAATGAGGACTCTCTGTCAGTCCGGTAGTCACGAATTGCCTTGTAAAGGCCAACGAGCCCCTCCTGGATCAGGTCATCTGCGTCTCCTCCAGCGAGGAAGTACGACGATGCTTTGAGGCGTACGAAGCCGTGATAACGACGGACCAACTGGTCTAGTGCACGCTCGTCGCCCTGCTTGGCGAGCGCGATAAGGAACCCATCATCAACCTTAGGCTTAGGTTGAAGGCTTCTCGGAAATGGCTGTGAACTGTATGACACGTGAACGTCCTTTCGAACGGCTTATTGCCGTAGTGGTCGTTGACGCACTGCCTCCCCTGGCGCCCCGCTTCTCAATTATGTCCCCGGCTTCAGCTCTAGGTCTCAACCTACAGTTGAGGCTTAAGGAATTGCGCCAGCTTTCCATAAGCATGCTCTTTTGTCAAGCAAAACTTTTACGCCTCTCCTCCGGGGGCGCTAGTGAACGTGCTTGGACCGTTTGTTAGGTCAGGCGCCGCGTTGGCGAACGGCTTCGTAAAGCAGTGCTGCGGCAGCGGTTGAGACGTTCAGGGATTCGATCCGCCCAGCAAGTGGAAGGGCTACCAACCGGTCGCAGGCATCCGCGACACGTGGGCGAAGGCCCTTACCTTCTGATCCCATCACGAGCACAACTGGGCCGGTCCAATCCACGGCGTCCCACTGCTCTGCGCCCTCCATCGCTGCACCGTGACTCCAGAACCCTGCGTCTCGCGCCTCCACAAGGAAGTCGGCGATGTTGCGCACCTGCGCAATTGGCAAGTGTTCGACAGCACCGGAGGACACCTTGCAGACAACTGGTGTTACCTCCGCGCTCCGATGGCGGGGAATCACAAGCCCAGCCGCCCCTGCTGCTGCGGCCACTCGGCAGATCGCACCAAAGTTCCTTGGGTCCTGTACCTCATCGAGAACGACTAGGAGGGCATCCTTGACCGCCAGCAGGTCAGCCGGGTCGGCGTAGACAAAGTCAGCTACCTCAGCGACCACACCCTGATGATCTGGGGACTCGCAACGCTTCTCCAGTGCCTGAAAATCGCCTGTCTCCACTGGGATGTCGGAGGGCCAGTCAGCCTCAGGTCCTCGCTCCGTCACCCAGATGCGATGGACATTGCGTGGCCCTACGATCGCCTCGTTGACAGCGTTGCGTCCGTAGATGATCACTGGTCTGAGATCAGTTCAGGGCCGTTAGCGCCATCGCGCACAGTCCAACCGCGCTGGAGTAGCTCGTCACGGATGCGGTCGGCTTCAGCCCAATCGCTGGCAGCCCTGGCAGTCTCGCGCGCTGTCAGCAGCTCAAGGGACTCAGCATCAGGACCGTCACCAGCAGTTTGGTCGAGCAGGTTCTCGAGGGCAAAGACAGTGAGCATTGTCCTCAGGCCATCGCCGCCGATGACTCCCCCGTCTCTGTTTGCCTCGCGAACCCAGCCAAACAGCTCAGCCAAGGCAGCTGGCGTGTTGAAGTCGTCGGCAAGGGAGTCAAAGAACCTCTCCTCGTAGTGAGTCAGTGAATCCGGTGAGGGGCCGTCGGTCAGGTTGCGTGCGAGCTCGCCGATCCGAGCGGCGCGGGCTTGGGCCTCAACAAAGCGCTCGTCCGTGCAGGAGAGAGGCTGGCGGTAGTGACCGCTCAGCAACCAGAGGAGGACGGCATCGCGGCCGTGAGCGTCGATGGCCTCGTGCAGCAGGAGAACATTCCCAACGGACTTAGCCATCTTCTCCTCACCGAAGCGGACCATGCCGTTGTGCATCCAGATCTTTGCGAGTGGCTTGCCCCGAGCAGCAGCCGTTTGGGCCTGCTCGTTCTCGTGATGAGGGAAGACAAGGTCACTGCCGCCACCGTGAACCTCGAAGTCAACGCCCAGCTCGGCCTCGGCCATCGCTGAACACTCAATGTGCCAGCCTGGACGCCCGGGGCCCCAAGGGGAATCCCACGAAGTGTCCTCGCCAGGCTTGTTTGCCTTCCACAGCGCAAAGTCAAGTGAGTCACGCTTGATCGAGGCGCCCTCGACCCCTTCGCCTTGGTCCATCTGATCAACATCGCGGTGGGAGAGCTCGCCATAAGCCTTATGCGAGCGGACGCTGAAGTAGACGTCTCCTTCGGCTTCATATGCATGCCCTGCGTCGACAAGATCGGAGATCAGGCTGATGATCTCTTCGATGTGACCCGTGGCAAGCGGCTCAGCATCAGGACGGCCGATCCCAAGAGCATCGGTGTCGGCTCTGTAGTGGTCAGCCATCTGGTTAGCCAGATCAGTGCTCGCCACGCCAGCTGCATTGGCTGCCGCGTAGATCTTGTCATTGACGTCTGTGAGGTTGGCGACGAGCTTGGCGTCGTATCCGACCGAGTCAAGGAACCGCTTGAAGATCCCGAAAACAACGAACGGCCGAGCATTGCCCACGTGGATGCGTCCGTACACGGTCGGCCCGCAGGCGTAGATGCCCACCTTGTTGCCCTCGCGGGGCTCCAGAGGCAGCAAATTGCCGGTCAAAGTGTCGTGAATGCGGATAGGACGCATCAACCGCGAGAGTAAACGTCAGCCGGCCCTCTAGCCTCCCCCGGGATGACTCCCCCAGAACCAGATCCGGTCTCCCACCTAAATCAGGGTCCTCAGTTCGGTCGTTACGCCCCCAGCCCAAGCGGCCAGCTGCACGTTGGGAACCTGAGAACCGCACTTGTGGCGTGGCTCGCCGCTAGGGCCAACGACCGCGGATTCCTTGTCCGCATTGAGGACCTTGACCCAGACCGATCACACACCGCAGTTGCCGAGCAGCAGCTGGAGGACCTTGCCTCGATCGGCTTGGACTGGGACACAGAGCCCATCCAACAGTCTGAACGCGACGGCGCCTACTCCGGCGCACTAACCCGATTAGAGGACGCCGGCTTGGTCTATCCCTGCTGGTGCACCCGGGCTGAGCTGGCATCGGCCGCACCCCATGACCCACAGCGCCCCTACTCAGGCAAGTGTCGCCATCTGACTGTCGCCGAGCGTGCAGAGCGCCAGAGCCGAGCCAACCGTCCACCCTCGCTGCGCGTCAGCCTTGGTGACGTGGAGGTCGAATGGGATGACCTCTTGATGGGCGCTCAGGCAGGAGTGTCCAGCGACCCCGTGGTGCGGCGCGCGGATGGAGTCTTTGCCTACCACCTGGCTGTCGTCGTGGACGACGCAGCTCAGAACGTCGACCAAGTTGTGAGAGGCGATGACCTCAGCGACTCAGTCCCCACTCAGGCGGCGCTGTATGACGCTCTCGGCCTGCCAAGGCCAACGTGGGGTCATGTTCCACTTGTTGTGGAATCAGATGGGACTCGGTTGGCCAAGCGGGAGCGCTCGGTCACCCTTGCCCGCTGGGGCGATGACGGCACGGCCCTTGCCAAGCTCGGAGCAAGCCTCAGGCTCTGCGGCCCTGAGGACTCCGATGTGACTGCAGCTGATCTGCTCAAGGGCTTTGACCTTGCAACCGTCCCGCGTGAGCCTTGGGTGCTTGACCGGCCCTTCTAACCCCGCGGGTAGCTCAGCCCGAATGCGGCCAGCCGACGCCCAGGGGCAGCAGCCAACGAACAGCCTGAATCGTCATCACCGCGACAGTCAAGGACACGGCACCAACCCGAACACGGCGGTCCGCACTCAAGGCTGCAAAGGGCAACGACCAGATCACATACCAAGGGTGCAGCTGCGTCGAGAGCGCTAGGGACGCCATGATCGCCACGCCTGCGGCGCCGATCCACCCGTCCTTGGACCTGGTCGCAACACGGACCGCCTGAACAATTACGGCGAGGACCACCGCGAACAGCAAACCTCTGGCAAGGGGTCCTACCTGCCCAAGCCCAAGGTAGCCCGCGAGTACTCCTGGAATCGACTTCAACTCCCCGATGTGCTGGCCCGTTCCGTTAGCAACGGTTGCCGGAGCCTTCATCCAATCGAATCCATAGAACAGCGTCGCTACCAAGCCAACTGCCGCAGTTACGGCCGCAAACCCGATGGCAGCCTCCTTGGCGCCGTTCTCAGCCCTTTTGCGGGCTCCAACGAGCAGGAATGGAAGAACTAAGCCCGCAGAGCCTTTAATCGCCACAGCAGCGCCCAGAACGGCCCCAGCGGACCGTGGCTTGGCTTGGACGACCAGCCTGACTGCGGCTAACACAACCGCAAGCATGAGGAGATCGTTATGACCACCACCCAAGGCATAGACCAACAGCAGTGGGTTTAGAGCAACGAACGCCAATGCTTGAGCCGGAGGACGGCCGAGGTCACGGGCGATTGTCCATGTCAGCCAGGCGCAGCAACCGGCTGAGGCAAAGCCAACAAGCTTCAAGATCCACATCCCCGCGGGCAGACCAAACACTGTCAGCCCTGCGGTGAAGAGCGTGAACATTGGTCCGTACACGGATGGCGTGTCGCACCAGATCAGGCCGGTCCAACCGAACGCGGGGTCCTGTGGTCTAACGACAGGACCGTGCTGATACGGGTTGACCCCGTGGAGCACTTGGAGCCTCCCGGCAGAGAGGTAGGTGAAGATGTCTGTTGAGAACAGTGGTGGAGCAATCAGCAGGAGGAAGTACACCCCTCCGATTGCCCATGCCAGCGTCCGCAGCGGAATTGAATCAGCGTCACGGACTACCGCCATCCACGCGAGCGCGAGGAGGGTGAGCCCCAGAACGACAATTGCCTTGCCAACAGACATGCCCGCATCAACCGTCGACTGACCAAGATTCTCCGCAGTTGACTTGAGTGGACTAAAGACGCCAAGGATCCAGTTCGGGAGCGTTGATCCAGGAGCTCCGATCGGAACAATGAACCTCGTCATCGGGGAGGCGACGACTAGGACACCAATCAGCCCGGCAATAGTGATTAGACCTTGTTTGGCTCCGAAGCCCAAGCCAGCCAATCTGAGAGGGGCTGATCCACCTGGGGTTGCTGCGGCAAGTTCTGGCGACTTGCCCGAAGACGCTGTACTCAGCGCCATCAGGCGCCGGCCTCAACTTCCGTCAAGGAAACCACGGCCATCGCGGACATTCCCTCTCCACGACCAACGAAACCGAGTCCCTCACCACGAGTGGCCTTGACGCTGACCCGGTCAACGGGGATGCCAAGCGCCCCAGCCAATGTCGTGCGCATTTCGTCCCGGTGACCAATCAGCTTCGGAGTCTCCAGGTTCACCGTCGCATCCACGTTCCAAGGCTTAAAACCAGCCTGATGGACATGCTCTACCGCTTTACGCAGGAGCTCAACCGAATCAGCCCCAGCGTGCTGCTCATCCGTGTCAGGGAACAGCTCGCCGATATCTCCTAAAGCTGCCGCCCCTAGGAGAGCATCAGTAATTGCGTGGCAAAGGACATCCGCGTCAGAGTGCCCGACGGGGCCAAACTCGCTGTCAATCGTGACGCCGCCAACCACCATGGGCCGCCCCGGGGCAAGCGGATGAACGTCGTAGCCGATCCCGAAGCGCGGAGGAGTCATCGCGAGACAATCGCTTTCGCGCGTCGACCAAGAATCAGCTCGGCAAGATCAAGATCGTTCTGGGTTGTCACTTTGAAGTTCTCCGATGGTGAATCGACTAGCTGTACGGCGAGCCCAAGGGCCTCAGCCAAAGCAGCATCATCCGTGGCCGCTGAGAGAACATCTTCACCTTGATCCAGCGCCTGAGCGAGAGCCCTATTCGTGAAGGCCTGCGGTGTCTGTACCGCCCTCAAGGTATCCCGGCTCGGCGTGGACAAGACGTTTCCGTCCTCGTCAGCAACCTTAATAGTATCGGTGACTGGCGTTGCGGCAATCGCCACCTCACAGCCAGTGCCCGGAGCAACTGCTGCAACAAGACGCTCGATCAGCTCCGGTTGCACAAATGGCCGAGCAGCATCGTGAACAAGTACGGCCTGCGAGGGGTCCAACTCGCCTGCTGCCGCTAGAGCCGCACGGACGGAGAGGGAACGCTCGGCCCCGCCCTCACAGACCACACAGCCCTCAAGCGCTTCAGCCTCACCGCCGGTCTCCGCGGTCCAACCAGACGGGACAGCGACCACAATGCGATTAATTGCCTCGACCGCTCGGAAGGCGTCAATACTCCAGGCGACTAGTGGTCGCCCTCCACACGGAATGAACGCCTTGGGAACACTGCCCCCAAGACGCTCGCCGCTTCCAGCAGCGACGATCAGCGCGACCGCCACCGTTTCCAATCCCTTGATCTGACCGTCAGCCTGCTGCGGCTGCGGCCTTGTGCCCGTTGGACTTGGCAAGCAGGTTGTCGAGGTGCTCCTCGGCCTCCTCGTCCTCCATGCTGAGGGCGTACTGAAGCTCTGAAGCAAGGTTGGTCTTCGCCTTGGTGAACATCTGCTTCTCACCTGTTGAAAGGCCCTTGTCAGTCTCGCGAACGGCAAGGTTGCGAACAACCTCGGCGATCTCGAAAACATCACCGGTCTTGAGCTTGTCGCGATTGTGCTTGAAGCGACGGTTCCAGTTCTTTGGCATCTCGGAACACTCCGCGTTGATCAGACGCAGAAGCTTCTTCAAGGTCTTGTCATCCATGACCGGACGCAAACCGTTCTCCGCTGCATTGTCGGTGGGGAGCAGAATCGTCATGTCGTTGTGATGAATCCGGATGGTCAGGTATTCACGCTTCTTACCAACGACCTCCATCTTCTCCTTACGAACTACCTCGCCGGCACCGTGATGTGGTGAGACGACTGAGTCTCCGACTTTGAAGTCGATTGCTTCAACCTTGATTGCAATTTCAAGGTCTTCGATGCTTAGTTCTTCTTCGCTGCTTGGAATGGTGTCCTCCTCTTTCGGCAGGCGCCCCGATGGGCAAGCCTTGTCAGATCTGCAGGTAACGGTCCACGAGGTTGATTTCTTGAAGCCGGCGCAGACCCTCGCGGATGTCCTTAGCGCGCAGCTCTCCTACTCCTTCGATTGACTCCAGCTCACCCTCGGCTGAACCCAGCAGATCCTCGAGGCCATCGAAGGCCTCGACGATTCGCTGGACTACCAGCTTGGGAAGGCGTGGAATCCGACCGAGAACGCGGTAACCCCTAGGGGCGACTGCGTGATCGATCGTGTTGACCTTGCGGTCATGGCCGAGCAGCTCTGCGAGCCGCCCGAAGTCAAGAAGATCTTGGTGTGAAAGGCGTGCCAGCTGTTCCATCACACCGGCAAGCCCGTCGGGGCCCATCTCACGTACGTAATCATCGACGAGTGCGGCCTTGTCGGCAGCAACTCCCGTCAGGACCTCATCAAGCTGCATCTCAATCAGCCTGCCCTCAGTGCCGAGCTCAACGATGTGACGCTCGATCTCAGCGCCCATGCGCGTGACCATCTCACTGCGTTGCAGCACAGTCAGAACATCGTGAAGGGTGGCGCTGCTCTCAAATTCGAGTGCTGTGAGGCGAGTTGAGACCTGGTCCAAGCGGCTGCGGTATTTGTCGAGCGTGGCAAGAGCCTGATTGGCCTTGGCAAGAACCTGTGGAATGTCCTCAAGGATGTACTTGGAACCATCGGCGTAGAGCGAGACAACCTCACGGCGCTGAGAGACCGCGATGACAAGAGCGTCAGCTTGCTTGGAGAGCCGCTCAGCGGTCCTGTGACGTGTCCCCGTCTCGCTGGACATGATCGTCGGATCAGGGGTCATCTGGACGTTGGCCCAGATAATCCGCGTCGCACTCGGGTTCAGCAAAATAGCCCCGTCCATCTTCGCCACTTGGTAGAGGAATGCCGGTGAGTAGTCGATGTCAAGACGGATACCACCCGAGATCATCTGGGCAAGTTCCTCCGGATCACCGATCACGATCAGCGCGCCAGTTCGGGCATGAACGATGTTGTCAATGCCTTCTCTGAGAGCAGTGCCAGGGGCCACCATCTCGAGCGAACGGACCAGACCAGGGTCTTGACGCGAGTCTAGTTCTACTGTCTGATCGTCGCCTGATCGTCCCTGAATCACAAGACCATTCTAACGGGAGCGCAAATTTGGCGCGCCGACGCAGGGTTTGCTGTCGCGGCCAACTAAAAAGCCAACAATTAGCGCCGATCTCAGACGGCTTGGAGGCGATCTTCACCGCTGGTAATGACTGCAGCGAGCGCATCTCGCAACGAAGCTACCTCGCGGGAATCCCCTCCAGCCCCTGGCGGAGCAAGGACCGGCTGAAGCCCAAACTTGCTGGCCTCGGCAAGACGCCTATCCGGATGACCCACGGACCTAACTTCTCCGGTCAGACCAAGTTCTCCGAAGCAGGCCACAGGAGTCTTCCCGTTGCCGGGAATTACGCCCTTGGCAGCTGCGGCCACAGCAATCGCTACTGCTAGGTCAGCACCGGGCTCATCTACACGCACCCCACCAACCACGTTTAGGAAGACATCAGCAGCCCCCAGCGAAATCCCTCCATGGCGTGTCAGTACGGCAAGGACTAGAGCTAGTCGATTGCGGTCAATGCCGTTGGCAATCCGCCTGGGCTGTGTCAGTTCGGATGGGGACACCAAAGCTTGGACCTCAACCAGCAGCGGGCGGGAGCCCTCCATCGCACACATCACGACGCTGCCGGGAGCTCTTTTGGCCTCGGCAACAAACCTCGCGGAGGCATCCAGTACTTCGACGAGCCCACCGTCAGCCATCTCAAACACTCCAGCCTCAGCAGTTGACCCAAATCTGTTCTTCATGGCTCGAAGAGTTCTGTAAGTCCTTTCACGCTCCCCTTCGAACAGCAGGACGCAATCAACAAGGTGCTCAAGAACCCGCGGGCCCGCAAGGTCGCCTTCCTTGGTGATGTGGCCAACCAGCACGACCGCTGTGCTCTGTGATTTGGCCGCACGCATAAGCGCTCCGGCTACCTCACGCACCTGCCCCACGCTGCCGGGCGCGCCGTTGAGGCCGTCTGCATGCAGTGTCTGGACTGAGTCAATGACGCAGACAGATGGGCGCTCCTGCTGGAGAGTTGCGACGATCGTGCCCAGATCCGTCTCTGCCAGCACCGGAACATCCAGTGCACCTCCACCGAGGCGTTGGGCTCGGAGCCGGATCTGCTGGGCCGATTCCTCTGCGCTGACGTAGAGCACCTTCTCACCCGCATCAGAGAGGTTTGCAAGGGCCATTGAAGTCAGCGTGGACTTGCCGATACCTGGGGCCCCGCCCAGTAGGACAGCGGAACCAGGGACCAGCCCGCCGCCTAGGACGCGGTCTAATTCTCCAATGCCAGTGGCTAGCCGCTTCTCCGCGCTGGCAGAGACCTGACTCAGTGGAATTGGAGACGAAGCCTTACCCAGCTTTGACTTAGTTGGGCCGGTGGTTGACTCCCGCCGCTCCTCAACCAGGGTGTTCCACTCATCACAGCCCGGGCACTGACCATGCCATCTAGCGGCTTGGTGCCCGCAGGACGAACAGACGTGAACTGTTGAGGACTTTGCCATCGCCCTATGAGACCCCTCGGGCCGGACGGATCAGGAGTCGGCCCGAATGACCGACTCGAAGCCGCACTCGCGGTGGGCTCCGTCGCAGAACGGCTTGTCAGCGGATGCCCCGCACCGGCAGAGAGCGATTGGTTCACCGCTTGTTTCGCGGATCAGGTTGCCTTCGTTGTCAACAACGCGGACCGGTCCGTTGATCTTGAGGGATCCGTTGTCGCGGACCTTGATTTCGACTATTTCGCTCATAACTTCAGCCTATTCGATGACGTCGTCGTCAGCCGGCGCAGCCTCAGGTGCCGCTTCGTCTTCAGACGAATCGGACTCTTCGGCTCCGGCCCCGACAGCAACTGGCTGCGGCGCAGGCTTGATCACAGTGATGTTGACCTCTGAGGCTTCAGGATCCTCGCTCTCCGGTGCGCGCTCCACAAGAACAGTGTCGCCGTCGTCGAGTTCGGCGCGGAGAACGAAGTCGGCGAGTGGGTCCTCGATGTACCTCTGGATCGCACGGCGCAATGGCCTTGCCCCCATTGATGGGTCCCAGCCCTTGTCAACGAGCAGGTCCTTGGCTTCATCAGTCAACTCAAGCTGCAGGCCGCGCTCGGCGAGTGACTCGCGGATGCGGTGCAGGAGGAGGTCAACAATGGTCTTGATCTCATCACGGCTGAGTTTGTGGAATACGATCACGTCATCGATCCTGTTGAGGAACTCTGGACGGAAGACCTTCTTAAGCTCGCCCATGATTCGGCTCTTCATGTCCTCGTAGGTAATCCCTGTCTCATCGTCGGAGACGGCGAAACCAAGCGGCGTGTTGCGCGCGATCTCGGATGCCCCGATGTTTGAGGTCATGATCACGATGCAGTGACGGAAGTCGACTGTGCGGCCCTGCGAATCCGTCAGGCGGCCGTCTTCAAGGATCTGAAGAAGGATGTTGAAGACATCTGGATGTGCCTTCTCGATCTCGTCGAGCAAGAGCACCGAATAAGGCTTGCGTCGCACAGCCTCAGTGAGCTGACCACCCTCGTCATAACCGACATAGCCCGGAGGCGAACCAACGAGCCTGGAAACAGCGTGCTTCTCCATGTACTCAGACATGTCAATGCGAATCATTGACTCTTCGTCGCCGAACAGGAATTCAGCAAGGGTCTTGGCGAGCTCAGTCTTGCCGACACCTGATGGGCCGAGGAAGACAAACGAGCCAGTTGGACGCTTGGGATCCTTGAGGCCTGCCCGCGAGCGACGCATTGCCTTGGAGATGACCTCAACCGCAGCCTGCTGCCCGATCACGCGCTTGTGGAGTTCCTCCTCCATGCGGATCAACTTCTGGGTCTCGGCCTCGGTCAGCTTGAAGACTGGAATGCCTGTCCACATGGAAACGATGTCAGCGATTTCCTCTTCGCCAATTGATGGACGTTCGGTCTCTTCGCCCTCTTCCCATGAGTCCTCAAGCTCGCGCTTCTTTTGCATCTGCTGACGTTCCTCGTCGCGCAGACTTGCGGCCTTCTCAAAGTCTTGTTCCTCAATCGCAGCTTCCTTCGCGCGACGGGTCGTTTCAATTTCATCCTCAAGCTCGCGATGCACCGGTGGCGCGCTCATTGACTTGATGCGCATCCGGGATGCGGCCTCGTCGATCAGGTCGATTGCCTTGTCTGGAAGGAAACGCTCGGAGATGTACCTGTCAGCCAGATCCGCAGCGGCTTCAAGTGCCTCATCCGTGATCTCAACCTTGTGATGGGCCTCGTACCGGTCGCGGAGACCGCGAAGAATCTGCACGGTTTCCTCAGTCGAAGGCTGCTCAACACGGATCTGTTGGAACCGGCGCTCAAGTGCTGAGTCGCGCTCGAGGTACTTGCGGTACTCGTCCAGGGTTGTCGCACCAACTGTCTGCAGCTCGCCACGGGCAAGCGCAGGCTTGAGGATGGAAGCGGCGTCGATGGCACCCTCAGCGGCACCAGCCCCGACAAGGTTGTGGATCTCATCGATGAAGAGAATGATGTCCCCGCGCTGGCTGATCTCCTTCATGACCTTCTTAAGGCGTTCCTCAAACTCACCGCGATACTTGGAACCGGCGACGAGAGCAGCAAGGTCAAGGGTGTAAATCTGCTTGCCCTTGAGGAGCTCTGGGACGTCAGCATTGATGATCCGCTGGGCCAAGCCCTCGACAACGGCCGTCTTACCAACACCGGGTTCACCGACAAGTACTGGGTTGTTCTTCGTGCGTCGCGAGAGGATCTGCATGATCCGCTCAATCTCAGTCTCGCGCCCAACGACTGGATCAAGCTTGCCGTCGGCAGCGAGCTTGGTCAAGTTGCGGCCGAACTGGTCAAGCAGCTTCGAGGACTTCTTTCCCTCGCCTGAGCCTTCACCGCGTTCAGCGCTGGCACCCTTGCCCGAGCCCTGGCGACGTCCGCCTGGTCCGGAAAGCATGCGGATGACTTCGTTACGAATCTTGTCTGCATCAGCGTCAAAGTCGAGCAGGATGCGGGCTGCCACACCTTCGTTCTCACGGATTAGGCCAAGCAGGATGTGCTCGGTGCCAATGTAGTTGTGGCCGAGCGAGAGGGCCTCACGCAGGGCAAGCTCCAGCACCTTCTTGGCGCGAGGAGTGAAAGGGATCTGACCGGAGGTGACTTCTTCTCCGGAGCCAACGATGCGGACAACCTGGGAGCGGACCTTCTCAGCGGTGATGTCAAGGCTCTCGAGGACGCGGGCGGCAAGGCCTTCCTCTTCACGCAGCAAGCCAAGCAGAACATGCTCGGTGCCGATGTAGTTGTGCTTCAGGGTCCGGGCTTCTTCCTGCGCGAGGACGACTACCTGACGTGCTCTTTCAGTGAACCTTTCGAACATCTGCGTCCCCCTCTCCTAATCGAGTGACCAACGGCAATAGTGCATCCTAGCAACGCTTCCCGGACGAGCGGACTGAACTGTCCGCTCAAATGGTCTTACGGACTAGATCAGGCTGCGGGTCAGGATTCGTCGCGCATGGCTGGGAAGAGGACGACCTCTCGGATCGTCTTGCTTCCAGTCAGCAACATCACTAGGCGATCGATGCCGATCCCAATGCCGCCAGTCGGTGGCATGCCCTGCTCTAGCGCGCGAAGGTAAGCCTCGTCAAATGGCTGTGCCTCCTCATCACCGGCGGCCGCATCGGCACGCTGTGACTCAAACCGACGGCGCTGCTCATCAGGATCGTTGAGCTCGCTGAAGGCGTTGGAGATCTCCATCCCAGCCGCGTAGGCCTCAAATCGCTCAACTAGCCCGGGCTCGGATCTGTGGTCCTTCGCAAAGGGCGAGAGCTCAACTGGGTAGTCAAAGAGAATGGTTGGCTGGATCAGCTCAGGCTCCACGTGCTTAGTCAGCAGCTCGTCAACCAGCTGTGGCCACGTGTCGGTCTTTGGGACCTCAAGGCCCTTGGCCTCCATCTCCTTGGCGAGCGAATCCCGATCGCGGTGGGCGAGGATGTCTACTCCGCAGCGGCTCAAGATTGAGTCTCTAAGGCTCTCGCGCTGCCACGGGGACTCAAAGTCGATCTCGCCTTCGTACTCAATCTCCTTGGCAACATGGCGGACTAGGTCCTCCAGGCGGGAGGCGATCACCATGTAGTCGGAGTAAGCCTCGTACCACTCAAGCATCGTGAACTCTGGGTTGTGCTTCGGGGAGATTCCCTCGTTCCGGAAGTCCTTACCAAGTTCGTAGACGCGCTCAAGGCCGCCCACAATCAGACGCTTGAGGTACAGCTCAGTTGCTATCCGCAAGAAGAAGTTCCGGTCAAGTGCGTTGTGATGCGTGGTGAAAGGCCTCGCCGCTGCCCCGCCATAAAGCGGCTGCAGGACTGGAGTCTCGACCTCGATGAATCCGTCACGGTCAAGGAAGCCACGGATTGCGGTGATCACTTTGGCCCTCGTCACGAACAGGTCCCGTGCATCCTCTGACGCAATCAAGTCCAGTTCGCGTCGGCGATAACGGGTCTCAATGTCCTTCAGACCGTGGTGCTTGTCGGGCGGTGGACGCAAAGACTTGGCCAGCAGAGTTACAGCGTCCAGCTTGAGCGAGAGCTGTCCTCGTTTGGTCCTAATGGCAGTTCCATCCACGCCGATCAGGTCGCCAAGGTCTAGATCACGCACCGCCTCAAAGGCTTCCTCGCCGAGATGGTCTGTTTGGGCAAGGAGCTGAATCCGGCCGCTGCGGTCATAGAGGTCAAGGAAGGCGGCTCCACCCTGGCCGCGGCGGGCAGCAAGGCGCCCGGCGACACGGTGCTTGGATTCAGTCTCCTCACCATCCGCGAGTCCGTCATGGGCGGAGAGGACTTCAGCGATTGCCTCAACCCCCTCAAATGAATGTGGGAAAGGCTCGCCACCCTGCTTACGCATGGCATCAGCCTTCTCGCGGCGGGCTGCCACGAGCTCCTCCTCTCGACTCTCGCCGATCGGCTCCTCAGGGACGTCGGACATGCTTCTAGCCGATCTTGGTGATCTTGAGCTTGCGCTTCTTGCCGTTAGGCAGCGCAACATCAACAACGTCGTTGCGCTTCTGGCCTAGAAGCGCCTGACCCACAGGGGATTCATTGGATACCTTGCCGGCAGCGAGGTCGGTCTCAGCAGACCCGACAATCGTGAATACAAGGCTTTTTGCACTCTTTTGGTCCTTGACGTGGACGACAGAGCCGATGCGGACCATGTCAGTTCCCAGCTTTTTGGTGTCAACGACTGTCGCTGACCGCAAACGCTCCTCGATCTGGGCAACCTTTGACTCAACCATCGCCTGCTCGTTCTTGGCATCGTCGTACTCAGAATTCTCGGAAATATCCCCGAATTCACGGGCTTCCTTGATGCGTTCGGCAACCTCGCGGCGGCGATCCGTCGTCAGGTGTTCAAGCTCTGCTTTAAGCTTTTCGAGGCCCTCTTGGGTGAGGATTACGTCTCTTGGCAAAATATCTTCTCCTGGGAACGGTCGTGCCCATCAGGGAGGCGGCAGTCTAGCAGTGACCGAGGCCTGATCAGATTGCGTGAGCTAAGGCATGGGAATGGAAGATCTCCCGAGCCGCCTCAACCCCTTCTGCGCGCTGCATTGCGTCCTGGAGGTCCTTGCCGCCTGAAAGGCGCTCGATGTACCACGGGTAGAACTTCCGCAAGTACCGGCCAGCCCTGTCTACGCCGATGTGTTCGACGGCGCTATCCATCGTCCAATCAAGCTCCTCAACCACCTCTTGGGCAGTTGGTGGCTCGTCGCGTGTGCCGAGCACCTCAGCGAACAGCCATGGATTGCCCATCACACCGCGAGCGAGCATGACCGCGTCAGCGCCCGTGTAGTCAAAGACATGCTTGATTGTCTCCACATCCTTGAGTCCGCCGGAGATGGTCACGGGGATATCGAGGGCCTCAACGACCTCACGGGCAAGGTCATAGTCCGGGATTCCCTTGTGAGCCTGCGACGCATGCCGGGGGTGAAAGCCGATTCCGACTACGCCGGCGTCGTCTTGAAGACGCTTGGCGAGGGTGACTCCATCGCGCTCGCCGGGCTTCTGCCCAGGCCGGATCTTCACGGTTACAGGCAAACCAGATCCACGCGCGGCAGCAGCAGCCACCGCGACAGCGCGGTCGTGGTCGCGTAGAAGGGCCGCGCCAGCTCCTGTCTTGCAGACCTTTGGCACTGGGCAACCCATGTTGAGATCAATCATGTCGGCACCCGTAGCGGCGACCACTTCGGCGGCTGCCTCCATCGCATCGGGGTCCTCGCCAAAGAGCTGAATGGCAATTGGGTGCTCGTCAGGGTGGATGCGGAGCATCTCGTTGCAGGTCTTCTCGTTGCCGTGCTTGATCGCGTGGCTGGAGATCATCTCCGACGTCAGGAGCCCGGCACCAAACCTGCGGGCTTGGAGCCGGAAGAACCAGTTGCCGATGCCGGCAAGCGGCGCGAGGGTGACACGATTTGGAATCGCGACCCCACCGATCTCAAAGGGTTCATTTAGATCTCTTGTCATTGGCATCTCAGAATAGGGCAGGCAGCGGGTCAGGCAGATTCTGTGTTGCGCTCATGGATGAGACGCAGCCCGGTCAAGGTAAGAAGGTCATCGATCTCGTCCACGCGCTTGCAGGAAGGAACGATCACATGGGCCTGTCCGCCAGTGGCGATGACCTGCATGTCTGGACCAAGTTCGCCCTCGAGGCGTTCGAGGATTCCATCCACAAGCCCAGCGAAGCCGAAGATCACGCCGGACCGCAATGCCTCAACGGTGCTCTTGCCAATCACCTCACGTGGCTCAGCAAGATCAACCTTAGGCAGCTTGGCCGCCTTCTCGGTCAGGGCATCAACTGAGATCTCAACACCAGGAGCAATCAGGCCGCCGAGGTAGTCGCCCTCAGCTGAGACAGGATCGAATGTGATCGCCGTCCCAAAGTCGACAACCACGCAGGTGGTCTTGAAGTGATCAAAGGCCGCAACAGCATTGACCAAGCGATCAGCGCCAATCTCACGCGGATTGTCGTAGCGCAGGCTCATCCCCGTCTTTACGCCCGGACCAACGACGATTGGAACATGACCGAGGTAGTTGTCGCCCACAAGCCGCCACGCCTCACCAAGAGCAGGCACGGTTGAGGAAACGATCGTCGAACCGAGATCACTAAACGCGACGCCCCTCAGTTCAAGCAGGCTGCGCAGGGCAGCACCCAGCTCATCACCGGTGCTGTCGCGGACTGTCGCGAACCGCCAGTGCTCAATGAGCTCTGTTCCACGGAAGGTCCCGAAATGGGTTTGTGTGTTTCCGACGTCTACGGCGAGAAGCATGAATCCCCATTATGCTCGCGATCATGATTAAAGCGACGCTCTGGCAGATTCCCGGCTCCCACCCATGTGAGGCAGTCCACACCGCAATGACCATGAAGGGCTTGGAAGTTAAGACCGTGGACTTGCTCCCGGTCATGCACAAGCCGGTCCAGCGAGTGATGTTTGGCGAGGCCACAGTGCCCGGCGTTGTGTTCCCCGGTGAGCGCGTTGTTGGCTCCCGGCGGATCATGAAGCGCCTTGACGAGCTAGTCCCACAGCCAGCCCTGTTCCCAGCGGATCCAGAGCAGCGCGCAAAGGTTGAGGCGGCAGAGGTTTGGGGCGACGACGTCCTCCAAGCGACAGTCCGACGACTCCTCTGGGCTGTGGCGAGGCATGACCAGAAGAAGGTCCTCACCGGCCTCGCCGACCCAGAGACACTTCCCATCCCACTTCCGGTCGCCATGAGCATCGCCAAGCCAATGGTTTGGATGGAGCGCAGGATTCACGGTGTGACTGAAGAGACAGCAAAGACAGACCTCGCTTCCCTCAAGGGCCTGCTTGACCAGGTTGACCTTCTGATCAGCGAAGGCGTCATTGGCGGCGAGTCCCCCAACGCTGCAGATCTGCAGATCCTCTCCTCGATCAAGCTGCTCTCGGCAATTGGCGACTTCCACCAAGTTCTCCAGGGCCGCCCGAGCGTTGCAATCGCTGACCGCGTATTCCCTAAGTCTTCAGGCGATGTTCCCGCCGGCGTACTGCCAGCGGATGAACTCGCACTGCTCGCCTAGCTCTTCTTAGAAGAGCGGCGGTCCGGCAACCCGGACGTCCTGATTCTCCCTCGGGACGGCGAAGGCCTGAGCAACGCTCTCGCCTTTGGCAGTAACTAGATCGGGATCAAGTTCAAGCATTGGAGCCATCACAAATCGCCGGCTCAGCACCTCGCGGTGAGGAATATCTAGCCGCTCTGAACTGAAGACAAGGTCGCCAAGGTGGAGGACATCAATGTCCAGCGGTCGCGGACCGTGCCGTGGGCCGTTGGGGTCCCGACCGAGATCCAGTTCGATCTGCTTCACGATGTCGAGTAGAGCCTCGGGCTCAAGGTCTGTGTTGACTGTGACGCAGGCATTGAAGAAGTCCGGCTGGTCAAGGATCTCCCCAACCGGCTCGGTTTCCCAAACTGAGGACGAAGCCTCAACCTCAACACCGCGCTCCCGCAGGAGTCGGATGCCTTCCTCCATGTTCCCCCGACGGTCACCCATGTTGGAACCGAAGCCGAGGTAACCGACGCGGGTTGGCCTGTCGGTCACTGTGCTTGGCGAACCAGTTCCACAGAGACGCCGTCCATGGCGAGTGGAACCGGTGGCTCCGGCTTTGTGGCACGGATCCAGATCAGGCTGATCGCAAACTCGGCGAGCAGTGTGTCGGCAATCATCGAGATCAAGGCCTCAAGTGTCCGATACGACTTTGCGGTGGCAAGCTCAGCCACCCGCAGGCTGACTGCCCCGTAGTCGACGGTCTCAGCCACATCGTCGCTCTGGAGTGCCCCTACCGAAGGGGATTCAATCCGAAGGTCAAGCACAAGTACTTGGCCAACCTCCTGCTCCGCATCGGACACCCCGTGGTGCGTGTAGACGGAGAGACCTGAGATCTCAATGGCAACTTGGTCGCCGTTCATGTCGTCTGCTGCGATTCCCATGACTCGCCGAGCAAACTAGCAGCCGCGACCTCCAAAGCCTGAACGGATTGCGCAACATCATGCACCCGGAAGATCCTCGCTCCGCGCTCCAGAGCGATCACTATCGCCGCAAGGCTCCCCGGCAGGCGATCGCCGGTCTCTGCCCCAGACACCTTTCCGATAAACGCCTTGCGACTTGCGCCGACCAGCACGGGGTGCCCCAGCGCCACGATCTCATCAAGTCTGTTGAGCAGTTCTAGGTTGTGACCAGTGGTCTTCCCGAAGCCGATACCGGGGTCAAGCCAGACCTTGCCAGGCTCAATCCCTGCAGCTACCAAACCCTCAACCTGAACTTGAAGGTAGTCGCGTATGTCGCTGACCACATCGCCGTAGGTAGGACTCGTCTGCATAGTGCGGGGCTCGCCCTGCATGTGCATCACACACACCTCGCAGCCCGCTGCGGCAACCACGCCCTTCATGTCCTGGTCCCCAGTCAGCCCAGTCACATCATTGACAATGTCAGCGCCGGCCTCAAGCGCCCGTAAGGCCACTTGAGCCTTGGCAGTATCGATCGAAATCCTTATCCCCGCAGGCCGTGCAGCCACTAAGCCCTCGATTACGGGCAGAACACGCCGTAGCTCCTCAGCAACACCAACAGGCTCAGCGCCTGGACGCGTTGATTCCCCACCAATGTCAAGGATCGCCGCTCCCTGCTCCGCAAGCTCTAGGCCGTGCGCTACTGCCTTCTCAGGGTCCAGCCACTGCCCACCGTCCGAGAAGGAGTCGGGCGTGACGTTGACAATTCCCATTACCTCGAAGGCGCTCACACCGCCGATGCTACGGCTCAACCGTCAGGGTTGCCGCGAAGGCGCTTGGTCTCACCGCGCCGCTTCTTCGCAGTGATCCGCTTTTGGACCGAGGACCGCGATGGCTTTGTCTTACGCCGTGGAGCTGGTGGCGGGGCAAATGCCTTGGTGAGCGTCTCAACCAGGCGCTTCTCAGCCGCTTGACGGTTCTGCCTCTGCGAGCGGTGCTCTGAGGCCACAGCCGTGAGCGTGCCGTCAACTAGCTTGCTACCAAGCCGCTGGATTGCCCTGTCGCGGAAGTGCTGGCTAACCGATTGGGAGTGAACAAGATCGAACGTCAGCTCAACGCGAGAATCAGTGGTATTCACGCCCTGCCCGCCTGGGCCCGAGGAGCGCGAGAACCGGACTGAGAGTTCAGAGCGTGGGATTGACACCCACCCGTTGATTCTGATCGGCTCAGACATGAGAGAGCCGACTGGTGTGACTCATCCTGCCCTCAGACTGATGGAGGAGTCTCGTCAGGTCCGCGCATTTCCGTGGGGCCACCGGCAAGGCCGGGGCGAGGGAATGGGCCGGTACCCGGAGAGCGCTCAGGCTCAACGGCAGGAACACCTGGAGCCTCTGGCGGCTCTGGCTCTGCTGCTTCAGGCTCATCGTGGAAGACCTCGCTTGAAGGCTTGCCTTGCATCAGGGCCTCAAACTGTTCACGCTCGATCGTCTCGCGCTCGAGCAGAATGAGGGAGATGCGCTCAAGGTCTTCTCTGCGGCCGCTCAAGATGTCACGGGCACGCTGGTGCGCACTCTCGACAATGCGGTGGATCTCATCGTCGATCTCACGTGCGATCTCGTCGGAGTAGTCGGCCTGGGCGCTGAACTCGCGTCCAAGGAAAGGCTGTGACTGGTCATGCCCAAACACACGGGGACCGAGCTTCTCGCTCATGCCAAAACGCATCACCATCTGCTTAGCAGTGCTTGTCACCTTCTCAAGGTCGTTACTGGCGCCCGTGGTGATCTCGTCAAAGACGATCTCCTCAGCGGCACGCCCACCAAGCGTCATGGCCATGATGTCCAGAAGCTCTGCGCGCGTGGTGAGGAACTTGTCCTCGGTGGGCATCGAGATCGTGTAGCCGAGCGCCTGACCACGGCCAATAACCGAAATCTTGTGAACTGGATCTGCGTGCTCGAGGTCGTGCCCGACAATGGCGTGGCCCATCTCGTGGTAGGCGGTGATCAACCTCTCCTTGTCACTCATGACCCGGGTCTTCTTCTCCGGGCCGGCAATCACTCGCATGATTCCCTCTTCGAGCTCAACCTGCGTGACCTCACGCTTGCCTGTCCGTGCGGCGAGAAGAGCGGCCTCGTTAACGAGGTTGGCCAGATCAGCACCGGTGAAGCCAGGTGTCTGGCCTGCGAGCACATCGACATCAATTTCGCGGGCGAGTGGCTTGCCCCGCGTGTGGACTTCGAGGATCTTGGCGCGACCCTTGCGATCTGGGCGGTCCACGACAATCTGACGATCGAATCGACCGGGGCGCAGAAGTGCGGGGTCAAGGATGTCGGGGCGGTTGGTGGCTGCGATCAGGATCACGTTGTCCTTCATCTCAAAGCCGTCCATCTCGACCAGAAGCTGGTTCAGCGTCTGCTCGCGCTCATCGTGCCCGCCACCCATGCCTGCTCCGCGGTGACGACCAACTGCGTCGATCTCATCAATGAAGATGATGCAGGGGTTGTGCTGCTTGGCCTGCTCGAAGAGATCCCTCACACGACTGGCGCCTACACCGACAAACATCTCGACAAAGTCAGAGCCTGAAATTGAGAAGAACGGAACCCCAGCTTCTCCGGCTACCGCACGAGCAAGAAGGGTCTTGCCAGTCCCGGGAGGGCCATAGAGCAGCACTCCCTTGGGAATCCGTGCGCCGAGCGCTTGGAACTTCTTCGGGTTCTCAAGGAACTCCTTGATCTCGTGAAGTTCCTCGACTGCCTCATCAACGCCGGCTACATCACGGAATGTGATCTTCGGGGCATCAAGGCTCAACCGTTTGGCCTTGGACTTGCCGAACGACATGACCTTCGAACCGCCGCCCTGGACTTGGTTCATCAGGAAGATCCAGAAGCCGATGAAGATCACGAAAGGCAGGACGTACGTGAGGAGCGAGATCCAACCGTTGGTTTTGCGGCCTTGGACATCGAATGAGACCTTGGCGTTCTGAAGTTGGGTCTGAAGCTGCGGATCCGCAGGGTTCCAACCTGTCTCGTGAGTCTTGCCGTCAGTGAGCTTGACCGTGACCGTGCTGTCCTTGGTCTTAAGGTCAGCGCTCTTGACCTTGCCGCCCTTGATGTCGGTCTGAAGATTGGAGTACGTGTACTTGGGAGCCTTCGTCCCAGGACTAATCAGCTTCTGGGCAAAGAACGCGAGAATGACGACCACGAGGATCGGAAATGCTGCACCTTTGAAAAAACGGCTCATTCTGTTGATTTTCCCCTCAGGCCTCGCCGGATGTCGGCGAATCGGCTGATAGTCGCCAGAGTAGCAGCGGAAAGCGGTTCTGGCTGCCTCTCATGTGTGCCGGGTTCTGCCCGACAGCATCGTTAATCAGGTTGCTTTTGGCTCGAGTGCCGCGACATAGGGCAAATTGCGATGGCGTTCCTGATGGTCAAGGCCAAAGCCAATAACAAATCGGTCAGGAATCTCAAAGCCCACATACTTGACATCCGCCGCCTCAGGCCTACGGATTGGCTTAGACAGCAGGGTGCACACTTCAAGACTCTTGGGACTTCTTGCCTTGAGATTGCGGATCAGATATTGGAGGGTCAAGCCAGAGTCGACAATGTCCTCGATGATCAAGACGTCGCGGCCCTCCAGTGGCGCGTCAAGGTCTTTGATGATCCTGACGACACCAGACGACTGGGTTGCCGAGCCGTAGGAAGAGACGGCCATGAAGTCAACCTCGCAAGGCACCTCGATTGCACGCATCAGGTCAGCGATAAAGAAGAGGGCGCCCTTAAGTACTCCAATCAAGAGGAGGCCTTGGTCCAAGCCTGCGTAGTCGCGGCTGATCTCGGCCGCAAGCTCCTTGACACGATTGTTGAGTTCGTCGGGCTGGACGAGGATCTCGCCTATCTGCTCTGGGTTGGGCATGCGGGGCAGCCTAACTGCCGAGGGGGGCGCGAGGAATGAACCGCAGCACTCCGCGCTCAACGACCGCCCTAACGCCACCCGGGACATCCAACATCGCCAGGCCGTGATCACTCAGTTTGGCAATGTCATCTGCCCTGCGAGCAACCCCAGGAGCGAGGCGTCCTGCGGCTTCATCAGCCAAGCGCTGGACGGTCAGCCGACGCAGTGCCGACGGCTGTTCCCGCAGCCTTGCCAGAGGAATTGTGCGGTTAGGTGCTGTTCCGTCGATCAGCCCATCAACTAGATCATCAAGGACCGCGGCCTCGTCGCGCAAGATCTCTGCAGTGGCAACAACGTTGGCCTCAGCCGCTGGGTGAATCTCCTTGAGCGCCTCGACCAATCCCGCTCGTAGCCGATTGCGAGCAAACGCTGGACTTGAGTTAGATGGGTCATCGGCAGTGACAAACCCCCGCGAGCGGCAGTACGCAACCGTCGCCGAGCGCTCCACTCCGAGCAGAGGCCTAATTAACTTGCCTGATCGCGGCGTCATCCCCAGCAGTGCTCTGCGTCCCGGAGCGGCGGCTAGGCGGTAAAGGACAGTCTCAGCTTGGTCACTGGCCGTATGCCCTGCGGCAATCGTCGCCCCAAGCTCAGCCGCCATCTCGGTCGCAATCGCATACCTGTTCTCGCGGGCCCAACCTTGGATGTTGCCCTGCGCGGAGTTTGCATCCAGAGTCCGAACCTCAAGCCGGACGGCAATTGCGGCACAAATATCTACGCAGATCGCAGTATCAGCCTCTCCGGGCCTGAGGCCATGGTCGATGTGAAGTGCTGTAACCGACTTCGCCCCCGCCAACCTTGCTGCGACATCGGTCAGGCAAACCGAGTCCGGCCCACCTGACAGGAGGACGACAACTGGACCACCCGGAGGGAGTAGACCACTACCCCGGGCCGCCTCAACAACCCCGTGGCCACCTTCAGCCACGGCTGACCTCACTTTCCGCTCTTGCGGGGCGCGGCCTTTGGCTTCTTGGCGGCAGGCTTGGATGCGGCCTTGGTGGCCGGCTTCTCCAGCGCAGCTAGCCGCTTCTCAATATCGGCGAGACGCTGTTCAACCTCGCGCACATCCTCGCGGGAGGCAACGCGGAGATCATCAAGTGTGTCCCTCAGCTTCCCGGCTACTTGAGAGACCTCCTCTACAAGGTCCTGCGCGCGTTCACGGGAGGCGCTCGCCTGACCGACAGTCGCTTGGACCGTTCTGTCAACTGCGGTGCGGAGTGCATCTGCTGCTTCACGTGAGCTCTGTGGTCGTGCCATAGCCACCAAGAGTACCCCTATCCTCGCCGTGTGGCCACTTTGCCCAGAATCCTCCGTCCTACCGCTCCGCCTTGCGAGCAGGTCATCCTTGTGGGCGATCCCGGCAGAGCGCTATTTCTAGCTCAGCAGCTACTTGTGCCTCCAGCCCCGATGTTCAATCACCACAGGGGCCTTTGGGGATACAGCGGCCCAGCTGCCTCCGGGAAGGGCAACCTGCTGATCCAGGGCGCGGGAATGGGCGGTCCTAGTCTGGCGGCTGTCGTGACAGACCTGATTGCCCTTGGGGCAAGGACCTTCGTCCGTGTTGGAACGGCCAGCGCCACCAACTCCTCGGGTCTTAGCCCAGGCGGGATCCTGATTGCCCAAGACGCTGTCGCCGCTGATGGTGCGGGTAACGCCCTCGCTATCGGGGAGCAGATCGTCAGCTCTGACCCAGACCTGATGGCCTCAGCCGCAGCAGACCTCCAGCACGAAGCCACCGTGGGTCGCGTGCTCTCATGCGATATCCCTCAAGACCCACCCGACTGGGCTGCGGCTCACTCCAGCGCGGCAATTGACATGTCTACGGCCGCGCTCTATGCGCTCTGTAGTCGCGAAGGCCTCGCCGCAATCTCACTGCTGGTCATTACCGGCACACAGTCAGACCCGCTCACGGAGGAGGCCCTCAACTCCTCGGTTGCTGTCGCAGGCGCCACAGCTGCACGCCTGCTCCAAGCCTGAGTAGCCGACTTAGCCTTTCTTCGCGGCTGGCTTCTTCGCAGCTGGCTTCTTGGCAGCAGGCTTCTTGGCAGCAGGCTTTTGACCAGCGACGGCCTTCTCTATTGCGGCAAGCCGATCGTCTAGCCCTCCAAGGCCCTCAGTGCCGAGCAGCGACTCAAGGCGATCAAGCGCATCTTCAACCCCTTCGAGACGCTGTCCAACCGAGCGAACGCGTCGCGTCAGGCGGGAGAGGTCTGCTGCCGAGGGCAGGTTTAGTGCGCCCATCGCTGCCTCCTGAGCCTGACTTGCCCTTTCACGGGCTTCAAATGCTCTACCTAGCGCACCCGTAAAGACTGGGTTTTCGAGCAGGTCGCCGACGACCTTCCCTATTGCTTCCTCGCCAGAGCGCTGAATCCGCTCTCGAATGCCTTCGTCAGTCGTCTCTTCGCTCATCTTTGATTTGGCTCCCACTTGATTTGATCTGGTTCCCTGATTCGGGCACCCCCGACGATAGCTAAGCCGCGGACAAGCTGAATCCCGTGAGCGAGCTTGTTAACGCCATGTTTCTTCACGTCCCAACTGACGGCCTAAGCACTTCGGACTTGGTACCTTCCTATGTGTGGACAATCCGACAGGGGTCGTCCGGGAGAAGCCGCACATCAAGTGAAGAACACCTCAAACAGGAAACTCAAAGCCGCCGCAGTGAGCCTCGTGACCATGAGCATGGTCACGCTGATGCTCGCCGTTCCAGCCGCAGCTGATCGCAACATCAAGATCATCCTCACGGGGACCTCAGGCGAACAGATCACTCGCTTTGTGACTGTTGACGACACCGAGCCGATTGACGCACTCTCACTTGCCACCAAGTTTGCAATCACTGACGAGATCGTCTCGATAACTGATGTGACCCCAGCGCCACTGCCGAAGCCAAAACCTAAGCCCAAGCCACACAAGCCAGCTGTAAAGCCGCACAAGTTGAAGCCTAAGCACGTCAAGCGGAAGGCACCGACCGTCACCATTGGCCTCCCTGGCCTCACCCCACTCGGAACCCCGGGAGAGTTGATCTCCCAGTTCAGCATTCCTCCTTTCCTCCTTCCGATCTACCAAGCGGCAGGAATCGAATATGGAATTCCATGGCAGGTCCTCGCTGCGATCAACTCAGTTGAGACCAATTACGGCCGCAACCTGTCGACCTCCTCTGCTGGCGCCGTCGGCTGGATGCAGTTCATGCCAGCAACATGGAAGACCTACGGCGTCGACGCCAGCGGCGACGGTAAGGCCGACCCCTACAACCCTGCGGACGCAATCTTCGCGGCAGCAAGGTACCTGAAGGCATCTGGTGGAACATCGGATATCAAGGCCGCGATCTTCTCCTACAACCATGCAGGCTGGTATGTCAATGACGTTATTCACCGCGCACGGATGCTGGCCGGGCTTCCAGACCAACTTGTGGGTTCGCTGACCGCACTCGCAGAAGCCATGTACCCAGTTGACGGACCCGCAACCTCTAGCGCACGCAGCGCGAGCTCTGGCAGCTCAACCACTGTTCACATCAAGGGGAAGCCTGGCGCAGCCGTCGTGGCAGCCGCTGACGGAAAGATCGTCAAGATCGGAACGTCCGCCAAGATCGGCCGCTACATCATCTTGCGCGACGCATTGGGCAATACGTTCACTTACTCCGGGCTTGGAACGATCTCACGCCGCCACGTAATGCGAAAAGAGATGGCGGTCAGTGCTAGACAGCTCTCCAAGGAGCTCCGACTCAGCCTCCACGGCGAGCCAAGCGCAAGTGGCGAAGCAACGGCTGGAAGTGCGTCCATCTTGGGTGCTGCCGATGACCGCAGGCGCCTTTTCGCCAACCCATCTCGCCCCAAGGCCTACAAAGCCGGCGGCGAAGAGCAGCTCGCCGAAGCAGCCGGCCCCGCCAATCTTGCTGACTGGTTCACCGTGCCGGTGAATATCCCGCGTAGAGAGGCCGTGATCAGATCCCTGAAGGCTGGGTCAACGGTCATTGGCGGCACCATCATCGGTCGCGTCAACACCCCAGCCGATTCCGACACTGGCTCGATCAACTTCGGAATTCGCCCCGCGGGGAAGAACGCTCCTGCGATCGACCCAACACCGATCCTTGCCGGCTGGAAGCTTCTGGCCGCCAGCACAAACGGTGGCGCCGGTCTCCGCTTTGCTGCGCTTGGCTCAGGTTCACCCACTCTTGGTCAGGTACTCCTGATGGGCAAGAGTTCACTCGGGCACAAGGTCCTCTCCGATCCACGCATCACGATCTACGACTGCGGCCGGGCTGACATCGAGGCCGGTGCTGTTGATCGCCGTGTTCTGGCGACGCTTGTGTACCTCGCAGACAACGGGATGAACCCCACAGTCAGCTCGCTCACCTGCGGCCACCCGTACCTTTCTAAAGCAGGACATGTCTCAGAGCACTCCGCTGGAGCTGCCGTTGATATCGCTGCAATCAACGGGACACCGATCCTTGGGCATCAAGGCCGCGGCTCGGTCACAGACCGTGCCGTCCGGCTCCTACTGGCACTCCAGGGCGCAATGCACCCACACCAGATCATCACGCTGATGAAGTACACCGGAACTGACAACACTCTTGCCCTCGCTGACCATGACGACCACATTCACGTTGGCTTCTACCCCGATGGCAGCACCGGATTGCTAACCACCTCTGGCAAGGAGATCAGCTCACAGCAGTGGTCAACGCTGATCGGACGACTCCGCAGCGTGGCAAACCCCCGCGTGACTAGCGCTGCATCAAAGTTTGCGACGCGGAGCAGCGGCCGCGGCTGATTCAAGCCCGCAGCGGAAGTTCGGATTCGTCCAGTTTGACTTCGCAGGTCCGCTTGGACTACCAGAAGGTCGATGGGTTGTTCGCGACTCTGGCGCCCCCAGCCCGTCACATGTCCTGATTGTTGATCAGCTTGCCGCTCCGGCAAAGCTGCGGCGCAAGAAGGTTGAGCAAGCCCCCGACCCGGCCGAGCTGCAGATCACCCGGGTCACCGTGATCGACACACTCTCGGAGCTTCCCGATACTCCCCCGAGTGCTGTTACTGATGCTGCTGCACTCGTTCAGCGAGCGCTGACTCTCGCCGCACTTGCATCGCCGCTGAGCCCAGGCGCGATTGAGCTGCCATCGCCCGTCGGGATTCGCACGGGCTTTGGATCTGGCGCTGAGGTTGCCGACAGCGGCTGGTCAGAGGTGTCTGAGGTGCCCTTGACCGCACCTAGTCGCCGTAGGCGTCGCGCTGCTCAACCCAACGAGGAGACATTCTCAGCACTACTCGGTGGCCGAGTCGGCATTCCCGTCTCAGCCCTAATCACTCTGCGGGCACGACGGGACCTCGACTCGGGTCGCATTCGGGAAGCTGCAATCCAACTTGAGGCGGCGATCAACACAGCACGGACCGAACTTGGCGGGTTAGTCCCTCCTGACTCCTTGGAATCGTTGGTCGCCCACGCTGTTGCTGTGGCCGCGGCAGCTGAGGCTGCCCGCGCAGGTGATCTGGACCCAGAGGGCGAGGAAGTAGTTGCGACGGCCCTTGCGCGCCTAGAGACTGCTCAGCGGCAGGCGCTACGAGGCTGAGGCCGGCTCTAGCCGGTCAACCTCAGCGAGCAACTCTTCAAGCTCACGAACGACATCCCCGCTCGACCTGAAGTCCGCGTCCCCGTCGAGTGGCGTTTCCCCTTGGGTCAGGATCGCGATGCGCCCCCGTGTTGCCTTAGTCAGCTTCGGTAGGCCGGCGGCAGGTTGCACCTCCAGAGAACTACCGATGCAGATGATCAGGTCCGCGCCAACCGCCAAGCCCGAGGCTTTAAGCATTGGCTCCTCAGGCAGCATCTCCCCGAACAGAACCACGCCAGGGCGAATCATCGAGCCGCAGAAGCAGCGCGGAACGCCGTCAACGGACATGCCCGCCAGCTGACGCACATCACTCAGACTGCTTGGCGCGCGGCAGTCAACGCAGTAAGAGGTTTCGATCGACCCGTGCAGTTCGATCAGCTCTTGCGTACCGGCTGCTGCGTGAAGGCGATCGACATTCTGCGTGATCACACCCTCCACATGCCCGCGGGATTCAAGCTCAACGAGGATCTGATGCGCCCGGTTAGGCCGGATGCCTTCAAGGCTCGCAAATCGCTCAGCGTAAAAAGCCCAAAATGTCTCTGGTTCGTTCTGGAGCACATCAACGTGCGCGACGGCCATCGGGTCCACATTGGCCCACATCCCTGTCCCAGGCGTTCGGAAATCCGGGATGCCCGATGGGGTCGAGATGCCGGCTCCCGTCAGGACCGCGACTGAATCAGCATCGACAATCCATTCGGCAAGCTCGGCCAGCGAGCTCGTCACTGCCCCAGTACTTCCTTGCGGATCCGCTCAATCGCGACGGCCAGAGAATCAAGACGGGGGCTCAGCTCTGCTGCGAGGCGATCGCGCTCAACGCGACCTGTGTCGGTGATCGCATAGAACCGCCGTGAGCGCCGCTCTGGATGCTCCCAAGACCCTTCCAGTAGACCGCCGGCCTCAAGGCTGCGCAACAGTGGGTACATCGTGTTGGGATTTGCGGCCACTACACCGCCCGTTAGCTCACCCACGCGGTCAATCAGTTGGTTGCCATATGACGGACCGGCGGACACCTCGTGCAGGACGAGCAGCGAAAGCAGACCGGCGCGCCGAAGCTCACCCACCAACGGATCCGAGCCCCCAGGCCCAGCCTTCGTCCCCTTGCCGCCGGCTCCGCCCTCATCGACAGGTGTGGACCCGACAGCGTCGGCTGCCGCGCGGCGGGCATCTGCAGAGCGTTGAGGCACGTGAGGATCATCGCACTCAGCCTGAACGCACGACGGCCCCGGGTTCTCACCCGGGGCCGCGAGCCCTACTGAATCTTTTGCTCGAGCCGTTAGACCGTTGCAGGTGCTGGTTCCTCGGCACGCCGTGGGAGAAGAGTCTCCTTGGCGATAACGAGGCGCTGAATCTGGGATGTGCCTTCGTAGAGCTGCATGATCTTTGCGTCACGCATGATCTTCTCTACCGGGTACTCCTTGATGAAGCCGTAACCGCCGTAGACCTGGACTGCGTCCGTGGCGACTTCCATTGCCGTATCAGCGGCAAACCGCTTGGCATGGGATGACTCGATCGTGTTGCGTGCACCCTGGTCGAGCAGGACTGCTGACTGCCAAGTGCCCAAGCGCGCAAGGTGAACCTTGGTTGCCATGTCGGCGATCATGAACTGAATGGCCTGATGAGCAGCAATTGGAACGCCGAACTGGACGCGCTCCTTGGAGTACGCAATGGCGTGGTCCATTGCTGAACGGGCGATGCCAACGGCCATGGCAGCGACGCCTGGACGGGTGCGATCGAGCGTCATCATTGCCAGCTTGAAGCCGCCGTTCTCCTCACCGAGAAGGTTCTCGGCTGGGATCTCAACCTCATTGAAGGAGACAGTTGCGGTGTTTGACGCCCGCTGACCCATCTTGTCTTCCTTCTTGTCAACAACCACACCTGCGTCACGTGGAACAACGAATGCTGAGATGCCACGGTGGCCAGCGTCCTTGTCGGTCTTGGCGTAGACGGTGTACCAATCGGCGTACTCACCGTTGGTGATGAAGCACTTCTGACCGTTGATGACGTACTTATCACCCTTCTTGGTGGCAGTGGTGCGCATGCTTGCTACATCGGAACCAGCGCCTGGCTCTGTCAGGCAGAACGATGCAAAGAGTCCACCCTCGCCGAGGCGGGTGAGGTACTCCTTCTTGGTTGCTTCGCTGCCGCCGAGCAGTACCGGCGCTATGGCAAGACCATTACAGGAGAGGGATGTGCCAATGCCTGAGCAGCCCCAGCCCATCTCTTCCTCGATCAGAGTGCCTTCGAAGTAGGAAGCGCCTGGGCCGCCGTACTCCTCTGGGAGGTGGCTGTTCATCAGGCCAACTTCCCAAGCCTTCTTCAAGACTTCCTTGGGCCAGCTGCCGTCCTTGTCGTGAAGGTGTGCGACTGGGCGCATTTCCTTCTCGGCAAAATCATGAGCCATCTCGCGCAGTGCACGCTGCTCATCTGTAAGTGTGAAATCGACCATTTTCCGTCTACCTCCGGGGTTGGGGCGACGGGACCGGCCCGGGCGCCAAGAATATTGACTCGTGAGTCAACGAACTGATGACAAAGGTTAGCGCCTATGGGCGGACGGCTCAATCCCCAACCAGAACTTGGGCGAAAACCGTCAGCTAGCGCCGTGGATCAGGCGAACCAGAAGGTGACGCCGAAAACGACGTAAAGCATCAGAAGCTGCATCCCCTCAAACCAGGTGGAGCGGCCTCTCGCAGTCACGAATCCGGTCACGATCGCACCCAGCAGAAGGGCTGCTAGCTCATAGCCGTTGAAGACAAGGGCCATTGGGTGCGGGCCTAAAACCAAAGAGGCAAGAGCAACCACAGGCGCAACGAAAAGCGCGATCTGAGCTGCCGAGCCAACTGAAATGTTGATCGCGAGACTCATCTTGTCCTTCGCCGCCACTGCCACAGCGACCCAGTGTTCAGCTGCGTTGCCGACAATCGCCACGATGACAACACCAACGAAGAACTCCGACGCTCCGAGCGCGCGGGCGGCGTCATCGACGGACCCGACAAGGATCTCGCTCATCCATGCCACGAGTACTCCTGAGGCGGCGAGCAGGAGGATGGACTTGCCTAGTTTCCAAGTTCCAGTGACCTTCCCTTGAACCGGGTTAAAGATGTCCTTGTGGGTCACAAGGGAAAAGATCAGCCCGGCTATGTAGGTGAGGATCAGTACGACGGCAATAACGATGCTTAGCTGTTCGATCTTCCCACTGCCGAAGTCGACATCTGATTGACCAACGATCGGCAGCGATTGTGCGGTCGGATGGACGAGCACCCAAAGAGCCGGCATCGTCAGGGCCACAACGGCCAGCAGGAGCATCCCTGACTGAGCGCTGGCGCCGGTGCTGTTAAAGGTCTGCTCTCCTCCTCTGTGCTGCTTCCGGAGCCCCCCGGCGAGCATTGAGGCGCCGAGCACCAGAAGTACGTTGCCAAGTACTGAACCAACGAGAGACGCCTTGACGAGCTCGTGGAATCCGCTGTCGAGTGCAACCAGAGCGATGATCAGCTCTGGGCCGTTACCGAAGGTCACATTCATCAGCCCCCCAATGCCGGGTCCGGAACGGGCGGCTAGGTGCTCCGTCGCGCGGCCCATCACGGCCGAGCAAGGAATGAGCGCTAGCGCCGCCGCGAGGAAAATCAACAGCTGCGAGCCGTTGATGTGATTCAGAACGACCGCTGTGGGGATCAGCAGAACAAGTGGTACCAAGAGCTTCGGGAGTAGCCCCCCGGGCAGAACTTCAGTTTCGTCGTCATCCAGATTCATTTAGTGAGCTCCTTGGAACACTTCTTGGCCTCGTCAAGATTCTTAGCAGCAGCGACACACGCCTCAAAGCTCTTAGCGGCTTTCCCAACCCCATTCGCCCCCTTGGTGACTACTCCTGTGACCGCCCCAATCAGAGCCGACAGTTCGTCAAACGGCCTACCTGACTTCGGAGTCTCGATCGTCTGAGGCTGATTTAGTTCGGTGATGGTAGCCATGAAGACGAGGCTCGTCGGGCGCTGGCCGTCCACAGCACCGACCTCAACCGTCACCTCAATCTTCCGCAGGGCGTGATCGGCTTTACCTGACCAGACGTTGATCTCCGCCTTCTTTACCGCGTCGGTGATCTTCTTCTGCACCGCTGCAGTGATCGTCGGAACGTCTACTAGGCCTCCACCAACAGCGCCTGCGGCTCCGAGCAGGGAACCGAAGTCACCAACCAGCTTGCCACCATCGACGCCTGCACGGACATGCACAGTCTCCGTCCCACCAATGTCCTCATAGCCGACGGTCTCAGGGTTTTTAAGCCAGTCCTGAGGCCGGAAGCCCACACGGTCAAGCAGTGACGAGGACGACTTCGAGCCATCGCCGAGGTAGGACTTGCTGAAAGCAGACCAGACCGTGTCGGGGAGTTTGTAGTTGAGACCAGCGAGGCCAAGCCAACCAGCTTTCCCATCGCTTGTGAATTCAATCTTGACGCTGCGCGACCCAAGCCCAAGGCCCGTGGCCATCTTGAAAGTAGGCACGGTGCCCTTCCCGTTGCTTGAGAACGGTCCTTTCAGGGTGATCGCCAACTTCCCGCTGTCGCCAGTGAGTCCGGCGCCGTCGAGGTTGATGGCGGCGTCCAGAACCCCAGAGGAGTATTTGTGCGGCTCGTCAAACGTCTGGCGTAGGACCGTCGTTGGGTCTTCCGACGGCTTGCCAGAAGCGAAGACAACCCATGCTGTTGCACCAAGGATCACGCCTGTCAAAGCAAGCAAGATCAGCCAACGGCCAATGGTCTTCTTGTGAGGGGGCTCCTGCACCTAGCCCGAGGCTAGCAGCGACCCCCTAAGATTGAGCCATGTTCCGCGGTGCCTTGAGGGTACTTGCGGTTCCTCTGGCCCTGTTGGCGCTGATCACAGCATCTGGGGCGGAGGCGTCGCGACCACCACTCCTCCACACAGGAGTAGACGGCCGAATCACAGCCGTCAGCGACTCCCTGCCCGGAGACCTCCCAACCTTCGATGGACCGTCGAGAGCGATCGCAGCAAACCGTGGGCAGGCTGCGAATTCGAGTGTTGTCGGCTACGCAATACGCAGGATGTTGGCTGCCCACGCAATCACCAGCCTCCAAGCCTCCGATGCGACTGCAACTTGGGCCGCTGCTGTGCGGACCCGCCGCAAGCTGCACGGGACGCCGGGTAATGAGCTTGAGAACGTAATCGCTGAGATCGCCGCCATCGCAAATCGCAAGGCCCTCACACCCAGTCGACTGCCACTCCTGATGCTCACTGCTAAGCGAAACACTGAGTTCTTCTCTCTCGGAAAGACCCCGTCCTACCACCAGCGAGTCACCTTTGGCGCGAGCGACCTTGTCTGGCAGTACTACCCCGGCCAAGGCTTACAACTTCAAGTTCTCGCAACATTTGGTGTGGCCAATGGCCTCTGGCGAGCCAACCTTCCCGGACACTTGCGCACGCTGCTTGACGAAATGCTCGCCCTACGGGCAAATCGCGCCGGCGGATCCGCTTGGGAATACGCCTTTAGCTGGGATGGCGGGGCTCCCCCTTGGACCAGCTCAATGTCCCAGTCGACTGGGATCCAGGCGATGACACGTGGAGCCGAGCTTCTCCACGAACCCAAGTACCTGAATGCAGCAAAGTCGGCCCTCGCGATCTTTAAGAAGCCCACCCCCAGCGGAGTGCGCGTAGAAACCGCAAGAGGCCCGTGGTACGCGATGTACTCATTTGACTCTTCAGGGAGAATCCTCAACGGTTTCCTCCAGACGCTGGTTGGCCTCAATGAAATGGCGGTTAGAGGCAGCAACAGCTCTGCCAGCCAGCTCTTCACTGCCGCCGAGCCGGTAGCCCGGGCGGCCGTTCCGGACTACATCAAGAGCGGCTGGTCCTACTACAGCCCGGGAGTCTGGTCGACAACGGGCTACCAGTCATTGACTGCTGGGTTCCTTGATGAGCTTTGCCAGAGGACCCTGCAAAGCACCTACTGCACGGCAAAGGCTCGCCTACAGCGCTTCCCTCTCGCACCGCCACGCATTGCTGTTCGAACGCACCGCGTCGCAACCGGGAAGCCATCGGACATGAGCATCTGGATATCCAAACCAGCAGCGGTGTCGATCACTGTCACTATCGGTCACAGACGCCTGAAGTCGTTGCGCACTGATTGGAGCCCCGGGTACCACCGCCTAAAGCGCGTCCCAATCCCCCATGCCCCGGGAACACTCCGGGTTCGTGTAGAGGCAGTCGACTACTCCGGCCACTCCGCCACCGTTACCGGCAGCGTCCAAGCAGTTCACCGCTAACCGTTCTACCGTTAGACCATGCCCGAACCCAGAGACTCCGAAGCCTTGGCAGCGCTGATGACGCTTGCGACGCGCCTACGTGACACCGCCTCTGCAGTCGCATCGAGAGCGGACGCTGCCGCATCGGGCACGGTTGGCCGTCAACAGCCCACAGATGAAGGGCCAGAAGATCCGTGGGACAGCGCGGACTTCGGAGCGATGGCTGACTTCTTCAGGCTGCTTGGCGACACAGTGCCTCAAGAGCTGCGAGCCCGCTTGGAAGGTTCTACCCGCGAGGCGCTGATGGCCCTCCGGGCGCTGATTGACTGGTATTTGGAAAGGCCTGATCTCGCCGTTGACGGTGAGTCCTTCGAAGACAGCGACCCGGCGTCGTAGACTCAAACGCAGATGCCAAAAGCAACAACATGGGTACTGACGTCCTCTCCGGACAACCACACCGCCACGTGCGAGACGGGGTTCAGTGTGATCGGCCTCAAGGAACGCAACCGCAAACGTGCGGAGCGGATCGAGCCAGGTGACAGGATCGTTCTCTACCTGACAAAAGAGATGACCTTCGGAGGCTCAATCACTGTCACGGGTGAGATGTTCGAGGACCGAAAGAAAATCTGGCCGGGCAAGCCGGGCAACCCTGACCCGTACCCATGGCGCTTCCCAACCGAGCCAGAGGTTCAAATCGATCCCGACAGCCATGTTCCTGCCGAGAAGCTGAAGGACAAGATGCAGCACATCCTCAAATGGCCAGCAGACCACTGGAAGTTGGCCTTCCAGGGTCAGATCCGCGAAGTAAGCGACGCCGACGCCAAGCTGCTTCTCAAAGAGCTCCGCGCGGCCAGCCGTGGCTGAGAGCGAGCAAAGGGACCCTTTCCTTAACAGGGTTGGAGCCTCAGTCGTAAATGGCTTCCGTCGTGCAGTCAACTCGTGGGGAGGCCTCAACTCAAATCAGCGCTTGGCCGGTGCTGCCTCCGCCCTACTCTTTGGGACGCTCCTGCTTCCATGGTTCCAACAGACACAGTTCGACCGATCAGGACAGCCCCAGACGCTAACGGTCAGCGGAATGGCAGCATTCACTTTCGTTGAAGCGTCAGTCCTCCTCGTCTGCTGCTCAATCCTCGTAATGCTCTTCGCACGGGGCGAGCAGCGCGCGTTTCACCTGCCGGGCGGAGATGGCTCAATCATCGCGCTGGGCGGCGGTTGGTCCCTTCTGCTGCTCGTTATACGAGTGCTGTTCTACCAGCCAACACACGTCGGGGCGGATACTGGAATCAAGTGGGGTGTGCTCGTGGCGATAGCAGCCGCAGTTGCCGTACTTGGCGCTGGGCTGAGAATGCGTGCTCTTCATATCCCCGAGCCTGGGCAGCGCCGCAGGACCAGGGTCCCCAGCGCGACACCACCTCCTGAGGCAACTGTCGCCGACGACCAAGACCTGCGCAAGGTCCACTTTGGAGGGATTGAGGCGCCTGTTCGCCCCGCGACTGCCGCGGCGGGCGGCAAGCCCCCTAAGTCAGGCGATGACCCGACGTTGGAGCAGCTTGCGATCCCGCTCGACGACCAGCCGTCCCCCCGCCGCCTCCGTCCCAAGCGCGATCACTGATCTTCGCCGCGCTGGACCTGTCATTCTGGCGGGGTGTCCACAGGCCCAAAAACAGCAGAAGACCTCGCCGCCCAACTGACCGCGGACGGCTATCTGGCCGATACCCAGACAGCCTTGGTCGCATGGCTTGCGATCGAGCTGGGCAAGCCCGTACTTGTCGAGGGACCAGCTGGTGTCGGCAAGACCGAGCTCGCTAAGTCCCTCTCCCGGGTTCTAGACCGGGATCTAATCCGTCTTCAGTGTTACGAAGGCCTTGACGAGGCAAAGGCCCTCTACGAATGGAACTACCGCAAACAGCTGCTGCGCATTCAGGCCGAGAGCGACGGAGCCGGGTGGGACAAGGTCCAAGACGACATTTTCGGCGAGGAGTTCCTGCTGGAACGCCCACTGCTCGAGGCAATCACCTCCGAGGAGCCGGTGGTCCTGCTGGTCGATGAGATCGACAAGACCGATCAAGAGTTCGAGGCAATGCTCCTAGAGCTGCTCTCCGACTTCCAAGTCTCAGTTCCCGAGCTGGGCACGATGACATCCAAGTCGCACCCGGTCGTGTTGCTGACCTCAAACAACTCACGCGAGCTGACTGAGGCCCTTAAGCGTCGCTGTCTCTACCTCTGGATCGACTACCCAGAAGCCGAGCATGAGCTTGCCATCATCCGCCTCAAGGCACCTGAGCTCTCCGCAACTGTGTCGGCCAAGCTCGTAGAACTTGTGGGTGAGATCCGCGCACTTGACTTGAAGAAGCCACCATCGATAGCTGAATCAATCGATTGGGCCCGCGCCCTGCTCCTACTTGGCGCCGACAGCATTGACTCCAAGGTCTTCGCTGAGACTATGAGCGTGATCGTCAAGCACCGCAGCGACCTGGAAACAGTCGCCGCGCGCGTGGGCATGAAGCTGGCCGGCGGCGATGCCGCAACCGCCAGCTGACACAAACTCCAGCACTGGGTTCGATGCGAACCTGCTGGCCTTCACCCACCAGCTGAGGGGCGAAGGAGTGGCAGTCGGCACAGCCGAGCTGCTCGATGCGACTGCTGCCATTGGGCACGTGGCCTGGGCCGATCGCGACGCTGTCCACGGGGCGCTCTCCGCAACTCTCGCGAAGTCCCCAGAGGACAGACGCATCTTCGACATCGTTTTCGACCGGTTCTTCTTCCGCGCGGCAGAGCAGGCTGCCCTAGACCTTGGGGAGCCAGTCGCCGGATCCCAGCCTGGCGACGAGGACGCCGCACGGATTGACATCGAGAAGCTCAAGCAGCAGATTGCTCAAGCTTTGCGTGACGGCTCCGATGGCAGCGTTCGAGATATGGCGCGGCTTGCAGTCGCTGCATTTGGCCAGACGCAAGGCGGCAGTGGAGTAGTTGGGGTTGATGTCCAGCGAATTCGACGGGAGCTACCTGCCGAAGATGCTCGTGCGGCAGGTATCCCACGGGACAGACTTCGATTGTTTGAGAAGGAGGTCCGCCGGGAATTGGAGCGTCAGACCATCGAACGCACCCGGAGTCTTCCCCCTGCGCGACCGTTGGGCGACCTCGAGCGCGGCTTGCCCACCGGCCCAGCTCAAGACCTAGCTGAGATCCACAAGGTCATCGCTCAGCTGCGCCGCAAGATGGCAACGAACGGACAGCTGCTGCGCGGCCAGAAGCGAAGCAATGTGATTGACGTCCGTAAGACAGTCCGAGCCTCGCTCCAGACCGGTGGCGTACCTGTCGTACTCAAACAGCGGCCAAAGCGTCCAAAGCGCCCAGAGATCTTCGTGCTCTGCGACGTATCGACATCGGTGACGTCCTCGTCTGTCTTCTTCCTTTCGGTTCTTCACGCCCTGCATGACTCGTTTAGAAAGATGCGCTCCTTTGTCTTTATCGAGCGGATCAGCGAGGTCACCGAAGTATTCGAGAAGGAGCGCGACTTCAAGAAGATCTCGCGTGCCATCACAACCGATGCGGGAGTGGCTGATGTCAGCGGCTACACCGACTACGGGCGAGTCTGGTCAGAGTTCCTCGCACAGATTGAATCCGAGCTCCACCCGCGGGCCACAGTCATCGTGCTCGGCGATGCGCGCACGAATGGCCGTCCTGCACGCGAGGACCTCTTTGCTCAGGTAGCTGCCCGGGCTGGCAGAACTTTCTGGCTCAACCCAGAGCCCAAGCTGTACTGGAACTACGGTGACTCAGTCATCAACGCCTACGCCGAGTACTGCATCGCTTACGAGTGCTGGACAGCGGCTCATCTGAGTGACTTTGTGGAGGCTCTCACGCGTCCAGGCACACCACGAGCCTCTCAGCGTTAGCTTGACTCCGGTGGCCTCCACCCTTCAGCTGACCGATGTCAGCTTCACTAGGCAGCGACGCAGCGCGCAGCCTCTAGCGGTGCTCGACCGGATCAGCCTGACACTCGAGCCGGGAGAGACGCTCGCTCTCGTAGGCCCAAACGGGTGTGGCAAGAGCACCCTGCTGGAGTTGGCGTGTGGACTCCTTTCCCCCACTTGGGGAACTGTGCAAGCGCCCCCAATTGCCCTCATGCCACAGCGCGGACTGCTGATGCCCTGGGCAAATGCTGTCGACAATGCCGCCCTTGCGCTGCGCGCCGAGGGAGTCTCTAAACGGGCAGCTCGCGAGACGGCGAGAGATTGGCTAGTTCGCTTAGGGCTGTCTGAATTTGAGGATGCTCGGCCCCATGAGCTATCCGGTGGGATGCGGCAGCGGCTGGCCCTCGCGCGCACCCTTCTCGCTGGCCGCCCGATTGTGGCGCTTGACGAGCCCTTCGCTGCGCTTGACGCAATCAGCAGGATCGAGGCCGCACGCTGGCTGACCAGCGCCCTTGGCGAAAGCGACCGCGCCGTTCTGCTGGTCACACACGATGTTGAAGAGGCAGCTGTTCTGGCCGACCGCGTCGTTGTTCTCTCGCCTCGTCCCGCATCGGTTGTCACTCAGGTTCAGCTGACCGGCCCTGTCCCTCGCCTGAGGACCTCACCCGAGGTACTCGCAGCACGCGAAGCAATACTTTCAGCGCTAGGCGTAACAGGATGATCCGCGGTCTCCTTGTGATCGCAGCACTCCTCGGCCTCTGGGAGCTGTACTGCGCGCTCTCCGGGGTAGATCAGCTTGTCCTTCCCTCTCCGGCCGACGTCGCGCAGGCGCTCTGGACCGACCGTGGGCTTCTCTGGTCCGCGCTCTTAGTAACTGCTGGGGAACTACTTCTAGGCCTCTCGGTTGCTCTGGTCGTCGCAATTGCAGCGGCTATTGGCATCCACCTCTCCCGCTCGCTCCGCAATTCCGTCTACCCCGTTCTAGTCGCTTCCCAGACAGTCCCGATCCCTGTGATCGCAAGCCTTCTCGTTGTGTGGCTGGGGTACGACACTGGTCCCAAGGTTGTGATCGTTGCGCTTGTGGCGTTCTTCCCGGTCGTGGTTGGGATTCTTGACGGCCTCGCCGGAATTGATCCTGAGCTAGACCTCGTGGCGCGATCTTTTGGGGCCGGCCGGCTGCGGAGATTCCGACTTGTAGAGGCACCCGCAGCCCTACCAGGCGCCCTTACCGGCCTCAGGATTGCGGTTGTGATTAGCGTGATCGGAGCGGTCTTTGCGGAACAGGCTGGGGGTGACTCCGGCCTGGGCTTCGTCATCCAACAGGCACTCCCACAGCTTCTTACCGCGCGGGCCTATGCCGCTGTGGTCGTCCTCTCAGCGCTCGCCCTAACAGCCTTCCTGCTACTCACGGCCGTCCAAACAAGGTTGCTGCCGTGGACCCGCCTGCGACAATCAGAGCAGTGACTCGGATCGCGCCCACAGGCCTAGCTCTACTTGGGATTGCCTTCACGGTTGGCTGCGGAACTAAGGCCGATGTCACAACTTCATCAACCCTCACCCCCGTGACGGTCTCGATGCCACCAATCCTTTCCCAGAAGACTCGGTGCCTAACCGACGCACAGACCACTGGTGCGTTCACAACTGCGGGTCTCTACGTGAACCTCACGGCTCAGCCCAACCAGGCAGCGCCAATAAAGATGCTCACCGCTGCTCGAGCTGACCTTGCGGTCACAACTCCAGCTGAACTTGTCACGTTGCGCGATGCGGGATCTCCCCTGATCTCAGTGGCTCAGCTGACACGCGTTCCCCTTCAGCAAGGAACAGACAAGCCCAAGACGGCGCGGGCGGCCACAGCCCAGACAGTTGGGTCACCCACCATCCTTGTGGCAACACGCGACACCGTGACGGGTCGCGGGTCAATGCTGAGGCGCTTTCTCCAAGCGGTAGGTCGATCCTGCACCAACCTCCCGCCAAAGCAGCCGTCTGCCGCTCAGATGAAGAAGTTGAAGGCCAAGGCGGCCAAAGCAGCTAAGGCCCATAAGGGCAAGGTAGTCAATGCCGAACCGGCGATTTTCGTCTATGCCAACACCGCACGCGATGGACACCCGTGGGGTTGGCAATCCCCCGCCGATTGGGACACCCTGGTGCGGAATCTGGCCAAGGCAGGAAAGCTGCGCGGTGCCGTTGCCCCCGACACCGTCTTCACCAACGAGTTCCTCGCGGGAGAGGGAAGCTGATCTGACGGCAGGGCGCCGCCGCGAGGCTCAGCGCTCAGCTAGCCGGTGGATGTCAATCAGGATGCTTGTGGTCGATTCGATCGCCGGCATCCTCTCGCCACGGCGCCGTGACGACAACTTGCGCTGTGGCTGCTGAGCAACCTTTGCGACAACAACCGCAGTGACAGCACCAGCAGCCGCGCCCACGGTCGCTACCGCAGCAGCCTTTGCAACTGGGGCCAATGCCTGCGCCCTCTGGACAACGGCTGCTCTACGGGTGAGCGTGTCAACAACCAGCTCGCCCTCAAACAGTTCCTCGTCGCTGTTGTGAATCTCTGACATCAAGGGCGATAATGCCTGCCGCCGCGGTCGGAGCCGGGTCAGGCCCCGAAAGGCTGGGGGTCCTGTGGTTGGGCATCAGACTCGAGAAGTTGCTCGTAGATCCGATACTTACGGATGATTTTTCCGCCCATTCCCTCCATCGCCCGATTCATCGGAATGTTTGTCTCCAAAATCCAACCGGTCTCACCCCAAGACTGAGGGGTTCGCTCAGCTGCGTCGTAGTGCAGCGCGTACATCTTGGCCGCTACGCCTGCGTGCTGGTATTCCTTCCGCACGCCTAGCGCAAACACCCGTACTCGGTCGATCTTGCGCTGGTACCAGAGAGCTTTGAGCCAGCCGAAGGGAAGCAGCCGACCGTTGAGGTGGGCGAGTACTTGGTTGAAGTCCGGGAGGGTAAGCGAGGCCCCAACAACCTCCCCATCCTTCTCGGCGATGTAAGCCCAGTTCTTGTCCATGATTGGCTTGAGGTTCTTGGCGTAGTGGACTGCTTCCTCGCGCTCCACAGGAACGAAAGCCCAGTTACGAGCCCAAGCTTCGTTGTAGACCTCGATGAACTTGGGGATCTCTTCCTTGAGCTTCCGTTTGTTCATTGGACGGACATCGATTCCGTGCTTGGTCTTGACTTCCTCAGCCATCTGGAAGATCGCCGGATGAACACTCTCGCGATCGTCTACGTAGAGACTCCACATGTGGGTGTCCATCACCTTGTTGAGGCCAGTTCCCTCAAGGAGGGCTGGGTAATAAGGCATCGTCCAGTCCGTGAGGATGGATGGCGGGAGGTCGAATCCGTCGATCAAGATTCCACACTCGTCGTTGGTCGTAAAGCTCATTGGGCCCACCACGCGGTCACGGCCTCGCTCACGCAGCCAGTCAGACGCTGCGGTGAGCAGTCCTGTGGCGGCCTCTTGATCGTCCTCACACTCGAAGAATCCGAACAGTCCCCAGCGGTTGCCCTGGAACTCATTCAGGTTGCGATCAATGTGTGCGCTCAGTCGCCCGACCACCTTGCCATCCCTGCGGGCAAGGAAGTACTCGGCCTCAGCGTGATGAAAGAACGGGTTCTTCTTTCTGTTGAGAACCTGCTTGCGCTCAAATCTGAGCGGAGGCACCCACATCGGCTCGTTACGATAGAGCCGATAAGGAAACTCCACGAACGCCCTCATGTCCCTACGGGACGCTGTTGGGGTTATCTCGACCGACACAAAAGGCACCCTACATTCCGACGATGCCGACTCCACCTGATGTCTTCTCCAAAGTCCGAGGCCACGAGCGCGAAGAGCAGCTCAAGGCTGCCCGCGACGCGGACCTCCTTCCCTACTTCCGGCTGGTGGAATCGCCGGCTGCTCCGATCGTTGAAATGGAGGGTGCCGAGCGAGTCATGCTCGGTTCAAATAACTACCTCGGACTGACAGGCGACCCGCGGGTCATCGAAGGTGCACAGGCTGCCCTTGACAAGTACGGGACGGGATTGACTGGGTCACGTCTCCTGAACGGCACGACCCCACTCCACGTGGAGCTTGAAGAGCACCTAGCCCGCTGGATGGGGACGGAGGACGTAATTGTCTTCACCACTGGGCACCAAGCCAACATGGGAGCGCTTGGGACTCTGCTCGGCGTTGGCGACACTGTCGTTGTGGACTCGGCCGCGCACGCGTCGATCCTCGACGGAATCATGCTCTCTAAGGCCAAACTTCGGCCGTTTAGGCACAACCGGCTGGACAAGCTCGAACGACAGCTGCAGCGTGCCGCTGAGGATGGCGGCGGGGTGCTTGTTGTGGCTGAGGGCCTGTACTCAATGGAGGGCGACATTGGGCCACTGCCCGAGATTGCCGATCTCGCCAAGCAGTACGGCGCGAGGTTCATGGTCGACGAGGCCCACTCGGTTGGAGTTCTAGGCGCGACAGGGACCGGGGCCAGTGAGATGTTCGGCATCACGGACAAGGTTGACCTTCGAATGGGCACGTTCTCTAAGTCGTTTGCTTCCTGCGGGGGATTCATCGCCGGCGATGCAGATGTCGTTGACTACCTGCGCGTATCGAGCCGCTCGTACATCTTCACCGCGTCAGGGGTACCCGCAGCTCTTGGAGCCACCAATGCTGCGCTGAAGATCATCGACTCAGACGAGGGGAAAGAACTTTTTGCCCGCCTGCTTCAGAACGCGCGCAGGCTCGCAGATGGGCTCGAGGCGATTGGCTTCCGGGTGATTCGAAGCGAGGGCGACCTAGTAACACCAGTCGTTCCGGTCTTGGTAGAGGATGACTGGAAGGCAATCCTCCTCTGGAAGGCGCTCTACGACGCGGGCGTCTTTGTCAATGTCGCCATCCACCCCGCTGTTCCACCTGGTGGAGCCCTTTTGCGTACGAGCGTCATGGCAACTCACGACGACGCGGTGATTGATCGCGCACTTGGCGTGTTCGCGGCCGTCAAAAAGACATTTGAAGCCGAACACGGGCCACTTCCGTCTGATTGACACCCAGTCAGAACGCGAGATCCGTTCCAGCCGGCTGAAATCTCGCACGTAATACCAGCAAAGAGCGAATGTTCTGAAGCTCGGGGCCTTGCTCATTTGAGCCTTTCCTATAAGTTCCCATCTGTCTCCGGTTGCCGTTGGAGGACGCCAACCGAAGAGGTCTTTTTAGATGAAAACGCAGGGCGGCCCCCGCTGCCCCGGGCGTAGCCTTCCCTACCGGGAATGTGTGCTGACGCCCTACAACATGGGAGGAATTTCAATATGAGCGTCAAGTCACAGTCCGCAGCAAAAGCAGAACCACAGCACCTGGTCGCCCTTGCCAGAGCCAACCGGGTTCGTCTTGCCAGAGCAGCGCTCAAACGAAACATTGCATCCGGGGAAACCGAGCTCGCGGGCGTCCTGCTGAGCAACCCTTGGGAAGTCGAAAGCATGACCGTCGCCGACCTTCTGTCATGCCAGCGCCGCTGGGGAGTCACCCGCTGCCGCCGATTCCTTGCCAAGTCCAGAATTTCCGAAACTCGCACTGTTGGCACGCTCACCCAACGCCAACGCATCGAACTTGCCGACCGCCTTCAGACAGAACCCAACCTGAAGTCCGTTAGCTCCTAGAGGTCTCTGTCAGCCTGCCTGCGGCTGAAGTCAGACCGCAGGGGTAGGTAGCAGGCGATCAACACGCCCACTGCAGCAGGCGGGATCACCACTCCCGGGGCGCCTAGGAGTGCCAGAACTCCGACTAGCACCGAGGCCGGTATGCCAGCAAGGACAGCGGCATGTGAACGGAAGCCAACGCGGTGCTCGCGCAGCGACTGCTCGAAGCCAGCAACCGAACCGAGCAGAAGGCCCACGATCAGGATGCCAGTCCCTGTTCGCCCCCCAGTGACGAAGCCTCCGACCGCCATTACGAGGCCCACTCCTACGGCGATCTCAGTCAGCGGAAGTGGCGCCCATGGCGGTGGGGGCGGCCCGTCTTGGGTCGATACTCCCGAACGACCATGCTCAGCTGCCTCAGAGTGGGCAGACTTGGGATCCAATCCGACATGGGGCGCCGCAGTGGGAGCGCCCGCGCGGCGCCGTGAGCGCTTACCCATCTAGTGGGCCCTCACTGTGTGGCGAGAGTGCGGCGCTTGCCGCTGTCGCCAGGTAAGGGACAACCGGATGAGATCTTGACGTGCCACCACCCGGCGAGCATGCCGATCAGTCCAAGCCGTGGGCGGACATGCCAGTGACCGCATCCAACTAGCCCGGCATCCTGGCGGGAAACGCGAAGCCACCGATACGCCTTGGGATCAGCCAGCATCAACTCCACCTGACCCCTGGCCTCCTCCTCCCGCTGCCGCACCTGCGTCAGCGTTCGGCGAGCATCCTCAAGTCGGTTTGCCATCAGGTCCCTGCGGGCCTCAAGTACTGCGAGCGACTGAAGCCTTGGAACCCCGCCAGGCAATGCTGGAAGGTCAAGAGCAACAGGATGAGCTTGAGCAACAAGCAGTGCGGTTTGAGCCTCAAGCTTGCCAATTTGGGCGCGGAGTGCCCTTCGCGCGATGCGCTCAGCCTCGAGGGTCGAGACGACCCCTGAGACAAGCTCGGGTGCTGGTGCAGTGACGCTCACAACACCTTGAGGGTACCAGCGGTAACCACGGACAGCGCCACCTCTTTTTCAGGTGGATTGGCAGAGCTCGGCGGCCCGCTCAACCGCGAGCTCACAGACCTCTGACAGAACCCCAGGGGCAACTAAGGCGACAACCACGTACGACTCGGACTTCTTCGCTACCACTGCCTCGGCTGCTGGCTCCCCGAATAGAACACAGACGGGAAGTTCTCCGTTGAAGATCGAGACGGCTCCTGTTTTCTTGTCAACGTCCAAAAACAGTGCGGGGACGATTGTCGGATCACCCGTTTGAGCTGGTTCTAAGGCGAGGGCCCAGAGTGGGACGCCCGTTTCCAGAGTCGCTAGGGCCAGCGCATCACCTGGTATTCCGTTTGGGCGGAACCCGCCCTCCAGCAGACGCCTTCTGACGATCGATTCAAGAGTTCCGGAGCCAGTGTCCGGATCCATCCCCAGCTGGGCTCTGAGGGCCCTGTAATGGGCTGAAACGGGCTCCGTGTTTGCGAGAACTGCGGTTGCACCTGTGATTCGGTCTGCGGCATGGTCCAGTTCCAGCTGAAGGCCCAGCGAGTCAGGGCGCGCACCCCCCTGGACCGCAACCCAGAGAATCCCAATGCCGGGGAGTTCCGCAGCCAACTCCTCGGTGACGCTGCCCCGTATTGCCTCCATCACTGAAGCAGTTCAGAGGCCTTGTTCGCAAGCCAGACAGGATCTGTTGTGTCAGAGCCGATCAGCGTTCCACGGACCTCACCTCCGCGGGAAGCGACAACAGCTGTCGGGCAGACGGCAATCCCGTAACGCGTTGACAGCGCGCCGTCCCGATCCTGGACGACGGTCACACCGGGGGCCCGAAGCGCAAACTTACGCAGCTGAGTCCGTGAGCCTTGGAGTCCAACAAGAACTCGGGTTATCCCCGGATATTTAAGTCCTGCGAAGGAATCAGCGAGGCCGGCGCAGTCTTTGTCGGAAACGGTCACGAACCCAATGATCATTGGCCCTGTCTTGAGTGCGGAGCAGGATGTGAAGGCGCCCTTCAATTTGACTCCGCAAGCCGAGTCCGAAATGTTGACATCTCCCACCAGGGTGGACAAGGCAAGCGGGGCTGCAAACACCGGCATTGCACTACCCACGGCAGGGCCTCGAGCCCCGCTCCCCTTGTGCTCAGAGGTTGCGACCAGGATCGACACTCCGATGACTGCGAGGACTACAGCCCCGACTAGCCTCGATTGCCTTTTCACTAGGCCGGATTCCCTCGTCGGTCAAGCACTCTGACCATTGCCGGAACGATGATCACGACTGCTACTAGGGCGACAAGAAGATCAACGACAGTTGCCAATCCAAAGTCACGCAGGATCCTGATATCGCTCAGGAGGAGGACTCCGAAACCAGTGATCACCGTAAGCGCCGAAACCCCGATGGCCCTGCCCGTCGTGGCAAAAGCGTGGGTCAGCGCGTCCTCCACGCCTACTCCCTTCAACTGTTCAGCCCGCGATCGCTCCGAGAGCAGGACCGCGAATTCAGTTCCGATGGCGATTACCAATGCACCAAGCGCTGCTGAAAGAGGGTTGAGATCAATTCCCAAGATCCACAGAGCGAGCGTGGCCCAACCCGTTGCGAGTGCAGTTGCCGCGATCGGGACCGCGATGCGTCGGGCTGACCGCAGGGCAACAAATAGAACCAGCGCCGCTCCGAGCAGCGCGACCAACGTAATCAGCCTCCGCGATCCGGCATCTGAGAGGCGCTCGTTGGCTGAGGCAGTTATCACCGGGAGACCGCCCACCTGAGCGGTGATGCCGGCTGGGGCAGTCTTGGCCCGCTCGCGCAAGTCGTCAAACACTGCCTGCTGGTCAGCCAGCGGCATCAGCCTCACCCCAAAACTCGTCAGCACCGCGTCACCGTTGGCGGTGATGACCGCTGACTTGAAGTACTCAGGGACCGCTGCGATTGCCGCCTTAGTATCGGCCGCAGAGCCACTCCCACTGACGAGGTCAGTCAGCGAGACACCGGGGCACAGCGCGGCCCCACGGCAACCAGTCTTTGGTGAATAACCCCAGCGCTGCAGGGCGCCGGACTCAACACCAGCAAGCCACTTAAGCGTCGCGGGATCAGTGACCCCGGGTCCCGTCAGCAACAGATCGACTTCGCCAGCAACCCCTGTCTGTGTCTGGAGGGCTTCAAGGTTCCTCAGCGCCGGCGTGCCTGACGGAACAAGCCTCGTAATGTCGGACTCCACCGCGAGATTCCCCTCAACGGCCCATCCTGCCAACGAAAGTGCCAGCGCCACAAGTAACACCCGACCGGGATTACGTACCAAAAGTCCCGAGACGGTGGCAACGCGGCCTTGGCCTTTCAAACGCTGACTGACCGGCGCGAGCAGCCCCTTGATCCCAAGTCCCGCCGAGTCCATCCAGTCAGCTGCGCGTCCGGTGAGGTTGGGCGCAGTCAGCCCACCGGCCAAGCCAGCTGACCCAACAGCGAACGCCGCCACGAGAGCAATTCCGACGCCTGCCACGAGGACAAGGCCAAAGCCTCTAACCATGGGCACGGGCGACAACATCAATGCTAGAAAGCCTGCGGCGGTAGCCATCGCGGCAGCAACAATTGGCGGCCCGGCGACCCCAGCCGCCTCGACAGCGCTTTCCTCCACAGATGCTCCTGCTGATTGCTCCAACTCAATCGCCCTCGCCTGAAGCTGCACCGCATAGTCAACTGCCAAGCCGATCAGGACGGGAACGCCACCTACCGCAGCAACTGTGAAGGAAAGACCGAGGATGGCCATTCCTCCGAAGACCAAAGACGTCGTCAGTAGGGCAAGCAGCAGCGGGAGAAGCCTTGCTCGGACTGGAAACGCTAACCCGAGTGCAAGCGCCATCAGGAGTGCCGCTGCCAGAAGCAGCGGCAAGGCGCCTGCCGCAACCTCATCCGCGAGCGAGTCAGCCAAGACGCTGGCTCCAGTAACTACGTAATGCCCGTTGCGGAGACGGAAGTCTGGCATCCGAGTTGCCGCCTCAACGTCCTTAACCAGCTGCCGCTTGGCTACATCACTCAGACCCGTTCGTGGGCGGACCTGAATCAAGGCGGCCTCAGCTGAAGGGAACAAGCCGGAGAACTGAGCTTTGGGCTGCCCCACCCCGCGGCTGGCATCAAACGCAACTAGAGAGACAAAGTCCTGATTGGCAATGCTGGGAAGGCCCTTAATCCCGGTCTGGACTTGGAGTTGGGCAAGTAGAGCGGCGGACTTTTTCTGTTCAGCCTCACCTGCTGCGGCGGCAGCTGCGGCGGCTTCCTGGGAAGTCTTCCCGGCTGCGAGCGCGTCCCGCCGAGCTTTGGCGGATGCGGTCTCGACGCGGAGCGCAGCACTTTTGAGCTCGGTACTAAGAGCAGCGGTCAGCTGGTTGGAAGCCTCGTTGATGAATGTTGCTGGTCCGTAGACACGCTTGACCGAGCCGCTCTTGGCAATCCGCGCACACGCACTATCCGCTCCCCCATATGGCTGAGCACCCTTGGGCACTTGCCCTCCAAGGCAGCCCTCGAGCTGAAGAAGTCGGCCGATATCTGTCGTCAGCAGGAGCTCACGCAGGTTCTCCTGCGCCATCACAGCAATGGTGTCATCTCCGAACCTTGCCCGAATTTGATCTGTGGACGCAGCTGCTGCGCTGGCCTTGGGAACTAGCGCGTCTGTGCCCGCAGACGGCTTCAGACCGAAGAACGCTGCCCCAGCGAAGCTCAGCCCCACAACCACCGCAAACAGACCGACAACTCGCCTATTGGCAGTGCAGAAAAGTGACAGCGCACTCAACGCCGATGACAGGCGACCAGTCTGCTCTGGAGTTTGGGACATAGCCGGGTGTCCGCCTCAGACCCTCAGCGCGAGCTCAGGGAGCCGCTGCGATTTCCGGGAACAGCTGGGAGAAGCCACTGACGTTGTCCTGCAGCGTGCAGGCAGGAGCAAACGGAGCATTCGTCGTGCCGGAGAAAGCCATCGCCTTAATGGCCTGAACGAGTGTGGCGTCCGCATCAAAGGCTGGCGACGGACTCACAGGATGGTCCGGTGCATCAGCCGCAGTCGGAGCATTAGGCACGACCGATCCGCTGCACTGACTAATTTGGTAGCCCTTCAGCTGGAAGCTGCTTGGCAGCACACCACCTGAGGCGCTGAAGTAAGGCGTTGTCCTGTTCGTGGTTGGCCGGTCTGGGAAGGCAACCAGCGAAAGCAGGTTGAGCGGCGCGGAGGCGCGCAGGTAGTGCGCCCCGGTGGGAGCCCACGGAAGCGGAATTCCATCAGTGGCCTGGGTTGTGCCGGCTGCGTTGCCGAGGAACGCAGGGATTGTGGTCTTGTAGACCCCTAGGAAGCTGAGCATCGGGTTGAGCTGCGCAAGGAATGGGTCTAGCTGTCCGAGGACATCGCTCAACCCCTTATGCGTTGGGTCTCCGTTGAGGAACAGGCCAAGTGCAGGCACCCCAGCAGTCGATGCGTCCTCTAGCGCCCCGAGCTTGGTCGTAACCGTCTTCAAGGAGGGCGCAAGCTGACCTGCTGACACGAGAATTGGGCTCAACTGCTCAGCCGCAGGCTGGAGCTGTTGAATCAGCGGATCAGCATCTTGAGCGAATTCGCTCAGGCGGGTGAGTGTTTTGGTGCTCTCTGCCTCAAAGGTTGGCAGGACCTCAAATGTTTGAGCGAGCTGCTCGTTGCGCTGAGCGGTCGTGGTGAAGACAGCGTTCGAGTTAGTAATCAGCTGTTGGAACTGGTTGCTGCGCTCAGTCAACGCTGCGAACACCGTCCCTGTGTCTCGCACAAGGCCCTTGACCGCAGCCGATTCGCTGTTGAGCACGGCCATCAGCTGATCCGCTGTATCTGTGAAGGCCGGAAGGTTGCCGAAGGCATCATTCAGGTCTCCGCCCCGTCCAGCGATGCCGGCGGCCGCCCCTTGCTGCCAATCCTGGAATCCCTTCCGGGTAGGAGCATCAAAGGCCGCGAAGATCCTGTCGATCGTGACCTGAGGCCGAACCTGTTTCTCTGGGAGGGTCGCGCCGTCAGCCAACGCGACTCCGTTGGCCCTGTTGCCCGGAGTGAGCTCCACATAGGTCTCCCCGAGGAGCGTCTTGGTGCGGAGGATCGCCCGAGTATCAGCTGGGATCGGCGAGTAGCGAGGGTCGATCTGGAGCTCGGCCCTGGTGGCATTGCCCTTCCCGAGTGACACCGATGCGACCTTCCCTACGGGGACTCCACTGATTCGAACATCAGCCTGACTGGCCAGCTGCCCGGCAGCCTCAAAATTGACGCTAACGCGGTAGCCCTTTGCTGCAAATGGGACTGGACCACCGAACGCGACCCAGAGGAACAGGATCAAGCCGAAGCAAGAGAGCGCAAAAGAGGCCATTACAAGAAGGCGTGGGAGTGTGGGGGCTTGTTTTTGCACTAGCTAGGAGCCTCTGCAGACTGGAGCTGGGACGGTCGTTGGGCGTGGTGGGCGGAGCAGCTCGACCGTAGCCCATGCGCTGGGGCTACCGACAAGGTAGTTACCTGCAGGAGCACAAACCTCGGAGAGGATGTTGTAGATCGTGCTGAACGCATGCTTGGAGCCTAGGAACACGCTCTGGCGCACTGGACCAGCGGCATCTTGATTGATCAGCTGGGCGCTGGTGTTGTGGCCAAGCCAGAACAGGTCAAACATGTAGGACGGCACATCACCAGCAGGGTCGTACGCCAACTCATTGAGGCCGTAGTTCAGGCTCTTGCCGGTCTTTACAAGCCCAGGGCCGGCAGCGGCAAGATCCTCGGACGCTGGGGCCAGATCCCTCAGTGCAGGCTGCACTGAACTTGGACCTGAAGCCGCGGCGAATGGGCGCAGTTGCGTCTGAATCGCAGAGATTGTCTCGGAGAAGAAGTCTTGCGAAGCGACTTGAACCGCTGTCAGCCCGCGTGCTGACGGACGGAGAGCTTCAAGTGTTGGGCCAGCAATCAACGAGGAGCTGTTGACGTTCTTGACGGCCGAGTTGGTGGCTTCAAGCGCCCCTGGCAGGAGGCTGATTGTCTTCTTCAGATTGGACTCTTGGGCTGCGAAATCCCCGAGCACGGCATTGCTGCTGTCGACAAATGCCGCCAGCTGAGTGTCTTTTTTGCCCAGCTCAGTGAGGAGCAGGCCGAGCGAGGTTGTCACACGCTTCATGTTTGCCTGCCTGTACTGAAGCTGGCTGGTGATCTTCGCGATGTTCCGCTGTGTGGGGTCAAACCGTCTCAATACCTGAGCCAGGGTACGTCCGTTCTTAACAAGGCCCTGTCCGCCACCGTTGAGGAGAAGTACGAGGTAGTCACGCGTGTCAGCATCAAGCACGGAGAGGAACTCGTCGAAGTTGACGTCGGGCTGCGTGTGCGAAACGGGCAGAACATCATCGGGTCTCAAAGCAGGCCCACCTGCCGCAGTACCTGGGTCAAGCGCAATAACCATGTCCTTGAGGCCAGTCTTAGGGCGGAGCAGCATCGTGGCGTCAGGATGGATGCGATCACGGAACTTGGGCTCAAGCTCCATGCTGACAACTGCCCGACCGTTCTCAAGTTGGACATCCGTCACATTGCCGATGGGTACTCCCGCGACATTGATGGTCTGTCCCTGCCCCGGGGTCACTGCTTGTGCGGTGGAGAACTGCGCTTTAAACGTGAATGTTTCCTTACCCAGAACTGGAACCCAGCTAGGGGCAATAATGTTCTGGTGGGCGAGGATGTAAAGGGTTATGCCGCCGGCGATCACGACCAGTGAAATCACGGCGAGGAAGTCCTTCAGGTGCTTTCGGATCGCGGTTCCCATCAGCCTGGGGATCCGTTCGGGTCAGGCAAGCCCTTACTTGCGTTGGAGTCGTTCAGGTCAAGCGGTTGGTTGGTCGGCGAAGTTACGCACTTGTTGGCAGGCTTGTAGTCAGGTGCGTTGGCTCGCCCGAAGTACTTGGGGCTTGTTCCTAGAGGCTTGCTCGGCATGTTGCCAAACAGAGGCGTCTGAAGCTGTGGGTTTCCGGTTTCGCTGTACTCGTTCATCTCAACCTTGAGGTTGCCATCGGTAGAGCTGTTCTGCGTCTGCTGGGCGCCACCGGGCTGAGCACGGATGAACTGACCGTTGCCGTCGTAGTTCTGGCTCTCACCGGCGAGGCCAACGAGGGCGAACCAGAAGTCCTTATACGCAGCCTGGCCCGTGGAGAAGTCATAGCTTGCACCCGCATCGGTGATGCTCGTGTCACCGGTTGGGAGGAACTTGTAGTAGAAGCACTGAGCCATGTCAGTTGCTTGTGGCAGGAAGGAAATCTGCTGACCAACCGTTGTGGCTGTATCAGCAGTTATCGGGCCGAGGAGCTTCATGACTGCCCCAAGGTTTGCCGGTGCCAAGAGAGCGGCTGTCTGTTCGGCCCAAGGGGTACCAACGGCAACTGTGGCCGGGGTCTCACGCACGGATGGGATCAGATCGAGTGAGAACGCGCTGAGTGACGGCAATGCCTTGTCCAGGCTGCCAAGCGCGTCGTAGGTGTTGCTGATTGTTGGACCTAAGAGCGCAGCTGATTGCCTCAACGCGGTCGGGTTGGAGCCCAGCCCAGACATGGTCTTACTGAAGTTGGTGACGAAGCTGGCGAGGGTCGCCTCGTTACGACCGAGCTCAGTCGTGGTCGACGCCAGACCAGAGATCAACTTCGAGAGGTCACCTGGCTTCTCACCAAGGAATCCCTGATTCACGATCGCGGTGCCCTTGAAGGCCTGCGGCGTCCACTTCAGTGACTTGTTGAGCGCTTCACCACCGGTCGTGTCGCGAACCTCAGGATCCTGCTGGGCGTTTTCAGCAGCGGTCGGCTTGGAATTGAGGCCGGTCCCCAACCCAACCAGAAGATTCTGAAGATCCTGCCTTGATGCGTACTGCAAGCTCGTAAGCACCTGATCCAGCTGCACTGGAGTCGATGTCTGAGTTACCGGGATCACTCCACCATCTGAGACCTCAGGCGCAGAAGGGGTCCCAGGCTGAAGATCCACGAAGAAGTTGCCCTCAAGGAAGATCCGTGGGCGAATTTTGAGCTGGGCGTCCTTATGGATTGGCAGACCGTTGTCATCCATCTCCATGGTCACTAGTGCAGCTGATGTCTTGCCGTAACGCTCTACGTCCACTACCTTGCCGACGTTGACTCCCGCGATACGGACCGGGGATGCAGGCCTGATCGAGTTAGCCGACGTGAATACTGCCTTCACCTGATAACCGCTTGTGAACGGTATGTCCTTTGTGAAGCCAAGGTAGAGGCCAACGGCCGCAACCGCGAGGAACACGGCGGCAAGCCGGGGGTTGTTCTGCGGACGCAGACGACGGGGGACTTCCTTCCCGTTGGAGCTAGCTCCGTTTGGTGTGTTTCGATCGGTGCTCATTTGCCAGGTGGTGTCGCTGGTGGAGTGGTTGAATCGTGGAGCGTTCCGGCAAATGGGTTAAGGCCCGCGGCAGCATCCAGCTGAGCGAACTGCTTGGTTGCCGTGCCGTCTACGGATGGGAAGGACTCGTTACCGGCACCGCAGGCCTTGACCGCCTGACCTGGAGCTGCCGTGTACGGGAAGGAGTTGGAGTGGAGGTAATTGGTGCCGAACGAACCGTTCCCTGTTGGGCCATTCGCATACGTCTTGGTCGCTCCTTCAGGATTGGTGAATGGGCTGCCGGAAGCGCCGCCCTCAGAGTTGGACGACCATGCACTCCATGGTGTGGGTCCGTTCGCACCAACAATCGGAAGTGCGCGCTGGAGCGCACCGCCGCCCGCTTGGCCTCCGGATGTGAAGGTGAACCCGTCGCTTGAACTGCTGGCAACGTTTCGAAGTAGGACGCTGAGGTAATTGCAGGTTGTCTGCGCTGGAGCCACGAAGCTGATTGTTGGATTGGCCGCTGTCGTTGTGTCATACAACCTGCTGACACCATTGGTCGTATCGGTATCGGTCAGGAAGGTCTGAAGTGACGTGAACAGCGTTGCGAGGCGCGTGTTGAGCTCAGGTGAGCGGTCAACGCCTCCGCCAGACTCGGCTCCGGCCACAACTGCTTGCGACAGCGTAGTTGCCGACGCCCCAAGGGCCTCGGTGCCTGGAGTAAGTGTCTTAAAGAAGGTTGCTGAATGAGCAAGGAACGGACGCTGGAGTGGAAGCTGAGTCGTAGCTGCGTCGAGTGCGGCAGGGCCGCCCTCAATGGTGGCCTGAATTGAATCCGTAACCGTGGCGAGCGCGCCGAATGTGGCATCCAAGCCCATGAACAGTGACGCCTGCTCCTCAGCGACTGGGGCCGTCTGAGTTGCAGCGTTGTTCAACGCGGGGAACAACCGCACGAGGCCCGTGTTGGGATCACTGAGGTTCTTCATCACCGGCTGCAGGTTGGCCAGTAGCGGCCCGAGGTTGCGGAGAGTCTGGTTGAGGTCAAGCCCACGGCCACCAATGGCGTTCCCAAATTCGATCAGGTTGGCGCTGGAGGCGACTCTGGTCGGCTCATCAAACATGTTGAAAATGTCATCAATCTGGACCGGCTTTGGAGTTGCTGCTGAGATAGGCATGGTTGTGCCCGTAGCGAATCCAGTCGCCGCCTTGCCGCGGGTGATGTCCACGTACTTCAGACCCAGTGGGGATACTGGACGCACTTCGATTGTCGAGTCGCTTGGGATCGGCTCTACCTTCTTGTCCAGCTGCATTTCAATCAGGGCAGTGGTTCGGCCATCGGCCCAGGTCTTCGGAGTTATCGCGGTGACCATGCCGACTCTGGAACCGCCGATCTTGACCTCATTGCCCTTGACGAGACTGTTGGCATTAGGTACCTGAGCGGTCACCTTGTACTTGGGAACAAAGGGCAGGCCCGTATTGGCGTTGTACGCGAGGAACACGGCCACAACCGTGATCAGAATCGTGGCGCCACCAATCAGGATTGGGTTGCCGGCGATGGAGTTACTGCGCCTCATCGCTTCCCTCCCCCCAGCAGATACTTGAGCATCGCGCCATTCGCCTCAGTGTTGGGGTCAACTGGTGCTTGAGGCTTTGTCGTAGGCGTTGTCGTCGCCGGCGGAATGCCCTCGGACTGTGGGTCTGAAGCCGATGGGGCCTTCGCTCTTGGCTGCGCGACTCGAACCGCCTTCTGCGGGCGCGACCAGTTCTGCCAGCCAAATGGCCGTGAAATAACGCTTCCTCCGGCACGTGCGATTCGGGACACCATCGCCGCCGCGGCACTCACGGTCGGCTCTTCGCCGTGGTCAAAGTTTGCGCTGCAGGCGCCGTAAGTACTACCTCGGCCGACTTCCGTCGTGGCACAGGCGGCAATCGGATAGACCAGAAGCTCGCCTCTTACATAATGGCCAGAAGCGTTGAAGCCGTTGCCAACGCCGGTCTGGAAGTAGAGGGTCTGCATCAGATATTCCCAGCCACCCGTCTTTTGGACGCTCTCAAGCAGTCCGCCGAGACCAGTGGCGAATGGGTTGAGTCCCGCGGCCATGGTCTTGGTGTTGCTAAGCGCAGTCAGCACTGCTGGGTTTGTCAAGACGGTGCTACCCGTTGTCGCCACCGGGCTGCCCAAGGTCTTGAACGCATCGATTGAGTAATTGGCAAGTGCAGGGAGATGCGCGACAGCGCTGTTAATCGCAGCCGTGTTTCCCTGGAGTGGCTCCAGCGCCCCACCAAAGGCACTCGAGAACGCACTTAGCTGATTCATCGTCGGTGTCAGCTGTTCCAGGAAGGCTGGGAACTTCTCGAAGTTTTGCTGCAGTGCAGCACCCTTGGCGGCACTCGCTCTTGAGACAACCTCGGAGTTGCGCACGAAGCCCGCGACAGATGCTCGTTCGCGGGCGAGGGGGGCCAGCGACTTGTCCGATTTCTCGGCGAGATTAGCGAGCGTCGTGTTCTGGTCGGCGAGAATCTGCAAGACCTTGTCGGTCTCCTGAAGGGCTGGATTAGCGCGGCGGATAACCGTGTTGAGGGTCTGGCCGTTGCCCGCAAGAGCGACACCAAACTCATTCAAGATCACAGCTAAACGCTGCCGCTGAGGGACGCGCATGATGTTGTTAATCAGGTCAATTCCAACTGGGGACGAGGTGTTCTCAACGGGAAGAAGATGATCGCCTTGTCCTGCCCCCGAAGCAATTGTCGAGAGGGTCGGGGCGGGCTTCCCGCCTGGAGGCACTGGCCTAGTTGGACTGCAGTCGATGTACTGCTCGCCGATCAGCGACTGTGGTCGAATCACGCAGTGCGCGTCGGTCCTGAAGTCCTGATAGCCGGGGTTGTCAATCCGCAGGGTGACCGCGGCCTTGTTGTCATCGGTTACCTCAAGCTGCTCAATCACGCCAACGGTGACTCCAGCGACACGGGCTTCCTCGCCAACAGTCACCTGGTTTGCACTGTCGAAGATTGCCCTTACGCGATAACTGCCTGAATCACCGGCGGCCACGCCAAAGACCATGAGGCCAGCGCCAGCGATTAGAACTCCACCTATGGCGAGGAGGCGCTTCATGAGCCTGGCAGCACCGCTGCTGCGTCGCATCCGGAGGCTCCACCACTAAGGAAAGGCCAGGTCATACCGCTTGGCACTGCCGCGGCCGCTCCTGGGCATCGGCGCATGTTCTGCTTGCCAGTCCCCTTGCCGCCAAAGGCTGGGTCGCCGTAGATGGAGAGGCGTTGGTCAGCATCGAGCACCGACAGATTGTTGGTGCCGCTGTTGTAGGTGTAGGCGTTGAAGGCCGGGGAGACTCGAGCGTAGTGCCCGTTCGCATCGTAGAAGGCTGTTGCTTGACCAAACTCGCGGATCCAACCGACGAGGTCAACTGTGTACGGCCGGGCAAACTCCAAGACGCTCTGCCCGCTCTGAAGAGCACTGATTGATTCAGGGAAAGCCTTGTGCGAGTCGCCGTTGGCAAGGTCCTGAAGCTGTGGCGCGTTCTGGAATGTGTCTGTTAGATCGTTGTTGGCGCCTGACTTGTAAATCATGCCTGCGAAGGTTTTGAAGACGGGAACCGCATCCTCAGCCGCCGGCCGAAGCGCTGTGAAGAAGGCCGGAAGACCAACCGTGTTGGGCTTGGATACATCAACAAGCTGCTGGACGTCGTCGAGCGATGACCGCAGGTTGACAAAGGTGGAGTTGGCTCGCTGCAGTGTGGCGGGCAGCTTGGCGAGGGCTTGGGAGAAAGACGCGTTCTCAGCGGCGATGGAGCCTGCGAACTGGTTTGCGTTCTGAACTGCTGATGAGAGGTCATCGCGACGGGAGGCGATCGCCCCCATGGCACCAGCAGTTGCAGTTACTGCTTGTCCCAAAGTCTTCTGGTCGTCGGAGATCTGCGCGAACACGTCGGCGGAGGTCGAGAGAGCTGGGTTGAAGTAGTAAGCAGAGAGGTTGGCCTGCTTCTCCTTACCCTTGAACCATGCACCGCTGCCTTGGAAGAGCCCCTGAAGTCCCTTCCGAGTGGGTGCGTCGAGTGTGTCGAAGATCTGGTCTAGGTCGACCACGGAAGTCGTGTGATCCTGTGCGATGGTCCCGTTGTCGGGAATCGTAGGATTGCTGTTAGGGCCAAGAGTCATCTGGATGTAGCGGTTTGCCACTCCTGAAAGCGAGGTGAGACGCACGACCGCATTGGTCCCCTGATGAAGTGGGGCGAACTCGTCGTCTACGACGATGTCAACCTGTGCCTGGTTGTCCTTGGTCAGGGAAATCGCCTGTACTGAGCCGACACCACGGCCACCAACTTGGACCTCATCGCCCTTGACTAGCTGACCAGCCGTTTTGAAGAACACCTTGTATTGATGGCCTCCGCCGCCGCTCAGGAGAACAAAACCGAGCACAAGAACCGCCGCGCCGAGCGCACCAACTGCTGCTCCGCGGGCGAGGTTCACTCCTACTCCATCCCCAACGGACCCTGTGACTCGCCCGACAGGAACTGACGAACGAAGGGATTCGAGGATTCAAATAGGTCGGTGGCAGCGCCGGATTCAACAATCTGGCCCTTCCAAAGCACGGCGATGTACTCGGCAACGCGTCGAGCCGAGGCAATGTCGTGGGTGATGACTACATAGGCCCCGCCGTTTTCAGCGTGGATCTCCTGGATCAACTCACAGAGCAGTGCGGTTCGGACAGGGTCGAGGCCGGAGTCGGGCTCATCAAAGAGCACGATGTCGGGATCAAGCACGAGCGCACGAGCGAAACCTGCACGCTTGCGCATGCCGCCGGAGAGCTCGTTGGGCATCTTGTCATTTGCATCGCCCAAGCCGACTTCGTCTAGGCGCTGGTTGACGATGTGGGCGATTTCGTCCTCACCCTTGTCCGTGTGCTGGCGGAGCGGGAAGGCAACATTGTCGTAAAGGTTCATTGAGCCAAAGAGCGCGCCGTCTTGGAACAGAACGCCGAACTTCTTACGCATTTCAAAGAGGTCGTCATCTGGCATGGCAGGGACTGACTCACCGTGGATCAGCACGTCACCGTCATCCGGGTAAAGCAGTCCAACCATGTGCTTGATGCAGACCGACTTACCGGTACCTGATGGCCCCAGAATCATCGATATCTGGTCTTGAGGCAAAGCCATATCAAGTCCATTTAGGACTTGGTTACGACCGAAAGCCTTCTTCACGCCGATGAACTCGATCGCCGCGTTCTCAACGGGAGTGGTACGTCCCGCGTGCCATTGATAGTCGTCTGTGGTTTCCATGCTCATATCTATCCCCCGATCGGTGCCCTGGGATTTGCACCCCAAAAGAGTTGTGTTCCCAACATTCCAATCACGTGCACAAGCACGATGTTCAGAACCATTGATTTTGCCGTTGCAGTACCCACCCCTACAGGCCCTCCGCTCGCGTTGTAGCCGTAATAACAACCGACAAGCACAATGGTTGTGGCCATAGCCATTCCCTTGATTACGCTGTACAGAAGATCGGGCGGGTTTTGGAACATCCAGAAGATCAGCTGGTAGCCACCGGATGACACCTCGCCAATCTGTTGCACTACCGCGAGGTAACTGGCCAAGAACCCGGCGCCAACACCGCTTAGGTAGACAAACGGAAGGACCATCCAGGCTGCCAGCAGCTTCGTGGAGCAGAGGAATGTCAGGGATGGAACGCCCATTACCTCAAGCGCATCGATCTCATCGCTGATCCGCATCGACCCAAGCTCGGCGACGATGCCCGTTCCGACCTTGGCGGACATCATGTACCCGAAGGAGTAGGGCACAAGCTCTCTCAGGTCGCACCAGGCGGCGAACACGCCGGCGTAGGCGGGCGAGCCAACCGAGCGGTTGAAGTACGCGCCCTCAATGCCGCACTGGAGGCCGATAATGAAGATCAAGCTCCAGATCACGATCGTTGAGGAGAGGATCAGAATCCCGCACTGGCGCAGTGCCTCGCCGAAGTACTTGAAGACCTTGAGGCTGTAGACCTCGCCCATAATTCGCCCACAGAAGCGGAGCAGAACCCCAGTGGATTCCAGCCAACCATTCCCCTTGGTGTTGATCGCACTCATCGGATCACCTGGATCTCAGGGTGTGTTGCCAACAGGGTCTGTGTGAAGACGTAGTTGAAAGCAAAAATGCCCAAGAAGGCAATAACGACGGCCTGATTCACTGCCCGCCCTACGCCCTCCGCGCCACCTGAGGCGGTCATCCCCTTGTAACAACAGACGATCGCGATGATCGCGCCAAACAGAGTGCACTTGATTACGGAACCCCAGAGGTCAACTGTAGAAGCGTTGGTAAAGAAGGTCGCCCAGAATGGACCGAGCGGCGCACCGTTGACGAGGGTCGCGATGATGCCTCCGAAGATTCCGAAGATCAGTGCGTAGACGTCGAACAGTCCCGTCACAAGCATCAGGGCGAGGAAGCGTGGGACGACGAGGTTCTTGATCGGGTCAACGCCGAGGACCTGGAGTGCGTCGAGCTCCTCACGGATCTTGCGGGCACCAAGGTCAGCTGTGATTGCAGTACCTGCAACTCCCGCCAAGACGATTGCGGTCACCGTGGGCGCGAACTCGCGAATAGAGGCAAGAACGAAGAAGCCGCCGAGTCGGTCAATCGCACCGAACAGAACGAGGAAGTTGGACGCCTGCAAACCGGGTGCTCCGTAACCGAAGGCAACGGTTGAAATCAGCAGCGGGAACCAGCAGAGCTTGAGCGCGAACAGGAACTGGCTGACGAACTCGCCTCCATACGGATAGGGCGGTTTCACAGCGCTAACCAGCGTTTTGCCGGTCAGAATTATCATGTCGCCAGCCTCCTCAAGGAGGTTCTTTGCGGGCATCAGTGCTCTCTCGCCTACGGTTGGCAACCTGTTGATCTCTCTCTTCCTCCCCATCATGGGTATACGGATGCATACCCCCCTTGGGGCTAGAACATTACGACAGCAGCATCTTCGCCGCTAAACCGGGATGTCCTTGCATCCAATATGGCGCGCATGAGCGCCAGACACGCCGGTTCAAAACCGGGCTCATCTACCCGAGCCCGGTAAGCCCCGGCCTGACGGTGGTACGCTGCCGCGGCTGTGAGAAGGAGCCTGACAACCATCGCCGTGATCAGCGGCACGCTCGCCATTTCAGGTTGCGGCGGTTCGACGTCGGGGTCAAACCAGTCTCACGCGGATGGCACCTTCAGGGTCTCCACGCCCGGCATCTCGTTCCCCGTCTCTCAGCACATCAACAAAGAAGCAGTACTTAAGATCCCGGTTCGCAACCTTGGTACTCGGCCTATCCCGGATGTGACCATCACCTTGACCACAGGCACCTCGGGGACTAGCGCGCCTGCCTTCTCCAACGTGGACAGTCAACCGGGTCTAGCTGAGCACTGGAAGCACGTTTGGTTCCTAGACCTCCCCCCAGCGAACGGCGATACCGCGCTCGCAAACTCTTGGAGCCTTGGCGAAGTTGCTCCTGGAGCAACAGCGACCTTCACCTGGCACGTCCACCCGTCCATCACTGGGCCTCATCTTCTCAACTGGAAGATCAGTCCGGCGATGCTTGGTGGCCAAGCCGTTCTGGTCAATGGTGCCCCAGCCACAGGGTCTTTCCAAGTTGTCATCAAAAGCAAGGCGCCCTCCGCGACAGTCCGATCAGACGGAACGGTCGCGAAGGACTACACCCCTGCTTCTACTCGCAAGACTTCACCGGCCAAGCCTTAGGTTGCTGCTGGAGCTGAGGGTGGCGGAACCCCCCGGCGCCGCCACCCCCGTTGTCGCCCCAGCGTGAGCCGTTTCTAAACCTCTCCGTCAGGGTGGGTCTGGAGGGTTTCCTCGCCTGACTCCCCCGTTCGGATTCGATAGGACTGCTCCACGGGGAGGATGAATACCTTTCCGTCCCCGACGTTCCCGGTCCTTGCGTGGGTGAGGACTACCTCAACGACGGTCTGTACATCTCCGTCAGAGACGACGCACTCCAGCTTGATCTTGGGCCGTAGGTGGTTGGTCACCGTGGCACCTCGGTAGTGCTCAGTGATGCCCTTCTGTCTGCCGGAACCCTTCACCTCGCTGATTGAGAGTGATGGGAAGCCCAGCCGCAGCAGGTCCTCTCGGATTGGCTCGAATGATTCGTGCCTGATATATGCGACGACCATCTTCATGCCGTTACCTCCGGGTCAGAGACGGGCCCTGTACCAATGCGGTCCAGGGCTGAGACAGCGCCATAGCCAACGAGCTCTGGCGCAGGGATGAACTGTTCTGGGTAGCCGTACATGCCGTGCTCTGAAATGTCCAGACCGGCGTTCTCTTCCGCTGGCGTTACGCGGAGGCCGTAGGTCTTCTTGATCACCCAGAAGGTGAAGAAGGACATTGCGAATACGAATGTGAATGCAACTACCACCGTTACTGACTGTGCGATTAGCTGCTTGAAGGACCCGCTGTATACAAGTCCGCCGGCAGGGTCACCAAATGCGTTGTACTTGGCGAGCGCTGGGACCGTGAAGATGCCACAGGCCAACGTTCCCCAGATACCGGCCAGGCCGTGAGCTGAGAGCGCACCAACCGGGTCGTCAATCTTCTTGTCGATGGCATAGACGCCAAGGACAACGATGATCCCGGCGACGCCACCGATGATCGGCGCAGCCCAGAGGGCCACATAACCGGACCCGGCTGTGATCGCAACCAGAGCAGCGATCATTCCGTTACCGGCCATGCCGATGTCAATATTGCCCGTCTTCAGCTTGGCAACAAGGAGTGCCATCAGCACACCTGCACCGGCAGCAACCATTGTGATCGTGGCTACCTCAGGGAAGCGGCCGTCAATCGCATTCAGTGTTGAGCCGCCGTTGAAGCCAATCCAACCGATTAGAAGGATGATCACGCCAAGCCCGAAGAGAGGCATGTTGTGGCCTGGGATTGCCCGTGGCTTTCCGTCTGGGCCGTACTTGCCTCGTCGTGGCCCAAGCAGCAGCAATGCTGCGAGTGCACCGGTAGCGCCGATCAGATGCACCGCTGTGGAGCCAGCGAAGTCCTGTACCCCCACGATGTGGCCGATCCAACCGCCGGACTGGAGAAACCCACCACCAAAGACCCAATGGGCTCCAAGTGGGTAGATCAGGCCAGCAAAGACAACGGCGTAGATGATGTAAGCACCGAACTTGATCCGCTCAAGCGTCGTTCCCCAAACAATCGCTAGCGACACAGCGCAGAACGACATCTGGAACAGGAACTTCGAGGACACGCTCGCGCTCGAGAAGGACATCACGCCGAATACAGACTGGGCATATCCACCACCGGGCACACCGTCAGCCAGAGCCGGCATCTTGAATAGGAAGCCACCCGAGTTACCGACGTACTTGCCATTGCCAAACGCGAGGGCGAATCCGCAGATCCACCACATCAGAGCGGCGATGGAGAAGTTCGTCAGGATCTTGGCGACGATTGTGCCCGCGTTCTTTCCACGCGAGAAACCGATCTCCAAGAGGGCGAACCCTGCCTGCATGAATATGACGAGCGTTGCCGCAATAACTACCCAAAGGGTGTTGATTGCGATGCCCGGCGAGAAATCCGACGGGACTGAACTGGCGTCATGGGACAGCGTTGCTGGCGTTTCGGCGAGACCTACTGCCGGCACCAACATCAGTGCACCAAAGGCCACAAGGGCCAAGAGTGCGACTTTCTTCCTATTCATTGGTCCTCCTTAGTGAGGGGTGGTTGGGAGCGAACCTGCTGACTGCAGTGGCCATCTTCGTTCTCCCGGTTGGATAAGTCATTGGACATAGGGATGAACATTCGGACCGGGGCTTCGCCGATTGGGCGACGGTTGTAGGGTTGTGAAGCCGTCGTAGTGCCCGTGGGAGCAAGGAACCTCCGGTTGTTTGTCCACACGGATAGTGCGCGGGGAGCGCAGGACACCTAGGCTCCCGTCAAATACCGCTTTTCGGACCTTTAGCCAACTGGCTAAAAACCCCGACAGACACCAGGAGGAATCCCCAGAATGGCATCCCGTAACCGTGAGCAGAACGTCGTCGCCGCCCGATGGACAGCCGATGGCACCGAACTTGGTCGCACCGACCTGACTGCCCCTGGAGCCGACATCTTCGGCGAGAACGTCTTCTCCCCAGTTGTCCTCAAACAGCGTCTTCCCAAAACCATCCACCGCAAGCTTCTGCGCACCCTTGAAAACGGCGAAGCCCTCGACCCAACCCTCGCTGACGCAGTAGCCACGGCAATGAAGGACTGGGCCATGGAGCACGGCGCCACCCATTACACGCACTGGTTCCAGCCTCTTACCGGTTCAACCGCTGAGAAGCATGACTCCTTCTACGGCCCGGTCGGCGATGGCACAGCCCTCGCTGAGTTCTCCGGCAAGGAACTGATCCAGGGTGAGCCCGACGCATCCTCATTCCCAACCGGCGGTATTCGCGCAACCTTTGAGGCCCGCGGCTACACGGCCTGGGACCCAACCAGCCCTGCCTTCATCCTTGAGAACCCGAACGGATCGCTGCTCTGCATTCCGACCGCGTTTGCGTCTTGGACCGGAGAGGCTCTTGACACCAAGATCCCACTCCTGCGTTCAATGGATTCGCTCTCACGGTCAGCACTGAAGGCACTCAAGCTTCTGGGCGACAGTGAGACCGAGCGCGTCTTCACAACCGTTGGACCAGAGCAGGAGTACTTCCTGATCGACGAGCAGTACTACTTCGAGCGCCCCGACCTGATCAACACGGGCCGCACTTTGTTTGGTGCCAAGCCACCCAAGGGCCATGAGCTTGACGATCATTACTTCGGTTCCATCCCAGAGCGCGTTCTTGCCTGCATGATGGACACCGAGCTTGAGCTGGCGCGCCTTGGCGTTCCAATCAAGACCCGTCACAACGAAGTGGCCCCGGCGCAGTACGAAGTCGCGCCGATCTTTGAGAGCTCCAATGTCGGTGCTGACCACCAGCAGCTGACAATGCAGATCCTCCAGAACGTGGCCCGTCGCTATGGCCTTGTCTGCCTTATTCACGAGAAGCCATTCGCTGGCGTCAACGGATCCGGCAAGCACAACAACTGGTCAATGAGCACTGACGGAGGCGAGAACCTGCTTAACCCAGGTGCTACCCCGCACGAGAACCTCCAGTTCCTGTTCTTCTGCTCGGCAGTAATTCAGGCTGTCAACAAGCATCAGGGTCTGATCCGCGCGACCGTCGCATCCGTTGGTCAGGATCACCGTCTTGGCGCCAATGAGGCACCGCCGGCAATCATGTCCGTGTTCCTTGGCGGAGAGCTTGACCGTGTCTTTGACGCGATCGAAAAGGGCAAGACGACCCGCAGCAAGCCAGGATCATTCCTTGGCCTTGGCTCCGATGTCTTGCCACCGCTCGCCCTTGATGGTGGCGACCGAAACCGAACCAGCCCATTTGCATTCACGGGCAATAAGTTCGAGTTCCGCGCACCAGGCTCAAGCCAGTCGATCAGCTTTGTCAACACGGTGCTCAACACTGTTGTGGCCGAGGCAATCGATGACCTTTCAGCCAAGCTGAGCAAGGCACTCAAGACCCGCAAGTCGATTGAAGCGGCACTGATGCCAGTCCTGAAGGCAAACCTGAAGGAGAACAAGCGCGTTCTCTTCAGTGGGGACGGCTACAGCGAGGAGTGGCACGCCGAGGCTGCAAAGCGCGGGCTTAAGAACCTCCGCACAACCCCGGATGCTCTTCCTGAGATGGTCGCACCAGCGACGATCAAGGCCTTCACCAAGTACAAGGTCCTCAACAAGCGTGAGCTTGAAGCTCGCTACGAGGTAGCTGTCGAGCAGTACGTAACCGGCCTCAATATTGAGGGCGAGACCGCGGCATCAATGGCACGCACGATGATCCTCCCAGCAGCAACTCGCCATCTGGCAGAGCTGCGCGCAGCCGAGGTCCCAGCCCTGGTGGACGAGACAGCAGCCCTTGTGGACGAACTGTTCGCAGCCATTGGCACCCTTGAGAAGGCCAACGCCGGCGAGCCAAGCCGTGGCGGAGTCCTCAACCATGCCAAGTACATGCGCGACCAGGTCATTCCAGCAATGGAAGCGACCCGTGAGGTTGCCGACAGGCTCGAAGGCATCGTTGCCGACGACCTCTGGCCACTCCCCAAGTACCAGGAAATGCTGTTCATCAAATAGCGGTCGGTTTCAAGACCAATGCAGTACTAAGGGCGGTCCGAAAGGGCCGCCCTTGTCTTTGCGCCCTTGCGCCATAAAACCCGCAATCCGCGTCAGGCTTTGCCGCCATTGGTAATGTCAGGAATCGATGCGCGACTTCCTTAAGACAGTCAATGAGCAGATCGTCGTCTTTGACGGCGGAATGGGCGCAACCTTGGAAGAGGTTGACCTCACTCAAGCCGACTACGGCGGACTGGCCGGCAAGTGCCACGAGGCCCTTGTCCTCAACCGTCCGGATGTCATTGAAGGCGTCCACAGGTCGATGGTCGAGGCCGGCGCGATCGTCGTCGAGACAGACACTTTCCAAGCCTCCCGGATCAAGCTTGACGAGTGGGGACTTGCCGAGCACACGCTTGAGATCAACATCAAGGCAGCAGAGATCGCACGCAAGGCAGTAGGTGAAGACCTCTTCGTTGCCGGCTCAATCGGCCCAACAGGCTTCCTTCCAGCATCCGACGACCCAACACTCGGTGGGATCTCATTCCGCGAACTTCAGGTCGTATTTGAGGAGCAGGCCAGGGGACTCGTGCAGGGCGGTGTTGACCTGATCATCATCGAGACCGCGCAAGACATTCTCGAAGTCAAGGCCGCGATCTTCGGCGCTCGTCAAGCCTTCGAGGCAACTGGCAAGAAGCTGCCCCTGATGGTGTCCGTCTCGCTCCTGCCAAACGGCGGCAAGATGCTCCTTGGTACTGACATCTCCTCAGTCCTTACAACTCTCTCTGCGCTTGAAGTTGATGTGATCGGCCTCAACTGCTCAACCGGCCCAGAGGACATGCGCGACGCCGTCCGCTTCCTAGGCGAGTTCGCTCCAATGCCAGTTCACTGCATCCCTAACGCTGGCCTGCCACTCCAAGGCCCCGAAGGCGAGACGATCTTCCCTGACGAGCCTGAACCGCTCGCCGCTGCGCTTGCCGAGTTCGTGGACCGTTACGGCGTCAGCATTGTTGGCGGCTGCTGCGGAACTACGCCTGAGCACATTGCTGCCATCGCAAAGGCCGTTGAGGGTAAGAAGCCAGTGCCACGGCCCGCGGCTCGTCCAGCTTTTGTGTCCTCGATGATCACCGCCTCGGCGCTGGTCCAAGACCCCCGCCCCACCCTCGTTGGTGAGCGTGTCAACTCGCAGGGCTCCCGTAAGGCCAAGGAAATGCTGCTGGCCGACGACTACGACGGCCTTGTGCGTATTGCCGAAGATCAGGTCGAAGGCGGCGCTCACGTTCTCGACGTCTGCGTGGCCCTGACCGAGCGACAGGACGAGGACGAGCAGATGCGGGAAATCGTCAAGCGGATCTCGCTGACCCAGACCTCCCCAATCCAGATTGACTCGACTGAGCCAGAGGTGATCGAAGCCGCCCTTGAGCAGATCCCAGGCCGGGCAATTGTCAACTCGGTCAACCTTGAAGCTGGCCGCGACAAGATGGACCTGATCGTGCCAATGGCCCGCCAGCACGGCGCTGCGGTCATCGCCCTCACCATTGACGAGGTCGGCATGGCCAAGACCGGCGAGCGCAAGCTTGAGGTCGCACGCCGCATCCACGACATTTGCTGCGGCGACCACGGCCTCCCATCGGAAGCACTGATCTTTGACGCACTGACCTTCACCCTCACCACAGGTGATGAGGAGTGGCGGCCATCAGCCGTTGCGACGCTGGACGGAATCAGGGAGATCAAGGCCAACCTGCCTGGGGTAAAGACTTCACTCGGTGTTTCTAATGTCTCCTTCGGTGTAGGCGAGCCTGCCCGCAAGGTCCTCAACTCAGTCTTCCTCCACCACGCTGTTGAGGCCGGTCTTGACCTTGCGATGGTCAATCCGAACCACATCACTCCTTATGGCGAGATCACCAATGAGGAGCGCGAGCTTGCCGACAACCTTGTTTTTAACAAGGCTGAGGACGCACTTGAGAAGTTCATCGAACACTTTGAGTCCAAGGGCGAAGAGGCTGAAGAGGAAGCCGCTAACCCAACTGAGGGCATGGAGCCAGAAGAGGCACTTCACTACCACATCCTCCGCCGCAAGAAGGAAGGCGTCGAGGACTGGATCGACTTAAGCGTCGACAAGATCGGCGCCGTTCCAACTCTGAACGAAGTGCTCCTTCCAGCAATGAAGGAGGTCGGTGACAAGTTCGGAGCCGGCGAGTTGATCCTGCCGTTCGTCCTTCAGTCAGCCGAAGTCATGAAGAAGGCTGTCTCAAGGCTTGAGAACTTCCTTGACCGGATCGAGGGCTACACCAAGGGCACTGTTGTCCTTGCAACTGTCTTTGGCGATGTACACGACATCGGCAAGTCGCTTGTCAACACAATTCTGACCAACAACGGTTACACGGTCGTTGATCTCGGCAAACAAGTTCCAATCTCGGCAATCATTGAGGCTGCCAAGGAGCACAACGCCACGGCGATCGGCCTCTCAGCCCTGCTTGTGTCGACGTCTAAGCAGATGCCAGCCTGCATTGAGGAGCTCCACTCCCAAGGCCTTAACTTCCCAGTTCTGATCGGTGGCGCAGCCATCAACCGTGACTTTGGCCGGCGCGTCCTTTACCCCAAGGGCAAGGCATCGGATGAGATTTACGAGCCAGGCGTCTTCTACTGCAAGGACGCGTTTGCAGGTCTTGGCGTGATGGACCAGCTTGTCGATGACGAGCAGCGCCCTGCCCTGCTGAGCGGGATGCGCGAAGGCGCCGAGACATTCCGCAACAAGCCTGTGGTGATTGATAACTCACCACCTGTCACCGACAGCTCGGTGCGTTCCACTGTCTCCACAGACAACCCAATCCCAACGCCACCGTTCTGGGGTGTTCAGGAACTTGCTCCATCGCTTGACGAGCTCTTCCCCCACCTCGACCGCCACGTGCTTTTCAAGCTGCACTGGGGCGGCCGTGGCAAGAAGGGTGAGGAGTGGCGTGAGCTGATCGAGGGAAACTTCCAGCCTCGCCTTGAACGCATGTGGGCCGAGCAGGATTGGATCAAGCCCAAGGCTCTTGTGGGTTACTTCCCTGCCGTCTCCGAAGGCAACGAGGTTGTGGTCCTTGACCCCAACGATCACAGCAAGGAACTTGAACGCCTTGTCTTCCCACGCCAGCCAAACCATGACCGCATCTGCCTTGCCGACTTCTTCCGCCCAGTTGACTCGGGCGAGGTTGACGTTGTCGCACTTCAGGCTGTCACCGTTGGAGACTCCGTCAGCGAACTGCTCGCCAAGCTAGAGACCGATGGCGAGTTCGCCGAGCAGCTCTACACCCACGGCCTTGGCGTTCAGGCAGCAGAGGGCACGGCCGAATGGCTCCACCAGAATGTGCGCGCGAGCCTTGGCATTGGCGAAGGTCAAGGCCGCCGTTACTCATGGGGTTACCCAGCCTGCCCAGAGCAGTCCGAACATGAAAAGGTCTTCCGCCTCTTGGGCGCTGAGAACATTGGTCTCTCCCTGTCAGAGGCCTATGCGGTCTCACCAGAGCAGTCAACACTTGCCATCGTTACTCACCATCCGCAGGCCGTCTACTTCGGCATGAAGAGTGGGTTCGTTCCTAAGGACCCCGTGTCCGACGAAGTCATCGCTCTTGGCGAGCGTGGCGGCGCACTTCCGGATCTTGATCCGGAAGCACTAGTAGCTGACTGACCCTCAGGGCCTGTCAGGCTCGCTAGCTGCGCGCACGGGCAGCTCAACTGGACGGCTGTGCATTGCCCGCAGGCGCACTTCACGCCAAGTGATGCCCTCGCCAACAAGGGCAGGCATTCCCATCAGGAACGCTGTTGCCAGCTCAACCGCTTGGAGCACAATGCCGTAGCCAAGTGCGTCCGCTGACGAGACTCCGTAACCACCGGCAAGCACTGCAACACAGGCCGCTTGGAAGACACCAAGGTTGGCCGGAGTCGCCGGGATCGCAGCGGTCACATTGACAGCGAACAGAACGGCTGCTGCCGCGCCAGGCCCAGCGTCACCCAAGCCCATTGCCTCAAGTAGGACCCAGCACGAGAGCCACTGCAGCACCCACGCAGAGAACTGCATGGTCGCGGCGATAAAGGCTGGTTTGGGCTTGCGAAACACAGTCAGACCGCGCCTGATGTCCACCAGCAGCGTGCGGGTTTTGATCGAAAGGTCAGCGATGCGCTCCGACCTTGCGTTGTGGCCGCGGGCGAGCACGATCGGCGCGAGCAGCACGCAGATGGCGATGACCATGGGTGCGATGGAGATCGCCACAAGAGCATCCGCATGACCGTGGAAGAGGGGAACGGACCTGAACATCACGACGCCCAATACAGCGAGTGCCACCAGGTTAAGAAGTGTCTGGGAAACGATGGTCCCTAGGACGGCTGGGAAAGTCACCCTTGGGTCGCCTGCCCGACGGGCGACGATCACTGCGCGGGCTGGCTCACCGAGGCGGGCTGGCAGCGTCGCTGACATCAATACGCCAATGAACGTTCCTCGCATCGCGTCCATCAACTTCAGGCCGGCATCTGGCAGGGCGGCCTTAAGCGTGGCGTCCCAGGCAACGGCCCTGAAGACCATCGAGGCACACATCACACCCAACCCCGCGAGGACGAGTGATGGCTTGGAGTGAATCAGGGCGGACACGATGCTGTGCAGACCTATTCGGCTGAGGGCAAACAGTGATGCTGCAATTGCCGCGCATGAGGCGACGGCAATTACGCCCCTGCGGACTCTTGCTCGGATACGCGCTCGGCGCCGCTCTGGCGTGTCGTCCGGCGGCGGAGTCCGGCGCGGGGATACAACCGGACCAAGATCGGATGGCAATGAGCCGATTGCCACACCCACACGCTCGCGCAGGGTGACCGGTTCAGGGTGCTCCAATGCAGTCGCGTAAACGTCCGTGACTTGGCTGGCGACATGGTCCCAAGAGAAGCGCTGGGCGCTTTCCCAAGCGGACTCACTCAACCGGGCGATCTGTTCTGCATCGTCGCCAAGGTCTCTCAGCGCAAGCGCAAGCGCAACTGGGTCGCCTGGTGGGACAAGAATCGAGTCAACCCCGTCAGTCACCACATCCCGGTAACCAGCAATGTCAGAAGCCACCACTGGCGTTCCGGCGGCAAATGCCTCCGTCAGGACCATGCCAAAGCTCTCCCCTCCCAAGGATGGGGCGCAGAGTAGATCCGCTCTTGCCAGCTCGCTCAGCTTGACGGCGTCATCCACCTTGCCAAGCGCTCGGACACCAGCATGGTTGTGCAGGAGCGGCTCAAGCTGCTCGCGGGTCACGCCTACAAGGGTCAGCTCCACATCCAAGTGTCCTCGCAGCGCCTCAAAGGCCCGGAGCAAAACAGGGAGTCCTTTGCGCTCAACTGCCTGGCCAACAAACAGGACCTTCAGCGGTCCCTGCCGATTGGTTACCGCTGGTGCTGTGTCCCCCACGAGCGTCCCGTTAGGAATGATCGTGTACCGACCACCATAGAAACGCTTTGCAGTCCATTCTGCGGCGTGAGACACCGCAATACGCGCATGTAGGTGGTTTACTCGCGCCTTGCCGCCCAGAGCCGCTGCAAAGCCGTTAGAGAGCGAGTTCTCCGCGTACGCGTGGAAGGTGCCCACCCGCGCGCCAGCAGGTGCGGTGCATGAGTCCCAGCCAACGAGTGGAGCAACTGGCTCATGGATGTGAATTACGTCGAAATTGCCGGCCTTGAGTTCTCTGCGCAGGACAACTAGCCCAGTTGGGTTGATCATCAGATTCGAGACGGCCCCGTTGGCCGGCACTCCTGCTGTTCCGCCCACCGGAATAAGCCAATCCGGAACATCACGGACTTGGGGCTCGGCGCCACGGTGGAAAAACTTCGACTTCTGTGTTGGAGGATCAAGCGGCGCAAACACCTTGACGTCATTCCCAGCTTGAGCAAGGGCTCCAGCGAGGCCCTCAACATGGCTCATGACTCCCCCCGGATAGGTCCAGGAGTAGGGGGAAACGACCGCGATCCGCACGCGCCGAGCCTACCAGCGCAGCCGGGCCGCCCCATCAGACCGGGCAGCTCGCTCGGACCGCAAGACTGGCTTGACTATCATTCACCTACGCCCATGCCAAGCCGCCACGCCGTCAAATTCACATTCCTCAAGGTAGACCCCGCCTGGCGGCGTCTACCCGATGAGGAACGGGCCGAGCACAAGCTTGAGTTCATGGCTGCATGCGCAGACTTCGCCGACGGACACCTGCTGCGGGCCTACTCAACAGTTGGCCTGCGTGGTGACTGCGACGCGCTGATCATGACTCAGGCCGAGAATATGGAACGGATCCATGAGTTTCACGTAGTCCTCAACCAGAGCGGACTGATGAAGTGGTGTGAGGTCCCCTATTCGTTCCTAGCAATGACCAAAGAGTCGGAGTATTCGGACGAGGAGCGCCTTGAGCTGCGCGAAGGACACTCCAAGTACCTCTTCGTCTATCCATTCGTCAAAACGCGCGAGTGGTACGCCCTCCCCCCTGACGAGCGTTGGCGGATCATGCAGGAGCACATCACCGTGGGGCGCGAGTTCCCCATGGTTGACCTCAACACGACCTACTCCTTTGGCCTTGATGATCAGGAGTTCGTAGTTGCCTTTGAGACCGATAACCCGGCTGACTTCCTTGACTTGGTCCAGAAGCTGCGCACCACCGAGTCAAGCCTCTACACCAAGCGCGATACACCAACCTTCACCTGCGTGGCCGGCTCCGTTGAGCGCGTGCTGGGAACGCTCGATGGCGAAGTCGTCAACAACTAACTAGGAACAGGACCTTCCAGATGAGCAACATCACAACCGACGCACCAGACCCCAACGAGATCCTCGACATCACCGTGATTGGCGCCGGTCCGGTCGGGCTGTCCGCAGCCTTCTGGGCTGGCATGCGCGAAGCATCCGTGCGGATCATCGACTCGCTCCCTGAGCTTGGCGGCCAGCTGACTGCGCTCTACCCAGAGAAGTGGATCTTCGATGTACCCGGGCATCCCAAGGTACTTGCTAAGGACCTTGTCGAACAGCTCCGGACCCAATCGCTCGAACAGTTCAACGTCCCCGTTCATCTTGAGACCGCTGCCGAGCAGATCACATGGGAAGAGGACGCGGACGGCAAAATCGTTGTCCTCCACACCGACAAGGGTGAGGTTCGCTCGCGCGCACTTGTAATTGCCGGTGGCCATGGCGCCTTTGAGCCCAAGAAGCTCCCCGGGTTTGACATGGACCCATGGGAGGGTCGCGGAGCCCACTACATGGTTGGCGAGAAGAAGGTCTTTGAAGGTAAGAAGGTCCTGATTGTCGGCGGTGGCGACAGCGCCTTTGACTGGGTCCTCAACCTGCTTGACACAGCCGATGAGGTCACCCTTGTTCACCGCCGCGAGGGCTACCGCGCCCACGAGTCAACAATCGCCGAGGTCATGGCACACGCCGAAGCTGGCCGAGTAAAGATGCGGATCCCTTATGAGATCTCCCACATCGAAGGCGAGGACGGTGTGGAAAAGGTCCACCTGTCAGTCGTCGGCGACGGACCTGGCGAGACGCTGATCGAGGAAGCCGATGCAGTTCTCCTTCAGCTCGGCTTCAAGACAGCCCTTGGACCGCTCAAGGACTGGGGCTTTGAAGTCCAGAAGGGCGCGATCGTCGTTGATCCCCTCATGCACACCTCGCTTGACCATGTTTGGGCCTGCGGAGACATCTCCACATTTGACGGCAAGCTGAAGCTAATCGCCACAGGATTCGCCGAGTCGGCCGTCGCCATTGCACAAGCCGTCCACACCATCAGGCCTGACACAAAGATTCAGCCGAAGTACTCGACCAACACCGGAGTTCCAGGTGCGGTCGAAGGCCAGGCTTAAGAGCCCAACTGGCTCAAGCTCAGACTGCTGAGACCTGTTCCTCTTCTTCCGCAACGCGGAAGGAGGAACCGCAGCCACAGGCTGCAACAACATTCGGGTTCTCAACCTTGAACCCGGCACCTTGAAGGCCATCTACAAAATCGATCACAGAGCCGCGCACGAAGTCAACGCTCTCGCCGTTGATCAGGATCGTGATGCCCTGTTGCTCAATCACCTCGTCACCGTCGCGCTTCTCGTCAAATGCAAGGACGTACTGGAAGCCAGAGCAGCCGCCACCCTTCACTCCAACGCGGAGGCCATCAACTGCTGAGTTGGCCTGCTGCTGGTCGAGGAACTCGCGGATCTTGTCTGCGCCTTGGTCGGTAACGGTGATCATTGGTTTTGATTGTACCGCCGATTGGCATGGATTCCCATTTCAGCTCCGATTCTCATCATTGGTCGCTAATCTCACAGCCATGTCCCTTGACCCACTTCCCGTACTTAACGACCCAAGTCCCGATGAACTGCGCGAGCGGATCGAAGCGGCAATCCCCGGTTCTCGCGTAACCGAGGCCGACGGCGATGGTCATCACTTCCGGGTTACAGTCATCAGCGACAGTTTCGAAGGTGTGTCAAGAATCAACCGGCACCGCACAATCAATGAGATCTTCGAAGGCGAACTGGGTGGTCGCATCCACGCGCTTTCGATCAGCTGCCAAACATCCGAGGAGGCAAAGTGAGCGAGACAGAAGCAAACCCACTGCGTGAGGCGATCGCTGGAGCAATCGCTGAGAAGGAAGTGCTCCTGTTCATGAAGGGAACCCCAGAGGCCCCAATGTGTGGTTTCTCAGCTCGGACCGTTGCCACACTCGAGGCTCACGAGGCAACCTTCTTCTCTGTCGACGTGCTTCCGGACCCTCGCATTCGCGAGGAGCTCTCAGCTATTTCCAACTGGCCGACCATCCCTCAGCTGTTCGTCAAGGGTGAGCTCGTTGGCGGCTGCGACATCATCACCGAGATGGCTGACACTGGCGAGCTGGCAACAGTTCTTGGTGTCAAGGCACCAGCGCAGCCAGCACCTAAGGCTCCTGAGACAGTCCAGGCACCACCGCTGACCATCGGGGACGCAACCGCCGAGTAGGACTCAGTTGGTCGACTTCTCGGCGTTGATCCATTCGAGGATCCGCCGGGAGTCACAGACTGCTTGCCCGTTCATCTCAAGAACGGGAACGGCACGCTGGCCGGTCAAGCGCAGAACATCGTCGCGCTTGCCTTTGCTCAAGGGTGCTCGCACTGATTCAAACTCAATTCCCGCCTTGCGCAGTCCACGGGCGACCTTGCCGCAGGCACAGAGGTAGTCGGTTGGGACAGGACAGCGGTGAAGAACTACGCTGAGTTCGCTCATGGTCGCACGATCCTAACCGCGGACTCGGTGCGTCTTGTGACGCCGCCGAGCAGGCGCAAACCAATGTTCTGCCTAGACCCAGGGGCGGCAAGCGCGTCACCCTCTCGCTCTCGCCACCACGCCACAGTGTTCTCCAGCGTTTCCTCATGCGGCGTCTGAGTCCAACCAAGGTCACGCTTGGCGCGGGTCGAGCGATACGCCCAGCGCTGGCTGGCCAGCAGAATCTCCGTGCTGGTCACAATTGGACGCCCCGGTAGCCGTTCGGCAGCTGCCGCGAGTTGCCGTGCAACTGTGACCGGGAGCTTCACCGAAGGCGGCTCAACCCCACTGATCCGGCCAAGGTCAGCGAAGAGACGAGTAAGGGTGAAGTTGCGACCGCCCAAGATGTAGCGCTCGCCGATAGCGCCCTTCTCCGCGGCGAGGATGTGGCCTTGGGCAACATCGCGGGCGTCAACAACGCAGAGCGTTCCTTCCACATAGGCGGGTATGTCACGCCTCAGGAACCGGCGCACCACATCGGTTGAGGACCGACGCCAGTCCCCGCGGCCAAAGACCTGCCCTGGCATGACGATCACGAGCGGCAGGCCCTGAGCCGCAAGCCTTAGTGCTTGGACCTCTGCTTCCAGTTTGCTCTCCGGGTAGGCAAGGTTCATGCCCCGCAGGCCGTCAATCTGAGTCTCATCAGCTGTGACGCCAACCGGCGCAGGCCCGAGTGCTGAGACTGACGATGTAAGAACTGCCTTCTCCACCCCAGCTCGCAGTGCTTCACCCATCACCACGCGCGTGCCCTCAACGTTGACTCTGAAGTACTCCTCCCTAGTGGACCTCAGAGAGGTAACGCCGGCGACATGGTAGACGTGGCTGACACCCTTCATTGCCCGGCGAATTGCGCGGCGGTCACCAACATCGGCGAGGACCGAGGAGACGTCCAGACCCTCAAGCGGTTCGTGCGGAGAGTCGGGTCTAACAGTGACCCTTACTTCCTCGCCACGCTCAAGCAGAGAACGCACAAGGTGGTGCCCGATCAGGCCCGTCCCGCCGGTGACTAGGTGAATGCCCATGTCGGGCAGGGTATCGCGGCTGGTAGGTTCTGGTGCATGGCCAAAGTCACTGTTGTTGCCGATACCTGTCACTACCTTCAACCCGCGCTGATTGAGCAGTATGGGATTGAGCAAGTGTCACTCCACGTTCTGCTGCCGGATGGCACTGAGCGCAAGGACTCCTCGTACAACGGTGACTACACCGAGTACTACGACATTCTTAGCTCGTCGCCCACTCTTCCGACGACCTCCCAGCCATCCCATCAGGACTTTCTTGATGTCTGGGAACCGATCCTTGACCGCGGCGAAGACATCCTCTCGATGCACCTCTCAGCAGACCTATCCGGCACCTTCGCCGGCGCCCAGGCCGCGCGCGAGTCACTCGGCGACCGGGGCAGCAGGATCACTGTCGTCAACACACGCTCAGTAGCTGGCGGAGAGGCCCTTGTTGTCCTTGCTGGAGCTGCAGCAGTCCGCGCCGGTATGAGCGCCTCGGCAGCAGCTGAGCACGCAACAGCAGCACGCGCACAGATGAAGATCTGGTTCGCCGTTGACACCCTTGAGTACATGGAGAAGGGCGGCCGCATTGGTGCTGCCGCAGCATGGCTTGGCACTGCGCTCAAGATCAAGCCAATCCTCACATTTGAGGACCAAGTGGAACCTGTTGAGCGGGTGCGCACATCAAAGCGCGCACTTGAGCGGATGTCTGAATACCTCCAGACACTCAAGGAAAGCGGTGCTGACACCTACCTTGTTCAGCACATCACTGCTCACGAGCGGGCCGATGAGCTTGTTCAGCGTGGCATCGAGATCTTCGGCCATGAGCCAACAGTGCTCTCAGAAGTTGGACCGGTCGCAGGGACCTACCTCGGTCCCGGTCTCTTAGGAGTCGGCGGCATGCCGTCCTCCTTCATGAACCCTTAGCGGGAGCGGCTAGCCACGGCGGCGACGGCGCCGCCCGAACAGGGCGCTGCCAACAGCGGCGATTCCGCCACCAATTACAAAACCGGCAACGGCGGCAGCTGCCGCAGCCTCGGGGCGATGCTCGTTGAGGTGCCCGCGCCAGTCGGCAAAACGGACAACCTCGCCGCGCAGTTTGACGATCGAAACCGCAAGCTCTTGCCGGCCTGCTTCTATCTGTGCGCGAATCTCTTCTGGTGAACGCCCGTTGCTCATGGCTTGTTCTCCTGCTGGTTTGGTGCGGGGGAAGCGACTGTCTCACCCTGAGTTGCGGTCGTGACCGTCTCGCGGATCAGCCGTGCTTCATCGATTGCCATGGTCGGCGCAGGCTTGGAACCGGACTGGAGCCAGCGGTAAGCCAGGTAACCGGCAACACCGGCAAGGACGAAGAGCATGATTGCGACAAAGAGGAAGCCACCCCAATAGTCATCGGATCCAAACAGCAGCTGCCAGGCAGCCCAAGCGATTGACTGAAGGAGGAAGAGCAGTCCGGTCAGGGCAAACACGCCGGCTGCAATACCAACAACAAGGCCACGTGAGAACTTCTCAACCTTGACGCGAATTTCAGCCTTGGCGAGTTCGATCTCCTCGCGAACCAGGCCTACAGCGTGGTCAGAGACCTGCGCGATTGCCTTCGCAAGCCCTTCCTGCCCTGCTGGTGAGTCAGCCACGGAAGATCCTTCTCAGTACCCGAGCGGCAACAAAGCCACCGGCAAGTGACGCGAGGACAATGTGTTCAGGGTTTGGGTCAACAGCCGCAACAGGGGCTGCGCTGGTGCTGGGCTCACTCTCGCGTGGAGTGGCTGGCGCAGGGTCAGGAACTGCGCGTACAGCTGGTTCAGGAGCCGAGGTCGGTGCGGCAGCTGGCGTGACAGGCGGAACATCCTGCGCCGGCGTTTGCCATGCCGGAGTCGTAGCAGCTGGATGGTCAGCAGTTGGCTGCTCGCCACCAACAGGAGTCCAGTCACCGGTGGCGTTGAACTGCCCTGCCGCGGTTGCTGGTGCCACGTCGGCAGCCTCAGTCTCGTCAGTCTTTTTGCGCTTCCAGGCCATTAGTGGTTCTTGGGCGGCTCGCCGCCGATAAACCTGCGCCAGACAGATTCGGCCACGCGCTCAGTCACGATGCTGAACACAAAGCCAATGCCGGCCAGCAGGCCAGTCCACATAAGTCGTTGGGCGAGGTCATTTTCTTTCATCTGAGTCGATTACAGCAGAGTTAGCGGCTTCTGTGGATCAATGTGCGGGCATGCCCAGACCGCCACAGACGGTCTCGACGATGAATGCGGCGGCTCGGTCGAAGTCCTCTTCCTGCGATGGCATCAGGTCAAAGATCCACCCGGTCAGTACCTGCTCGGTTGCCCCGTAGAACGCGAGGGCCGCATAGTCAGCAGCGATCTCATCGCGCAACTCCCCTGCCTTCTGGCCACGACGCACGATCTCGGCGATCAGGTCGTAGGCCTCACGAATTTCCTCAAGGTGTGTTTTACCGAATGTGTTGACCGCACGGGTTACCTCGACGATGATGACCTTCATCAGATCGGGCCCGTAGTGGTAGGAGTCAACGATGAACTGGGCGACCAGAGCGAGCTTGTCGCGAGCCGGAATGTCCTCATCGGCAGTCTGAGCAATCATCGTTACGAGGAGCTCCCAGCGTTCGCTGAACAGCTCGTCAAGGATGGCTTCTTTGCTGTCGAAGTAGTGGTAGACCAGCCCGTGAGCAACACCGGCTTGGTCGGCAATGTCGCTGATACGCCCGGCAGCAAAACCCTGGCGCGCAAACACGTGGATTGACGCCTCAAGAATCTTGAGCCGTTTTTCGGCAGCAGCATCAGCCCGCGAGCTCATCCATTCCCCCTCATCACTTCAAAGGATGCCGCATTACTGCGTAAATCGCTCATCGGCAAGGCTTCTCTCGCTGCTGCCCGGTCATCGACCTCAAGCTCTGCCAGTGCCATTGAGTAGCCGTGGGGCGCCCGATCTAGCACCTTGCCCCAGGGCGAGACGATCATTGAGTTCCCGCCTGACGGGCGGCCGATGCCGTCGCTGCCGTTCTGGTTGGCGGCAACTATGTGGCAGCCGTTCTCAATCGCACGGGCACGCAACAGTACTTCCCAGTGGGCGTCAGTAGTCACCTTCGTGAACGCAGCTGGCAGTACGAAGACTTCAGCGCCAGCCCCCGCGAGGTTGGAGAACAGCTCGGGGAATCGAATGTCAAAGCAGATCGCCATGCCGAGGATTGTGCCGTCAGCGGTTTCACTCAATACCGGCTGCTCGCCAGGTGCAAAGGCTGCGGATTCCAGATAGTCACGGCCGCCGACGCTTGCGTCAAAGAGGTGGATCTTGCGGTAGACGGCCTTGGCCTCCCCATCCGGACCAAAGTGGATTGAGGTGTTGGCCAGCAGGTCAGTCCCCGCTACCCGCTCGGCAAACGAACCTGCGATCAGGTCGATCTTGAGTTCCTCTGCCAGGTCGGAAGCCATTGACATCGAAGGCCCGTCGAGAAGCTCTGCGCCTTCGCGCGTCGCATCATCATCTGTCAGCAGCGGCCACTTCTCTGGCAGGACAACAAGCTGGGCCCCATCCTTGGCAGCTGAGCGAACACCATCTTCGGCCGAAGCGAGGTTGGCCGCATGGCTTGCGTTGGATTCCAGTTGGACGGCGGCAGCTCTCACGATCACCGAGCCTACCTACGGGCGGGCCTCCCGGCTTGGGGCGTAGGCTCCACCTGTGGGCAGCGCACCAAACTTTGTTGCTTACCGTGGCACTTACGGCGCAGAGCGGCCGGAGGCGATCGCCAGCCTCAAGCTTCCACCAGCTAAAGCGCCACTACTTCAGGGCACCCGACCCCGCAAGGTCTGGCGTTACGTGGCGATCCACGCCGAGTCCCTGCAGATCTGCGCGGCGAAAATCTCAATCGGGCCGCTTGACCATGTCTTCTGGGCGATCTGGGACCGCGATACCCAAACCGTCCACGAGGGCAAACACAACTGGGCCCGAGGGGTCCAAATGCCCGACGGCCGGTTGCTAATCCGCGACAAAGGAATTGAGGCTGAGTTTGCCCTCGCTGAGGTTGCTGGGATTGAAACCGTCACCCCCGTGGGCAACAGCTGGACTTGGACCCGCAAGCAAGGTGGCATCAATGCGACCGGGCATGTGAAGCTCAACGGCAAGGAACTTCAGATTTCCGCGCCAGCCATGATCGATGACTCCGCCGGCTTTCATACCCGTCGGACCGAGTGGCGCTGGTGCAGTGGGGTTGGCACAAACACTGCCGGCCAGGCCGTAGCATGGAACTTTGTCAACGGCATCAACGACGACCCTTCTGGCAGCGAACAGACCGTCTGGGTTGACGGCGTTGCCCACGCGGTCGACCCCCTGCTGATCGCAACCGACCTAACCCACGTTCGGTTCGCTGACCAATCCCAGCTTGACTTTCATCAAGAGTCAGTGCGCGGTCACAAGCAGAACCTGGTGCTCTTGAAGTCCCAGTACTCCCAGCCATTTGGCACCTTCAGCGGCGACCTTCCCCACGCTGGTCGGCTGAAAACCGGCTTGGGGGTGATGGAGAGCCATGCGGCGCACTGGTGACCTGAGGGGAGTAGTGTGATTGACGATCGACAAACCCCCCGCTCAGGAGACCCAGTGACTATGCCCCACGCCGTTCGCCGCCTAATACCAGTTTTGGTTGTTCTCGCCAGCGCGGCATTCGCGCCTGTCGCGCAGGCAGGTGTCTTCGATGTGTTTACAACCACGGGTAGCCTCACTACCGCCCGTGGCGGTGCGACTGCTTCAGTGTTGCCGAGTGGGAAGGTTCTAATCGCTGGCGGAGATGGCAACTCGGGAAGGTTGGCGAGTGGGGAGCTTTACAATCCTGCAACTGGGTTGTTTACAACCACGGGTAGCCTCACTACCGCCCGCTACCGTGCGACTGCTTCAGTGTTGCCAAGTGGGAAGGTTCTAATCGCTGGCGGACGTGGCAACTCGGGATATTTGGCGAGTGGGGAGCTTTATGATCCTGCAACTGGGTTGTTTACAACCACGGGTAGCCTCACTACCGCCCGTGGCCGTG
>JAPLCJ010000015.1 GCA_026392255.1 Solirubrobacterales bacterium
CGCGGAGGAAGAAACCGCCGACTGCAATAGCGCCGCTAGTTGCGTCCACGTCAAGCGCGAGGGCGGTGTTACCCACAGCGAGAGCTGGGCTGAGCGTGAAGTCTGGCGATGGGAGTCCGGTGGCGGTCAGGCGAACAACCCGGCTTGCGTCGGCCCCGTTGAAACTGGTGAATCCGCCGACAGCGACAATGGACCCCTCTGAAAGGACTCGGAGTCCGTAGACAGTCCCATTCAAACCAGTTCCTGGATCAAAGTTTGTGTCCAACGCGCCTGTCGCTCCCAGTCGAGCGATCCGGTTGCGCGAGGTAGCGCCAACATTGGTGAAGGACCCTGCAATCCAGACCCTGCTGTCTGCTGCGACACCGACAGCACCAACCGCTCCGTTGGGGCCAACACCGGGGCTGAATCCAGAATCCAGCGCACCATCCTCGGTCAGGCGTGCGATCCGGCTGCGCGCCACACCATCAAAAGTGCTGAACGTTCCGCCGATAATTACCTTCGCGGTGTTCGGGTCAACAGCCAGTGCCGCGATTGCAGCGTTGGCACCTGTGGTGATAACAGTTGAGACGACCGACTTGCCCGCCTTGACTCCGCTTGCCTGAGAGAGCGTGACCTTGGTGGTCAGGCTCGCTGGCATCGTGAACGTCACATTGGCTGACTTCGGAATGGTTGAGGAGTAGACCCGGTAAGTCGTGCCCGGCTTAAGGCCGGCGACCGTTGAAAGAGTTGCAGTACTCGAATTCGCAGTGGTCGTGATCCCAAAGATGGCAATGACGTCTGGATTAAAGGTCGCGTCCAGGCTGCCATTCGTGTTAAGGCGGGCAATTCGGTTCTTGACAATGCCGTTGTAGCTGGCAAAAAGCCCCGCGATGATCGGCTTGTCCCCTTGCAGTGCGATTGCCGAGACCCAGCTGCACTTTGTCTTTCCCTTTGAGTCAACCGCCGTGGCCCCACTACCCGGGTTGAATCCCGCATCAAGTGACCCATCAGCGTTGAGACGAGCGATGCCGCAACGCGGCGAGCCTGAAACCTCGCTGAACGTGCCACCGATCAGAATTTTGTGGTCGGCCTGCTCAACCACGCTTGAAACAGCGTTGTTGGGACCGGCTCCTAGATTTGTCGAGAAATCCTCATCCAACGAGCCGTCGGCCCCGAGCTTTGCAACCCGGTTGGTAGTTGTCCCGTTGTAGTTAGTGAAGCTGCCGCCGATCAGCATTTGGCCGCCAGCAATGCTGACTACGGCACTGACAGGCCCATCCGCCCCAACCCGTGGAGGGTTGAAAGTGGGGTCAATCGAGCCGCCACCTGCCGCTGGAGAGACCGCGGCGAGCACAAGACCTGCGGTCAGCGTGAGGGCGGATGCAACCGCAAGAGGGCGTCGGCCAATCAGGGTGCCTCTAGTGCGCGTCCGCCTGGTCGCGGGACTGGTGATCTTCCTTGCTCCCATCCTCAAGTTGATGCTACCGCTCATTGGTCCTGAGGGCAACGGAGAACCGCCCGTCTTCACGGGCGATTCGTAGCTACCAGGTGTCGACGGTGCGACGGCGGATTCCGGTGCTCAGCGGACTCTCAACAGGAGTCGCGGCATTCAGCGCGGAAATTAGGCGTGCGCGAGTCGTCGCAGGGTCGATTACATCGTCAATTTCGAAGAATGTGGCCATGTTCAGTGCATTGCTCTGCGCTCTGACTGCCTCAACCAACTCTGCGACCCTCTGCTCCCGTGCTGACTCATCCTCGATCGCTGCCAGCTCCCGTTGGAATCCCAGTCGAACAGCACCTTCGACGCCCATAGCGCCGAATTCAGCGGACGGCCAAGCGAGGTTGATAGTCGGGGCATGAAAGTCCCCTCCGGTCATGGCCTGGGCGCCCAGACCGAATGCCCGTCGAACCACGACACTGACGAACGGAACGCTGATGCTTGCTGCTGCGGTGAACAGTCTGGAGGATCGTCGGACCATGCCTGTCAGCTCAGAGTCGGGCCCGACCATGAAGCCCGGTGTGTCCACCAGCGAGATAATCGGAATTCCGAACGCATCACAGAGCTGAATGAACCTTGCGGCCTTGTCTGATGCCTCGGCATCGATCGCGCCGCTCAGATGGGATGGATCGTTGGCGATCACACCAACCGGCTTGCCCTCAATCCGGGCGAACGCCGTGATCATTGCGCGGCCGAAGGCTGGTCGCAGTTCCATCACCGAGTCGGTGTCAAACAGACCATTCAGGACGGCGCGAGCATCATGAACCCGTTTGGAGTCATCGGGCACAATGCTCCGCAACTCTGTTTGATCCGGTGCAGACCAGTCCGAAACGGGCCCTTGGAAGTAGCCGATAAAACGGCGGGCTGCATCTACCGCTGCGGCTTCGTCAGCAACTAAAAGGTCAATAACGCCAGCGTTTGCAAGGTCTTTGACCGGGCCGACCTGTTCGGGAGTGAACGTTCCAAGCCCGCCACCTTCGATCATCGCGGGGCCTCCCATCCCGATCGTGGCATCAGGCGTGGCAATGATCACATCGCAACAGCCGAGCAGTGAAGCATTACCCGCAAAGCAGCGCCCCGAAACGACACCGACCCGGGGTACCAAGCCAGAGAGCTTGGCGAAATTGCGGAAGGTTGGCACCACAAGGTGGAACAGTTCAGACTGGTCTGTGTCCCCCGGCCGGCCGCCGCCACCTTCAGCGAAAAGGATGACCGGAAGCAACTGGCGCTGAGCGATGTCAAGGATCCTGTCGGTCTTGCGGTGATTGCGTACACCCTGAGTACCGGCGAGCACTGTGTAGTCGTAAGAGAGCAGTGCGCACTGGGCTGCCTCAACTCCAAAAAGCTCGGCGTTGACTGTCCCGACACCGCAGACCATTCCGTCTGCAGGCGTCTTGTCGATCAACTCCTCAACCGGGCGGCGCAGACGCTGTGCCGCAATCGCAAGGCCGCCGTACTCGGAAAATGTGCCCGTGTCGCAGAGGTCTGTGATGTTCTCGCGGGCGGTGCGTCGGCCAAGTGCTCGCCGTTTGGCAACTGCGTCTGGGCGGGCCTCGTCCTCAAGTTTGGCGCGACGGGCTAGGACATCGGCGAGTAGATCAGCGCCGGCCGACTCCCCGGCTCCAGTGTCTGGGATGCCAGCTGTTACTGCCTGGGCGCCGCCAGCCTCAATCTCAAACAGCTGCTGCCCTTCCTCCACCTGGTCACCTTTGCCAACACTCAGGCCGCGCACCACTCCCGCGGAAGGAGCAGTTACCTCGTGGTGCATCTTCATCGCCTCAACCAGCAGGACGGTTGCGCCTTCGACGACGTTCTCGCCCTCGGCGATAACAATCTCCTCAACGAACCCTGTCAGGGGTGAGTGGCAGACGCCTTTCATTCCGTTTAGTACAGCGCACACGGGGCCACTCGGTACTCCGCGGCATCCTTCACCCGTAAGCCGGGACACGGTTTAGGGTTGTGCGAATGAGCTCCCAGCGCAAAATTGGCAAGTGGACCCCGGTCACCGTTTTGGCAATCGCGCAGTTCATCATGGTGCTGGACACAACGGTGATGAACGTCTCGATCAGCGCCGTTGTAAAGGACCTCGACACGACAGTTTCCGGCGTGCAACTAGCGATTACTTCTTATGCGCTCGTGATGGCCGCTTTCATGCTGACCGGCGGGCGGTTGGGTGACATTCTCGGCCGCCGCAGAGCATTTGCGATTGGCCTGCTGATCTACGGCGCTGGCTCGCTGATTACGGCTCTCTCTCCAAATCTGAGCGTTCTACTCGTTGGTTGGTCCTTGGTTGAAGGACTAGGCGCGACTCTTGTCATGCCCGCGATCCTCTCCCTCGTGTCGGCAACCTACTCGGGTAAAGATCGGGCGATGGCCTACGGAATACTCGGCGGGATCGCTGGCGCCGGAGCAGCAGCGGGCCCGCTGATCGGCGGCTATGTCACGACGACTTTCTCCTGGCGTTACGTTTTCGCAGCAGAGACAGTGATCGTCCTTGGCCTGCTGGTGATCGGGTTGAGGAAGGTCGCCAACCCAGCTCCGAAGGGTGGGCGAATTTCGCCCGTAGACGTCGCGATGACCGCAACGGGCATGGCAGCGGTTGTCTTGGGGATCCTCCAGGCCAGCCGCTGGGGCTTCATCCTTCCCACCAGTCCCCCGGTCGTCAACGGGACTGAGATCACGCCGCTTGGACTCTCCCCCGTTCCGTTCATTGTGGGCATTGGCGTGCTGATCCTTGCGCTCTATGGACGCCGTGCGGCGCGCAGTGAGGCAGAGGATGGCCAACCGCTGCTCAGGCCTTCCCTGCTTGGCATTTCCCAAATGCGAACCGGGCTCGCAATGCTCACGAGCACGCAACTCGTCCTAGGGGGCATGTTCTTCACCCTGCCGCTCTTCCTCCAAGTCACCCTCGATAAGGACTCTCTGCAGACGGGAATCGAGATTCTTCCCCTGTCACTGGCGATGGTGGCGTCGTCAGTCCTGGGCTCAAGGCTCGCCATCAAGTACTCAACGAGGACGGTCGTCATGGCTGGACTGCTCGTTCTCTCCACGGGACTACTGATCCTTGTGGGCACGATCACGCCTGACTTCAAGGCCACTGCCTTCTCAATCGGGATGGCGATTGCCGGAGCCGGTCTAGGGCTAGTCATCAGCCAGCTGGGCAACGTGATTATGAGCTCGGTTGACGAGAACTCAACTGGTGAGGCTGGTGGCCTTCAGGGGACCGCCCAGAATCTGGGTATGGCGCTGGGTACTGCCCTAATCGGCGGCGTTCTGATGGCCGGTCTGACCACAGGATTCAAGGACCAGGTTGCGTCCGACCCACAGATTCCGGCTCAGGTTCAACAGCTTGTCGTAGCTAAAACAAAGGATGGGGTCCAGGTTGTTCCCAGATCAGCGGCCGTAGCGACGGCGCAAGCGGCTGGCCTGACGCCAAGCGAGGTTGAGACGGTCTCAGCTCACTACATGGACGCCCAGATCGCCGCCCTCCGTAAGGCACTCGCAGTGGTTGCGATGCTGGCGCTATTGGGGCTCTTAGTGGCGAGGCGTCTACCCGCAGGTCCAGCTGGCTCTGCGGTTGACGACCGCTTAGCCGGCTCACCTAGCTAGGCGTGCTCTTCAGCTGAGAAGGGCCCCAACTCCTACCCTTAGGTAAACGCGCCAAAGTGTGACAAGCTTCACACATGAACAAAACTCTGGGAGGGGTCGCGGTTCTCGCGGCATCGGCAGCACTCTTGACCATGGCAGCATCAGCTGGAGCCACGAGCGCATGCAATGGCTCGTCAAAGCTCTGCTCACGAACATTGGACAAGGTGGTTCTGCCAGGCAGTCATAACGCAATGTCAAGTAAG
>JAPLCJ010000023.1 GCA_026392255.1 Solirubrobacterales bacterium
ATACTGCGCAAGCGTGGCGCGGCGATCATCGAGGCCGTGGCTCGTGGCGTGGCAGCTGACCCAATTCCAAGCGAGGGTCGTGGCGACGGAGGCGATGCCCGTGAGACCGCGCTCTGCTCCCTCGCCGATGCGCTCGTCAGAACCCGCACGCGCGCATCAGACCTAGCCCCTGAACTTGTTGCCACCCGCTCAGACCTTCAGCGCATCGTCACCTCAGTTCGGCGCGATGAGCCAGAACCGGACGTGCGCACCCTTCAAGGTTGGCGCCGTGAAGTAGTCGGGGCTGAACTACTTGACCTGCTCCACGGCCGGACCACACTGGCCGTCGGCGACGACCTACTCGTCGAAGCCCTGCCGCGCCCGACCAGCTAGCGGCGCGAGAGAGCGGCCTTCGGGTCAGCCGAAGGAATCTGATCAAGCGGAATCAGCTTGGTGCCGTTCCACTTGAACGTAACGGTCTTGGTGCCACCCGTTGGGTTCCTGTCAGCGTCCCCCGGGCGGTAGAGGGAGTAGGTCACCTGGGCTGTGTTATCGCCCTGATGAGCAACGGTGACCTGCCCTGACGGAGTGGTGGTGTCAGTGCCAAGCCAGCGCCCATCGCCGATAAAGAAGAAGACGCGCATGTTTGCCTCGCCAGCCTTCTTGCCTACCAGAATCCGCAGCTCTCGGCTGGCCGAATACTGGTCTGCATTGACCGGCGCATAACCCTGAGATTTAAGAACTGAGGTCGCCCAAGCGAGTGGGTCAGCGGGTGTCGTAATGGGCCTCGTACTGGTGGTCGCAGTGGACGGTTGGTCAGTAATTGAAATACCCGTGGCGGGCTGAGTACTTGCCGACTTTGAGGCCGGGGAAGCGCCGCAGCCGGCAAATGCAACGATAGCCGTCAAACCCAGTGCCAGTATGGGAAAGGTCCTATTTGAAAGGGGTGTCTGGCGAGAGGAATCTTGCATACCCTTGCGACTTTATTCGCCATCGCGATACCCTTCCCTTTCGAAGTACGCCGAGTCGCTGTCTCTCAGGGGACGACGAGCGGGGGACCCAATTGCACCGGAGTCGTTTGCGGTGTTGGGGCGAATCACCCGGTTTTCCGGGAGTAGCGCCAGGAGCAAGGCGCGAGCCCGTCAGCTCACCTCGCAGGCAACAAACAAGCAGTCATGGAGGTTTCAACAAACATGCTCTCGAACGCCCATAGAGGCCTGTCAAACAGTGCCCGACGCAACACGCGCCCGGCAACACTTCTAGCTGCGCTAGCAGCAGCCCTCTGCCTAGTGATGGCAGTCGCACCCGACGCACAGGCCAAGGCCCTGCGCCGCGGTGACCGCGGACCATCTGTGGTCACAGTCCAGCGTCTCCTTCACATTCACGCCGACGGACTCTTTGGCGCAGGGACCGTCAAGGCGCTGCGTAAGTTCCAGAAGGCACACCACCTGACCGTGGACGGCCTTGCCGGCAGCTCGACAATCAAGGCTCTGCGCGGGGCAGGCGGCAGCCGCTCAGGTGGCTCCGCATTTGCTGGCGCCCGGGTTGCCCGAATGCAGCGCGCACTTGGTATCGCCGCCGACGGAAAGTTTGGCCCTGGCACCCAGAAAGCTGTCAAAGCTTTTCAGCGTCAGCACGGACTGACCGCTGACGGAATTGTCGGTCAGGCAACTTGGCAGGCGCTCGGCCTGAACCACTTCGCCAAGCCCGCACTGCGCCGCAAGCCTAAAAGTGCTCCGATCACCGGCACATCAACGCCTGGCGTGATCGCACGGATGGTCGCTGCCGGCAACCGAATTGCCCGCAAGCCCTACATCTGGGGTGGTGGCCACGGATCATTCAACGCTGAAGGCTATGACTGCTCAGGCTCGGTTTCCTACGTCCTACACGGTGGTGGCCTGCTGAAGACCCCACTCGACTCAACTGGCTTTGAAAGCTGGGGCGCCGCAGGGCGAGGCCGCCTCGTCACGATTTACGCCAACGGAGGCCATGTCTTCATGACAATCCGCGGACGCAGGTTTGACACCTCAGGCGTAAGAGAAGGCGGCAGTCGTTGGGCAACCAGTGCCCGGTCAGCCTCGGGCTACGTCATTCGCCATCCAAAGGGCCTCTAAGGCCCCGCAGACAGAACCTTGGAAGTGAGCGGCGGGAGTAATCCCGCCGCTACTCTTTCCGCATGAGCGAAGACATGCCGACTACCGACGAGCAGTGGCGCGAGCGCCTCACTCCAGAGCAGTACTCAATCCTGCGCAAAGCTGGGACCGAGCCCGCCTTCAGCGGTGAGCACAACTCGACCAAGGCAGATGGGGTGTTCACCTGTGCTGGCTGCGGCGAGCCACTGTTTGAGTCAGACCACAAGTTCGACTCTGGCTCCGGCTGGCCATCGTTTGACAGGCCACTGGCCGAGCAGTCAGTGGCCACGGAGACGGATAACAGCCATGGCATGACCCGCACCGAGGTCCGCTGTGCAAAGTGTGATGGGCACCTTGGGCATGTATTCCCTGACGGCCCGCGTGAGACCACGGGCGCAAGGTTTTGCATCAACTCGCTCTCACTTGACTTCAAGCCCGCGTCTGACTAACGGACCAGAGCAGCCGGTCCGCGCAATGAGGCAGGCTTTAGAGCAATGAAACTCCGCTTTCCAGCAGTAGCAGTCGCAGTAGTGGCGGGCCTCGCGCTGGCGGACTCATCCGTAGTCGCTCTCGCGCTGCCGCCGATCAGAGTTGACCTGGCGGCCAGCATCAATGGCCTGGCCGCGATCATCGGCGTCTATGTGATCGTCTTGGGCCTGGGCCTCTACCCGGCCGCAATGTTTTCCCGTCGCCTTGGCGCGGCTCGCACAGGTGCGATCGGATTCGCCATCCTCGGTATCGCCTCCATTGGCTGTGCCGCAGCCGATTCCCTCAACGTCCTGCTCCTCTTCCGCGGCCTTCAGGCTATTGGTGGCGCAGCCGGTGTACTGGCAGCGTTCGACCTACTTGACCCGGGCGACGCAGAAGGCAAAGAGGAACGTCACCTTTGGATTGCCGCTGCTGTCTTTGGCACCGCGGCCGGCCCGGCACTGGGCGGCCTACTGACCCAGGCATTTGACTGGCGGTCGATCTTCATCGTTCAGGTGCCAATTGGAATCGTTGGTGCCTGGGCTTGCCTGCAGATCACAATTCCTCAGCCCACCCACCACTCCAGCCCATTCAGGTGGAAGCCGCTGATCAGCCTCGGGCTTCTGGCAGGTGGTCTTGCGGCAGTTCTGTTCACGCTCGTCCTTCAGCTTGTCGCAGGTTGGGACGTCCAGCCGATCGTTGCCGCACTTACCGTCTCCGTCCTGCCAGTGATGGCAATCCTCACCTCCCGGCACACCAAGATTCCCCAAGGTCCACGCGCAGCGCTCGGTTGCACGCTGGTGGGCGTTGGAACAATCTGCCTGATCTTCGTACCCGGGTCGGGAGTCCTCTGGACTATCCCCGCACAGGCGCTCGCCGGCATCGGAATGGGCCTTGCCCTCCCCGCGCTCAACGGCGGACTGCTGCCAGAGAAGTCCACAGCCGACGCCGCCCGTCTGCTGACCGCTCGCCACATCGGAATCTTCGTCGCAGTCCTGACCGTTGGCTTTTGGGTCAACCACGAACTCACAACGGCAACCAAGGAAGGGCAGATCCAAGGCATCGCAGCCCTGCTGGACTCCAACGTCCCACCTCTTTCCAAGCTGTCCGTTGGCGCATCGCTCAGCACGCCCGCTAATTCACAGAACCCGCGTGGCGAGCTTCAGGCAACCCTTGACAAGAAGGCCCAAGGGTTCTCCGGCAAGGACCGTCAAGCGTTCGAAGCATTCCAAAATCGCGCTGACGAAACTGTCGTGGCAGCCGCTAATAAGGCGTTCCGGCCCGCTTACATAATCGCCGCCCTAATGGCCCTGATCGCAGCGCTGCTGATTAGCGACGGACTCGTCCTTGGTGCCTTCACCCGCTTCAGGCTTCCGGTCCTCGGCGCAAGCCTTGCGTTGATCGGCGTCTACTTCGCCGCTCACACAGCATTCGCGCCAAAGCCAATTGAGATCCAGAACCCTTGCGTTACCCGCCAGCTTCCAAGCGCTGGGGGAGTCAGCGGAGCAATTCAAGACCAGGTGCTCAAGTCCCTAGACAAGACTGCCTGCCGCAACGGGTCATCCCGCGAGGAACTTGTCATCGCTCTGCAAAGCCCGGAGGCGGCAGCTCGTTACGAAGCCAAATTTGGTCACAGCCCTGGCTCAGTTAGCTCAATCGTTGGCAGCCAACTTGGCGGTCTGCTCAAGGGCCTCTTCGGCGGCGGCTGAAACCGGGCACTCCCGCCCCTCGGCATCGGCTAGCCTGACCGCGATGCCAACCAGAGGAGCCAATTCCCATGAGTGACAAAGCCGTCGACGCAATCGCATGGGACCTTGGTCCTCTAGTGGAAGGCAAAGGCGCTGATGGCGTTGCCCGCCTGCTTGACGAGGCAGATTTCCTCGCTGACTCACTGGCGGCTGCAGCACGCGGCCGCCTGGCGGATGTTGAGCCTTCGGAGTTCGTCGGGTTCATCACCACCTCTGCCACGATCGGCGAGCTAGTCAACCGCGCCCACGCTTACGCGGGCCTGCGCTTCTCGACCGATACCAGCGACCCGGAGCGCGGCGCGCTGATGGCACTCGTACAGGAGCGCGTCACGGCGATCACAACAAAGCTTCTGTTCATGGAACTTGAGTGGACTGCCCTCGACGACGACCGCGCCGCAGAGCTTTCAGCATCAGAGGGACTGGACAAGGCGCGGCACTACCTCAAGACATTGCGTGACCAGCGTCCACACCTGCTCACGGAGTCAGAGGAGAAGATCCTCGCCGAGAAGAGCGTCACCGGAAAGTCTGCTTGGTCAAGGCTCTTTAGCGAACTTGTTAGTGCCGTTGAAGTAACCGTCGGCGACGAGGACCCTCAGCCATTGGATGCTGCCCTCTCCCGCCTAGCTTCAAACGACCGTGAGGAACGCAAAGCGGTCTCCGCGGCAGTAACCGAGGCGCTTGAACCTGGGCTTCGCACCCGTGCCTACCTTTTCAACACCCTGCTTGCCGACAAGGCAACCGACGACCGCCTTCGGTCTTACCCAACTTGGCTGAGCAGCAGGAACATGAGCAACGAGGCATCCGATGCGTCCGTTGAAGCTCTTGTCAGTGCCGTGCGGGCTCGCTACGACATTCCTCAGCGCTGGTATCGCCTTAAGGCCCAACTCTTGGGAGTAGACCGCCTCGCTGACTACGACCGGGCAGCCGCGCTTGGCGGCGAGGACCCAGAGTTCGGGTGGGACGAGGCCTGCGACATCGTCTTTGGCGCCTACGAAGAGTTTTCACCGGAGCTGGGCGCAGCATCGCGCGCGTTCCTGACTGAGAACCGCATTGACGCACCGGTCCGACCCGGTAAACGCGGTGGAGCCTTCTGCGCATCGGTCACACCGGAAATCGGCCCGTTCGTGATGCTCAACTGGACTGCCCGCCGACGTGATGTTCTGACACTTGCCCATGAGCTTGGGCACGGAGTCCACGGGACACTCGGCGCTGACCGCGGAATCCTCGAAATGAGCACCCCACTGACTGTCGCCGAGACCGCATCAGTGTTTGGTGAGGAACTTGTTTTCTCCCGCCTGCTTGAGGCAGAGAAGGACCCAGCCCAGCGCTTGACGCTCCTAGCCGAGAGCCTCGAGGGTGCGATCGCCACCGTCTTCCGTCAGACCGCCATGAACAGGTTTGAGGCACTCGTCCACACCGAGCGCCGTGACAACGGTGAGCTCTCCGTTGACCGCTTCGGTGAACTTTGGGCTGAAAGCCAGGAGGAGATGTTCGGTGACTCCGTGAAGGTAACGGACGGCTATCGCTCGTGGTGGTCTTACATCCCACACTTCATTGGCACCCCCGGGTATGTCTACGCGTACTCATACGGACAGCTGCTCGCACTCTCCGTCTTTGCCCAGTGGCAGGCAGAAGGTGACGCCTTTGTTCCTAAGTACTTGGACATGTTGCGTGCGGGCGGATCAATGCCGCCGGAGGCGATCGCTGCCATTGGCGGACTTGACCTGACTGACCCGGGGTTCTGGGACCGCGGGCTTGATCTGATCGCCGACCGCCTGGCCCAAGCCGAGGCCGCTGCGAAAGCTGTCTAAACGACCCTCTGAGGTGGACCCCCGACCCCACCTCAGCTAACCTCCTACTCAAGTCACTTGGAGGAGAGGCGGAAGTTTTGAGTATTCGCAAGCGGGTAAGCCGTGTCGCAGTCGCCGGAACACTGTCAGCTCTGCTGCTCATTCCTGCTGCGGCATCCGCTACTGATGGACCTTGTTACGCACCTCCAAGCAAGCCCAAGGTGATCTCCCACGTCAAGTACTCAGGAATGCAGTCCATCCTCTACTGCTACGGCCCGATCACAATCCGCCCTGGGCAGAACACGATTGACACAGTTGCGAGCCACCTGATCCCGTCCGTTCCGGGCTGGATCACGCGCTTTGACCCTGACCTGATCTACGCCGACAAGACGAAGGGAACAAAGGGCGTACCGAGCGTTGACGTACTGCACCTTCACCACGCGGTGTGGGCTGGAATGAGCGAATCGGACCCACGCTGGGCTGCTGGAGAAGAGAAGACCGTCGTCCAGCTCCCAAGAGGCTTTGGGTGGCGCAGCGAGCCTTCCCAAGCTCCCTATCTACAACACATGATCCACAACCTGTTTCCCACCACGGAGCACGTTTACCTAACTTGGCGAATCGACTTCATTCCAGATACATCGCCCGATGCAGCCACAATCCGCAGGGTCAAGGCTAAGTGGCTTGATGTGGCCTCCACTCCCAATGGACTTCCAATCTTTGACGCAATCCGCGGCGCGGGAAGCGGTGGGCGTTACAACTTCCCAGAGCAAGCAACAACAACCGCACAGAGAAACCAAGTCGGGTCGTATCAGTACACAGCTCAATCTGACATGACGCTCGTCAGCGTTGCGGGACACCTACACCCAGGTGGGCTAGACACGACCCTCAAGGTCAGGCGTGGATCCGTGACAAAGACTCTCTTCACCTCGTCCGCTCACTATTGGGAGCCAGCCGGAGCGGTCTCGTGGGATGTCGCAATGGGCTTGAGCAGCGCTGCTTGGCGAGTCAACGTCAAGCGGGGTGATGTCCTGTCGGTAAGCGCTGGTTACGACGTCTCTAAAGCATCTTGGTACGACGTGATGGGCATCATGCCCATCGCAGTTGCTGAGGGCAGCACTCCGGGAGCGCCTGATCCATTCACAACCCCACTTCCGCAAACGCAGGTCCTTACCCACGGTCACCTTCCGGAGAACAACAACCACGGCGGTGGAACCGTCCCGCACGCAACCAACCCTTCGACGCTTGCCAATGGCACGCCTTCAGCCGGGACGACTTTGGGAATCTCAGATTTCATCTATGCGCTGGGCGACTTCTCAAACACAGGCGTGAGTCAACGCCCTCCAACAGTCCCGCAAGGTCAGACCTTCACGTTTAGGAACAACGACTACAACGCAGCCATGGGCAAGACCTACACCTTCCACACCATCACTGCCTGCGCTAACCCTTGTAACAAGGAGACGGGTATCGCGTATCCACGAGCAAACGGCGCCGTGGAATTTGACTCAGGCAACCTCGGGTTCGGCGCGGGTACCGCCCAGAGGCAGTCGTGGACCATCCCCAGCAATTTGAACACTGGGACCTACTCGTACTTCTGTCGCGTGCATCCGTATATGCGTGGCGCATTCCGCGTAGTAGCTGGCTGATCTCAAGGAGTAGAACTTCGCTGCGCCAAGGTTGGCATGTGGCTTGCTCCGTAGCAAAGTCTTGTACGCTTAATGAACATAGTCCCTAAGAGGAGAGCCAGAGCCTTGAGCCATAGAAGCCGCATCACATTCGTAGCATTCGCAGCCACAGCCGCATTCGCTGTTCTACCCGCCCTGGCATCCGCTGCTGACGGACCGTGTTACGCGCCTCCAAGCAAGCCCAAGGTGATCTCCCACGTGAACTACGCAGGGATGCAGTCCATCCTCTACTGCTACGGGCCAATCACGATCAAGCCTGGGCAGAACACGAACGACTACACGTTCAGCGGCCGCCCCGGTGACCGCAGCCTTCTTCCAAATACACCAGGCTGGGTCACTCGATTTGATCCGGACCTGATCTACGCCGACCCAACTAAGGGAACTAAGGGCGTTCCAAGTGTTGACGTTCTCCACCTCCACCACGCCGTCTGGCTTGGAATGGGCGATAGCGACCCACGCTGGGCTGCTGGCGAGGAAAAGACAGTTGTTCAGCTGCCACAGGGTTACGGCTACCGCAACGACCCTACCCGCAGCCTCACGCTCAACTACATGATCCACAACTTGTACCCAACGACCGAGAAGGTCTACCTGACTTGGCGTGTGGACTTCATTCCTGACACAGCTCCTATTGCTGCGACAATTAAGCGTGCCCAGACCCTTTGGCTCGATGTTGCTGGCGTCAAGCAGTACCCGGTCTTTGACGCACTCCGCGGCATGGGCAGTGGCGGTAAGTACACCTTCCCAAATCAGGCCACAGGAGCTGAGACCGCGAAGATTGGTTCCCGCCACGAGTACACAGCTCCAATGAACATGACACTGCTTCAAACCGCAGGGCACCTGCACCCAGGTGGTCTCAGCACGACGCTGAAGGCAACCCGCGGCAGCCTGACCAAGACTCTCTTCACGTCCAAGGCTAAGTACTGGGAGCCAGCCGGCGCCGTCTCATGGGATGTAGCGATGGCAGGGACAACACCCGCTTGGCGAGTGAAGGTCAAGGCTGGTGACAAGCTCAATGTCAGCACCACGTACGACGTTTCCAAAGCCTCGTGGTACGAGTCCATGGGCATCATGCCTGTGGCTGTTTACTTCGGTGACAGCGCTGGCGGAGCTGACTGGGCCACCAAGACACTCCCGCAGACTGGTGTCCTCACTCACGGACATCTAGCTGAGAACAACGGTCACGGTGGTAAGAGCGTCCCAGGAGCGATCAATGCATCGCTGCTTCCTAACGGCATCGCTTCTGACGGCAACACGATCGCGATCAGCGACTTCATCTACGCCCTCGGGGACCTTTCCAACAGCGGCAGCACGCTGAACCCGCCAACCGTGCGTGAGGGCAATTCCTTCACCTTCCGCAGCGACGACGTGACTGGAAACCCTTACACGGATTACGCCTATCACACGATCACTTCGTGCAAGAGCCCTTGTAACAAGTCCACGGGAATCGCTTACCCACGGGCCGATTCAGCACCAAGTGTGCTGTTCGACTCAGGAGAATTGGGATCAGGACCGGAGGGAACAGCTTCCGCTGGCCGCCGCACCTGGACCACTCCAAACACCCTTCCTAGGGGCACATACTCGTACTTCTGCCGGATTCATCCGTACATGCGCGGCGCATTCCGCGTAGTACCGCGCTGATCTACCAGACGTGAGCGGGACAACCTGGCCATTCGGGGCTGTTGGGGTCCCGCCGGCCAGAATCCTCTCCGTCCCCGGGCGGGGAGAGTTCTTCCTGCGCGACAGTGGCGGCGATGGGCATCCAATCCTTTTGCTCCATGGGTGGATGTTCAGCGCAGACCTGAACTGGGGACTTGCCTACGAGGCATTGGCAGCAGAGGGTTACAGAGTGCTCGCAATCGACCACCGTGGCCATGGTCGGGGTCTACGCAGCCGCAAACCTTTCCGTCTGGCTGACTGCGCGGCTGACTGCGCAGCAATCCTGCGCGAGGCCGATGCCATTGGGGCAACCGCAGTCGGCTACTCAATGGGTGGCGCGATCACCCAACTCTTGGCTCATGACCACAGGGACTCAATCTCGGGCGTTGTGATGTGTGCCACCTCGGCACAGTTCTCAAGCCCACAGATGAAGCGCTACTGGCGTGCCATGCCAGCACTCCGGCTCGCGCTCGGCGTGGGTGGTGTAGCCGCCTTTGAGCGGGCACTTGGGCAGATGGGATTCCCCAACAGTCCAAGGTCAGAGTGGGTTGCGGCAGAGCTCTCCCGCGGAAGCTCTAGGGACATTGCAGAGGCAGGTAAGGAACTCGGTCGCCATGACGCAAGTGGGCTGCTGGCATCAATGAAGCACCCGGCTGCGTCGGTCATCACCACTCGTGACAGGTCGATAGCCCCGGAATTCCAGAGAAAGCTTGCTACCGGCCTGCGGGCAACTGTGTTTGAGGTAGAGGCAGACCACCTCGCCGCCTCGACACACGTCGTGGAGTTCAATGCGGCACTGATCGCAGCTTTGGCAGACGTTCGCGCCAGAGCCACGTCCGCTCGCGCCTGAAACAGCGGCCGAACTGTTCCAACTCTGCTGAGTTCCCGAGATCTCAGACTTAGGTAGTGGAGTCTCCAGTGTGACCTGATCACACGACGCTCGGAGGCTGTTATGTCACACCGAAGGAGACTGCTTGCCGCCGCGCTGGCACCACTCCCCCTGCTTCTCTTCCACACAATCCCTGCCCAAGCATCGGGCCGAGTTCTGTTCCAGCTTCGCCCGGGTCTCGCGACCGACGCCTCGGTGCGAGGACTTGGGGCAACACACATCCTTGGGACATCCGTTCGGATGTCGTCCGTGGTTGGGAACGCGGCGACTGCTGCAGATCGCCTAGCGCGTAATCGGGCTGTGACATGGGCGGAGCCGGACATGGTCTACCACCAGACCGCGGCAGACCCATTGCGCTCCTCACAGTGGGGCCTTGACTCCATCCACGCTGAACGGGGATGGCTGTTGGGCGGGGCACTCAGTTCTCCGTCCCCCACGGGCGTTCCCATCGGGATTGTCGACACTGGGGCCAACATCCATCACGAGGACCTAAAGGGCCGCATACGAGCTTGTGCTGCTGCTGCCTCCGGACGGGTGCGAGAAGGGTCCTGTAACGACACTGACGGGCACGGGACCCACGTGGCAGGGATAGCCGCAGCAAACACTGGAAACGGCGTTGGGATCTCCGGCGTTGGTGCGAACTCACCGCTGATTATCTGCCGTGCCCTCTCAGGCAAGGGGGATGGAAGCACGAGTGACGTGGCCGCCTGCGTCACCTGGGCGGCCAGCAAGGGAGCGCGAGTCATCAACCTGTCGCTCGGTGGCCCTGACTCCAAGGCCTTGCATGCAGCGGTAAAGGCGGTTACCTCTGCTGGGACTCTGGTCGTTGCCTCCGCTGGGAACGGAGGGCCGTCAGACACCTCATGGCCGGCTGCCTATCCAGAGGTCGTCTCGGTCGCCGCCTCAGACCAGCGCGGTCGGCGCGCGGACTTCTCCAGCACTAACCGTGATGTGGAAATAACTGCTCCCGGTATTGGGATTCTCTCACTCAAGGCCGGGGGTGGCTACATCAGAATGTCAGGGACCTCGATGGCCGCTCCAGCTATCACCGGTGCCGCCGCGCTCCTGTGGGCAATCGTCAAAACGCCCTCTGTCGCAGCCGTCCGCAGGGCCTTAGACAGGAGCACTCACGACCTGGGATCCAGAGGCCGCGATTCGTCCTACGGATTCGGTCTGTTTGATTTCACTCTCACTGGAACCTCGGGGTAAGACCAACTAGCCAAACCAACTCGTCTGGCGCGCCATTGGGCGGCCGAAGGTGGCACCATCACTGGTGTGGATTCAATGCGAGGACAGCTCTTGATCGCCAGCCCGGCGATTCTGGACCCCAACTTTCGGCGGGCCGTGATTCTGATCGGTCACCATGACGAGCAAGGCGCATTAGGCGTAGTCATCAACCGTCCAGCAGGCTCAACTGTTGCTGATGCTGCTCCTCCCGTTGCGGAGATGATCGGCGATGGGGAGCTCCACCTCGGCGGACCCGTAATGCCCGAGGCTGTGGTGATTCTGGCTGAGTTCGAGCGACCAGAGGACGCGGCGATGCTCGCCTTCGACAATGTTGGAGTGCTGGCAACAGACACCCCCGCTGAACAGATCGGTGAAAAAACAACCCGAATCCGCGCCTTCGCGGGCCATGCCGGTTGGAGTGCTGGACAGTTGGACGAGGAGATGGAACGCTCAGACTGGGTAGTCACCCCCGCAGACGCAGACACGGTGTTTGCTGATGACCTTGAGGGACTTTGGGCAACAGCTCTGACCGAGCTAGGTGGCAGCTACGAGCTCCTTGCCCGCATGCCCGATGACCCAAGCCTCAACTGAGCCAGGACAATGCCCTTGACCGTCACACACGGCCCGAGCTCCCGCGCTAGCGTGTGACTCTTAGATGACGAACCTCTCACCGACAGCCCTAGGTGCCTGGAGCGGCGGCCGCTTCATGCGGTTTGGCCACCCGATTGAAGGCGACCGCTTCGCGGAACTGATGCAACCAGATGGGCTGATCCCAACGGTGATCACAGCCGATGTCTATGGAACCGGTGAAGCAGACACCGCCATAGGCGAGGCAGTCTCAGACCTTGACAGGGACTCCTTCAACCTCGTGGGCGCTGTTGGCCATGACTTCATCAATGGTGAACGGCAAGGAGCCAAGGGTTTCCCACGCTTCACTAACCCTGACCTGCGCGGCCCAGACCAATACGCCAGCTTCCTCCGTGAGGCAACTGAGGCCAGTCTTACCCGCTGCGGAACGGATCGTTTTGACCTGCTGCTGCTTCACAACCCAGACCGCATCGGCTACTCCTCGGGCGTTGTCTGGGAGGCGATGGCGGAACTCAAGGCCGACGGCTTGGCTAATGCGATCGGCATTGCCCCTGGCCCCGCTAACGGTTTCACGCTTGACCTGATCAACTCCGTTGAGCAGTTCGGCGACATGATCGACTGGGCGATGGTGATCCTTAACCCACTTGAGCCGTGGCCCGTTGGACTCTCACTTGATGCCTGTCAGGCGAATGGCGTCAAGGTAATTGCGCGAGTCGCTGACCACGGCGGACTCTTCCACGGTGACATCAAGACTGGCCACCCATTCCCTGAGTTTGACCACCGCAATTATCGGCCGGCCGGCTGGGTTGAGCGCGGATTGGCGAAGATTGAACAGATGCAGCCGATCGCTGAAAGGGCGGGGATTACACCGCTCCAGCTCGCTTGCGCTTGGAACCTCTCGCATCCTGCGGTTCAGTGCGTGGTTCCCACACTGATCGAGGAAGGCGTCGATGGATGCAAGTCCATTGAGGAGCAGCGCGCGGACCTTGCAGCCCTCCCAAGTGACCCGGAGGCCATCCTCACCCCCGAGGAGGTCGAGCAGATTCGCATGATTGGTGACAACACCGGCTGCATGAAGCTCAAGGGCGCCTCACCGGACCACGCTGGCGATGAGGTCGCAGACGCTTGGGACATTTCCGACGAGCTCACGCTCTCGGGTGCCCGTTGGGGTGTTGCCCCAACAGACCTAGCCGCAGTCTGACCTAACTGCCAAGCACGCCGGGTCCGATAGACCCCGGCCAACGGCAGTGCTACTTCTTCTTGCCGCCCTTTGACTTCTTCTTGGCGGGCTTGGCCGAAGGCTCAGACCCAACCGGGTACCACTTTGGGCCTTCCTTGACCAGAAGTCCCTGATCCGCAAGAGTTGGCAGAACGCGGAAGAGGTAGTTGCGGTGGGTACCAATTGCTGAGGCGATCTCAGCGACTGTCATCCCCGGACGCTCGCGCAGAACCTTCAGTGCTTCGCCGCCTCGATGGCCGCTGCCGCGTGGCCGGCCAGGCTTGCGCCCCGTTGGACGGCGTGTGCCGCCTGGTCCGCGCATGGCACTGTCGCCGCGAAGAAGACGCAGAGCACCGATCAGGCGCTCGTACTCTTCAACGACGGGCTGGATCTCGTCGATCCTCACCTCTATGTCCTTCACTACTGCGTCTACATGATCAACTGGCATGGTTTCCTCGGGGGTTCTGGTCCATTCGAATTTTGACTGTCTCCCGTCTGCACCAACCTGACCTTAGAGTGGCACAGATAGAGGGTGAATCGGGTAAAAATTGAGAATACAGCTAACTTATGACAGTGTGTCAACCCGAGCGGTCCGTGCGCGCCCATTCCCTGAGACGGCCGATGCCGGCGCTACCGTCGAACGTCAATGGACCTTTCAACGCTGACTCTTGGGATCGCAATCGGCGCCGTCATTGGCGGCCTTGCCGCATGGCTGTTGGCAAGTCGTGGATCCGGCGCTGTTGGGCAATCAGTCATTGACTCTCTGCTCCTTGCTGTCAAGGATGAGACCGCCTCCACGCGTAAGGAGGCGATCGAGGAGCTCTCCCGCATGAACGACGAGTCCCGCAAGGCAGCGCTTGAGGTGCAGAAGGAGCAGGCCAAACGGGAACGCGAGGCTGTCAAGAACCTTGTGGAGCCAGTTGAGAAGCACCTCAAGGAAGTCAATGAGCGTGTAATCGAGATGGACAAGGCGTCCAAGGTGAACCGAGCAAACATCACCCAAATGGTCGAGAACCTCAGTCAGCGCAGCGAGAAGCTGGAGGCCTCAACCAACATGCTCAATCGCTCACTGAGTTCTTCCCAGATTCGAGGCGGTTGGGGTGAGAAGCAGCTTGAGAGCCTGGTCGAGGCCGCTGGCATGCGCAAGCATCTACGCAACTACAGGACTCAGGTGGCAACCGATGAGGAAGGCGACCGATCACGGCCCGATATGTCAATCGCCATTCCAGGCCAGCTTGAGATGTTGATCGACTCCAAGGTCCCACTGGAGAGCCTGATGAAGGCCTTTCAGACAGAGGATCCAGATGAGCGGGACGCCTACCTTGACGCCCACGCCGACGCACTCCGTACCCAGGTTCTAAACCTTGCCAAGAAGAACTACCCCGACAAGATCGATAACTCGCTCGACTTTGTCGTGCTCTTCGTGCCCGGTGATCACTTCCTTGACCTTGCGCTCAGCCGTCGCCCAGAGCTCCTCGAGGAGGCTCTAAGCAAACATGTGATCCTCACCTCCCCATCCAGCTTCTTCGCCGTTCTACTGGCTGTTTCCAATACTTGGCAGCAGAAGGACCTAGCTGAAAATGCGCAGGCGATCGCAGACGAGGGCCGCGAGCTCTACAAGCGACTGAGGAAGCTGCTCGACCACACCAGCAAGCTGCGTAAGGCACTCAACACAGCGGTGGAGTCGTTCAACGACATGATGGGCTCCTTCGATACCAGGGTCATTCCTTCGGCCCGCAAGATGGAGTCGCTCTCCAGCACTGACGGGAAAGATCCTCTCGGTCTGCCTGATCCGATTGATGTTGTTGCCCGAGAGTCCCAGAAGTTGATTGAGCTGCCTGAGGGCGACGACGAATCAAGCTAGTCGTTCCCCGGCCGCTAGAGTCCGAGTAGATGCCTCTCGCGATCCTCAGAATCACCGACTCCGGTTGCCCGTTCGCCTATTCCGCAGAGCCTGCGCTCTCGACGTTGCGGCACCGTTACGGTAAGGGCCTTGACTGGAAACTCGGCATGATCGGCCTGGCCGAGAACTATGAGCTCTACGTCGAGAAGGGCTTCACGGGCACTCTGATGGCAACACATGCGGCGAGCTTCTCGCGCAAGTACGGAATGCCGGTCACGACGGCCGCTAAGCCACGGCCGCTCGCTACTTGGTCGGCCTGCAGGACTGTTGTGGCAACCCGCCTTCACCAGCCTGAGCTTGAAGCCCAAGTTCATCGCGCTCTCCAAGTTGCCTGGTTCACAACAACCGCCCTGCTTGATCAGGACGATGCCCTCCTTGAAGTCCTTTCCAAGGTTGCCGGCCTTGACTCTGGGGAGATCGTCCAAGCGGCTGCTAATGACACGAAGGTAGCCGACGCATTTGCCTCTGACCGGGAGATCGCCCGAAGCGCCAAGGGTTCCCCAACTGAGGCCCAGAACAAGCACGCCATGGACGGGGATCTCCCCCGCTACACGGCACCGTCACTTCTGATGACAGGCACCGATGGCCGGACACTTGAGGCCGGCGGCTTCCAACCGGTTGAGGCCTATGACGTAATCATTGCCAACGCAGACCCAACCCTGCCTAGGCACAAGACAGAGACAGCCGCGGAAGCCCTGGAGGCCTCCCCTTGGCCACTTGCCGTTGTTGAGGTGGCCTCCATACTTGCGCCACCATTTACGCCGCCTGACATTGAGGCCACTGAGGTCGCGTTGATTGAGCTAGCTGCAGCAGGTAACGCAGAGCGCATTGCCGCAGGCAATGGCGCCTTCTACTCAATTCACTAGTTCCCTAGAACAAAGGGATTCTGCCCCAGCTTTCTCCCAAATTGCGGCTTCATGGCCGCAAGACTGTTTCAACATTGGTTCACCCCGCAACTCACTCGCCTGTTTGGGGTTACAAAGGGTGGAGATGACCACCAAATTGGCAACCAAACGCGATATCCCGCCTAGCGATCCGAAGCTACTCGCTGACTGGCTGGCACCGCGCCCGGGTGAGACGTACGAAGCGTGGAGCAAGCGCTTTGACAAGGCGGAGAAAAGGCTGGAGGACGAACGCCGTCCCGCAGCCAACCGCCCACGTCAGACCCGAACGCGCGGTAGCCAACCCAAGCGCCGAGCCGCCTGAGGGCCTAAGCCGGGACCGGTCGGCTCCGGCCGCCGACCATAGTGCCACCATCATTTAGATGAGCACAACTAATGCACCTGACCCTGTCCCAACTGACGCGGCCGTAACGTCTGGCCATGACCGACATTTTGGAGAGCATCAACATCTCCATGGGGCTTTCGGTGATGACCCGTTTGGCGCCCTTGCTGAGAAGATCGCGCTCTTCTTTGGCACGCCCACCTACATCATGGTTCAAACAGCCATCGTCATCGTCTGGGTTGGCCTCAACGCCGTGGGCGTTGCCTTCGCATGGGACCTCTACCCATTCGTCTTCCTCAACCTTGCGTTCTCACTCCAGGCTGCTTACGCCGCGCCTTTGATCCTGCTGGCACAGACCCGAGCAGCGGAACGTGAGAAGCACGCTGAGAAGGCTGCTGCGGACCATCGCGACGAGGTAGCCAATCAGCACAGCAAGCTGATCGAGGAGAACACTCATCTGACCAAAGACACTCAGGCCCTCACCAATGAGGTGAAGGCTCTGACTGAAGAGATCAAGACACTGACCGAGAAGGTCAGCGCGTCGCTTAACCGATCTTAAGTAGGTCTACTACGAACACAAGCGTGGCATTGGGCCCAATTGTCCCCTGCCCGCTTGCTCCGTAAGCAGTATCTGGTGGGCAAGTCAGCTGGCGGCGTCCGCCAACCTTCATGCCAACCACGCCCTCGTCCCAACAAGGGATGACGTTGCCGGCTCCCAGAGTGAACTGGAACTCATTCGGATC
>JAPLCJ010000010.1 GCA_026392255.1 Solirubrobacterales bacterium
CCGACTCAACCACAGGTCCGCAATCACCCCTCGAGATCCCGGAGGAGCACTTCGATGCCACTCTGGGCCTACAGGTCATAAGCGCTACGCCGGAGCTCGTCACGGCACGTGTCCCAGTTGAGCAGAAGATCCGTCAGCCCTTCGGAATTGTTCATGGAGGTGTGTACTGCTCCATTGCCGAGGCCGTCGCGTCAATCGGGACTTGGTTGGGAGTACGCGACGACGGCAAGATCGCGATGGGACTTGCAAACCAGACGAGTTTCCTGCGGCCGATCAGCAATGGGTCCATTCACGCTTCCGCTAAGCCGTGCCATACAGGTCGCACGACTTGGGTCTGGGATGTTGAGATGAGAGACGACGAGGAACGGCTTGTTGCTGTCTCCCGCATGACCATCACGGTCCGGGACCTGCCGACTAACTAAAGCTTCGGGCTGCTTGGGCCCTGAGAGCGCCAGCGGTTGGTCATTGGCATCCGGCGGTCTCGACCGAAAGCAAGCGGCGTTAGCTTGACTCCCGGTGGGTACTGTCGGCGTTTGTATTCCGAGCGGTCGACCAATAGAAGAATGCGCACAACCTCTGCCCGGTCAAATCCTGCGATGACAATCTGGTCGACATCTAGGCGTTCCTCAACGTGGAGCCGAAGGATCTCGTCCAGACGTGAGTAGGGAGGAAGGCTGTCCTCATCCTTTTGCCCAGGCCGGAGCTCAGCGCTTGGGGCTCGATCAATGATTGATTGGGGAATAGGCATATCGGTTAGGGAGTTGCGCAGGGCAGCAAGCTCGTAGACCGCACCCTTGGGAACGTCCTTGATCAGTCCGAATCCACCTGCAGCGTCCCCGTAAAGGGTGCTGTAACCAACAGCCAGCTCCGATTTGTTGCCTGTGGTCAGGACCAGCCAGCCGTGCGTGTTAGAAAGGGCCATCAGGAGATTTCCCCTGATCCGCGCCTGGATGTTCTCTAGGGCTAAGTCGCTACCCGGTCCGTTGCCAGCTTGACCGAGTGTCTCATCGTAAGCGTCCATTGCGGGCTGGATGCCTAGGTCGTAGAGAGTGATTCCTAGGTTGGTGGCGAGTGCTCGGGCGTCGGCCTGAGTTTCGATGCTGGACCAAGGGGACGACATCACTGCTGCCTGCACTCGATCGCGACCGAGCGCATCCACTGCGAGGGTTGCTACGACGGCCGAGTCAATGCCCCCGGAGAGTCCGAAGACAACGCCGCTGAAGTTGTTCTTGTCCACGTAGTCACGCAGGCCAAGATGAAGCGCACCCTCAATCTCTGCGGTTCCTTCGAGGAGGGGTTCGATTCGCGTCTGGCCGAGTGAAGCGGTGTCAACGATCAAGGTGTCGGTTTGAAATTGCTTTGCTCGCCCGACGACCTCACCGGTTGAGTCCACCACCATTGACGATCCGTCGAACACGATCTCATCCTGTCCTCCCACAAGGGCGCAGTAAAGAATCGGGATCTGATGCTCTTGCGAGCGGTGACCGAGGACTGCAACGCGCTCCTGCGATTTACCCGCATGAAACGGAGAGGCTGAGCAGTTGACGATGAGTTCAGCGCCAAGGCGTGCGCAATCGACGGTTGGTCCGTCTGCGTCCCAGATGTCCTCGCAAATCGAGAGCCCCACCACATAATCCTTGACACTGATGACCATTCCGCCATCCCCTGGAGTGAAGTAACGCTGCTCGTCAAACACGCCGTAGTTTGGGAGGAGGCACTTGGCGTAGGTGGTTTCGATGGTGCCGCCCCGCATAACGTGGATGCAGTTCGTTACACCACTGTCGGTGGCGTGGCAGCTGCCTACGAGGACTGTTGTTTCGGGCAATCTGGATGCGAGCTCCAATGCCACCTTGTCAGCATCGGCGACGAAGGCTGGGCTCAGAAGCAAGTCCTCTGCCGGATAGCCAGTGAGGGAGAGTTCGGGAAAGACGACAAGGTCCGCGTCCGAAACGGCTGTTGCTGCCTGAATGATGAGCTCAGCGTTGCCTCTTAACTGCCTGAATGATGAGCTCAGCGTTGCCTCTTAAATCCCCGACGATGGGGTTTATCTGGCAGAGGGCTACTTGAATGCCGCGGCTCACGCGGAGATATTCGCAGCAGGAGCAACCGAGTGCTTGCCGGAGCTGCGTGTCTTGCGCTTGCTCGCCGCCTTGGCGGCGCGCTTCATGTCGGCAAGGGCCATACGGAGATCCTCAGCGAGGAGATCTACGTCGGGGAGTGCATCCCAGTCGGCGTTGAGGCCAAAGTCAAGGCGGCCGTTGTAGCTCATCACGGCGATGCCCAAGGCCTGTTGCTCTGCGAGCGGCACCATTGGGTACACATCAAGAAGCTTGCTCCCGAGTAGATAGAGCGGGAACTGGGGCCCGGGCACATTGGTGACCACCACATTGAAGAACCGTTGGCGCGGAACGAGACGAGCGGCCTGGGCCATGATCGTTTGGGGCGCAAACCCACTCAGTTCAGTGAGAGTCTTGGCTCCTACGGCCTGACCCGACTCTTTAACCACGGCCATCGCCTCGGAGATAATGTGCAGGCGCTTGACTGCGTCCGTCTCGCCCACGGGAAGGGGGGCCCACATCACGGCTACCTGATTACCGAGGTCGCCGCGGTCTGCGTCAGGCCGGACGGAGACGGGAACCATGGCACGCAGGGTGAGGTCACGAGTGGGATGTCCCTTGGAGCGGAGGTAGCTGCCGAGGCCTCCGGCAACAACAGAGAGGACAACATCGTTAACGGTGCCGCCAAGAGCGTCCTTGATCTCCTTGACGGTCGACAGCTCATTCTCAACCCAAGCGAAACGACGGTGTGTTCCGATCGGAACGTTGAGAGGGGTTGCCGGTGCTGGTTCTGTTCCAGCAGATGCGAGGCTTCCAACCGCTTCAAGCCGTAACAGTGTCTTTTGGAGGGCCTTGCGTGGGCGACGCAGAGCAGCATTAGCGACCCGTGTTAACTCACCTGGGACCGTGGCTCGCTCGAGTAAAGCCTCGGCGAGTATCTCGGCTGATGACGGGAGAGGTCGCGGTGACCAGACAGGTCCGGGGTCAATCTCCTGTCCCTCTGGGGAGAGGTCAAAGAGGACTGCGGTGAGGTCAACTCCGCTGATGCCATCAACCAGTGCGTGGTGGGTTTTGGCAAGGAGGGCGAACTTGCCACCTGCGAGACCTTCTACCAAGTTCATTTCCCAGAGAGGCTTGTCCCGGTCGAGCGACGACGCGAACACACGGCCGCAGAGGCGGGCGAGGTCGGCGCTCTCGCCGGGAGCTGGGAGCGCCATGTGCCTCAGGTGGTAGCCGATGTTGAAATGTGGATCGTCCACCCAGATGGGCCGTCCTTGGCGTAGTGGCACCTCCGCTATTCGCTGCCTATAGCGAGGGACTAGATGAAGACGGCCCTCGATGTGCTTGAGGAGTTCTGTATAGGCAGGGGCAGGTCCCTCAAAGATCATGCACGAGGCGATGTGCATGTGGGCACCACCGCGTTCAAGGTGCAGGAATGATGCGTCGAGTCCTGTGAGCCTGTCTCCGCTTGCCATTGCAGCCATTATCGCTTGTTTGGAGAGTGTGCGCAACCTTACACAGCGACACTTGCCAACCCTCCACATCATGTGTAAGGTTTGACTCATGAACTCTCCACAAAGCAGCCACCTCGATCTATCCAACCCAGAGACCTTTGCTGAAGTGTTCTCCCAACACGAGAAGGGTGTCTACTCAGCTGCTCTGAGAGTCACAAACAATCCGACCTCGGCCCAAGATGTTGTCCAAGATGTGTTCATGCGGATTTGGCGTCGACCAACCTCCTTCAATCCTGCGCGTGGCGAGATAGGACCATTCCTGAGGCTTATGGCCAGGAGTCGTGCCCTCGACCTTTGGCGTGAGGGAGATGCCTCCAACCGTGCGACGGATCGATACAAGTCTGCGGTTGAGTACGAGCCGCAGCGCCTTGATGCCCGCCCTGACGTGGATTGCGAGGCTCGCGACGAACAGACTCGGGTGCGTTCTCTGGTTCGTGATCTCCCTGATGCTCAGCGTGAAGCGGTTGCTCTGGCCTACTGGGGCGGCCTCACTTCGGAGGAAATAGCCGCACATGCAGGGGTTCCTGTTGGGACAGCTAAGAGCCGAGTGCGCCTTGGGATTACCCGGCTGAGAGATGTCTGCGGCCCGGAGTTGGCCGCAGCCTGAGCAATATAAGAGTGTGACGCAGCTCACTTTTTTCGGCTGTCAGCGCGCTACGTTGGGTTGACAGCAAATCAAGCCGAGCCTCCTCAGCACATGCTTGGGAGGACGGGGGACCCAAGGCCGGTTTTGTCTTCGGCAGGGGCGAATCGCAGACTGATGTCCGCGTAGCGATCGAAGTGATTGCGAGCCCGACAGCTAACCCCGTAGGCGACAACGTTGCAGCAGGAGGCAGAACAAACCATGCAGATTCAAAGGTACGCCTCGATGGCGGCCGTCCCTTTTGCAGCCCTTGGGCTCGCCGTCCCAAGTCTTGGAGGCGGCGCCAGCCCAGATCAATCAGTAGCAATGCTTCCATTGAGGACGAACGTGACAGTCGTGAACTACGGGTCAAAGGTCCGTGTGAATGGCCTCACTCGGCTGGCAAGAGGAACAAGAGTGCACGTGAGCCTCGCTCGCGCCGACGGGACCCGAATCGTTGCTCAAGTCAGGGCTGATTCGCACGGTAGGTGGGTGGCGACACCACGTCTTGGTGCAAGCGGAAACCTTCTTGCCACCGCTGTCGGGGTACCTATCAGCGCGACTATGGCTGCCAGTGGGACGCGGGTCAAGGTCCGAACCCTCATCTCCGGGGCTGTTGCCTCCCCACTTAAGGGAGGTCGAACCACTCTGACTGCCCAAGCACATCCTTCTAAGCCCTCGACCTGGAAGCTCTGGCGAGGACGACGCGGTCAATGGGTTCAGATCAAGGCAGGTCAATCGTCTCGGGTGGGTGGAATCAGAACGAACCTGTCAGCGAAGAGTGGAGACCGACTCCAGCTCACCGTCAGCAGTGAAGTCGGGCTTGAGCCGGGTAGCTCACATTTGAGTGTCAGGGCATTCAGGCCTGCCGGTGCGTCTTGGTACGGGCTCTATGGAGATCCGGTTGCCTGCGGGGGTGTTCTTCACCGCGAGACAGTGGGTGTCGCACATAAGACGCTTCCGTGTGG
>JAPLCJ010000035.1 GCA_026392255.1 Solirubrobacterales bacterium
ACCGGATCAACGCTGACCGGTGTCAACCTTGAAGGCACTGACTTCACCGGCGCAACCTTGGACGGCCTCGCCAGCAGCTCCCTGACCGGCACCCCAATCAACCTGCCCGAAGGTTGGAAGGCAAACAGCGGCTACCTCGTCGGCCCATCAGCCATTCTGATTGGCGCAGACCTAACCAACGCTGACCTGAGCGGAGTCAGTCTTGAGGCAACAGACCTGACCGACGCAATTCTCTCAGGCGTGAAGTCTGGTGGAATCACGGGCGCACCAACAGCCCTCCCCGAAGAGTGGGACTTGCGCGGTGGATTCCTCCTCGGCATCAATGCAAACCTCAGCGGCGCTGACCTAACCGGCCTAGACCTAGACGGACTCGACCTCTCCGGCGCGAACTTCACCGGCGCCACAGGCACTGAGATCTTGGGCACACCAACACTCCCAACCGGCTGGGGTCTGCTCGACGGCCTCCTCGTAGGCCCAGGCGCTGACCTCACCGGAATGGACCTCTCCGGCAAGGACCTCAGCGGATTCGACCTCTCCACAATGACCCTCACCGGAGTGAAGTCCGGTGGCATAACCGGTGACCCAGAACCAACCCTCCCAACTAATTGGACCCTCACAAACGGCTATCTAGTCGGGCCAGGCGCTGACCTCACCGAAGCTGACTTCACCGGTATTGACCTCAGCGGAACCAACTTCCAAGACGCAATCCTGACCGACGCAATCCTCTCGGGAGTGACGTCAGACGGAACCATCACCGGGGTTCCAATTGACATTCCTGCCGGCTGGAAGCTGACTAAGGGCTACTTCGCCGGCCCTGGGCAGGACCTGACCGAGACCAATCTGGCCGGGGCAGACCTAGCTGGGGCAGATCTGACGGGGGCACTCCTCACATCAGCAGTGCTTAGGAACGCAGACATGACCGGGGCGATCCTCACCGATAGCGACATGGACGAGGCCGACCTGACCGGAGCAATCATGAACGGTGTTGTCTCCGGCAATGTCACTGGCACTCCAGCCCACCTTCCCAGCACCCGCTGGGCGTTCCTGTTGCAGTACTTCGTGGGGCCCGGAGTAGACCTGACGGGGCTTGACTTCACCGCGGAGAATTTCCAAGGTGTGGATCTCACCGGCACGATCCTTGACGACGCGATCCTCGATGCAATTACATCTGGTGGCGTCACAGGCACCGACCTGCACCTTCCCGCGGGTTGGAATCTTCGGGTTGGCTACCTGGTTGGACCAAAGGCTGACCTAACCGATGCGGTCCTTACAGGCGCTGACCTAAGCAACCTTGACCTAACCGGTGTCATTCTCACCGGCGCAACAATGACAAGGGTCAAGCTTGATGGCGCGACCCTCACCGACATCATTTCTGGCGGGATGACCGGGGTGCCGGCTTCGCTCAGCCTTGGCTGGGTTATGACAGCCGGGTACCTCGTTGGCCCAGGCCTGAACATGGGCGAGGCCACCCTCACAGACGCATCCCTCAGGGGAGCAGACCTGACGGGCACCGACCTATCTGCAGTTATCTTCCGGAGGGTTTCCTCAGGCCTGATCACAGGCGAGCCAGCAGGCCTTCCTGCGGACTGGGTCATCCAAAACGGTTATCTGCTCGGACCAAACTCTGATCTGCGTGGAGTAGACCTGACCGGGTTTGATATCTCTGGCTTGAACTTGAGTGAGGCCGTGCTAACTGGCGTCACCGGGACAGGAATCATCGGGGACGATGCGACCCAACTTCCCTTCGGTTGGGAGCTTGTGGAAGGACAGCTGACGGCCGCTGGCAACGTCGACCTTTCGGGACAGGACCTCTCGGGCATAGACCTCTCCGGCGCGGTCCTGAAGGGCGTTAAGTCTGGCGGCATCACATACGACGAGGACAATCCACCAACCCTGCCTCCAACTTGGAAGATCGTCGGCGGCTACCTAATTGGCCCGGAAGCGGACCTGAGCGACGCGGACCTAACCGGCCTTGACCTGACCGGCGTCAATCTGCGCAACGCAGATCTGACCACAGCTGTCCTGACAGGCGCAACCCTTGCCAAAGCAAACCTTGCGGGTACAAAGCTGACCGACGCAGTACTGACAAACATTCAGTCCGGCGGAAACACGGGCCGCCCAGTGGGTCTCCCTTCTCCGTGGAAACTGATTGGCGGCTACCTGATTGGCCCAGAGGCCAACCTCGTCAATGCCCACCTGGCGGGCGCGGTTTTGGCAGGCGCCACCGCAACCGATGCTGACCTGACCGGCGCCACAATCGCGAAGGCCAAGATTGCCGGCTTCAAGCTGACGGGAGCCACAATTGACCGGATTCGCTCTGGCGGTTTGAAGGGCGCGCCAGCCTTAGGGTCTGAGCTAAGTAAGGACTGGAAGATTGTCGGGGGCTATCTAATCGGACCATCGGCAAACTTGACTGGCGCAAACCTGACTGCGGCAAACTTGAAGGCAGCCCACTTGCGGGGAGCCATTTTGGTCCGCGCCAACCTCAGCGGAGCAACCCTCACCTCAGCCAATCTCCGCGGCACAGACCTTACGGGCGTTAGGTCAGGTGCGATCGTTGGCAACCCAAGCGCGCTTCCGGCCGGATGGAAGCTGATCGGCGGCTACCTGATTGGAACAGGGGCTAACCTGGCGGGCGCCAAACTCGGAGGCCTAAACCTCACCGGCGCCACCCTGACGCAGGCGAATCTGAAACAGGCAGTCCTCGCCAAGGCAATTCTGACTAATGCCCGAAGCGGGGGAATCACTGGTACTCCAACCTCACTGCCAGCCAAGTGGTCCGTTGTAAGCGGATATCTGGCGGGTCCCAAGACCAACCTGGCCAATGCGGACCTCGCGACCAAGAATCTCACCAATGCCGACCTCACCGGGGCCAATCTCACTGGGGCCAATCTCACCGGGGCAAACCTGACCGGGCTTACCCTGACCGGCGCTCGCATCACACGGACTAATTTCACCGGGACGGGCTCAACGATGGGAGCGGTCAAGAGTGGTCTACTTGTCGGTGAGCCATCCGTGCTCCCAGCAAACTGGCAGATCCTGAGGGGTTACTTGTTCGGCGCTGGGGCAACACTCACCGGCGCCGATCTAAGCGGCGTCGACTTCGCTGGCAGGGATGTACGTGGGATGAACCTGACCAGTGCCAATCTCAAGAACGCTGTCCTAGTCGAAGCTGACCTAGCCAACGTGACGCTGACTGGGGCTGATCTGACGGGCGCCACTCTGACCGGAGCGGACTTCACCCGGGCTCGGAGCCTCACCAACGCCACTCTCACAAACGCGAACCTCACAGACGCGGACCTCACCTCCTCAAACTTGGTCAGCGCCAAGCTGTCCAACGCAAACCTGACCAATGCAACTCTCACCGGTGCGAACCTCACCGGTGCGAACCTGACCGGCGCGAACCTCACGGAGACCACGCTGACAAACGCAGACCTCACCAATGCGAACCTCACGGGCGCAAACCTCACCGGGATTCGCAGCCTCACGGGCGCCATTCTTACCGGCGCCACTCTTACCGGAACGACGCTAACGGGCGCAGACCTGACCAATGTGAAGCTGACCAATGCGAAGCTCGGTAATGCGACTCTGACCGGGACAAACCTCACCGGAGTTGTCCTGACAGGTGCGATCCTGACCGGAGTTAAATCTGGCGGCATAACGGGTAGCCCCACTCTCCCCGCAACTTGGCGCTTGGTTAAGAAGCTGACAGGCGGAGGCTCACCGATCGAAGGGACCGGCTTCCTGATCGGACCTGGCGCAAACCTTGCCGGCGCTGACCTGCACGACTATGTCCTCAACGCCATGAATCTCTCCACGTCCGATCTAACCGGAACAAACCTTGCTGGCGCAAACCTCCTAAGCAGCAACCTGACTTCCGTCAAGGCAGCCACCGCCAACCTGAGCAACACCACTCTGACGAGCGCGAACCTCACCGGGGCAACCTTGACCGGTGCCAACCTGTCGACCACCACCATGGCAAGCGCCAACCTCACCAACTCAAACCTCACGGGCGCAAACTTGACCGGCCTCAGGGACCTCACCAACGCAAACCTCACCAACACAAACTTGACCGGCGTCAACCTGACCAATGCCACCCTGACAAGCGCCAAACTCACGGCCGCCACATTGACCAATGCGAACCTGACCAATGCCGGACTTAGTAGCGCGAACTTGACCAACGCGAAGTTGAGTAATACGACTCTGACTAGTGCCACCCTGAGCGGGGCCGTCTTCACAGGAGCCGTTCTTACCGGCGTCAAGTCCGGTGGGATTACAGGCACTCCAACTCTGCCTGCCGTCTGGCACATAGTTCAGAAGAAGACCGGCGGCGGCACACCGATTGCCGGCACCGGCTTCCTTGTCGGACCAGGAGCAAACCTTGCGGGAGACGACCTACACGGGCTCGTCCTTAGCTCAATGAACGTCACATCAGCAAACCTTGCGGGCACCAACCTCACCGGCGCCAATCTCCAAGGCACCAACCTCACCTCTGCCCAAGCGACTGGGGCCAACCTCACTGGAGCAAATCTAATCACGGCAACGGTTGCCTCAACAAACCTTGCGGGCAGCACACTGGACGGTGTTCGGTCAGGAGCCATCGTTGGCACCCCAAGCGCCCTGCCTGCAAGATGGAAGCTGGCCGGCGGTTATCTGGTTGGCCACGGAGCAGACCTGACGGGAGCTTTCCTCACAGGCGCTGACCTGATGGGCGTGGACCTAGAGGGCGCGACGATCACCAATGCCACCTTGACTGGAGCCAAACTCGATGGCGTCATTTCGGGAGGTACAACGATTGGCGTGCCTGCTGTCCTGCCCAAGGGTTGGGCGATCTCTAATGGCTGGTTGATTGGCACGGGAGTTGACTTGGAGGGAGCTCAACTAAGTACTACTCCTGAGGGCCGTTTCTCTGGGGTACACACGGGTGGCATCACGGGCCAGCCCGCGTCCCTGCCTGATTCGTGGAAACTCGTTGGCGGCTACCTGATTGGCCCCCACGCCGACCTCAAGGGCGCAGATCTGGACGGCCTTGACATGACTGGCGCAGACATCACGGGGGTCACCTCCGGTGGAATCACGGGCACCCCAACAGGAACGCTAACTAAGGACTGGAGCCTTGTTGGCGGCTATCTGATCGGCCCTGGAGTTGACCTGACCGGCGCAGACCTAACCGACCAGAACCTCAGCACCACGACGATGACCGACGCCATCCTGACCCGTGCCACCGTCGAGGACGCGAGCCTCTCAGGGGCAACCATGTCCGGGGTCACCTCCGGTGGAATGATCGGCGAGCCAAGAACCCTTGGCGCAGGCTGGGCACTTCAGAACGGATACCTCGCGGGCCCAGGAGTCCACTTGGCTAATGCCAACCTGGAGGGCGCCGACCTAACCGGCACCTCGCTCGTCGGAACGGACCTGACCGGCAGTGACCTGACCAACGCAATTCTGACCAGCGTCAATCTTGATGGAGCACTGTTGGCCAATACAACCCTGGCTGGAGTCAAGTCAGGTGGAATCAGCGGAACCCCCGCCGAGCCCGAGGAGGGCCTTCCGCTGCCAGAGGGTTGGCAGCTGATCAAGAAAATCACCACGACAACCCCTGAGGAAGGCGACCCGGTCACAGGCCCACTTGAGGGGACCGGCTATCTAGTGGGTGACCAAGCAAACCTTGAAGGTGCTGACCTGAGCACAAGAGACCTAACGGGAGTCTCGCTCAACAGGGTCAGACTTAATGGAGCCAACCTAACCGGCGCAGACCTGAGCGGCAACGACCTCAGCTCATCAGACCTGACCGGCGCAAACCTCACAAACGCAATCCTTGCCGGAACGAAGCTCTCCGACGTGGACATCACTGGTGCGACGATCACTGGTGCGGATCTGATCGGCGAGACCCTTGACGGTGCGGCTAGTCAGCCACCACGCCCATTCACTGGTGATGGCATCACCTCAGCCAACCTGATCGGCACCCCGCTGTCAGTGCCCGCCGGGTGGAAGCTCGCCTCAGGCATCCTGGTCGGTCCAGGTACCGTGCTTGATGGCCTTTCCCTCCCCGGAGCAAACCTGACAGGGGTTGACCTATCCAGAGCTTCAATCGCTGGGACAGACCTCAAAACCGCAACGCTCCTGCGAGTGAAGTCCGGTGGGATCGAAGGAACTACGTCCAAGTTGCCAACTAGCTGGAAGCAGATCAATGGCTACCTCGCCGGCCCAGGCGCCGACCTGACCGACGCAGACTTGACCAAGGCTGTCATGAAGTCATTCGTCCTCACCGGCGCCAACCTCTCGGGGGCAACTCTTTCCTCCGCGGACCTCACCAGCGCCAAGCTCACCTGTGCAAATCTCACCGGCGCGACGCTGACTAAGACGATTCTCGCCAAGGCAACACTTACGGGCGTCGTGTCGGCCACATTGATCGGCGTGCCAGCAAGCCTTCCCACCGGTTGGACGCTCACAACGGGCGCGCTGCTTGGCCCTGTCGGTCAGCCCGCCTGCCCTTAGGGGCCTCTGCGATGAAATGCCTCCGACTCGCTGACCAGAACGGACAGCGAGTCGGGAATATGGGCGGTACTGGGATCGAACCAGTGACCCCCTGCTTGTAAGGCAGGTGCTCTACCAGCTGAGCTAACCGCCCGATCTACTGCGGCCCTTACTTTACAGGGCTTTGTGAGTTTCGCTTTGCCGCGATAACTCCACCAATTACACTGATGCCGCCAGATTGGCGGCAAAATTGGCGGCAACTTTTGTTCGAGTTGCCCGAACCTGCAGTTCAGGCCCAATTTGAAACTCAGGCCAGCAAGCTCCAAGGCAACTCAGATCTCGAACAATGATGCGATGTCAGCCTCTTGAGCTTGGTCATGTGGCGTCAGGTGCGAGTAGACGCTCATGCTTTGGGCGCTTGCCCACCCGCCGTAGGCCTGCACAAAAAAACTTGCCGCTTGGGCCGTCACAGGACCCCCTGGGCGGGCCGTAGCACTCGTCATCGACCTCACTGCACTTGGCTTGCAACTTGGGCGCAAGCGGGTCAGCGAACGGGGATCATCTCGTTGACGGAGTACTCATCGAAAGCTGAAACTCTGACGGTCACGCGGACGCTCCAAATACCTCGCGCTGGAAGCGTCACCCCGCTCACGATGTAGTGCCCGGGCCCTGCCGACCCCGGAACCTGAACCAGTGGACCGATGCCCTTTGATCTGAGTTCCTCCGACACATTGAGTTCTCGAGCGCCCGAAAACGGTCTGCCTGTCTTGCCGTCGAGGACATAAATGTGAATCGCGTTCCCTCCCATGACAGCTGGATCAATAGTCGTCTGAACCTCAAGCGGTCCAGCCTGAGAGGTTCTTGAAACAGGGCCACTGGCAATCGTCGCCAGAGGTGAATAGGAGGCCAGCGCTGCCGTCGCTGCAATCACTCCTGCAAAAAGCACCAACTCCGTAACGAGGAATCGCTTGGCTTTGGCCTGTCCTTCCCTACCGTCACCCAACGCTCTGAGCCCGGGAATAACCCTCCTCCGCTGCCCTGCTCCCAAGCCAATCAGGAGCAACACGAGCAGCACCTTCAGGCTGACGGCCCGCCCATAGTTTGAGGAGAACAGCTGAGACGGCTGATCCAGTGCAACCACAGATTGGATGATCCCGGTCAGGACAACCATGGTCACGGAAACAAGAGCGACTGGCGAGAATCGGGCCAGCGACATGGAGATCACATTGGAACTATTTGCCTTGGCGTGCGCTGCAGCGGGAATCACCGCGAACATCACGACGGCAACGCCTCCCAACCAAGCTGCCATCGCGCAGACGTGGGTCACATTCGCAGCAGCCATGAGTCCCGCAGGCGATCGCGTTGACGCATGCCCACTCAGAGCCGGCATTGCTGCCAGGAACCCAAGGGGCAGAGCAATCGCCCGGGCTCCGCGCGCACCCCTAACAGTCGGGCCCACCAGAGCGCCGACTGCGATCCAGGCAAGGACGCTCAAGGCCCATACCTCCCCAAAGCGGGTTCCGGCCGTGGCCTTGACGGTTGCAGGGATAAGGCCGTCAACGAGCCCGGCCCCGCTCCCCAACGCTCCCTGGGCGACAATTCCAAGCACGCTTGCCAGCGCGCCCACAATCGCGGCCAGACGAACGATCAGCACCAGTCGAGTGCTGAATACCGCGGCGATCTCCTTCGACGCTCGTCCCGAAGGAGCAATCCGCCTCCAGACCAAAACGAGGAACAGCACGGACCCCAAACCGAAAGCGATCGCCAGAAACTCAAGGAATCTGGCAAGCCCAAGAGCACCGTCAACCGAAGCTCCCACCGCGGGCGGCCTTGCGAGAACGACCACCGATCCTGCTGATTTTCCGTTTCTGGAACCGACGTTGAAGACGCTTCCCCCGCTGACTGGGTGACCATCAGCCGAAATGACGCGGTAAGTGGCGGTGTAGGCGCCGCGGCTGCTGTCTGGCCTGAGCTTGGTCGCCAACCGATGGCCGTTACCGCCCGGATGAAACGACCCTCCTGATTGGATCAATCTCCCAGTTGGGTCATAAACCCGAATTCCCCCAAATCCTGACTCAACGTCCTCGCTGAAACGAAATTCAAAGCTCTGCGGAATCACTTTCAAGAGAGAGCCCGGCGCGGGAACGCTCCCTTCCAGTTGTGCGTGAGCAGGTGCCCTCGCAGGCGCCAATCCGCCTGCGATGACGACCGCCAGAGTTGCAACGACCAAGTGCTTGAGCTGCAGCCTCATCTCCGGGTCTCATCCGAATCCGCGTTCTTCCCCCGTCGCCTCCGAATCGCAAGCACCCCGACTGCTCCCAAAAGAGCCACGCCAGCGAGGATGATGAAAGGCGTCAATGGAGCCCCCTTGGGGTCACCAAGCCACCAGAGCGTTCCCGAAATCGTGCCAGCAGAAGCTCCCACTCGAATTGGAATGACGTAGTCAACAACCCGAGTGCGTTTCGCAGCATCCTTTACTGCCGACGGTGGAGAAGGTCCCATCCAGTGCATGCGATGGTCATGCCAGACGAGAACTCCAGTCCGGTTGACCTCCTTCCACACAGGTATGGCCTTCGCATAGGCCGTAGCGGGAATGGATGACCCACCGCTGCGCTCAAGGTTTAGCCAATATGAGGGAGAAGCGAGGTTTACCTGCACTGTCCCGTCTGGAAGGACGCGGCCAACCGCCTCTCCCTTGTAGCCGAGAACAGTCACAACCTTCGACCCATAATTCGCGAGGCGCATCTGGCTGTCAGATCCGAGCACAGTCAGCTTGACTCCAGGCTCCACTGGCTTCACCGCTGTTACGACGGACGAATACCTGGCATCGGCAAACGCTCCTGCGCTGAACACCAAAGCTGACAGAACCGCAAGCAGAAGCGCCGAAGCGCCCCTGCCAACCAAGCGGCCAAACCGGCCTGAGCCGCAGCGTGCGACAGGGACCTCAGCCATTGCGCCTCGCCCTCACCAGACCTGCAGCAGCAACCAGCAATGCCAGAGCAGCAACCACAAGCGCGATCACCGACAGCATCTCAGCGTGTGATCCACCATCCATTGACACCCCAGAGGAACCATCCATGACCATTCCCGAATGCCCAGAGGAGCTCTCCTCCACGGACAAGGTAGGAGCGGGCTCCATCGAGTCAGCCGCGCCGATCCAACGCGACACGTTTCCATCGCTGTATGTCTGGAGAGTCTTGAACGACAGCGTGACCCCGGGCTGATCCGGCACCAGCAGCGTCAACCCGAAGGCCTGAAACTGCCCGGGCTCAATTCCCTTTCCCTGCGCCGTCCAGACCACCTCGGACACTCCCTCAGTGATCGGTCCGTCATCAGTCTGCACCGGCTTGGCCAGCCTTGACTTGACTACCCTCGCCGTCCACCCAGGAACAGCTTGATAGGTGGCCGAAGCAACTCCCGCAGGAAGCTTCAACTCGAGCTTTACCGTGCTGGCTCGATCACTCTCATTTGGCACCCTCACCTGAAACAGGGTTGAGGACCCAGCTGGAGCTGAACTCGGCTCAAGCTCCACATGGGCGGATGCGGCTGCCGGCAACGCCAACAGCCCCATCACGCCCACGAGAAGGACTGAACTCCGCCGCACTGAACTTCTCGCAGTTTCCATAGCTCGCCTCAGGCGATCCGAAACGACCACGTGCCGGACTCACGGTGCCCGTCATCGGCAACCGCGCTCCACGCAACAACATATGTCCCCTTCGAAAGGGCCTTAGTGAAGTTCGCGTTGATTCCGCGGTTGTGGTTGACCAACAGCCCAGCGCCGACCTTCTTGCCGGAACGCGACACCGTCAGCTTGCCCGTCACTACCGACTCGCTGAATGTGATCTTGACGCTCCGCACAGAACGCAGGGCAGCGCCTGGTGCAGGTGTGCGACCCGTAACGGCTGCATGTGCTCCCGCAGAAGCGGGCATTGCGATGGATGCCGCGAGAACGGCAATGACTACGAACATGCTCTTTCGCATTGTTCATCTCCTTGAAATTGGTTTTGGTCAGACATGCGCAGCGCCGATGGCACCGCGCTCGAATGAGCTCTGAAGGTCAGGCAGTCAGAGCTCGCGCCAACGGCGGGGCGCGACCAGCAAGGGATGCTGCGATGAGGCGTCCACCACTCACATGAAGCAGCTGTGCGAAGTGGTTGGCCTTGGAAGGAACTTTTCGTCTGAGCCGTCGAGCTCCGGAAGGAGCACGCAGTCGGGCTATGAGCGGTTCGGGATCGACCCCAGCTGTCCAAAATGCAAGAAGAAGAAAGAACGGAGCAAGAAAGAGTGCCCCCTGCCTAAGAAGCGGAAGATTGGCTCCGGCAGCCCAAAGAAACACAGGAACCAGGCCAGCAAGCCACCGTGGAGCCAAGGCCCGCATGCGCGCGGAGGGTAGAAAGCTGTCCTTGCGAGTCACAGTCATTGAGAGTAAAGCATTGACCCACGCCTCAGCCAAGCACCACGCGCAAAGCTGCTCACCCTCAAGATCTGGCGCGACGCCTTCTGTTCCTGCACATAGGGTGAGCGACGGGACTCGAACCCGCGACCGCCGGGACCACAACCCGGAGCTCTACCAACTGAGCTACGCCCGATGTACTGCGGCCCTTACTTTACAGGGCCGTTCCTATTGGGGTCTGCCCCGCTAGGCCAACATCCTCCGCTCACCTACTGAGTGATTTTCCTGCCGACACCCTCAGCCGGTCCATCAACTCTTTGACCTCATCGCTTGGCTCACCCAGAGCCGGGAGAACGAATGAGTACGACCGAAGGAATCGCAGGCCCTTGATTGGAACCTCGCTGAACCGGTGCCCGTGCAAAACAATCCTCGACAGGAGTACTGGCGCTCCGGCCTCTACTGCGGCGGCGCGAGCAGCTGATGGCGTTGAGACCTCGGTCAGAATCTCATGGGGCTCCAACCCCTGATCCTTGAGGACGGCGTCCACTGTCCAGCGCGCATTCGACGACGGGTCGCGCACAACTATCGGGGTGGAGAGGAAGGTTTTGATCGGAAGGGGCGTCTTCCTCTTTGCCCACGGGTGGCCGGGTGGAACAGCGCAGATGACCTCATCATCCGCAAGCGGAACCTCTGACACGCCGGCATAAGGCGTGTGGCCGGGCCTGCTGGCCACAATCCCTAAATCCGCCCGCCCTTCCGAAACGATGTTGCGGACAATCTCTGAGTTGGCGGTCAGCAGCTCGATGGGTTTGTGGCTAGGACCAAGCGAATCGCTTAGCTCCGGGCCAGCAAATGCCTCACTTGAGCTGTGGGAGAGCGCGAGCCTTACTGGTGCGCCATGCCTCTGGAACCCGAGAAACAGGCTGTCAAGGGTCTGTGCCTGTTCCAGCAGTCGCCTTGCCTCCTCGTAAACGCGACGGCCAGGCGAGGTCAGTGTGACTCCCTTGGAGGAACGGTCCAAGAGCTTTACGCCCGCGAGAGATTCCAGTCCGGCGATTCTCTTTGAGATCGCAGGCTGCGACACCTGGCAGCGCACGGCCGCACGGCCGAAGGTGCCCAGGTCAGCTGCGGCGCAAAACATGCGTAGCTCGGTGAGGTCCGGGAGGCGGCTGTTGCCATGTTGTTCCATTGCCACAAGTGTACTCACGGGAGGCCGGCCTGGGCGTTTTGCTATAACCAAGACTTATGGGCGAAATAAGCAGGATCGCCTACATTTAGGGGGCTTCTCGCTCACAGCGATGCCGTACAGGACTACATTCAGTACATGAGCAATACCCCCCAACAAGAAAGAGCTGAAATGTCTGTCACCGACAAAAACACAGTTAGTGAACGGCTCGCACTGGTAGCCGGCTTAAGCGCCTTCACAGCGTTCTTGGCCATCGTTGTGGCGCTGTTCTCGTACTCAGAGTCGTCCTCCGTGGCGGCTACCCCAGCGGGCAATCAGGTAGCCGCTGCTACATCAAGGGCACCAGGACCACCGCTTTCGGCAGCCGAAGGAGTCAAGTTCGAGCCGTACAAGTTCGTGGACCCAACGCTCCCAGCGGTGCCGGCAGGCGCTGTCAAGCGCTTTACGGTTGATGTCGAACAGCATGTAACCCAAGTCTCACCAGATCTGGCACCAACGGAAGCTTGGACCTACCGCATTAACGGACAGGCCACTCCCGGGACGGCCACATCACTGCCAATCGTTGTGAACGAGGGTGACAGTGTGAGCATTAAGTTCGTCAACGGCTCCACCAAAAGCCTCGGGGTGAATATGCCCCACTCGATTGACTTTCACTCAGCCGAGGTGGCACCCAATAAGAACTACGTGGATGTAATGCCAGGCAAGAGCATCGACATCAACTTTGATGCCAAGCACCCTGGTGTGTTCATGTACCACTGCGCTACCCAGCCCGTCCTGATGCACACATCGGCAGGAATGATGGGAATGATGGTCGTCAAGCCCAAGAACCTCGCGCCAGTTGACCGCGAGCTTTGGATGACACAAGAGGAGTACTACCTTGGGGAACCGGGCAAGGCAGCTGACATGGAGAAGATGGCCGCTGAGACGCCTGATGTGATCGCATTCAACGGCTACGCCAACCAGTACAAGACCCATCCGATCACGGTCAAGGCCGGTGAGAAGATCCGCATGTACGTGTTGGACGCTGGACCAAGCAAATGGTCAGCGTTCCATGTAATCGGCACGGTCTTTGACACGACTCACTTCGAGGGCGTTGTGGGACACGACAGTCAGACCGTAAGCCTCGCCCCCTCACAGGGTGGGTGGGTCGAGTTCACACTTGACGCTGAGGGTAACTATCCGTTCGTGACTCACGCCTTCGGCGACATGGTCAAGGGAGCGGCAGGAATCCTCCACACCAGCGGTGCTCCAATGCCAGCCGGTGTAACCGCACCAGTCGCTTCAGGAGCAGCGGCGGGTGCTAAGAAAATGCCCGGGATGTCCGGCTCGATGGGAGCAGGCAACACCGTGCACGCCAACCTGGGCGAGATGTTCATCAAGCTCAACACAGCCAGCATGGCGAGTGGACTGATCACGTTCGACACTCACAACATTGGTGCGGTTGGACACGAGCTCGTAATCCTCAAGACCGACAAGGCCGCGGCAAGCCTTGGGTCCGGCGCGACCGTTCCAGAAGCTGGCCGAGTAGGGGAAACCGGTGACATCGCAGCCGGCAAGTCCAAGACGATCAAGGTCAAATTGGCTTCTGGCCACTATGCGCTGATCTGCAACATCGCGGGGCACTATGCCGGTGGGATGAGGACGGACTTCACTGTCAAGTAGCTAAAGCCCAACGCAATCGCATCAAAGTCCCGCGCGGCCCGACCGCACCGCGCGGGACTATTGCGCGCATGAGGTCCCCAAAGCAACTTGCCGCTGTCGCCGTTGGCGGCTCCCTCGGAAGCCTCTTGCGAGTCGGACTGGGTGAATGGATTCCGGTCGGCGCGGGCCTGCCGTGGCCGACGCTGCTGGCAAACATTGTTGGCTCCGCGGTACTAGGCGCGCTCGTCGCCCTTCCTCGCAAGGACGGAGACCTCCGCCTTCCCCTGCTGGGTATCGGCTTCTGTGGTGGTCTTACAACCTTCTCCGCTCTCTGCTGGGAGCTCTTTGACCTCCTTGACAAAGGGTCGGCGGGCACAGCGCTGGCCTATGCATCAGTCAGTCTGGTCCTTGGCCTTGGGGCGGCCGTAGCGGCCAACCGCTTCACCCTCCAGGCGATCGCCGCAGAGGAGGCCCCGTCATGAACGGTGGTGTGCTCGCGGGGATTGCACTGCTTGGCGCGGCAGGTGCCGCCACCCGGGCCTCGGTCCAGGGCTTGGCCGCCACCCGGGAACGAATCCCCTTCTTCTGGGGCACTCTCACTGTCAATCTCAGCGGCGCACTCGCCATTGGGTTGCTCCACGGTGCCGGCGTTCACGGAACAGCTCTGAAGCTTGTCGGAGCGGGATTTCTGGGTTCCTTCACAACGTTCTCGGGCTGGATGGTCGAAACCGACCGCCTCAATAGCGAATCCCGCCGTCTAGAAGTTGGCTATCTCCTTGGCGCGCTCGCGGCAGGACTGCTGGCTGTATGGCTCGGAAATCTGGTTGGCGCGCAACTCTGACTGGGTCCTTTAGTGAGCCTCCCGGCCGCCGAGTGCGTAAAACTTGCAGGAGAGCAATCCAGTCACGCCCAAACCCAAGGAGTCACCGTGTCAACCAGTTCCGCCCGTTTTGCACTCGCAGCAACGCTCGCCCTCGCTATCGCTGGCGCAGCCGTCAAGCAATAACGCCGATGCCAACCCAGTCACAGAGTCCGTCAAGCAGGAAGTAGCTAAGGCTAAGGAGTCAGTCAAGGCAGCTGTTGGGCCAGTTGAGGTCCTCAAGGTGAGCTCACCTGCCACCGGCGCGCTTGTCTACGCCCCCACCTCCCTCATGGCCAAAGCCGGCAACGTGACCATCGACTACGCCAACCCAGGTCCAGTTCCGCATAACGTTGCGATTCTCGACTCCGCTGGCAAGGAAGTCGGCAGTGAGATGAAGCCGTTCGCCAATGGCAAGGGCAAGACCACTGCCAAGCTTGCTGCCGGCAGCTACACGTTCGTCTGCCAGGTCCCTGGCCACTTGCAGGGTGGAATGAAGGGGACTCTGACCGTCTCCTGAACCAACAGATAGTGCAGTGACCTAATCCTGTCGGCGCCTTAGGCCCGGCGGGATTAGTTTTTGTGACGGCAACTTGGCGCACGGATAGTCTCGACAGATGCTGAACTTCTGCGAACCTCCACGTTATGAGTGAACTGATCCACGTCCAACGCGAGGCTCAAGGCAAGCCTGAGGGCCTGTTGGTGTTGCATCACGGGCGGGGTTCAGACGAGCACGACCTGATCGGCCTGGCTGACGTTCTCGACCCAGAGCAGCGGCTTCACGTCGTCTCGCCTAGGGGCCCACTCACGCTGGAGGGCTGGCAAGGTCACCATTGGTACATGGTTCCCCGGGTCGGCCACCCGGACCCAGCCAGCTTCGTGACCGCGTACCAAGCTCTGGTTAACTTCCACGACATGCTCTGGGAACAGACCGGGATTGCTCCCGCCCAAACAATTCTCGGTGGGTTCTCCATGGGGTCAGTGATGAGCTACGCAAGCGGCCTTGGCGCAGGCCGACCACAAGTGGCGGGCATTCTCGCGATCTCAGGATTCATCCCAACCGTCGAGGGCTGGCAGCCTGAATTCGCATCGCACACCGACACCAATGTCTTCATCGCCCACGGCAGCCAAGATCCAGTTATCTCAGTTGACTTTGCCCGCCAGGCCAACGACCTAATCAGTGCCACTGCCCTTGACCTCGAATACCACGAGTCAGAGGCCGGCCACAACATTGACCCCCGCCAAGTTCCCCTGATGGTCGACTGGCTCAACAGGACGTTGCCGCGATGAAAATCCTCCTGACAGGAACCACCGGCTATGTCGGCTCTCAACTGCTGCCAGAGCTTGTAGCCGCCGGCCACGACGTACAAGGGCTTGCCCGTAACCCCGCAAAGGTAGTTGGCGCCGACGTCCCAATTTTGAAGGGTGACGTTCTGAGCGGAGAAGGCTTGGACGAAGCACTCGCCGGTGTGGATGTTGCGTATTACCTGATCCACTCGATGGTCGGTGGTGGCGACTTTGCCGCCAGGGATCGCCAGGCTGCCCGTAACTTCGCTGCTGCCGCCAAGCGTCAAGGCGTGAGGCGAATTGTCTACCTAGGTGGACTGGGTGACGGCGATGACTCCGCTCACCTCAACAGTCGCCATGAGACCGCGGACCTTCTTGCAGAAGGAGCACCGGAGTTTGTTTACGCCCGGGCAGCCGTTGTCGTCGGGTCGGGCTCGGCATCGTTCGTGATGCTCCAGGACCTCGTCAAGCGGCTCCCAGCGATGGTTTGCCCGCGCTGGATTGATGTTCGAACCCAGCCAATTGCTACCGCGGATGTTGTCGGTGCGCTGCTGCGCTGCGGTGAGCAGGAAGGTCTGTCCGGTGAGGTTCAACTTGGCGGTGCCGACGTTGTCACCTACGGGGAGATGATCCTGTCCCTGGCAGAGGCCCTTGGCCGCCGTCACCCACTGATCGTCCGGGTCCCGGTCCTAACCCCAAGACTTTCCTCCTACTGGGTTGGCCTCGTGACGGGCGTAGACAGCGGGATCGCAAGGCCGCTGATCCACGGACTTAAAACTGAGACACTCGTTACCACCCCACCGCCACCGGGCATCAACGACAACCCTGTTGGGATAGCTGAAGCAATGCAGGCGGCGTCAGTAAATTAGTTCAGTGGAAGTTCTACTTCTAACTGACGGATTGCCGGTCGGCGTCAGCACCGCCGACGTTCTCCGCCGACGCGGAGTACCGGTGAGGCTCGTCCGCGAGCCGACCGACCGGGACGTTGCACGGGAGTTGAAGTCGCAGTTCTCAGCGGTCGCCGTGCTGGCCCGGGACGACATCGTTGCCCTTCGCCTTGCTCTGGTCGTCGAGCATTTCGCGCCCGGAGTCCCGATGGTGGTCACTGTTTTTGACCGCACCGTGGCCGGAGAGCTCCGTCGATCGGTTCCGGGGTGCTCCGTTATATCTCCGGCAGACATCGCGGCGCCGTCTCTGGCCGACGCGTGTCTAGAAGGTCGACCGGCCGGCCGACCACCACTGGCGGTCCGCCTCTTCGATCAGGTGATCGGCGCCCTCAACCCTGCCTACGCTGGCGCAAGAATTCTGATCGCTGGCCTGCTCGGACTGCTCCTCGTCTTCACGCTAGACGCCGTCCTGCTGGCCACAGTCCTCGGGATCGGCTCAGTGGACGCGATCTACGGCGCCGCCAGCACGCTTACGACCGTCGGCGCTGAGCCAACAATCACATCAGGCCCGCAGTGGTTGAAACTGATCTCCGCTGCGAACATGCTCCTAACAGTGGCCTTCGCGGCGATGTTCACAGCAGGCCTCGTGCAACGCCTCCTGGACCCTCGCCTAGCGACAATTGTCGGACGCCGATCGATCCCGAGGCGAGGCCACGTGATCGTGATCGGGCTTGGCCAAGTCGGACTGCGACTGTGCACTCTGCTGACGCGCATGAACATTCCCGTCGTGGGCGTAGAGGTCGATCCTGATGCGCCGAACGTTCGCCTCGCCCGCGGCTATGGCATTCCCGTGGTGATCGGCCATGGCGAGGATCGCGGCATCCTTGAGCGCCTCTCCGCTCAGCGCGCGCTGGCATTGGCGTCGGTCACTTCGAACGAGCTGGTGAACGTCGAAATCGCAGTGGCAGCGCGTGCCGCTCAGGAGGCGCTACCGGTCGTCTTGACTAGCCGACATCCTCGTCACAACATGACAACGGCCTGAAGTACCCCCAGCACGAGCCAGTTGGAACCACCTAGAAGCCCAGTGCGATCACTTTTTGCAAGAAGCAGCCGCGTCTCTGAGCCGTGGGTCCACGACACCCGCGACCGCGATCTTCTCTGCCGCTTCGAATTCGTCGGCAGTCATGCTTTCCTTCAAATTCGAAAGCGCACATTCGCAGCCGGACCGATTTCCGTTCACCTCACAGGCGTTGAGGAAGTTGGCCTCCATATTGGCTGGCCATGAATTGCTTCCGCACCCGGCAGCGAAGGCCAATGCGGCAACAGAGAGTGGTAGGAGGAGCTTTGATTGCATGTCTAGTTCACTTTCTTCACGAGAACAAGTCAAGGTTATAGGTCACCCATGTCACCATCAAGAATCTCTTCGAGAGCCGCAGGGCTTGAGCCTTTGATGGCTCGGCGCGGCGGCGTTGTTCATACTCACTCGAACAGGTGAACATGAAGCAACGCAAGATCGAAGAGCTCAACGAGACTGAAGTGCGCACGCAGTACGTGCTGCCGTCAATCGTGGCTGCCGGTTGGGACCACGCGACTCAGATCTATGAGGAGTTCACGATGCAGGCTGGGCGCATTGATGTCCGGGGGTCCCTTGCGACACGACGTAAGAAGAAGTTCGCTGACATCGTGCTCTTCACCACTCCCGGAGTGCCATTGGCAGTGATTGAGGTCAAGGAAGCCAACAAGTCAGCTGGGTCCGGGATGGGTCAAGCGATTGACTATGCGGATGACCTTGGTGGTGTTCCGTTTGTCTTCAGCACAAACGGCAAGAGCTTCAAGTTCCAAGACCGCACTGGCAGCTCCGTAAAGGAAGTTGAGCTGCCGATGGACCAGTTCCCAACCCCAGAGGAGCTGCTCACCGGATGGCGGCTAAATACTGGCCTTGAGGAAGCAGGGCTCAAGGTCGTTGAGGAGCCGTTCTACCTTCAAGGCCACAAGCTTCCCCGCTACTACCAGCTCACCGCCGTCAACAAGACCCTTGAAGCGATTGCCCAGGGCAAGAACAGGCTTCTGCTCGTCATGGCCACAGGCACTGGCAAGACGTTCACGGCATTCCAGATCATCTGGCGGTTGATGCAGTCAAAGCGCTGCCAGCGAGTCCTGTACCTCGCAGATCGGGACGTGCTGATCTCCCAGACCAAGAACAACGACTTCAAACCGTTCGGGCAGAAGGTCACACGGATCGAAGGGCACAATATTGACCCTTCGTTTGAGATCTACCTTTCGCTCTACCAAGCAATCGACGGCGAGACGGAAGACAGGAAGGCATATAAGGAGTTCAGCCCTGACTTCTTTGACCTTGTGATCGTTGACGAGTGCCACCGTGGCAGTGCAAAGGAGGACTCGGCATGGCGAGAGATCCTTGAGTACTTCGCAAGCGCGACTCAAATAGGCATGACCGCCACTCCCCGTGAAACCAAGGAGATCTCCAACATTGAGTACTTCGGCGAGCCGATCTACACGTACTCGCTCAAGCAGGGCATTGAGGACGGCTACCTCGCCCCGTACAAGGTGGTTCGCATTGACATTGACAAGGACCTTCAGGGCTGGCGACCTGAGCAGGGCAAGGTTGACAAGCACGGTGTTGCAATCGAAGACCGAGTGTTCAACTCAAGTGACTTCGATAGGAAGATCATCTTGGAGAAGCGCACCGAACTGGTCGCGGAGAAGATCACCGCGTACCTCGAAGGCACAGACCCTTTCGCCAAGACGATTGTCTTCTGCGTTGACCAAGAACACGCTGACCGGATGCGTGCCGCACTGGTGAGCCTCAACGGCGAGCGAGTCAAGGCAAACAGCCGCTATGTCACAAGGATCACTTCAGACGATGTTGTCGGCAAAAGCCACCTTGACGACTTCATGCACCCGGAGGAGCGCTACCCGGTGATAGTCACCACGTCAGAGCTTCTCTCCACTGGAGTGAACATCGAAACGTGCAAAGTGATCGTCTTGGACCAGACGATCAAGTCAATGACGAAGTTCAAACAGATAATTGGTCGTGGTACTCGAATCAACGAGGAGCACAACAAACTCTTCTTCACGATCATGGACTTCCGCAAGGCAACCGAGCTGTTTGCCGACCCTGACTTTGACGGTGAACCAACACAGATCTACGAGCCCAAGGAAGGCGAGTCGCCGATCCCACCCGACGACTTCGAGCCCACAGAAGGCGAACACCCCACTGACGAAGGTGGCGACAATCCCATCCCACCAGACTTCTTCCCAGAAGGCCCATTCCCGGACGAGCCCGATGGAACTCCCGTCTACAAGTACGTAGTCGCCGACGTCCCAGTCGCCGTCCTCGCAGAACGAGTCCAGTACGTGGGCCCCGACGGAACACTGATCACCGAGAGCCTCAAGGACTACACGCGGGCGCGCGTCACCGAAGACTTCGAGACCCTTGATGACTTCCTCAAGTACTGGCACGAAGGCGAACGCAAGCAAGCCGTAATTGAGGAACTTGCCGAGCGCGGTGTCATGTTTGAAGCCCTCAGGGAGACTGTCGGCAAGGAACTCTCCGCTTTTGACCTTGTCTGCCACGTTGTCTTTGACCAACCAGCCCTCACCCGCAAGCAACGCGCCGACGGCGTCAAGAGCAGCGGCTACTTCAAGGAGTACTCAGCCATCGCTCAACAGGTACTCACAGCCCTCCTTGACAAGTACGCCGATGAAGGCGTCGAACCAGACTCAGACCCCACAATTCTCAAGGTTCCACCATTTGAAGAGATGGGCACCGTAATGGAACTCTTTGGTGAGTTTGGTGGCAAAGACCAGTTTGACGAGGCCATCAAGAGCCTTGAAGAAGCCCTCTACGAAACGGCGAGCGCCTAATGGCTGACATTAGAGGAATCCTCAAACGCATCCGCGACATCATGCGCCAAGACGCTGGGATCTCCGGCGACGCACAGCGCATTGAGCAAATGGTCTGGATCTTCTTCATGAAGATCTTCGACGACCGAGAGCAAGAGATCCAAAACCTTGACTCTGGCTACACCTCCCCCATTCCAGGGCCATTGCGCTGGCGCAACTGGGCAGCCGACAAAGAAGGAATCACAGGTGACGCTCTCCTTGACTTCGTCAACGGCGAACTCTTTCCCAAGCTCAAAGAGATCGGCCTGACCGCAACAGGTGAAGGCAGCGCCACAGTCATCGGTGGCGTATTTGGTGATGCGTACAACTTCATGAAGAGCGGCACCCTGCTGCGGCAGGTCATCAATGAGATCAACGCCGTTGACTTCAACAAGTCCAATGACAGACACGAGTTCGGCGAGCTCTACGAGGAAACCCTGCGCGAACTGCAGAGCGCTGGCGCTGCGGGCGAGTTCTACACGCCAAGAGCCGTCACGCAGGTGATAGTTGACTTGATTGACCCCAAGCTCGGCGAGAAGGTCATGGACCCAGCCTGCGGCACAGGCGGCTTCCTTGCCTGCGCGATCAACCATGTTCGTGACAACTACGTCAAGACAGCAGAAGACGAGAAGGCCCTTCCCGGGCAAATCATTGGCATTGAGAAGAAGCCCCTCCCGCACCTGCTCTGCACCACCAACATGCTGCTCCACGGCATTGACACGCCAACGAACGTGCGCAGGGACAACACCCTCTCCCGTCCGCTCGTTGACTGGCAGCCAAGCGACAAGGTTGACGTTGTAATCACCAACCCACCGTTTGGTGGAACTGAAGAGCCGGGGATTGAGAACAACTTCCCTCAAGCGCTCAGAACCCGCGAGACAGCCGACCTGTTCCTCGTCCTGATCATGCAACTCCTCAAGACCGGCGGGCGCTGCGGAATCGTCTTCCCCGACGGCACGCTCTTCGGTGGCGATACGAAAACAAAGATCAAGACGAAACTGCTCGAAGAGTGCAACCTCCACACCATCGTCCGCCTACCAAAGAGCGTCTTCGCTCCTTACACAAGCATCCGTACCAACCTCTTGTTCTTCGACAAGGGCGAGCCAACCAAGGACGTTTGGTACTACGAGCACCAGCTGCCAGCAGGCCGAAAGGCTTACAACAAGACCAAGCCAATCCAAATCAGCGAGTTTGACCCGCTGAAGGAATGGTGGAACAACCGCGAAGAGTCCGAGCAGGCATGGAAGGTCTCAATTGACGAGATCCGCGAGCGCGACTTCAACCTTGACATCGAGAACCCCAACACGGTCGTGGAAGAACTTCGCGACCCTGAGGAGCTGCTCGCCGAATACCAAGAGGTCCTCGCAGGCGTCGCCGACCTGACAGGACGCCTCACTAAGGCCTTGGGCAACTCGCTCTCCGAAACAGCAAAATGACCAACGAGGAGTTCCTCGCTAACTTCGGCCATCTTGCCAATGCGCCCAATGGTGTTGAGCGGCTACGAAGACTGATCCTTGACCTTGCCGTTCGCGGGCGGCTTGTTCCTCAAGATCCAAATGATGAACCCGCTGTGGACCTGCTTGCGTCGCTCACGGCAAACCGTGAGAAGAGGGTTACCGAGAAGGCCTCTCGAAGGGCAAAGGAACTTCCCCCTTTGAAAGCGGAGGAGGCTGAAGCGCACCTCCCAGCAGGCTGGGCGCATACGCGACTTGGTGAGATGGCCGAGATCATTCGTGGCGTAACTTTTCCCGGCGGAGCCAAGTCAAACACTCCCGGAGAAGGACTGGTCGCCTGCCTTCGGAGCGGAAATGTGAATGGAAGAATCCGCTGGACGGACCTCATCTACATTCCGGAGGAATTTGTCAGGAACGACACGCAGCGAATTGTTCCCGGGGATATCGTCATGTCCATTGCCAACAGTCGCGAGCTTGTCGGAAAGATCGCAGTTGTCGATGAAGACCCTCCCCAAGTGGCTGCAATCGGAGGCTTCCTCGCCGCAATAAGAACCTCAAACAAGTCGCTGACGCAGTACCTCTCAATCGCGCTGAGTTCGACTTCCACGAGGCGCTTCTGGCTTTCCAACGCAACTCAGACCACGAACATTGCGAATATCTCCTCTGGGATAGTGCGGATGCTTCCGGTCCCTGTTCCACCCTCTACTGAGCAGGAGCGCATAGTCAAGCGCGTGGACGAATTGATGGCACTCTGCGGAGAACTCGAAGCGGAGCAAGGCAGGGCCAAGGACCTCCGGGCCTCCACAGCCCGCTCAGCCCTTGCCACGGTCGTAACTTCAGATCGTTCTGAAACAGACAAAGCCATCGCCCTTCTCAACGAGCACCTTGACCTGACGCTCGCACCCGGTGACGGAGCAACCGAAGTAGTCACCGAACTCCGCAAGACCATCCTTGACCTCGCAGTGCGTGGGCGGCTCGGGCTGAGCGGGCACATCACAGATGACAAGCCTTCGCCGATTCAGGCGTGGGCGCTACGTCGGGACGAGTGGGTGGAGACCACCGCTAGAGACAAGCGCAAC
>JAPLCJ010000040.1 GCA_026392255.1 Solirubrobacterales bacterium
CCAAGCTCAAGTGGACTTGTAGGACTCGGCAAGGTCGACAAGAAGGGTCAGTTCAGCGGGATCGGGCCAATCCCAAAGAATGTCGCGTCGGCTACAGAGATTGTTGTAACTCAGGAGCAGGCGACTACGGCAAAGAAGGTCCCAGCTGCCCCAGGACCGGTCCTGCTGAAAGCAGCCTTCAAGGTCAGCTAGTTCATCAGCCGGCCGGGATTCATAATCCCCGCCGGGTCCAGCTCAGCCTTAGCAGCCCGCAACATACGAATGCCGGCCTCGCCAATCTCGTCTTCAAGCCACGGAGCGTGATCTGTCCCGATCGCGTGGTGGTGAGTGATGGTCCCACCTGAAGCTCGGATTGCGTCGCAAGCAGAGGCCTTGACCCGCCGCCAAAGCGCCAAACGCTCCTCAACAGTTTCGTAGGGCTGCATTCCAACAAATGTGAAGTAGAGAGATGCCCCAGTTGGATACAGGTGGGACACATGACACATCACGATGGGACTTCCACCCTCTTTCTCAAGCTCTCTTTGCAGCTCAGCGCCTACGGCATCGTAGAGACGCCCGAGATTGGACCAATTACCGGCGGTCTCGAGAGTCTCAACAAACAGCCCTCCGTCCATAAGCGAATCGCGCATGTATGGACCGGAAAATCGGCCCTTACGCCAACCTCTGGCCACCTTAGACCCGAGCGACAAACAGCGATGCTTCCTCATCAGAGACGCTGCCCTCTGTCTGCGCCGAGCAACGTCAAGCGCGTCGCCCTCAAAGCAGGTGATCATCAAACAGCCGTTGCTCCTTCGTCTCAACCGAAGATACCCGCGCAGGACTCTGATCGCGAGTGAATCCCCAGCAAAGCCAAGGTTGACCTCAGTCTCACGCTCATCCGAGAGTCTGGCCACTTCCGGGGCACAGCCATCCTGCTCCATCAATCGAAGAAGTTCCCGTCCTGTCGCAAAATCGGGGGCAATCCATGCTAAATCGAGAACGCGGGTCGGCAATGGATGCACTCGAAGCGTGACCTCGTCAATGACGCCTAGAGTCCCCTCGGAGCCGATCAGCAGCTGTCTAAGATCAGGACCCGCTGCAGTGCCCGGCATCGGAGCTAAGTCGATACGGCCCGTGGGTGTCGTCACCTTGAGACCCATCACATTGCGATCGATTCGGCCATACCCAGTGGACGACTGCCCTGCCGAGCGTGTTGCCACGAACCCGCCAATCGATGCATACTCGAAGCTCTGTGGGAAGTGGCCAACCGTCAATCCGTACGGCTTAAGAAGGGCCTCTGCCTCAGGGCCCTTCGTCCCAGGCCTGAAGGTCGCGAGCAGACTTTCCTTGTCCACGTTGGTCAAACCGGAGAGTCTCCCAAGGTCAAGCGAGATTGAGCCGATGAAGTCCTCGCGGATTGTTGATAGGCCACCGACAACACTGGTGCCTCCTCCGAACGGGACAACCGCGATGCGCAGTTGCGAGCAGAGTTGCAGTAGTCCAGCGATCTCTCCCTCCGCCCCAGGTGTCACGACCGCGTCAGGAGCGTCACCCGGACGACCAGCTCGCATGCGAACCGCGTCACCGTAGCTCTTGCCGGCCGCTCGCAACAGGCGCAACCACGGCTCGGTGCTCACAGACCCCGTTGGAACCGTGCCGCTCAAACGTTCAAGCAGCTCGGGAGCTAAAGCCGGCGCTGCCAGCTCGAAGTCCTCAATGGCCTGGGCTGGAAGATCACTTGCGGCATGGAAGCCAAGGTCAGCAGAGAGCGTTTCAGCCGCACCCTTCGGGATCTCGCGCACATGATCTGGGTCGCCCCATCCCCAAAGTGGCATCTCACGTCGCTCAGCCATCGAGATTCGCCTTCAGATTTTCGGCGGCAGCATTCAGCTCTCGGCGCTGCCCGCGATGGACGAGGATCGAGCCGAGGCGGGCCGTTCCCTTTAGGCGTCTCCTAATGGAAAGGTCGACGGTTGACCCACTAGCGCTGGCTACCACCTTGATCGTCTCCTCGCTCGACTTGACGGAACGGGCGAAAGCCGTCCCGGCAAGCTCCTGCTGCCAACACACCTTGTGACCGCTCTCCAGATCTGCGAGCCTAAAAGCCATCGGGACTGCACGACCTCTTGGAGACATCACCCAGCGGGTGTAACTCTCGTCGTCAGTGCGATCTACGCGCTCTACCGCGGGCCACCAACGTGGGAGACGAGACGGGTCAGCGGCATAAGCCCATACTTTTTCAGCTGGGACATTGAGCTCTATCTGGCAGCGCGCACTAGGCATTCGAGCTACTGAGGATCGGCCATATGACGCAGATCCCGGACCAGAAGGAGATGACCTAAATAGCTGGTGACCGACGCTAGGTTGTCGAGAGCCTCAACTGCCTCCGCCCGACGCTGAGGATTCTTGGATCGGAGCGATGGGGCGAGGATCTGCTGCAAGAGCTGGGACTCGCGGTCCGCTGAGCTTCTAAACACCCTCAAATTTCTACCTGCAACGCCGTAGCGCGCGAGCTCCCCTACGGCTCGAACAATCTCCACTTCCGTGTCGTCAAACCCGAGCTCAGCGCCGCGCTGCTCGCCCTTAACTACTCCGTAGTCCTGCAGCTCTTTGACAAGCGCCGGCTCCACTCCCGTGTCGAGAAGGACATCGTCGAGCGTCGTCCACGACGAGTTGCGCTCTACTGCGGTAGCTCGTCTCTTTGGAGTCACTGGCGCTGAGGCGCCGTCCGGGCTTGTCGCCTCTTTGCGGCCCACGGCCAATTCCTGTCGAATCACCTTCAGAGGCAGAAACTCGTCACGCTGAAGCCTCAAGACAGTGCGAAGCCTCGTGACCTCTGTCTTGCCATAAATCCGGTAGCCGCCAGCAGTCCTTCGTGGCGTCAGCAGTCCACGGTCTTCCAAATAACGAATCTTGGAGATGGTGAGGTCGGGGAACTCTCTTGATAGAGCCTCACAGACAGAACCGATAGTACGGCCGTCAGCAGTTTTGGCCGGAGCCTCGTCCGTCATCGGAATCTCGCTCATTTGTTCAGAAATGCCAGTCGATACTTGCCAACTTGGACTTCATCGCCGTCCGACAAAATCTGACTGTCAATCCGCTGGCGATTGACATATGTGCCGTTCAGCGAGCCGCAGTCATCAATCCACCATTGGCCGGCACGCTCCACAAGGACAGCGTGATCTCGAGACACGGTGATGTCATCAAGGAACACCGAGCTTTGGGGACTGCGGCCAATTGTTTGACGACCATCCTCAAGGTGGAAGCTCTCCCCTGCCCTGCCGCCCCCGGAACGCACAACTAGGAATGAACCATCACTCTCAGGGCTAGTTGAAACCGCCTCTAGCTCTCCGGTTTCCCCAACTTTCCATGCGCCCGTTGCTCCATCCGGCTCAGAGCCGATGAAGGAACCACAGCGTTGGCAGTAGTGGGAGCCTTCTGTGACAGAGGCGCCGCATTCGGAGCAGTGAGAAGCCATTGGAACCCGAGTCTACCCCGGTCTGGGCTAAAGGGTCAAGCAGAGGTGGAGGGTGTGCAATCGTCCTCAAGCTGGCGCCGAGCGTCCCTCGCATACAGAACCGTCGCCCACAAGCTCAGGGCTAGTCCGGTGAAGAGAAGGGCTTGGGCAAAGGTGTCGAAGTTGATCATCGCCCAGAATGGGGCCGCGAGAACTGGACCCACACCAAGTCGTCCAGGCCAGTTGATTCTTACCTCTACCCCCTTGCGAAGTGCCCACTGTCCGAGCAGAAGCATCAGCCCTTCCCGCGCGAGCACGATCCAAACGGCCCAAGCAGGGAGCAGGTCGTACCTCAAGGCGATGAACATTCCAGCCAGCGCAAGGCCCCGATCTGCAACAGGGTCCAGAAGCGCGCCCAGTCGGCTGTATTGACCGGTCAGCCGGGCGATGAACCCATCGAAGTAGTCGCTCCAGCCAATTACGGCGTAGAGGATCGCAGCGTTCACATTGTGGCCATCATCCGTGGAAAGAACCATCCAGAGAAACACTGGGATCCCAATGAGCCTTACCCCTGCGATGGCGTTGGGAATGGTCCAAGGATTCCATGGAGCTCCGCTCAGAGTCGCGGCGGGAGGCGGGCCCGAACGGTCGGCACCCACAAGTCGCTTCCAACCTGGACGCTTGGTGCTCAGGAGAGACTCTTCCAGATCGCGGCGACCTCGCTACCAGCAGTAGCTAGGGCTATATCCGTCTTCTCAGCTCCTTGGACCTGGACCTCAACTGTTTCCTTCTCTAGACCCTTGCGCCCAACCGTCAGCCGGATCGGGCACCCGACAAGATCAGCATCTGCAAATTTCTCACCTGGGGAGGCTTCCCGGTCGTCCAACAGCACCTCTGCCCCAGCATCCTGAAGATCCTGAGCAATCCGAGTGGCTACCTCGAGTTCACGCGAGTCGCTCTTGCCCAGAGCCAGCACCTGAACGTCCCACGGGGCCAAGGAGGCAGGCCAATCAATCCCGCGGTCGGATCCGCGCTGCTCGACGGCTGCGGCCGCAATTCTGGCAGGGCCAATCCCGTATGAGCCCATAACGATGGGCTGCTGCCTTCCAGACTCATCAAGGAAGTTGGCGCCAAGTGCCTCTGAGTAGCGCGTCCCCAGCTTGAAGATGTTTCCCACCTCAATCGCAGGTTCAATCGTGATCGGTTGCCCGCCAACAAGGTCGCCGGCCTCAACACTGCGGATGTCGGCCTGGGTAAAGCTGAAGTCGCGTCCCGGCCGAACGCCAGAAAGGTGAGTATCCGCTTCGTTGGCTCCAACCACATAGTCGTGCTCAGCCGACACGGCGCTGTCAAGTACCACCGGAACGTCAGTGCCCACTGGCCCGATAGAACCGGCCGGCCCGAGATTCTGCTCGATCTCATCCGCAGTGGCCTGCCTGACATCGACTCCCATCGCGTTAGCGAACTTGATCTCGTTCAGTCTGTGGTCTCCACGCACTACGGCCACTGTGAACGTTCCCCCTGCCATCACTGGGACAGCCTTGAGAAGCCCACCGGCAGGAAGGCCCAACGACGCTGAGACCTGTTCGATGGTGGTCAGGCCTGGTGTTGCGACCTTGGCAGGCTCTGTCGAGCTTGCTGCCAGATCCACCGCCTGTGCTTGCGCTGTTGCTATTTCCACGTTGGCTGCATAACCAGGGGCGAGAGCGACCTCATTTTCGCCGGCGGCGCAGGGTGCCATGTACTCGTGGGCAGCCGAGCCGCCCATCATCCCCACATCAGACTCAACCCTGTACCACTCAATCCCACAACGGTCGAAGATCCGGTCGTAAGCCACAACATGCTTCTCATACGACTCTGCGAGACCTGCCTCGTCGCGATCGAACGAGTAGGCGTCTTTCATGATGAATTCGCGGGTACGCAGAACTCCGGCGCGCGGCCGTGGCTCGTCGCGCTCTTTGATTTGCATGTGCCACAGGATCAGCGGCAGATCGCGATAAGAGCGGATGAGCTGCGCTGCATGGGTGGTGACCGCTTCCTCGTGGGTCATTGCGAGGACAAGATCCGCACTCTTGCGATCTTTCAGACGAAAGAGCTCTGGAATGTCATGCCGACCAGTCTTGATCCAAGGCTCGGCAGGCATCAGGACAGGCATCAGCATCTCGAGGCCGCCGATTGCCTCCATCTCCTCACGGATGATGGAAGTCACCCGGTTGTGGACGCGCCACCCTGCTGGCATCCAGCTCCAGAACCCAGCGCCAAGCTGGCGGATTAGCCCTGCTCGCACCATGAGACGGTGAGAGAGCGCCTCAGCGTCGGCTGGATCTTCCTTCTCGGTCGGAAGTAGGTATGAGGAGAGGCGATCCACGAGGGCGGACGATAGCCGCCCCTGCCCCGGGCTGAACCCCCGCCGCATCCAGCCCTGCTAGGAATAGGACACGTGACGCCGATACAGGCGGACTTTTCACCAACCGATTGGAGTAGCTAATGGCTTACGAGGTTCCTGCACTTCCCTACGCATACGACGCACTTGAGCCCCATATTGATGAGGCGACAATGCAGATCCACCACGACAAGCATCATCAGGCTTACGTGGACAAGGCTAATGCCGCACTTGAGGGAACGCCGCTTGCGGACGTTTCCGTCGAGGAACTCCTCGCCCGACTTGGCGATGTTCCCGAGGCATCTCGCATGGCTGTCCGCAACAACGCCGGAGGACACCACAACCATCTTCTCTTCTGGGAGTCCCTTTCCCCGGACGGAGGAGGGGACCCAGCTGGTGACCTTGCCGCTGCGATCGACGCGACCTTCGGGTCAGCTGACGCGCTCCGCACCGCCATGAATGATGCTGGCGTGGCTCGGTTTGGATCCGGCTGGTCATGGCTTGTCCATAACGGCTCGGAGCTTGCAGTCGTCAGCACGCCGAACCAGGACAGCCCGCTCAGTGACGGACAGACCCCACTCCTTGGGATTGACGTCTGGGAGCACGCTTACTACCTGAATTATCAGAATCGCCGTCCGGATTACCTCAGCGCAATCTGGAATGTTGTCGATTGGAACCGGGTTGCAGCCCGGTTCGCAGCAGTCTGATCAGCCGCTACGGCTGAATCTGCGGCCCGCGGTCGGCGAGGACTCCTCGTCGACCAGCGGCTCCGCTGCACTTTCCCGTGCTGCCTGCTCAACCTCCATCGCCTTGAGCCGCTCGGGGGTTAGATCGTGAGCATTCTCCGCTTCGATCTGCGCAAGCCATTCGCTCCCCTCAGCTGCTGCTCGCTCATCGACCCTGATCTCCTTGGCCGTTGCATAGCGATCAATCTCAACAAACAGCTCATCAACCAGCCGGTCCTGAGGAACCTTGCGCAGCGCTTTACCTCGCGAGAAGATCAAGCCCTCGTTCTTAGCACCAGTGATGCCGAAGTCAGCATGGGAGGCTTCTCCAATTCCATTGACCGCACAGCCGAGCACTGCGACCTCAATCGGATCGGCGTACGCCTCAAGCCTCTGCTCTATCTCGGCCACAACACTGTCCATATCGAATTGAAGCCGACCACAAGTCGGGCAGGCAATCAGAACAGGACCGCGCTCACGGAGCTTCAGGGCCTTGAGGATTTCCCAACCGACCTTGACTTCCTCTTCAGCGTGGAAGGTCGAAAGGCTAATTCGAATCGTGTCCCCGATGTCATCCGCAAGCAGCGTCCCTAGGCCTACCGAGGACTTCAGAGAACCGGTCCAGCGAGTTCCTGCCTCTGTGATACCCAAGTGAAGCGGGAAGTCGATCTTGCTTGACAGAAGCCTGTTGGCCGCAATCGTGTTCGGAACGTTCGTTGACTTGATTGACACCTTGAAATTTTCGAAGTTGAACCCGTCCATCATCTCGACAAACTCGACAGCCGCTGTAACGAGCGCCTGCACTGAGTCCTCCTTCTCCATGTCATGAAGGTGCTTGGGAAGCGAACCGGAGTTGACTCCAATCCTCAATGGAATTCCAAGATCATGGGCCTTGGCTGTGACCTCCTTGACCTTTTCAGGTCCCCCAATGTTGCCTGGGTTGATCCTGATGCAGTGGGCCCCAGCATCAAGGGCCTTCAGGGCGAGAGTGTGGTTGAAGTGAATGTCAGCAATAACTGGGATGGGCGACTTGACGACGATCACCTTGAGCGCCTCTACATCCTCGTCTCGTGGCACTGCGACGCGGACAATGTCTGCTCCGGCCTCTGCCACACGGTGGATCTGAGCCATGGTCTCATCGAGGTTGGCTGTCTCCGTCTTAGTCATCGTCTGAACCGCGACTGGGGCTCCACCGCCGATCGGAACATCACCAACGACTATCTGTCTCTTTGAGGCCATCTGCTTAGTCTACGACGCAGACTGACAGTCCGCCCAAAACAACCCAAAGATCAGGCGTACAGCTCCTCAATTTCATCCGAGTATTTCGCAGCAATCGGCTTACGCTTGAGCTTCATGGTTGGTGTCAGCTCATCGCCACCTGGCTCCCAGTCGGTGGGAAGGATGACAAACCGTTTGATCTGTTCAACGCGCGCCATCTTCTGATTGGCTCGGTCGATGGCCGCCTCTAGCTCGGTCCGAATCTGTGGGTCAACAGAAAGCGCGGCCAGATCAACAACGGCGATCCCATGTTGAGCGGCCCAGGCGGGTGCCATATCCACGTCGAGAACGATCAGCGCCGTGTTGTAGGGCCGCGCATCCCCGATAACACACGCCTGCCCAATCAGTGGACTTGACGTCTTAACCGTGGCCTCAATATTGGCCGGCGACATGTTCTTGCCTGCCGCGTTAATGATGATCTCCTTCTTGCGATCAACGATCTTCAAGTAGCCAGCCTCGTCGAGTATGCCGATATCACCAGTGTGCAGCCAGCCGTCAGAGTCGATGGTCTCAGCGGTTGCCTTCGGATTGTTCCGATACCCCTTCATCACGCAGGCTCCCCTGATCAGGACCTCCCCGTCATCCGCAATCTGGATCTCCGCCCCTGGCGAGGGTGGGCCCACTGTCCCAATCCGGACAGCACCAGCGGGATTGAGCGTCCCGTAGCCACAGGTCTCCGACATGCCCCAGAGCTCGGCGAGTTCGATACCAATTGCGTGGAAGAACTCGATCACCTCAGGTGGGGTTGGAGCTGCCCCAACACCGACGGTCCTGACGTCATCCAGGCCGAGCATCGTTCGCAGGCCCTTGAAGTAAGTCTCGTCGGCCTCGCTGACCTTCGCAGCCAGCTGTGCAGGTACTGTCTCGCCACGCTGACCAATTTGGATGGCCTCAGTAGCGTCTTTGAGCGCCTGCTTCAGGGGAGCAGACTGTTCCGATGGCTGAGCCTCGAGCATGGCCTCCAGACCCGCTTTTAGCTTCTCCCAGATTCTCGGAACAGCGAAGAACCAGTTCGGGCGGACCTGGGGAAGAAACTGGATGATCTGGCGAGGGTCAGGGCAACAGGTAATAGATGCGCCATACACGATTGGGATGTAGTGGTGGGCATCACGCTCGGCAATATGCGCTGCTGGTAACCACGAGATCAATCGGTCCCCAGGCTGGAGGTGCACGAGGTCTGCAACGGCCCGGGTGACCGGCAGGAGATTCCCGTGTGTCAGCTCCACCCCCTTAGGAGGGCCAGTGGTTCCAGACGTGTAGATCAGCGTCAATACATCGCCCTCATCGACGGCTTCTGCTGCAGCCTGAGCATCAAATGAGGGGTTGGAATCGCGAACCTCTGCCCATGCTTTGAGGATCGGACGCGCTGGATCGGTTTCGCCGTCGACAGTGATGATGGTTTCAAGGCTCGTTCCTGCCTGTGCTTCGAGCATCACATCCAGGTACTCCGATGAGACGATTGCCACCTTCGGTGCGGCGTCCTCCAGCAGATACTTAATCTGATCAGCAGTGTAGGTCTGGTAGACCGAGAAAGGCGTCCCTCCAGCGGTCACCACTGCCATATCCGCGATGTGGAACTCAGGACGGTTACCCATCAACAGTGCAACCGTGTCAGGCCGTCCAACACCCAGACCAACCAATCCTCCGGCGAGGAGATCTATCTCGCCAAGCAGCTGAGACCAAGTGAACGAAACCGAATCGTCCGCTGTCCGAACCGCGACAATATCGCCGTGGTTTCCTGCTGTTTCCCTGATGGCAAGTGCCATCGTTGCGCTAGCTGACGAGTTGCTCATTTCTCCCCCTAGAGATCGAGCCCGAGCCTATCGCAACCACAGATCAGTGAGGCTGTGAAAACCCACCCGCTCCCAGTCGCCCAATGTCATTGGATAACCCGATCACAAATAGCACTGCCACCAAGCCAAACCCGATCAGCGCTGCTCTCTCAAGTGTTTCGGTGCTAGCTGGTCGTCCTCTCAACTTCTCAATCAGAAGCCACAGGAGATGGCCTCCATCGAGCGGCAGTATTGGGAGAAGATTGACGAGCGCAATGGAGAGCGAGATGAACGCGAGTAGTTCAAGCGCATTCACGAGATCTTGAGAAAACGCCTCCTCCGTCACCGCAACCCCACCAACTATTCCTCCCAGTTGACTGCGCTGTTTGGAATCAACCACCCCAGATATTGCTTTGAGCGTTGCCTTACTCACCTGCCAAGATGCTGACACTGACGTCCGTGCGGCCTCGCTAAAGGGGAGCTCCTGCCGGTCTGTGGCGAAGGCAAAACCGAGCCGCATCGCTTTAGCCTTAGCGTCATAGCGCGGGAACAGCAGCAGACGCTGACTCTGCCCATTCCTGACGACCACGAGCGCAGCAGCATCCGTTGCTAGGCACCCGGCGATTGGAACAGACGCGCAGCGATGGGTCCGGGTCTGCTTGACAAACGCCTCAGGACCTCCCTTGACGCCATCCACAGAGACGATTCGGTCCCCAGCCTTGAGAGAACCCAAAGCTGGAACCTGCAGAGCGTTCGGGCTAATTCTCGAAGTGGGCGTTTGCTGTCCACTTACCATCAGCAGGACCGTAACGAGAACTAGGCAGGTAACAAGATTTGCAGCTGGACCCGCCGCAATCACAAAGGCCCTCTTCCAGATTGCTTTATTGGCATAGGACAAGTCCTCGTCCTCTTGGGCAACATCCTCAATCGGGTTCTGACCCGTAATCCGGACGTAGCCGCCGAGCGGGATGGTCCCCAACGCGAACTCCGTTGAGCCAATCCTCTTCTTCAGCAGGATTGGAGGGAAGAACAGAGCAAAGCGCTCAACCTTCATCCCAACTAGGAGTGCAGCGATGGCATGCCCGCCCTCGTGGATCACGATCAAAGCGGCAATACCCGCGATAGTTAGAACCCAAGTCACGTGCTGACCTCAACAGCCGACGCAGCCTCGGCCGTCAACGCCCGTGCGGCCCTGTCCGCCTCATCAAGTTCGTCAAAGGTAGACCCCGGCATGTCCTGCAACTGTTCAAGGCAAACCGCAACGAGTGGAATGATGCGCCCAAACCCAAGGCGTCCTTGGAGAAATGCTGTGACAGCAACCTCGTTGGCGGCATTGAGGACGGCCGGAGCACTGCCCCCGCGCGTTCCTGCCTCTATTACAATCGGAAGGGCCGGGAACGCCATTAGGTCTGGCTCCTCAAATGTAAGGCTTCCAATCACGCCCAGATCTAGCGGAGCAACGCCGATATTGCGGCGGGTCCTTCCCTCTACGGCCCAGGCAATTGGTGCCTTCATGTCAGGCATTCCCATGTGAGCCATCTGCATTCCATCTGTGAGCTCGACAAGGGCATGAACTATTGACTGTGGGTGGACAAGAACCTTGAGGTTTTCGTACCTAACCCCGAAGAGGTGGTGGGCCTCAATTAGTTCTAGACCCTTGTTCATCATGGTGGCTGAATCAATGCTGATCTTGCCCCCCATCGTCCAAGTGGGGTGGTTGAGAGCTTCGTCCACTGTGACGTTGGCCATACGTTCGGCTGTCCAGCCTCGAAAGGGCCCTCCTGAGGCCGTGAGCGTCATGTTGGAGATCTCGTCTGCGGGGATGCCTTCAAGGAGCTGGGCAAGACTGGCGTGTTCTGAATCTACGGGGATGATCTCGCAGCCATTGTCTGCCGCGAGCTCCTTCACGAGGTGTCCCGCGGCGACGAGAGACTCCTTGTTGGCAAGGGCAAGGTCAGCGCCGTTTTCGAGAGCTGCTCTGGTGATCGAAAGTCCTGCGTAACCAACCACCGCATTGAGGACAAGATCGGGTTTGAGCTCCGCAATCAGCGCCTCGACAGAACCCGCCCCCACTCGCAGCGTCACGCCGTCTGGCACTTGCTCTGCAAACCGTTCGGAGGCTAAGGCCAGTTCGGTTACTCCTGCCACGGTTGCTAGCTCGAAGAGCTCTCTCGCCTTTGCGCCAGCAGCCATTCCAACGATCGCAATCTCATCGTTGTCGGCTAAAACCTCTACGGCCTGGGTCCCAATAGAGCCGGTTACACCGGCGATCACGATCCGCTTCATAAAGCCATGCTGGCACATGAAGCGCGAAAGTCCATCACCCCAGCAGGTGCCAGACCCAATAGACACCAACGATGGAGAACAAAACTCCATCGAGACGGTCCAAAGCCCCGCCATGGGGTCCAAGGGTGCGTGCCGTGTCCTTGGCACCAGCATCCCTCTTAATGAGGCTCTCAAAGAGATCTCCAGCCGGCGCGAGGACTGCGACTGTGACACCGATGGCGAGTGCCGTGCCGAACCCAAGCCAGTCCTGATAGAGGCTTGCAACAAGCGCAGCGGCCACAGCAGCAATCATTCCAGCCACAAGACCCTCAACAGTCTTGCGGGGCGAGATCCTCGGGGCGAGCGGCTTAGTCCCAAACGAGCGCCCGCCAAAGTAAGCCCCGGTGTCACCAGCAAAGGTTGCCAACAAGGCATCAAGAACTATTCCTCCGCCATGCGCCATGTCGCGCAAAAGGACAGCGTGACTAAACCCAATTGCAATCCACCAGATCCCCAAGCCAGTGGCAAGAATCGAGTCAGTTGAACCGTCGAGCGCAGGCTTGGCAGCCGCCATCGCAAAAGTCATGGGCAACGTGATCCACACCGCGAACAGAAGTGCTGACGGTCCGCCAAGCTTGGCCGCAATCACACACCCGGCAAGACCAGCAAAGCCAGCGAGCCGCAGTGGGCGTCTCGCAGCAAGCAGCTCATACAGCTCATGGAGACAAAGACACCCGATGGCAGTAACTGCGGCGGCGAAGAACCAGTCGCCGATTGCAACCAGCACGACTGCAAGTGCCGCGAGCGGAACCGACACCAGGAACCGTCCCATCAGATCGCTTCGCTTCATTTCCGCCCCCCAAATCTTCTCTCGCGTGCTGTGTACTCGTCCAGGCAGGAACGCAGGTCCTCCCGCGTGAAGTCCGGCCAGAGCGCGTCATGGAAGACGAACTCGCTGTACGCACATTGCCACAGAAGGAAGTTGGAGATCCGCTGCTCACCGCTTGTACGGATCAAAAGGTCCGGATCTCGCAAGCCGCTGTGGCCGATCAACTTGTTGAACTCCTTCTCTCCGCCACCCTGATACTCACCTGCCATACGCACTATCTCATCCCGACTTCCATAGTTGAACGCCACGAAGAGGTCGATTCGATCGTTGTCGGCGGTCTCAGCCTCGGCCCAAGCCATCCGCTCTACCAGCGACTTTGGGATACGGCGATCTGCCCGGTCACCAATGAAACGCATTCGCACGCCCTCATCGTTGAGCTCGGGAGTCTCGGTCTGCAGGCGTTGGTCAAACATCTTCATGAGTCCACGTACCTCGGTCGCCGACCGAGACCAGTTCTCAGTCGAAAACGAATAGACAGTTAGCTGCTCCACGCCGAATTCCACACAGTCACGAAGCCGTGCCTTGACGGTGTCTGCGCCGGCAGCGTGCCCCTCAACCACGGGCAACCCTCGCTCCTGTGCCCAACGGCCGTTGCCGTCAGTGATGATCGCAACAGTCTTAGCCCGTCGCGGCTCAGACGGACTCAAACTTCGAGTATCTCCGACTCCTTGCGAGCGAGAAGTTCATCCAGCTCGGCAATCTGGGCGTCGGTCTGCTTCTGGAGTGATTCCTCGGCACGGTGTTCCTCGTCAGAACCCGTCTCCCCAGAATCTTTGAGTGCCTTGAGGTCCTGCATAACGTCACGCCTGATGTTCCTGATCGCGATGCGGCCCTCTTCGGCGATTCCCTTGGCGATCTTCGCGAGCTCCTTGCGGCGCTCCTCAGTCAGCTCAGGAATCGAGAGACGGATGATGTTTCCATCGTTGCCTGGTGTGATTCCAAGATCGGCCGCCAAAATTGCCCGCTCAATGTCGGCAAGGCTGGATGCGTCATATGGCATGACAGTCAGGAGTCTTGCCTCTGGCGCGCTAACGGTTGCCATCTGCGTCAGCGGAGTCTGAGTGCCGTAGTAGTCCACAGTCACTCGATCAAGCAGGGCTGGAGAAGCACGCCCCGTCCGAACTGAGCCGAACTCGCCTCGAGTGGACTCTACTGACTTGTGCATGCGATCTTGAGCGTCTTTGAGAAGGTCGTCGATCATGTGCTTACCAGCGTACCTACCTGCTCGCCCGACACAACACGCCCGATGGCGCCGTCTTCAGACATGTTGAACACCTGAATCGGAAGACCGTTCTCAAGGCAGAGCGAAAGGGCAGTTGTGTCCATCACCTGGAGTCGACGCTCGATGGCCTCCATGTGGGTGATATTTGGGATGAACTCAGCGTCCGGGTGGACAGCCGGATCAGCGCTATAGACGCCCTCTACACCGTTCTTAGCCATCAGAACAACTTCAGCCCTGATCTCAGCGGCCCTAAGTGCTGCAGCGGTATCCGTGGTGAAGAACGGATTGCCTGTGCCTCCTGCGAAGACAACAATGCGACCTTTCTCAAGGTGCCTCATCGCCCTGCGACGGATGTACGGCTCGGCTACTTCACTGATCGTGATAGCCGACTGAACGCGGGTTGGTGCCCCGGCAGTCTCAAGTGCGTCCTGGAGTGCCAGAGCGTTTAGAACCGTAGCCAGCATCCCCATGTAATCAGCGGTTGCGCGATCCATTCCTTCAGCAGCACCAGCCAACCCGCGGTAGATGTTGCCGGCACCAACGACGATGCCAACTTCGACTCCATCAGCATGAACAGCTGCGATCTGCCTGGCAATGGATTGGACCCGCTTTGGATCAGTCCCATATTCCAAATCGCCCATCAGAGACTCACCTGACAGCTTCAGGAGGATACGTCGGTAGGGGCCGTTCGCCGCCATGGTCTAGCTCAGCCTCCGACCGCGAATCTCGAGAAGCGTCGAATAACGACGTTCTCGCCAGTCTTGGACGCAAGTTCGGCACGCAGCTCTTCTATCGTTCGACCTTCGAACCGATCGCCGTTGACGTGTGGCTGCCTCAGGAGGACCACCTCATCAAGCCACTTCCCAATGCGGCCTTCTGCGATCTTCGCGCGGATCTCCTCAGGCTTATCGGAGTCAAGCTCCTTAAGTACGCGCAGCTCGGCCTCTCTGTCTTCCTCAGGAACTGAATCCTCATTGACGTAGAGCGGGCCAACTGCAGCTACATGAATTGCAACGTCATTAGCGAACGCGACAAACTCCTCATTGCGGGCAACAAAGTCTGTCTCACAGTCAACTTCGACCATCGCTCCCAGGGTGCCATTGAAATGGATGTAGCTGGCGATAACGCCCTGGCTAGCTTCCTTGTCTCCACGCTTAGCGGCATTGGCGAGCCCCTTGACGCGCAGGGCGTCTACGGCGGCGTCAATGTCCCCGTTCGCCTCTTCCAAGGCCTTCTTGCAGTCAAGCATCCCTGCGCCGGTCTTCTCTCGAAGAGCCTTCACATCAGCAGCCTTAATGGTCACGCGGATTCCTCCTCGGCCTTGGGGGCCTCCTCAGCGGGAACCTCTGGCTCAGCCGGCGCAGCGTCATCCGGAGATGCCTCTGCTTCTGGCTCCGGGGCAGCCTCAGGCGTTGCCTCTGCGGCTGGAGCTTCTGGCTCGGCTGGAGCTGCTGGCTCGGCTGGAGCTGCTGGCTCGGCTGGAGCTGCTGCCTCTGCGGCAGCATTCGCTTCGGCTTGCTCAGCGACGCGTTCTGCGACAGCTTCGCGTACGGCAACCTCTGCCTCTGCTCTTGCTTGCTCTGCCTCAGCTGCCTCGATCACGACAGCCTGAGCTGCAGCCTTCGTGGCGGCTTCCTCCTCAACTGCAAGTCGACGCGCGGCCTCATCAGCCTCACGCTTCTCGCGGTTCTCCTTATCGGCGAGGGCGCGAGCAGCTGCTTCAGCGCGGGCCTGCTCCTCCTCTGCCTTGAAGAGCCCTCTCGACTGAGCGATGACATCGCTGATCGAGTTGGCAATGAGCTGGCAGGAACGCATCGCGTCGTCGTTGCCTGGGATAACAAAGTCAACGCCGGTTGGGTCGCAGTTCGTATCCACCAAAGCAATGACAGGAATGCGCAGTCGGTTTGCTTCCTTGACAGCAATCTCCTCAGTGTTGATGTCGAAGACGATGACTACGTCAGGGACGCGAGTCATGTGCTTGACCCCACCAAGGTTGTTAGTCAGCTTGACAAGGTCGGCTTCTGCTGACATCCGCTCCTTGGTTGGGAGCAGAGCGAGCTGTCCCTCAGCTGAGTAGCGCTCGAGGTCGTGGAGTCGCTTGATTCGACGTGAGATCGTCTGAAAGTTGGTCAGGAGCCCGCCGAGCCAACGGTGATTGACATATGGCATGTCGGCGGCTTCTGCTGCTTCGCGCACTGCATCGCGGGCTTGCTTCTTCGTGCCCACAAACAGAACGGTTCCGCCACGACGTGCAGTCTCTGCGCAGAAGGCCTGTGCCTTTGCAAGAAGTGCCTCCGTCTGGAGCAGATCGATGAGGTAAATACCCTGCATCTCGCCGTGGATATAACGGCGCATGCGTGGGTCCCAGCGTTGCGTTTGATGCCCGAAGTGAACTCCGGCTTCCAGCAATTCACGGATGCCAGTGGCGGCCATGTTTAGGTACTCCCTTTGTTAATTGTTTTTGATGCCGTCTAGTCCGTAACTGCGCCCCACTTCACAGCAGGGAAGGTTGCAGCCGATCCACTAAACGGGTTGAGTTCCGATTGACCAGCAATAGTAGGCGATCCGGCCTAATTTGGTCAGTTGCTGAGCGGTACTTCGCCCACACGGGCTCGCTCAAGGGCCGCCGCAAGGTCATCAGGAAGGTTTGATTCGAAGCCAAGGGGCTCTGCAGTGATCGGGTGGGAGAACGACAAAGAGGCGGAGTGCAGGAACTGCCTCTCCAACCCGTAGGCATTGGTCACGCCATATTCAGGATCACCTGCTACTGGCAGGCCGATGACCTTCAGGTGAGCGCGGATCTGATGTGTACGACCGGTCTGCAGCGAGACATCCAGCAGCGTTGCATAGAGAAACGCCTCGTCCACAACAAAGTGGGTGACTGCGTCTCGCGGGGTATCGGTCGATGTTGACATCCGCGTGCGGACTCTACGATCGCGTCCAATTGCGGCGTCGATGGTGCCCTCGCGGGTCTCTGGCGCTCCGATAACAAGAGCTTTGTAGCCTCGCTTGACATCGCGGTCCTCGAGCATCTGGCGCAGTACGCGATGAGACTCTTCCTGACGGGCAAGGATCATTAGCCCGCTGGTGTGCTGGTCAAGTCTGTGAACGATTCCTGCTCGCTCCTCCTCCCCACCTCCGATCTGGTGCGCGAGGAGCTGGGAGAGCGTGCCTGTCTGATGGCCCGGCGCCGGGTGGACAACGAGGTTTGGTGGCTTCGAGACAACCATCAGCCACTCATCGATGAAGACAACCTCAATGGGAGGACCAGCCTCACCTTTGACCGCTGGCTTTGCGGCGGGAGCAATCAGCACCACGCTCTCGCCTTCTGACACAGGCCATGACTTGGGCCGTGCCTCTCCGTCCACTGTCACTAGACCTGAGTCAATCGCGCGCACGGCCGCTGTCCGGGAGCCGTAATGCTCACCCAACCACGCATCGAGCCGGAGGCCCGCTGCTTCTTCAGGGATCTTGAGGGTTCTTGTCTCGGCCATAAATTTCCGCGATTGCAACTAGAGCAACCACACCAATTGTGATTGCCATGTCCGCAATGTTGAACGCGGGCCAGTGTGGCAGCTTGATGAAATCAGTCACCGCTCCAGCTTGAAGCCGATCCCACAGATTGCCCGCAGCGCCGCCCAGAACCAGCCCGGCAGGGATCCAGGCCAAGTAAGCCGAGGTATGTGTCCCAAACCAGATCAACACTCCGGTCAGAGCAGCTACGGTGATGGCTGGCACCACCCACCCGGCACCGTTCATAAAGCCGAATGCCACCCCCTGATTAGACACGCGGACGAGGTCTAGGGGACCGAGTAGATCTCTCCGCTCACCAACGATGATGTTGGCGCGAACGGCTGACTTAACACCCTGATCGAGCAGAAGCACAATAGAAGCGAGACCAAGCGCTCGCAGCCAGGCTCCCTGATTAGCCGACAAGGTCAGCCCCCGACGAGCTGAGCGACCGTTCCGCCACCCAGCTGGACAAGTAAGAGCGCTACCAACGGAGATAGATCGATCGGGCCAAGCGGCGGAATGAAGCGTCTGAGCAACCTCATAAACGGACCCACAACACCATCCAGAAACTTGAACAGCGGAATTAGACGACCTGGCCTGATCCCGCTAGACAGGACCCACGACTGAACAACCCAGCCGAAAATCATGATGCTGTAGACAAGGATGAGAGCCTGCATAAAACCGGCTATCTCTACCCTGACCGACGCGAGAAGAATCATCCGGCAGGGTCCAGAACGGCCTTGACAGCAGCCTTGAATGACTCCCTTAGCCCAGTGGCCTCAAGGGCTGCTACACCGCGTTCCGTTGATCCTCCGGGAGAACACACCTCACGCCTAAGTCTCTCTGCATCTCCCTGCCTGACCTGAAGTAGGTCGGCGGTTCCCGAAAGCGTATGCATCACAAGCTCAGTGGCAAGCGGTCTATCGAGTCCATATTCAACCCCAGCGTCAACGAAGGCCTCGACAACGAACGCAAGGAACCCGGGGGCATTACTTGAGAGCGCCATCGCCTGCTCGATCAGATCCTCATCCAGATCCACAACGTGGCCCAAACGGCCAAACAGGGCTCGCACTGGGTCGCCGTCGGGTCCGTTTCCGCTTGGCCAGCAGAGCACGCCCTTTC
>JAPLCJ010000013.1 GCA_026392255.1 Solirubrobacterales bacterium
GCCCTGAGTGAGGCCGGAGAGCGTGTACGAAACGCTTGTGCCGGTCGCGCTGCTGGAGCAATCAACCCAATCGCCAGCGTCGAGGGCACAGTCGATCCTGCCACTAGAAACTGCCTCCGCAAGAGTGAAGCCAATCGTCAGTGTTGTTGCATTGCTAGTGACACTTGGCACGCCCGTAAATGACCCAGGCGCGGCGGGAGCGGTCCGATCGATCGTCCAAGAACTCGAGGTACCGATCGCGCTGACGTTGCCGGCCGCATCGGTCTGACGGACGGAGACTGTGTGAGTTCCTTCCGACAGGACTCTGACTTCCGCCGCGCCGTAAGTGCCCACGTCGAACGAGCCGTACCTGCCTGAGATGCTGGAGCAGGCAATCCACGAGCCACTGTCGAGCCTGCACTGAGTCGTACCGCCTGACTCAGCAAGGGTGAAGCCGATTGACTCATTGCTGCGGTTAGTGATTGATGATGGAGTGCCGCTGAAGGACCCCGGGGCTGCAGGAGCGGTTGCGTCAACTGTCCAAGCCGTCGAGGTGCGCGTGGCGCTGACGTTGCCAGCTGCGTCCGTCTGGCGAACGTAAGCGGTATGAGCACCGTCTGTCAAGCCAGTGATGGCGAACTGTCCACTCGTCCCAGCGAACGACGTGCAGGCATTCCAAGCGCCGCTATCAAGCTTGCACTGGATGGTGCCACCGCTTTCAGCGGTCGTGAAGGTGAGAGTCGCGATGGTGGCCTTGGCTGGGGAGGACGGCACCCCGCTGATCGCACCGGGGGTTGAAGGGGCTGTGAAGTCAACCGTCCATGAAGTGGAAGTACCGATGGCGCTGACATTGCCAACAGAGTCCGTTTGGCGCACGGAGACCGTGTGAGATCCCGCGGCAAGGCTGGAGAGGCTGTGTGAGCCGCTCGTGCCTGAAATGCTCGTACAGGATCCCCAAGCACCGCTGTCCAGCCGGCACTGTGTCGTCCCCCCCGACTCGCCAAGTGTGAAGCCAATCGTGGCGGTACGGACACTGGTCGGCGATGATGGAACACCGGTGAATGACTTTGGGGTGGTGGGGGCAGTCAGGTCGATGGACCAGCTAGTTGAAGTTGCAACATCACTCACATTGCCAGCCTCATCTGTCTGACGGGCAGAGATGGTGTGGGTGCCGCCCGCGAGACCAGTAAGCGCGAAGAATGCATTGCCATAGTTGACAGTGGTGCAGTTGACCCACGCGCCTGAGTCAAGGCGGCACTCAACGGTTCCGCCAGTAGACCCTTCAGCCAGGTAGAAGCCAATCGTCGCGGTCCGGGCACTGGTGGTTGAAGCTGGCATGTCGTAGAACGAGCTCGGCGCTGAAGGCGGGGTGATGTCAACGATCCACGTGTTTGAGGATGCGGTGTCACTGTAGTTCCCAGCCGCGTCTATTTGACGGACAAAGAGGATGTGGGAGTAGTACTCGCCGAGGTCACTCATTGTCTGGTATCCCGTGGTACCGCTAATGCTGGTGCAAGCGCCCCAGCCTTGTCCGTCGGGAGAACACTCCACGGTTCCGCCCGCTTCACCAAGGGTGAAGCCAATCGTTGCGGTCGTGGCGCGCGTTGGCTTCGAAGGAACCCCAGTGAATGAGCCTGGGACGGTCGGCGGTGTCGAATCAATCGTCCATGAATCAGTCGTAGCGACCTCGCTTACGTTGCCCGAAGAGTCTGTTTGACGGACGGAGACGGAATGAACGCCATCGGGGAGATCTCGTAGGCGGTGGTAGCCATACGTGTCCCAGTAAATGCTGGTGCAGGCTCCCCAACTGCTCTGGTCGAGACGACATTCAACCGTTCCGTCGGCTTCGCCGATTTCGAAGTAAATATCTGCCCAGTTGTCTCTGATTGTTCCAGTTGGAACGTTAGAAAAGTTCGATGGGATTGCTGGGGCTACCGTGTCAAAAGACCATTCCGAAGGGACGGTCGCAGCAGCTGTTCCTGCGCCTGCACTCAGCGTGATTGCCATTGCGGCCACTAGTGCGAGGGCCAGGAGAGAGCGCTTGAGGAAAGGTTGGGTCGAACTTGGCTGTGTAAAGGTGGAGCTGATCATTGGGGCGGTCAATGTCCTTGGGCTTGTGTTCGACTGGCGCGGGGCGGGACGCTTTTGCGGTCTGGCAAATGTACACGGTTGAGTAAGGGTTACGCAAGTGGGTACCGTCGCTGGCAGAAGTTGCTTTGGCTGTGGGGATGCCGAAGCGAATAGGCTGAAGGAATGGCAGTCAAGGAAACACTGACCCGCAAGACAGGACCGCGGCTGATTATCGCCTCAGCTGGGGTGAAGGCAAGGCACAAACTCGCCGCAGCCAAGCTCCGCAGAACCGGTGGGCGGGAACAGGTTGAGCTGTTCTTCGCGTTTGATGACGCACTCAGCGCTGTGGCACTGATCGGCCTTGCCGACCGCCTATCTGGGCGGGATGTTGACCTCGTCTCAATCCCAGTCGTTGAGCGGGGCATGGACGCTGACCCTGCCGTTGAATGGAAGCGTGCTCACTCAGTGATTGATGCGACCAGACTTGCTGCCCGCGATGGCATTACCTTCACGCGGAAAGAGGTCATCCGCCCGGAAGCCACGCGCTACTTGGCCAAGTGGGTATCGGCTCGGGAGCCCCACCGGACTGTCACCGCATTTACCGTCGCGGCCGTCCGGGCGATTTGGGTGGAGGGCATTGACCCAATTCAGACCGAACACTTCGCAGCACTCTGGGATGTAACCGTGGGTGGCACGCCACCTGGCCCGGGGACTCACAGGCTGGCCCAGAACCAAGCGCTGATGAAGAAGCGCGGGCCTTACGAGACCCCTGCTGCTTGCCTCAGAGGACAGTGGTTCTTCGCCCACGAACGGCTTGACCGCATAGAGGAAACACTCGACGAACTTGGTTGGGTGAAGAAGCCATGAGCGTTGAGCCAATCGAATATTTCTTCTCCTACCGTTCGCCGTACTCGTACCTGTCGGCGCCCCGCGTCTTTGCACTCCCCGAGAAGTACGCGGTTGAAATTGTTTACCGCGGCGTAATACCAATGGTGATGCGCGGGCAGTCAGTGCCGCGCGAGAAGGGCATTCACACGCTGCGCGACACCAAGCGCGAGGCCGATGCGCTCGGCATGCCATTCGGCCCGGTCTACGACCCTGTTGGTGAGGGAGCGATGCGCTGCCTGATGGTTGGCGAGTACGCAGTTGAGCAGGGCTTGATCAAGGAGTTTGTTCTGTCAGCCAGTAAGGGGATCTGGGCTGAGGCTGTTGACGTGTCAACTGATGCCGGGCTGAAAACAGTTGCTGAGCGGGCCGGCCTGAGCTGGCCGGAATCGCTGGCAGCTACTGCCAACCCTGAATACCGCGCCCGAGTGGAAGCCAGCGTCGCGGCACTTGAAGCTCTTGAGCATTGGGGTGTGCCGACGCTGGTGTTCCGCAATGAGATTTTCTGGGGACAGGATCGCATTGTCGACCTGGAACCCCGCCTTGTTGCAGCCGGCCTGTTGGGTTAGTTACTGACCACGAAGTCCGCGCGCGACTCAACGCCGCTGGCGGCGATGTGAGCGGTCTCTTGTACTGCCCAACCATCCCAATGGTCTGCGAACTCTGACCAGTCCGGCCGGCCCGCGGCTCGGTCCTTGCGGGTCTCTGAATCGGACTCCACCCAGATCAGCAGGGAGGTCCACTGGGCGAGCTCACTGGCCCCGGCTCCACAGCCTTCGATGATCAACAGTTGGCTTGGAGCAAGAACCCTCGGCTCGTCCCACTGTTGGGTCTGCCAGTCGAAGTGGGGCACGCTGACCGGCTCAGTACCTGAAGCGAGTGAACTGAGGACCTTGGCCGCGCGGTCCACGCCCGCGTCGAGCCCGTCCCAGCCGCCGTAAAGGTCCTCAAGTCGGATGATCTGCCCTCCGCAGGCCTCGACCAGGCGGTCAGCCAGGAAGGTCTTGCCTGACCCGCTGCGCCCGTCTATGGCAATGACAGCAGTGGCCCCGCACTTCGGCTGGGCTGCCTCAAGCCTTGGGACAAGCCCCTCCAGGGCCTGGTCCATCGGCAGGCGGTTAGCGCTGGACAAGTTCTAGCGGAGGTAACGATTGGTCCAGAACTGCGACCAGTTTGGCTCAGCCTTAAGGGGCTTGCCGTTAGGGCCGGACAGGAGCTTGTTGGCAAACAGGAAGTGCCCGTACTTTTCCCACTGGCTAGCGCTCTGCACGCCGACCTTGCCGTCCGGTGTCGTCAGGTAACCACCCTTGGCCAGCAGCAGCTGGCTATCGGTCACAAGCTTGGGGTTCTTAAACGATGACTTGTTGGCCGCAACCATCAGCTTTGCTGCATCTACTGGATGGTCTGCAGCGAATTTGTAACCCATGGCGGTTGCCTCAACGAAAGCGCGGGCAGTGCTGTCATTCCCGTTCAACCACTTCTGTGAAGCAGCGAGGAGAACTGAATACTGCTGTGGGAACCCGAAGTCCTCAAAGCGGAAGTACTTCATTGGCTTACCGGACTGTTTGGCCTCGACTCCTTCCCATGTCACAACAGGAATGGTGAAGTCCGCTGCGCCAGAGTGAACGGCCTCGTAAGCCGAGGTATTGAGCGTGACCGTCTTAAACGTTCCCTTGCCGCCCGCAGCCTTGATGATGGATGTCAGCTCAGGGCCCTCATCCGGTGTGCCAAAGCCAGCGTAAGTCTTGCCGTCAAGGTCCTTTGGGGACTTGATGTCCTTACGGTCCGCGCTGACGCCAATCGCGTAGGCGTTCTTCTGGTCAGGAACGAAGATCGAGACTAGGTCGCTGCCCCCGGCGCGGGAGTAGGTCAGGCCGGCTTGGTAGGAGAAGGCAATGTCAGCCTTGCCAGCGGAAACCAGAGTTTCTGGCGGCGTTGATGCGTAAGGGATGATCTTTAAGTTGATGCCACGCTCGCGGTAGTTACCAGCGGCTTGGGCTGCGTAGATTCCCGTGTAATCAGTGTTTGGGGTCCAACTGAGGGCCACTGTGACCGTCTTTGGCTGACCTGTTGGTGCCGCAGAGTGAGTGGTGGAATTGGAATCGGAGCCACAGCCGACAAGCACGGCGGCAAGGCTGACAGCTGTGATTTTGAGGAGTTTGGAAGTCACGGGGTGGGCGAGTCTAGACGGAGAACAGGACAGAGAGGATCTCACTCTCCATTCGCGCGAACTCTGGGGTTTGGATCATCTCCAGCCGGCGTGGGCGGGGGAGATCGATCTCCACTGTGGCCTTGACCGCGGCAGGACGGTCGGAGTAAACGAACACTCGGTCTGCCAGAAAGACGGCCTCGCGGACATCGTGGGTGATCAGCACGACAGTCCAACGGTGTTGCTCCCACAGGCGCTCAAGCCAATCCTGCATTGACCGGCGGGTCAGAGCGTCAAGCGCACCAAACGGCTCGTCCAGCAAAAGCACGGGCCGGTCCATCAAGACTGTTCGCAGCAGGGCAACGCGCTGGCTCATGCCACCTGAGAGCTGGTGTGGCCAGGAATCTTCGAAGCCGCTCAGGCCAAAGGCATCCATGTAGGGCTTGGCCCGGTCTGAAGCCTCAGCGCGCGGGGTGCCAGTCAGCTCGATTCCAAGCGTTGCGTTCTGTAACGCCGTTCGCCAGGGGAGCAAGGCGCCGCTCTGGGGCATCCATGCAAACTCATTGCCATGGTTGACAACAGGCACGCTGCCAACCTCAACGCTGCCCTTGTCAATCCCAATCTCGCCGGTCAGCGCGGCAAATGTGGACGACTTCCCGCAGCCGCTCGGGCCGACAATGGCGGTGAACTGTCCGGGCTCAACCTTGAAGGAAAGGTCGTCCAGGACATGCAGGTCATCCCAGTGGGCTGTCAGGCCCTTCACCTCAAGTCCAGCGCGGTTCATCGCGGCCCATCCCACTGGCGGTTCTCGGCACGGCGCCAAGGTATCGCAGCCCATTCGGCAAGGTGTGTAAGCAGGAAGAGGAGCAGGGTCAGTACTGAAGTGACAATTACCGCAGCTAGGACAAGGTCTGTACGGAACGAGTTCTTGGCGACCTGCATGTAGATACCAAGCCCATGTTCGGAGCCGGCGTACTCCGCGAACACTGTTGCCACAACCGCGTAGGTGACGGCAATCCGCAGGCCTGTGAAGAAGGACGGCAGGGCACTGGGCAGACGGAGGCCGCGGAAGGTCCGCCACCAACCTGCGCCCGTGGAGCGAAAGAGAGCGCCAGCGTCAGGGTCTGAAGTGGCATAGCCCTCCACCAAGGACACAACCAACGGGAAGAACGTGACCAATACGACGAGGATCAGCTTTGGCAGCAAGCCAAACCCAAACCACAGCACCATCAGTGGCGCTAGCACGACGATTGGGAGTGTTTGGCTGATGACCATCAGCGGCATTACGGTCCCACGCGCAAATGCCCAACGGTCAATCAGGATCGAGAGCGAGAAGGCAAGGACCATTGCGAGGGCAAAGCCCAGCAGCGTTGCCCCAAGTGTGGGAAGGGTGTTTGCAAGAAGGTCAGACCTGTCAGCCCAGCCGGAGCTGATAACGCGGGAGGGCGCGGGGAGCACCTGACTATTGGTCTTTGCGTTGGCTGCTAATTGCCAAATGGCAGCAAAGCCCAAAAGGGCTGCGGTCGGTGGGATTAGACGGCGCATCAAGCCAAGTAAACCCCACGTGACCCCCGGTCTATTGTCCGGCGAGCATGGGGCAACGGAAACGACGACAGAGGACGCGACGGTGGGGGCGTGTGCTGATCCTGATTCCAGTCGTCGCGATTGCCACTGTTGTGCTGATTCAGTTCGTCTTCGTCACTGCGTCGGAGTCGGTTGACACCCGACCACAAGGTGCGTTCTATGTTGCTCCCGCATCAATCCCGACTGGGCACCCCGGGGCAATTCTGCGCTCGCAGCCGCACGCAATTCCTAAAGCCATGGGTGCGCCGGCTGGCACAACCGCGACCAGTGTCCTCTACTCCTCAACTGACTATGCGACGGGTAAGCCGATCGCCGTTAGCGGTGTTGTCTACCAGCCGCCCCCAAGCCAGGCGCCGCGCGGAGGCCGCCCGGTGATCGCCTGGGCACACGGCACGGTTGGTGTGGCATCGCCCTGCGCGCCGTCGCTGTTGGCTAACCCGCCTCAGCGGATGCAACCAGGGTTCGCGTCGTTCCTGAACGCTGGCTGGGTTGTGACAACGACTGACTACACAGGGTTGGGAACCCAAGGGCCTAACCCGTATCTAATCGGTGCGAGCTCAGGTCGGGAAGTACTCGACTCTGTCCGTGCCGCACAGCGCCTTCCTGGCACCGGGGCGGGCAACAAGGTGATCATCTGGGGACATTCCCAGGGCGGCCACTCAGCACTCTTCGCCGGTGACCTGGCCAAGTCGTATGCGCCGGAGCTCAAGGTTGAGGGAGTGGCGGTGGCAGCCCCAGCGGCTGAGTTGGCCGAGCTGATGAAGCTCGACGCCGGTTCGGTACCTGGAGTGGTGTTTTCGTCATTCGCACTCTGGTCTTGGTCTCACTCCGTTCCGGGGGCCGACCTCAGCGCTGTTGTCAGCTCATCAGGGCGCGACCTGATTGATTCGATCGCAAGTCGCTGCATAAGTAACACCCTCTCTCTGCTTGCGGACCTACCAGCCGCCATTGAGGCCCAGCAGACCGGGGTGATCAACGTGGCACGCCTACAGGCCAACCCGGTCTGGGCAGCCATTGAGGCGGAGAACACACCGCCACTCTCCGGCAAGGGGCCACCGATGTTCATTGCCCAAGGAACTGCTGACACGGTGATCATTCCTAAGACAACAGCTCAGGTTGTGGCGACTCTCTGTAAACGCGGCCGCGATGTCCAGTCACTGCTGATGCCGGGCGTGCAGCACCCAACGGCTGGTCAGGTGGCAGCCCCATCAATGTTCGCTTGGGCGAAGGTTCTGCTGGCCGGTGGTCACCCGGCGGGCAACTGTCCGACCTAGGAAGGTTTTCCGGTTAGGCGCGGAGTGGGAGGTGCACTTCTACCCTGGCGCCACCCAGGTCACTGTCGCCAATCACAACGCGGCCACCGTGAAGAAGAGCCTGCTGTTCAACAAGAGCTAGGCCCAAACCTGAGCCGTCTCCGCGAGCATCGGTGCCGCGAGCAAAGCGGCCCATCACGTGAAGCCGGTCGGCCGGCGCGATTCCTGGACCGTCGTCGTCGCAGGTGATCGTCGCTTCGGTCCCATCGGTTGCAACGGTGAGGACTGCACGCCCATCCTCACGCCCGTGCCTGACGGAGTTCTCGAGCAAGTTCTCGCAGATTCGCCTCAGGCCCTCGGGTTGGCCCATGAAAGTAATCCCGTCCTCAGGCGCTGACACGGATAGATCCGCGGTGCGGTGGCCTGCCCGGACTGACATCACTGCTGCGCCGGCAAGGTCGGCGAGATCAGTCGCTTGGCTGGGTAGGTCGCCCGCCGCGTCACCCCTGGCGAGAGCCTGAAGGGAGTCAAGGAGTCTTACGAGGCGAGAGTGCTCGTGGCGAAGGTCGGCAACGAGTTCCTCACTCGTATCGCGCTGGAGGGCGCCTGGCTGGGCGAGAAGGTCAAGATTGGTGCCGATCGCGGTCATTGGCGTGCGTAGTTCGTGACCTGCTTCGGCTGCGAAACGGCGAGCCGCATCACGTGCTTGGGCTGTGTCCGCGTGGGAATGCTCAAGCCGCTCGAGCATCTGATTGAC
>JAPLCJ010000009.1 GCA_026392255.1 Solirubrobacterales bacterium
CAGGAAAAGAGTCCGACTTGGGTTCTGCGCCAGCCACGCGATGTCGGCCGAGTCCAGCGTCGCGAAGTCGGGGAAACTTGGGAACACCCCAAATGTTGAGGCGTAGGCAAGGACTGGGATCGCGATCATGAAGTCAAAGATCCCCTCCACAAGGAAGCTTGAGGCGACCGCTGGGTAGCTAGACCTCTGAACTGAGCTGTGGACGAGGAAGAGCTTGACGATGTCACCGCCACGCGCTGGAACAATGTTGTTGAACCCGAACGCCGCCACATACGCGCCCCAGATTCGCCTCCATTGGAACTCCTCCCCTGGGTAGGCAGCGCGCAAAGTGTTGAAATATGCGCGTGACCTGATTGTCAGACTGAGGGCGAACAGAGCAAGCGCAATCACAAGCGGTAACGGCTTGACGGAGGCCAAGTCCGTGAAGAAATGGCCCAAGGAACTCCAGAATGAGGTGGCAATCACGTAATGCACTGCACAGCAGGGTACGCTGCCCCCTCGGATGTCTGAAACTCCCACATCAGGATTCAGGTCAAGACTGTTCGCTGCGCTCTACGACCGAGTACTCGCCCCAAGCGAGGAAGCAGGCCTTGGCGACCGCCGGCGAGAGCTGCTGGCACAGGCAAATGGGCGGGTTTTGGAGCTTGGCGCAGGGACCGGAATTAACGTCCCCTACTACACGGATGCCGCTGAATCGATTGTCATGACGGAACCGGATTCCAACATGCTCAAACGACTCAGGCGCAAGATTGCTGCTTCACCCCAGGCGCGATTCATTGAAGTTGGCTCAGCCGACGCTGGCAACCTGCCATTCCCTGACGCAAGCTTTGACACTGTGGTTTCCACTCTGGTCCTGTGCACCGTGCCGGATCCCGAGCGAACACTGGCGGAAGTGCACCGGGTACTTAAGCCCGGTGGTCGGCTGCTGTTCATGGAGCATGTTCTGGGTAAGGGCTCGACCGCACGCAGGCAGCACTTGGTAGCCCGACCTTGGGCGGCAGTGGCCTGTGGGTGCCGCTGTGACCGGCCTACTCACGACACCATCTCAGCATCGCCTTTGGAGCTTCAGGAGCTTGAGCATGGCCGCATGCCGAAGGCAACAAAGTTCCTTTCGCCGCTGATTCAGGGCCGTGCGATCAGGCCCAAGGCTTAGGGTTACGGGCATGTCAAGCATTCGCGAACGACTCACGCCGGAGACGCACAACTTCCAGCTTCCACTTCTTGTTACTGCGACAGCAATCATCTTCTCGATAGCCGCCCCCTCTGATGGGGCGTACCGGATGACGGGGATTCTTTTGACTGCTGCCGCCGTGCTTGTGACCCTGCACGCCGCAGATGCTGTTGCCTCACGTCGGCACGCAGTAGCAGCCATTCTGCTCGTCGGGACAGTGCTGGCCAGCGTAGGTACCTTCACGGAGAGCGCTCACTGGGTGCGCGGCGCTGGCGAGCTGTTGATTGCTATTCCAATCATCTGGGCCTGCATCCGCACAGTCATTTGGATTGCTGAGCGCGATGTAATCACCGCGCAGGCTGTCCTTGGCGGAGTACTTGTCTATCTGCTGATTGGCCTGCTGTTTGGCCAGGTCTACGGGGCGGTCGCCGACCTTGCGCCAGGAAACCTCTTCTGCGACCAAGGCGACGGGACACAATCCGATCGCGTGTACTTCTCCTTCAGCACGATCACCACGACAGGCTTTGGTGACTTCGTCCCATGCTCCTCAGCCACCCATGCGATCGCCATCAGTGAGGCGATCTTCGGGCAGGTTTACCTTGTGACGATCATCGCCCTCCTCGTGGGCAACATGGGCCGCCGCCGCTCCCGTCCCGGAGACGACGAAGGCTAATACCCGCCCCCTCGGGCAGGTAGTCAAGCTAAGGAGCAGTCGCTAGGCCGCTTGGGCTTAGCGCGGTGCCAGCTGAAGTCAGTTGTCTTGGTGCCTGAGCTCGCGCAGCTTGCGGCCGGCGAGGACATCAGCGCCAGCCATTCCCAGCCAGACAATCAAAGCTGCACCAATGTAAGTGCTGATGCCGTGGATCTTCATGCCGCTGACGATTACGTTGACGATCAGCAGGGCAACAACGGTTGACGCCAGTGCCAGCAGGCCGGCAAGCGGTACCGACGGCTGCCTGACAAGCGTGCGCAAGGCAATTACCTGAACCACGAAGTGCACTCCGAAGAAGATCAACGTGGCCTCAACCAGTGCTGTGATGCTGACCGAGAGGCCGGAGAGCAGCACTGAGGCGACTAGGAGGCCGGCTGCGATACCAGCTAGCGAGCTTCCAAGGCGTATTCCCCAACGGGTCAACATGACGCGGAGCGTACCGGCCGGCCCGGGCGCGCTGGGTCAGGCAGGGATAAGAACTTCGCCACCACGAGACGGTGACGTGGTGATGAAGCGGCTAACTGCGTGCTCTGCGTCCCCGACTGGCTCGACATGGACACTGCGGGCCACTGCCCTCAAGACAACATCCATCTCCGCCATTGCGAATGAGAGGCCGATGCACCTGCGCGTACCACCCCCGAACGGAATCCATGTGTAAGTGCCGGGCTTAGTGTCCAACCAGCGCTCTGGCTTAAAGGCCTCAGCGTCGGGATAAATGTCCTCCCGCATATGAACGAGCTTGATGCACGGCGTGACAATGTCGCCTGGAACGAAGTTGTAGCCAGCGATCTCGATTGGTTCGTGGACTGCCCTAACGACAAAGTCAAGGACTGGCCGCAAGCGGAGAGCTTCCTTGGCGACCGCATCGGACCACTCAGTCGCGTCTGTGTGCGATTCAGCCTCCAGACGGGCCAACCCGGCCGGATCCCTGCTCAGGCGCTCGAAAGCCCACGAGAGGGCTGTAGAGGTCGTCTCGTGGCCAGCCACGATCAGGGTGACCAGCTCGTCGCGGACCTCAGCGTCGCTCATCGGGTTTCCTTCCTCATCCCGCGCAAGCAGCATCATGGAAAGAATGTCGTCGCGCTCGTCCAGGTCGGTTGCCAACCGTCGCTCGGCAATCAGTGCGTAGAGGCCCTGATCAAGCGGTTGAAGAACTGACTTGAACATCCACTTCACAACCGGATGCTTGGGCCCGAGCATCCCGGTGACGATGAGCCTACGCGGGACCGTCAACCACTCAAGGAGGTCTTCGACAGCCTTGGACAGTGTGTCGTGCTGAACACCGGTGGCCGCGGTGCCCAAGACCACTTCCATGATCACCTCAAGCGCAATCGACTGCATTCGGGGCCGCAGCGCAAACGGGGTTCCTCGGGGCATCAACGCCACCTGCTGCTCGGCTACGCGTTCCATGGCGGCCTTCTGCAATGCGAGCTTCTCCCCGTGGAACGAGGGAAGGAGCATCCGCCGCTGGCGCATGTGCTCGTCCCCGTCAAGCAAGAGGAGCGAATGCTGCCCGAGGGGCGGCCCCAGGATCTCGTTGCCGCTACCAGCGCGGAGGGCGCTTGTGGGAGCGGTGAAGACCTGCTTGACCGCATCAGGATGGGCAACGATTGTCCAGGGTCGCTTCTGGAAGTGAATGCCGAAGACATCACCGTGCTCCTTGTGGAGATCAGTCAGAAAGCCCGGGGTGCGGCGGGAGAAGTGCCAAGTCTGGACGGGGCGGGGCTGTTTTGCCTTGGGCGGCGTGGGCGATTTCACTTGGTGAAGTGTCCCACGCCGCGGCAATCGGCGGCGTCAGACCCGAGGGCCCTAGCTCAGCTGAGCGAGAGCCTCGAGGACCAGATCGTCATGGGTCTTGGGTGAGACCTTTGGGATTACATGCGCAATCTTCCCGGCAGCGTCGATTACGAAGGTGGCACGCTGAACTCCCATGTACTGCTTGCCGTACATCGACTTTTCAACCCAGACGCCGTACTGCTCGCAGACAGCGTGGTCCTCATCCCCGAGCAGGGTGAAGCCGAGGCTGTGCTTGGCGTCAAACTTGGCGATCTTGGCGGGCTTGTCCGGTGACACGCCAAGGACGGTTGCGCCAGCCTTGCGGTACTCGGCCTCGTTGTCCCGGATACCGCATGCCTGCGTGGTGCAGCCAGGCGTATCGGCCTTGGGGTAGAAGTAGAGAACAACCGGGTTGCCCTGCAGTGACGACAGCTTGATGGGCTCGTCAGCTTGGTTGGGAAGAGTGAAATCTGGGGCCTTGGTTCCTACTTCGAGCATCTGTGTCTCCTGTTCTTGTGAGGGCGGTTACTGCCTGTCTAGAGAGTTTTAACGAAATCTTTGCCGCGAAACACCCCCAATTCGTCTGGAGAGCGCAACTCTTTCGCTCGGTTTGTGTGTTTGTTAATCAGAGATTGATAAACGAGCGGGAAGGTACAACCATGAAAAACATTCTCCTGATCGCAGATGAAACCACTGGCAGAACAGACCACCTCCTCGTAGAGGAAGCAGCAGCACTCAACCCCGATCAGGTCACGGTTGTGATCCCGGGCGAGAACGCTGGGTGGGAGTCTGACTCAAGCGTCGAGGGCACTCGCCGCCGAGACCGACTCGCCTACCTACTCGCAAAGATTGCTGACCGAACTGGAGCCGCCGTTATGGGCACGGTTGCTTCACCGGCCAGAGCTGACAACGGCCACTTTGCCGCCATCGTCGCCTCGCCGGTCGCACTGACTCTCTGACCACCCCAACAAGAAAGGGACACGCCGCGCTAATAGCGCGGCGTGAGCGTTGGGTCGTGCTGCTGACCCCTAAGCACTCAAAGCTGCTGCCTCTGTCATGCATATGACAGAGACAACAGTCTGAGCTAAAGGACTTCGCTTAGGCAGTAGCGGCTTGGGAACCCTCGGACGGAAGCTTCTTTGCTCCGGTCACGAGAACAAGCCCGAATCCGACCTTTGCAAGCAGGTCGATAACTGCAAATACGGCAACCTCAGAGTTGAGGCTGATGGTGCTGGAACCCTCGCTGCCGAGCAGCCAAAGCACCGGGTAGACGAACCACAGAACGGTGAGAATCCCGAGCAGCTTGCTGTAGAGAGCAGCTGTTGCTCCGCCTGCGGCTGAAGCCGCTGCGCGAACTGGGCCCCAGACGATTGCGAGAACAATCAGGAAGAACAGGCAGCTGATGACGAACCAGGTGTACTTGTTGGTCTCATCGATTGAAAGCGCGCCGAACAGTCCGGTGACGATCATCAGAATGTCTGCACCAATCGCGGTGGTGACAAGCGCACGGCCCTTACCCTGCTTGATAGCAACGCCAATCAGACCGATCAGCAGCAACGGTGTGGTTACGACCCAATCGACATAACGTGCAACGAAAACAACCTTGTCGGTTGACTTAACGATGCCGCCGATTGGTGTCAGCAGAACATCAGTCTGGGTGACGAGAATGTCGCCCTGGCCGCGGGCCATCAGCAAGTAGGCAACGGCTGCGATTGCGCAGACAAAGAAGCTCGCTACTGCATGGTGGGCATGCTCACCCAGAGTGCGGCCGATCAGTCCGATCGCCAAGGCACCAAGTGCCATTCCGATAGTGCCGACCCAAAGCCACATTTCTTGGGTTGAAGTCAAAAGGCTTGATGTCACTGGTTTCTCCTCGG
>JAPLCJ010000011.1 GCA_026392255.1 Solirubrobacterales bacterium
CCATCGCCTGCTCGATCAGATCCTCATCCAGATCCACAACGTGGCCCAAACGGCCAAACAGGGCTCGCACTGGGTCGCCGTCGGGTCCGTTTCCGCTTGGCCAGCAGAGCACGCCCTTTCCAACTTCCACAGGAAGGTTGGGGAGCACTCGGTAAGCCGGTGTCTGCGTGTAGGCAGTCCGGATTTGAGCCAGAGTCACCGAGCCGAGGATTGAGATAACTGCCTTTGCGTTGCCATCAAGTTCAGCAGCAACCTCTTCCAGCTGGGCGGGTTTGTGGCAAAGGACAAGGAGGTCAACCTCTTCTGCCACTTCGAGGTTAGTGGCGAACGCTCGTCCACCCGTTTCCTCGGCGAGGGCTTGAGCTCGTTCAAAAACGGGGTCTGAGACCATGACGGGCTCACCCCAACCACGGGCAAGCGCGGCGGCCATACTTCCAGCTCCGATCAGCCCTATTTGCATGGGTGCCCCAAAGCGTCCGACCCTAAGGCCGATCAGCTCTGGTTAAAGAAGCCCTTCTCGATCATCTCAGCGCGTTGCTCCGCGGAGAACTCGACGTTCTGCGGAGTAACCACGAAGACCTTGTCGGCAATCTTCTGCATTCCACCGCCAAGCGCGTAGGTGAGCCCACTGGCAAAGTCAATGACCCTCATCGAAAGCGCTGGATCGGCGTCCTGAAGGTTGATGATTACGGGAACGCCATCACGCAGACGGTCACCAACATCTTGGGCATCGTTGAAGCTCTTAGGGGCAACGAAATGAACCCGCTGATCCGCCCTTCGGTCTTCAACCGGCCTGAGCGGGGCTCTGCGTTCGCCTGAGTCGTCATCGCCAAAGATGTCGTCAATCTCATCGCGGGATCGCCTGGCGGGGAAGCGGGAGACTGATCCTCTCGCCTCACGTGATTCAGATCGCGCTGCCTCGGACCCGTCCCAGCCGTCAATGTCGTGCTCCTCGGCAAGACCGAAGTAGACAAGCGTCCTGTGGAATGTGTCTTTCATAGCCATTGTGGGTCTTTCGCGCTCTTTCCGTTAGATCCTGCCAACCAATAATGCCAGTCACTGGGGCGTTTCATCGAGGGCAGTCCGATCAACGGCAGAGCGACGCCCCGATTCTCACGAGGTTTGCTCCCTCAGACACAGCGACTTCGTAGTCCTGACTCGTGCCCATCGAAAGCTTGGGGAGACCATATTGCGCCGCGAGTTGTCTCAACTGCGCAAACCATTGCCGGCTCTCCTCCGGGTCGTTGGTAAACGGAGGCATGGTCATCAGACCCACAACCGAGCAGCCAGCTGACTCAATGAACCTAGGAAGCTGATCAGGCGAGATGCCTCCTTTGCTCTCTTCACCAGACAGGTTTAGCTGAACCAGGACCTCTTGGTCCCCTGCCCCGGCCGACTCCAACTTCCTCAGAGCGCTCTCTGTGGCGATCGAGTGAATCAGCCTCACGTGTCCAACAAGCGAAGGCGCTTTTCGGCTCTGCAGGTCGCCGATAAAATCCCATTTGAACAGGTCGCCCCACTGGTCCTGTTTCTCGGTCAGGTCGCCTAGCCGGTTCTCACCTGCAATCCGCACACCACCCTCATGTAGATCGCCCATCAGCGCACTGGGCACGTACTTGGTCGCGGCAATAATCTCAATGGTGTCGGGGTTCGTGCCCGCAGGCACAGCGGCGGCGATCCGCTCTCTAATTTCCTCAAGGTTCGCCTTGACCCTCTGCGGGTCAACAGTCTCTACTAGTTCAACCACGCGACAACTCCCTGCCTTCCCAATGTTCCATGCTGGCGACGGTACGAGAAGAACCGGTCGGCGTCTGAGCAGATAGTGCACTGATCAACAACCGCGACAGTCCTTACGCCAAGCGATTTCAGACGCGCAGAGGCCTCACCCCGCAGATCCAAGTGGCCTGAAACCGAGCTAGCCGCGGCTCCGCAGGCTGACAGCACCTCAGCAGACACCTCGTAACAACAAACCCCAGCGCAGGGACCTAGCGCTGCAACAACCGCAGACTCGTCGCACCGATGCCGTATTGCCTCAACAGCGCATTCAAGGACCCCAGCCGCTAGACCGCGCCACCCAACATGGACAGCAACCACACCACCTTCGGAAGCTAGTATCACGGGTAAACAGTCGGCGGCGACAGCGACAGCCGCGACACCTGTCTGGGCGACAAGCACCGCATCTGCGTCCATTACTTCGGCGGACTCGCGCCATTCCGATACTGCGGTCCCATGAACCTGGTTGATCGCAGCAATCCCGAACCCTTCAAGCCCATGCTCCTTGAGCACTTGGGCTATGTGCCCATCACGCTGCGGGTTTGTCATGGCCAAGTCGAGGCTCTGCCCTTCGCTCCGGGTTTGAGCGAGCGTAAACACCGCTGTGCTGCCACCAAGGTCGACTCTCCAACCGGCTTCAATCTCTATTACTTCTGCCATCCAGCGTCCCTCACGGCAGACGTCGCTGCCTCCAGCACCTCAACATCACTGGCACCCTCACTATCGAGGAAATAGGCAAGTCCGGCCTCAAGTCCCAGCCCCACAAGGGGACCCTCTGGTACCCCAGCTGCCATCAGTTCCCTCGCACCTACCGGGCTCTCGATATGGCGCAGGTCGCTCAGCCAGCGGCTTGCCGGGTCAGCAGCCGCGGGGCTTGACGCGAGCGCCACTACCTCATGCGCCCATGATGAGCACGCCTCAACAATCTGAGACGGTTTTGTCACTACCTGCAGTACCTGAAGAAGGTCATCTGGGAAACACGCCTGCACTGCAAGCTCCGTGAGCTGCGCACCCAGGCCAAGCTCACCGATCAGCGCCGTGAGGCTCTGAGTCGGTGCACCGGCCTGCCACCAGACGGCCGCAAGCCTGAGCCGTTCCTGATTCAGGTCCGGAAAGCGACCGGCTGCATTGTCGAGCTGTGACACCCCTCGGTCAGATCCCCCCACGAAGCTCAGTAGGCCAATATCTCCGGCATTTATGATGGCGCTGGCAGGCTCCCTGGGATCGACCGTTCGTAAAAGTTCAGACCCCGACCGGCTTGCGCTCACTCGCTCGAGGAACCGACCCTCTACCGCCGCTTCAGCTAGGCCGCGCGTAACCGCCTCAGGCGTTAGGCCGCAACGCGCGGCGTAGCGTGCCATCCGCCAAAGGCGGGTTGGATCGTCAATGAAACTCTGCTCGTGAAGCACACGAAGCTGTCTGCCCGCTAGATCTTCCCAGCCGAGTTCAGCAGCAGGCCAATCCCCAATCTCACTCGCGCCGATCGGCATGGTGAGAGCATTAACCGTGAAGTCTCGCCTCAGCAGGTCCTCATCAAATGACGCAGCCTCCACCGTCGGTAGTGCTCCGGAGTGTGCGTACGTCTCACGTCTGGCAGAGGCGAAGTCAACCCTCCCCCAGCTGAAAACACAGCTGGCAGTGAGGAACCGCTCGTGAATTTCTAGAGACTGAGGCCCGAGTGATCCAACAAGTTCGAGGGCACTTCCGAGCACCACAACGTCGAGCTCAAGCGGCGTCCGTCCAAGCGCAAAATCTCGCACACAACCCCCGACGAGCAAGCACTGATCAGCCCGGTCCCCGAGTACCGCTGATAGGTCAGCGACCCGCGAATCTTCTCTAGCTCCTGAGAGAGCCGTGGCCTTGAGTTCGGAAATGCTCATGTGTTCCATTGTCGCCCTCGTTACCATCGTTCGCAATGGACGGGCGCGATAATCCCAACTTCAAGCGCCGTCGAGTCCTTCTCGGGACCGGCGTGGCTGCGTTGATCCTCATAATCGTCGGGGCGTGGCTCGTCTTGCGCGATCCTGGTGATGTAAGCAACACCAAGGCTACGTTCACAACAACCACGGCCGCGCCGATCACCTCAGCCGTGAAGTGGCCGTTGTACGGCTACGACGCTGCTAGAACCAAATGGTTCCGTACGCCTGCCGAGCTCGGACCTCCGTACCGCCGGATGTGGAGCTACCGCGGCAAGAAAGTGCTCGAGTTCACTCCAGTTGTAGGCCCAACCGGGCTATATCTGCTGGATAACGGCGCGACACTGCGACGAATCAACAAACAGACAGGAAAACAGATCTGGCGCCACGCGCTCGGCTCTTTAGCGGCGTCCTCGCCCGCACTCCCTGGCGACGGCAGGGTTTATGCAGTCACGCTTCTCACCTCGCCAGGATCAGGACATGGCTCCGCTACCGCTATGGACGCAATCACCGGGAAGACCATCTGGTCACGCCAGCTTCCGAGCAGAGCTGAGTCGTCTCCCCTTATTTCCGGAAACCGGATGGTGTTCGGCACAGAAGATGGGACCGTCTTCTGCCTCAACAAGGTGAACGGTCGCACGATCTGGACCTATTCAGCAGCGGGCTCGGTAAAGGCGGCCGTCGCTCTCTCAAGCGGGCGCCTCTACTTTGGCGACTACTCAGGGACCATTCAGGCAATCTCACTCGCTACTGGAAAGCGCATCTGGGCTCGGAGCGCTGGGGGTCGATTCTATTCAACTCCGGCTGTCGCCTGGGGCCGGATTTACGAAGGAAGCACGGACGGCCGTATGTACTCCTACACGACGTCGGGCGAGCTTGCATGGGCTAGGCAAACGGGGAACTATGTCTACAGCTCGCCAGCGGTGGCAGACATACCGGGGATAGGACCTACTGTCTTTGCCGGCTCGTACGACGGCACGTTCTACGCCTGGAACGCAAAGACTGGCTCAACAACTTGGACGTATCCCGCCGGAGGAAAAATATCCGGCGGTGCATTCGTGATTGGAAACCTTGTCTGGTTCTCCGACCTTGGTAACAGGCGAGTCGTGGCCCTAAAAGCTCGCTCAGGGAAGTGGGCCTTTCAGATTGGCACCGGCGCCTTCAGCCCGGCTGTGACAGACGGGCAAAACATGTATCTGCTTGGTTATGGGGACATGTTCGGGCTTAAACCCGTCCACGCCAAATCGCATTAACTGAAGTTGGCCAGTGACCGAACGTCCACTCCGAGCCCCAGCAGGGCTTCCTTAACTGAACCGACTGTCTCATCTCCGTCATGAAGAATGGACGCCAACAGAGCCGCATCCACTCCAGTGTCAAAGGCGGAAGCCATATGTTGGGCAGTGCCGGCTCCGCCTGAAGCGATGATCGGAACTGACACCGCAGTCACGGCTGCGCTGAGAAGGTCTAGGTCATAACCAACCTGTGTCCCGTCGCGATCCATGCTGGTAAGAAGAATTTCTCCGGCGCCAAGACTGACACCCTCTGTAATCCACTCGATCGCCTCCCGCCCAGATTCCTTCCGTCCACCAGCCGTGAAGACTTCCCATCCCGATCCGGATGCACGTAGACGCGCGTCCACGGCGAGCACCACACACTGAGACCCAAACCGATCAGCCATACGGGAGATCAAGTCAGGGTCGCTGACGGCGGCACTGTTGACCGCAACCTTGTCAGCCCCCGCATCGAGAACGGCCTGCGCGTCTTCAGGGGAGCGGATCCCGCCACCAATGGTGAATGGAACAAAGATTCGTTCTGCAACCCTGGAAGCAAGCTCAACTGCTGTCGAACGCTCACTGCTGGTCGCTGTTACGTCGAGGAAGACGATCTCATCCGCGCCACCGTGGTCATACCGCTCCGCGAGCTCCACAGGATCCCCAGCGTCCCGCAGATCAAGGAAGTTGATCCCCTTGACAACCCGGCCGTTATCTACATCCAGACAAGGAATGATCCGCTTGAAGGCCATCAGCTTCCCTTTAGAGCAGCAGTCGCCTCGGCAATCGTGAACTTCCCCTCATGCAGTGCCCTGCCAACAATCACACCGGTCACATTGACCAATCGCAGGGATGTCATTGCGACAAGGTCCTCTAATGACCCGATACCGCCCGCGTACACAATCGAGCCCTTAGTGGTCGCCGACACCTCACGAATCTCATCAAGCCCAGGCCCTTCCAGGGTGCCATCTTTCTCGATTGCTGAATAAACGAACTGGGTCACGCCTTGCCCGGCCAGCCGCGCCATTACATCAACAACGCGCTGCCCAGATTCCTCAGTCCAACCCTCGACGGCAACGTCCCCACCACGCCCATCCACGCTAACAACGAGGGCCCGTCCGAACTCCGCGAGTGCTTGGTCCACCAATTCAGGGTTATTGATCGCAGCGGTCCCTAGGACCAGCCGTGACACACCAACCGCCGAGGCCGACCGGAGGTCGTCGAGTGTCCGAAGCCCTCCCCCCAACTCAATTGGAATGTCAACAGCCGCGACCATCCGCGACACAACGTCAAGTTGCTCTGGCCTTCCAGACTTAGCTCCATCAAGGTCCACCACATGCAGAATCGAAGCCCCCTCTGACTCAAAGCGTCGGGCAGCATCAGCCGGATCCTCTTCATAGACAATTTCGTCCTTGTAATCACCCTTACGGAGCCGGACTGTCTTACCTCCAAGAAGGTCAATTGCTGGGAAAAGTCTCATGATCAGGCGGGGACCTTCATGTTCGCCACAGAAGCCATTTCAGCAAAGTTGGCAAGCAGACGCAGGCCAGCCTCAGAGCTCTTCTCTGGGTGGAACTGGACCCCGTAGATGTTTCCGCGCTCAACCGCAGAGCAGAACACCTCGCCATGACTAGCGGTTCCTAACACGTCCTCCTCTGCAGCAGGCTCGGCTACGAAGGAGTGCACGTGGTACATGTCGGCCTCTGCGTCCAAGCCCGCGGTCAGCGCTGAAGCGATAGACCACGTGACAGGGCTCCAGCCGATGTGAGGGAGACGCTGCACTCCTGCGGCGAGGGGGCGAACACGGCCTCCCAGCAGACCGAGGCCCTCGGTGCTCCTCTGCTCGCTTGAGCTTTCAAAGAGCATCTGCATACCCAGACACACGCCAAGCAATGGGATCCCTGCGTGAGCCTGACTTTGAATAAACTGTGCGAAGCCTGTCGCCGACAGAGCTGCCATCCCGTTGGGAAACGAGCCGACGCCCGGAAGCATCACAGCAGCACAACCCTCCGCGTCCCCAGGAGAGCTGCAACGAACTGGAGTGGCACCAATCTTGGACAGTGCCCGAGTGAGGGAAGTCAGATTCCCCGTGCCGTGATCAATAACCGCAATCTTGGTTCCCACAGTGGGTTGCATTAGTAAGCAGCCGGAAACGCAGACCTGAGTCTCAGGACAGCGTTCCCTTGGTGCTTGGCACACCAGAACCGAGCGGATCCACCGCTACTGCGATCTTCAACGCTCTCGCAAATGCCTTGAACGATGCCTCAATTAAGTGGTGGGCTCCGCCAGCACGCTGCTCCTCAATGTGAAGGGTGAGTCGGCCGTTAGATGCCACGGCGCGCATGAATTCCTCCAGCAAGTCATGCTCGAAGCCGCCTGTAAGTCCATCGGGCAGCGTGACGTCAACCGCTGCAAAGGGCCGGCCTGAAAGATCGATTGTTGCCGCGGCGCGAGCCTCGTCCATTGGAATCACTGCGTAGCCGTAACGGTTGATGCCAGATCGGTCCCCGAGCGCCTCATCTAGGGCCCTACCGAGACAGATGCCCACGTCTTCAACAGTGTGGTGTGCCCCAGTCTCGAGATCGCCAGTGGCATTGACCGTCAGGCCAAGCCCTGAGTGACGTGCCAGCAGGTCGAGCATGTGATCGAAAAAGCCAATCCCGGTCTCCCGAGTCCCTTCCTCGGGCCCGTCGAGATTCAGGACGAGCGTAATACTCGTCTCTCCCGTAGTGCGTTCTATGTTCGATCTGCGGCTCATCTGGCTAAATGGTCGCAGGTCAGGCCCGCGTCATCAGGACTGCAACGCGATCCATCTCCGTTGCTTTCAGCCTGTGCGAGACGGGGTTAGCGATCAGGCGCGCGGTTGTCGTCGAGATCTCGGCCCTTGCCACCAGCCCGTTTTCTCTGAGGGTTGCTCCTGATGCGACGAGATCGACGATGCCGTCTGCCATTCCAGTCAGCGGTGCGAGCTCGACCGAACCCTTGACTTCGACAATCTCTACCTGTTTGCCGTGGGATGCAAACCAAGCAGCGGCCTGCTTGGGGTACTTGGTCGCGACCCGGATGACACCTAGGCGTGCTGCCGCAACATCCATTGGATCAGGATCCCCCGCGATGCTGGCAACCACCATGGTGCAACCACCAAAGTCGAGGTCGGCCAGCTCAACAAATTCCCGGTAGGACTGCTCTACGAGGACATCCTTGCCAGTGATACCGAGGTCGGCAGCTCCGGATTCCACATAAGTTGGCACGTCAGATGGGCGCACCGTGACGATTCCCACATCGGGGAAATGAAGCTTGCGGTCGTTGCTGCGAACCTCTGCCGTGTCAATACCGGCACGCTCAAGACAATCCAATGCCTCAGTCATGAGGGCCCCGCGCGGAATCGCGATTGTTAGCTGGTCAGAACTCATGAGCCTTCCCCCCGCTCCTCGCCGGCCACCGCAGCATGTACTAGCTCGGTGTCAAGAGCAAATCCAAAGCCGCTGGCAGATGACCCGAACGCGCGCAGCAGTGCGTCGTAGGATCCGCCCCCGCCGAGAGCTCGCCCGATTGCTGGGTCATAGGCCTCAAAGACGAGGCCATCGTAGTAATCGATCTTGGGTGCCAACCCTAGGTCTAGAACAACTCGAGCTCGGAATTCAGGAGAGAGCGCACGCACGACCGCCGTAAGATCACTCCAGGCGGGCGATGCCGGGTTGATTCCTAACCCAACGGGGTCGAACTCTTCAAGGTCAACGCCATTGATGCGCGTACGCGCGATCGTTGCGGCCTGCGGTATTGCGATCCGTTGGGCAAGAGAATCCACCGTGACAAGATCCTGGTCCCGAACTGCTTCTAGGAGCACCTCAGCATCGTCAGCACTGACTCCTGATGATGCGAGGAGCTCTCCCAAAATACGCCCGTCGCCGAGGCCGATCTGCCAGTCAGCAAGGCCCGCGGAACTCAGGGCCTCACCACAGAGCTCAAGCAGCTCAACTGCCGCATCTGCTGGTTCTGAGCCGATCAATTCAGCTCCTAACTGCAGAATCTCACGGGCCTCGCCACTGCGAGGCTTGACCCGCCGCCATGCTCGGGCGAGGTAGGAGAATCGAAGTGGGAGAGCATTCGGCTCGTAACGGGTCACAGCTACGCGGACTATGGGCACGGTCATGTCAGACCTCAAAACAAGCGCGTCTCCGTGCTCGTCAATCAAGCGATAGGCAGCGCGTGGTCCAAGCTCGGATCCGTCCATCGCTCTTTCATACTCGAGGGTTGGGGTACGAACTTCCCCGTAACCAGCATCATCAAGCAAGTCGACCATTACACGCGTCATGTCACGCAGCTCACGCATCTCGTCTGGGAGCACGTCGCGTGTCCCGCTAGGGCCTGGTCGAGCGTTGGAACCATTCAGAATTGGAGTCACCTTGCTACACCGTCCTCGACGCGCTCGATCTTTGCCCCAAGAGCCCGAAGTCGCTCGTCGATGCGTTCGTAGCCTCGGTCAATCTGTCGAATGTTTCCGATCTCAGTAATCCCATCTGCGCAGAGGGCAGCAATCAGCATGGCCATTCCGGCACGGATATCCGGGGACTCGAGCCGCTCGCCCTTAAGCTGTCGGGGCCCAACCACAAGAGCTCGGTGTGGGTCACAGATCGTGATGGCCGCTCCCATACCTTGGAGCTTGTCTGTGAAGAAGAGCCTATTTTCGAACATCTTCTCGTGGATGATGACCGAGCCCGTTGACTGAGTGGCCAATGCCAGGGCAATAGAGGTGAGGTCGGCCGGGAAGGCCGGCCAAGGGCCGTCCTCTACCTTGGGCTGGTATCCGCCCCAATCATTCTGAATTACAAGTTCTTGATTTCCGGGGACGAAAACCGTGTCGCCCTCTAGCTCACTGCGCAGGCCGATGCGTTCGAAGACCATTCGGATCATCCGAAGGTCCTCACCGACGACGCCTGTAATGCTCATCTCCCCGCCCGTAACACCCGCAAGCGCCATGAATGAGCCGATCTCAATGTGATCGGGGGCAACTGTGTATTCGCATCCACCCAGGCTCCCACTCCCCGTCACCGTGAGAACGTTTGAACCGATGCCAGCGATGACAGCACCCATCGAAACGAGCATGCGCGCAAGGTCCTGAACATGTGGTTCGCTAGCCGCGTTGCGGATCACACTTGTGCCCGAAATTAGGGCAGCGGCAAGCAGGGCGTTCTCAGTGCCCATAACCGATGGCTCGTCCATCAGAATGTCAGTAGCCATGAGCCCGTTTGGGGCAGCAATTTCAATATCGCGGCCATGCTCGACCACAGCTCCCATGGCCCGGAACGCATCCAAATGTGGATCGAGTCGTCGGCGTCCGATGACGTCCCCTCCGGGAGGAGGCATCGTGGTCTTACCCAGCCGGGCCAGAAGAGGCCCCGCCAGCAGGAAGGAGGCTCTGATCCGTTCGGATAGAGCCCTGTCAATCAGCCCGTTCTCAACATTCTCGGCCTTCAGGACCACTGTCCCAGGAGCTGGCCTTGAGATCTCGACGCCCAGCGCTCCCAGCAGTTCAATCATGGTTTCAACGTCCGCAATGGCCGGAACGTTGTGAACCGTTACTTGTTCAGAAGTAAGTAGGGCAGCGGCCAGTATCGGCAGTGCGCCGTTCTTGTTCCCAGCGGGAACGACGGTGCCCGACAGGGGAACACCGCCCTCAATGATGAATTTCTCCATGGAGGTCGTCTAATTTCTACCGGCGTCCTAGCCAGTTAGGAGAGCCTACCAGCGCCGGCAACCTCACCCATCCGCGTGGCGGATCGTTGCCGAGTTCGGGCGAATAAGCCCTCTAAACCTGAGGATCTTGCCAATTCTGAAAAACTTCTTGCAGTATGTCCGACACGTTCCGTACATTCGAACATATGTTCGCTTCACTTCTCAGAGTAGTCAAAGGGCCTAGCAGCTCAACCCTGGCTGAGACTGCGCGCGCTGATAGGGAGACTCAGCATGCCGCGAACCATCCGCACCGATTCCCTTTGAGGAGTCGGGCCGCAGCTCGCCCGCGACGGCCTGGAGTGCCGCCGCGGGTGCAGCAGCTCTGCACTTCGCCGCTCGCCCCAAAGTCGGGCTTGGCCCTGCGTGCAGCTACGAGATCTCCAAAAGCCGCTCACTGAGCCGCTCTTGTAACGACAACGACCACCTCGAGGGTGGTCGTTGATATGAAGAAACCGGCGGCGACCTACTCTCCCGGGCCCGTGAGGGCCAAGTACCATCGGCGCTGAGAGGCTTAACTGCTCTGTTCGGAATGGGAAGAGGTGTTTCCCTCTCGCCATGGCCACCGGAAAATTGTCAAGACCACCCCAAGCGGGCCTTCAGAACCACACAGAGCCAATGACGGGCTTTTACAATAAATAAAACCGTAAAGCCCTCGACTAATTAGTACCGGTCTCCTACAGGCGTCACCGCCCTTCCAGATCCGGCCTATCAACCTGGTGGTCTACCAGGAGTCTTACTCTCTTAAAGAGATGGGAGAACCAATCTTGGAGCTGGCTTCCCGCTTAGATGCTTTCAGCGGTTATCCAATCCGTACGTAGCTAACCTGCGATGCCCTTGGCAGGACAACAGATACACCAGAGGTGCGTCCATCCCGGTCCTCTCGTACTAGGGACAGATCTCCTCAATTCTCCAACGCCCACAGCAGATAGGGACCGAACTGTCTCACGACGTTCTGAACCCAGCTCGCGTACCGCTTTAATGGGCGAACAGCCCAACCCTTGGGACCGACTTCAGCCCCAGGATGCGACGAGCCGACATCGAGGTGCCAAACCGGGCCGTCGATGTGAACTCTTGGGCCCGATAAGCCTGTTATCCCCGGAGTACCTTTTATCCGTTGAGCGACGGCGCTTCCACTTGCTACCGCCGGATCA
>JAPLCJ010000026.1 GCA_026392255.1 Solirubrobacterales bacterium
GCCATGGTTGCGCCGAGGTGCTCTAGCGCTGCCGCAATGTTGCGCCGTTCCTTGGGCAAAGGCACTGGAAGGACATGGGCCGCGCCGATCTGGGCTGTGCCGTGTACCTCAACGCGGTAGCGAGGCGATCGCCCGGTCAGAAGCCACTCCTCATCCGTTACCTCAGCCTTCACAGGTGAGAGCAGGGGGTCGCCAAGGCGCAGGAACTTACCCCCAGCTCGGACAACAAGCGCGGTCACCTCAACACCCAGCGGTCCTGTCTCGACACGACCACCCGCGAAACAGACGCAGGCGTCAGCGTCCTCAAATCCTTGGGCTTGCCCCCACCACCATTCAGCCGGAAAGCCGCCCCGGCCCCAGTTCTTCTCGGCGTAAACCCGCGCTCCGCCAAGATCCCACTCCTCGCCGTTAATAACAGCGTGGCCTCGAGCCACTCCGTCCAACAGATGCGGGTGCCAGTACTGATTGAGCGCTGGGATGGAGTGAAACCAAGATGAGGCGCCCAAACGGCGCCGTGGCCAAAGCACCTGATCGTCAACGTCAAGTTCGAGCTTGGCCCTATTACCGAGATCAACGCGCACCGAATGTCCGTTGGCAACAAAGCGACCGTCAGTTGTCCTTGCTCCCAAACCCTCCAAGTCGGCAGTGGCACCGTCCAACGCCGCAGCCTTCAGGAAGCCACCCGGATGGCCTGCGAGCCCAACCGTGGCCCAATGCCCGCCGGCCCGATCGTCGTTGACTCCAATCAGCGCGACAACTACCCGCCCAGTCTCAGGCTGAGTAATACGCCAGAAATACCCCTCCATCCCAGTCGCATGGGATCGAAGGGGATCGTCAAACGGGAGATCCGCTCCTGACGCCCGATAGAGCGCCTTTGGTCCGCGTCGAGTTGCCATCCCAAATAGCCTACGCCCTCGCCCACAGGCGGTCGCGCCAACACCAACCGCTTCCCTAGTGCGGGCTGATGCGGTAGCGTCTTGTAAGGGATGGAGACACGGCGTCACAGATTTGTTTTGGCAGCACTGCTGGGAGTACTTGCCCTGCCCGCAACAGCCGCGGCAACGGTCACCCCGATCACGCCAGACACTGGCTCGGTAGCAACCACTCTTCCTGACTTCTCAGGTAAGGCTTGGACTACTAAGAAGCTCACGGCCACCGCCCCGCCCCAGAATCCGAGCATGGCGCCAAACGGACGCTCCAACCTCCACAACGACTCGTGGATGACCGACGCCTACTGGCGTGCCGGCCCACTTGGCAAGAACCTCGTCCAGACAACAAATAACTTCGGCATGTCGATTCCAGGCCTCTGTGCCTCCATCACTTTCGACACTCAGGGCCGACTCGTTGCCGTGTGCCCAAGCGTCTTCGGCAGCCCAACGCTGAGGATGCTCAATGCCACCACGCTCGACCAAATTGCCTCCTTGGTACTTCCAGCGCGCGAAGGGCCGGCCGCGGCGAACATCTTCCAAGACTTCACCGGCGGCGGCTACTTCTTCCTCGATAAGAACGACCACCCCGTAGTAGCAACAAACGATCGCAAGATTCGGGTCTACGGCCTCAACACCGCCGGGACCAGCTTCGACACGCTCGCCACCTATGACCTCACCAGCTTCCTCACCGCCGGGACCGACACTGTCGCCGGCGAGCGACTGTCATCCGCTCTTCCAGACTGGGCTGGGAACATCTGGTTTGTCAGCAAGACAAACGGCAAGGTCGGGTGGGTCAATACCACCACCGGCGCGGTGCACAGCATCACTCTCCACGAGGAGATTGAGAACTCATTCATGGTCGGCTCCGACGGGGTCTACATCGTCAGTGACAAGGCTCTCTATCGCTTCGACACAGCCGGCAACACAGTCCATCAGGTTTGGAGGAGCGCGAACTACAGCAACACGGGCCTCACCAAGCCAGGTCAGGTGAATGCTGGTTCAGGAACAACACCAACCATGTTGCCTGGTGGCTTGGTCGCCATTACAGATAACGCTGACCCAATGAATGTTGTCGTCTACAAGGCATCAACCGGCGTCCAGACCTGCAAGGTCCCAGTCTTCACAAAGGGCGGTGGCTCCACCGAAAACTCGCTGATCGGGGCTGGCACTGCAACCTCGTCCATGCTGATCGTTGAGAACAACTACGGCTATGTCAACCCTTACTACGTCGCCTCGGGTGGCACAACCAAGCCAGGCTTTACGCGTATTGATGTAACCAAGGGTGGGAAGACCTGCAAGGTCAAGTGGAAGAACACAGTTGACAGTGCCCCAACGGTGGTACCTAAGCTCTCCGTCACCAACGGCCTCCTCTACGCCTTCACGAAGGCCAAGACCACTAACCACGCCGACGCATGGTTCTGGACCGCGATTGATGCCTCAACTGGGAAGAAGGTTTGGAGCAAGCTGTCTGGTATTGGCATCCTCAACTTCAATAACAATTACGCCGGGATCCACATTGGTCCCAACGGCTCACTTTTCCTTGGTCTGATCGGCGGCGTCGCAACACTTCGCGACGGCGCGTAAGCATCACCAAGCGCCTCCTCCTCACAGCAGGTCTCGCAACGGTCATCTTCGCCGCGGCCCCGGCGAGCGCGATGGGGATGCAGCTTTATGTCAGGGAGGAGAGCGGGAGGAACTTCATTGTCGAGGTCGAGCCAAGCGACACGATATTCAGAGTAAAAGCTGAGATTGAGCGCAGGTCATGGATCCGTGCGAGCCAGATCCGGTTGACCTATGCAGGCAGGATCTTGGGCGACGACCGCAGCCTCTCCGACTACAACATCCAAAGGGAATCGACCCTCTATTTAGTCAACTTCTGTAGCTCCAGAACCTACGTTCCGCAGGCTCTCTCAGTAAACATGAAGCGGAATCCAGGTACTCAGCGTTCCGTGCTCCGAATTGTCAAGTCAGATAATTGCCTCGGGGAGGTTGAGTACTCGATCACCCCACGCCAACCCTCCGGCACGGCCCTGCCCGTGTCAGTTCGGACTGTGCCGCTTAATTCAACCGTGACTCTCCACAGGGGCGCGGTTGCCTTCTGGGTGCGCATCCGAAACGTTGGGGCGTGAGACAGACTCGTTTGGAATCTTTGGTCTCCGTGGACTCGGACGCGGACCAAGCCCAGAACATTCGGCTGGTAGCGCGCTAGAGCTTCTTGGGTGGTAGCGGGATGAACCCGCTGGTGCGACGGATGTATTCGTCGTAGCCGGGGCGGCGCTTAGCCATCCCCTTCTCTAGCAGTGCCTTCCCTGAGACCCGTACGAGCATGAAGTTGATCAGCGCCGGACCGACCAAAGCCCACCAAGCACCGGCTGATGCGGCGATCAATCCGATACCCCACCAGACGCAGGCATCACCAAAGTAATTGGGGTGGCGCGTGTAGCGCCACAGGCCGCGGTTCATGACTTCGCCCTTGCTAAACGGGTCGCGCTTGAAGCGGTCCAGCTGCCAGTCACCAACCGTCTCAAAGAACAGTCCAACCGCGAACATCGCCACACCTAGGAAATCCAGCCAGGAATCCGGGTGGGCATGCGAGACGACGACTGCAAGGACTGGCAGGCAGACGATCCACATGATCACCCCTTGCAGCCAAAACACGACAAACAGGCTGCGGATTGGCCAAGCGTCGCCGGCCTTGGCGCGCATCGCGACATAGCGCGGGTCCTCGCCCTTGCCAATGTTGCGACGGCCCAGATGCCAAGTCAGGCGCAGACCCCAGACTGTGACCATTGGCAGCACAAGCCACTGGCTGCCAGCGCGAGGTCCAGTCAGCGCCAGCGCAGTCCATCCCAAGACCACAAATCCTGCTCCCCACCAGATGTCAACAATGGAGCTGTCCCCCAATGCAAGGCTGATCGCCCACAGCCCCGTCATTACAACAAGGCTTGCCCCAAGGCAGAAGAGGATCGCCGCGGTGCTGCTCAAACGGTTACGGGCTCAGGAACGGTGAACGCTGGAACAGTGCCGCCGGCCTCAATGGCCGCAACAGCCTCGCCAACCCAGCGGTCAATCGCAATCCAGGTGTCGTCAAGCCAGTCGGCTGCAGCTAGGCCAGCTGGAATGGATGCCCGTGGCACGCGGACAATCTGCACGACGATGCGCGTGTCGACCAAGCCTCCGTCAATCACATCTTTGATGCCACGCATTCCCTCGAGGCCGGCGTGGACGACCAGGACCACATCAACCTCCGGCGCAGCGTCAAGCAAGGCAAGCGGTCCACCGTGGCGTGGCGGCAGGCAGTACTTCAAGACCGACATCTTCTCCGCTCGCTCAGGCCGGTTCTTGCCAATCGCCTTTAGCGCTTTAAGTCGTCGTTTATCGGAGACACGCGTCCCTTCGGGGTAAATGAGTGCACCTTGTCGTTCGCTCAAGTTGCTGGTCAAGGCACGCACGCGGTCGATCTCCCTTGGGTCACCCGAGTCGCGGTTGACGAAATGGTTTGTCAGTCGGCGGCCGGCGATGTCGAAGCAAGGGTCAGCGAGCAGCTCACGCTTGAGGACGTAGTTGAGCTCGATCCTCAAGGGACCGCTGATCGTCACGGCTGAAAGGACGTTGTCCACGATGCTCGAGTGGCGTATGAACTCGATGTACGGACCTGGTGTGGCGTTATCGCGGCCTTCAACCTCGAGTTTGATGCGGAACGCCTTGACGGCCACCCACATCATCCAGCCGGCCCAAGCCTGCTGAACCCAGAACGCTGAACCCCGCAAGATCGGCTGGTTACGACCACCGAGACTCACAATCCAAGTCACGAGCAGGGCGATCATCCCGACGAACTCAGCGATCAGATACCCCTCGCTGAACACGATCACGCGAATGAAGACAGCGGGCTTCTTCTTAGCTGTCATCCAGTAGATGTCGGCAACGGCGGCGACAAGGAGAACGAGTGGCAACAGGGCAGTCACAACCACGAAGAGGGTCAGGACAATCGGGATCGACTTGACCCTGCGGCGCAATGTGACCGCCCGCGGCTCGTCCCTCTCAATGCTCTGCCTTCTACTCATGCCAGCAGTCTGACATGGAACGCACATGCATCCCCAGTCACCTCCTTAGTACACCCTGCGAGCACACCTGCGATCATCGCCGCAACCAACCTTGGAGGAGAAGCGCAACGATGGCAAAGGGACCACAGCCGGGAGACAAAGCACCCGAGTTCGAACTTGAAGGCACAGCCGGCAGCTTCAAACTGGCCGACCAACTTGGCAAGCGGGTAGTGCTGCTCTTCTACCCCGGCGATAACACTCCGGTCTGCACGAAGCAGTTCTGCTCCTACCGCGATAACTCCGACGGCATGGACTCCCTTGATGCTGTCGTCGTCGGGATCTCTCCCCAAGGCCTTGACAGCCACAACGAGTTTGTCGCCAAGCACAACCTCAATGTTCCGCTGCTGGCTGATACAGCCAAGACCGTTGCTGCCCTCTATGGCATGGTTGGCAAACTGCCACCAGGCACCAAGCGCGGCGTTGTGATGATTGATGCCGAAGGTGTCGTGCGCTATCGCCATGACCACCGTCTCGGCCTTGACTTTCAGAAAGTAGACGAGCTGCGTGAAGCGCTGGCCACAGTGCCCGCCTGATGGGTCTGATCCTCTACACCTGCGGTCAGCAGGACTCGTACGGCGGCATTGGCCACCCATGCGGCAGAGCTGCCGCTGCACTTAAGGATGCTGGTCACCCGTACAAGCTCGAGGTTGTCCCCGGCTATCGCCTACTCCCATGGACTAGGCGGGGCAAGCGGGAGCATGTCCGCGCGCTGAGCGGCCAAGAGAACGTCCCGATCCTCGTGCTTGACAGTGGCGATGTGGTCACAGGCAGCGGCTCAATTATCAAATGGGCGAAGGCCAACCCGGCCGCCTGAACCGAAGGTATTTGCGCGGCCCCGCCGACGGGCGTATGGTTCGCATCGGAGAGAGGGATAAATGAAGCTCAGACCAACAGCCATCGCAACTTGCGCCACCTTCGCCTTGCTGGCCGTGCCCTCATCTGCGTCTGCCGGTGCATCCACGACCGCACATTTCCCAGCCGGATTCACATGGGGCGTGGCAGGCGCTGGATTCCAAACTGAGATGGGTGGCGGCGATGCCTACTCCGACAAAAACACGGACTGGTGGGCTTGGAGTCACAACGCAGCCAACATTGCCGACCACCGAGTCAGCGGCGACCAACCTGAGAACGGACCTGGCGGCTGGAAGACAAGCTTTGCGGCCGACATTGCCAACGCCAAATCAATTGGCATGAAGTCTTGGCGGATGGGAATTGAGTGGAGCCGAATCTTCCCCAAGACCACGAGCACGGTCAAGATCGGGACCACCGTCAGCACGACCAACCTGAAGGCCCTAGACAAGCTGGCAAGCAAGAGTGCGGTCACTAAGTACAGGGCAATCCTCACAGCAGCTCGCAAGGCTGGACTTAACCCGTTCGTCACGCTCAATCACTTCACCCTGCCGCTCTGGGCCCACGACCCAATTCAAGCTCGGGACACTCTTGCAACGCGTGCACCCGATGATCCGGTCCCAGCAAGCCTGACCAAGGCCGGATGGCTCTCCACGACCACAGTGACCGAGTTCCGTAAGTACGCCGCTTATATGGCTTGGAAGTTCGGCGACCTGGTTGATTGGTGGTCGCCAATCAATGAGCCGATGGTGATGGCAGTCAACGGCTACGCAAATGTCCCCGGCGCACTGTCAGGCAACTTCCCTCCTGGCGCCTACTGCTACCGCTGCGCCGTCAAGGTCAGCGAGAACCTCGCCGCGGCCAACGCGGTCGCATATGACGAGGTCCACTCAAAGGACACCAAGGACGCTGACAAGGACGGAAAGAAGAGCAAGGTGGGCGTCGTACAGAACATGATCCACTTCGTGCCATCCGATCCGAATAATGCTGTCGATGTCGCGGCTGTCGTCCACGCAGACAAGCTCTTCAACCGCCTCGCGCTTGACGCGATGATCAACGGCACCCTTGACCGCAATGCGAACGGGCAAATAGACGCAGGCGAGACGGATACCAAGCTCGCTAACAAGGCTGACTTCCTTGGGGTCAACTACTACTTCCGCGGACGTGTCACTGGCACGGGGTTCCCACTCAGTCGGGCTATCCCAATCCTTGACTTCGCTCCGCGCACGGCCTACGCATGGGCGCTCAACCCAACCGGCGAAGCCTGCCCGACGCTGTGCTCAGACTTTGGCAGTGAGATCGACACCGACGGTTTCGGGGCAATGCTGCGCGAAGCAGCCAGCTACGGCAAGCCGCTCGTGATTACCGAGAACGGAATGGCCGACGCAAACGACGCCCGTCGGCCCGGCTATCTGGTCTCACACCTCGCTCAGGTCCAACAGATCGCCACCGAGAAGCCAAACGGCGTATCTGTCCTTGGCTACTACGAGTGGTCCCTGACAGACAACTACGAGTGGTCAGCTGGCTTCCTGCCTAAATTCGGGCTCTACTCGTTCAACTCTTCAACGCTCGCGCGAACAGCTCGCGGCAGCGCAGCCGTCTTTGGATCGATCGCCAAGGCCAATGCAATCAGCGGCCCGCTGCTCGACCAGTACGTGAACACCAGCCCGTCCAGCTGACCCAGACGAACATCCCTCGCGACCGCGACGACGACTACTCGCCCGAAGCGGTCGCGGCGAGAGCAGAGTTCATTCGCCAACAGACCGGTGTTACGCCGGACCACCTGTCGAGCTATTCCCTCGACCCGGCGTCAGCCGCTGGCAACATTGAGCACTTCGTGGGCGCTGCTCAGGTTCCAATCGGGATAGCCGGCCCCTTGCGTGTCAATGGAGAGCATGCCCAAGGCGACTTCCTTATTCCGCTAGCCACCACCGAAGGCACGTTGGTGGCTAGCTACAACCGCGGCATGAAGCTCGCCCGCCTCGCAGGTGGAGTCAAGACCACGGTCGTTGACGACGCTATGCAGCGAGCACCCGGCTTCATCTTTGAAAGCGCGAGAGAGGCCCGTGACTTCGGTCTCTGGCTCAAGGAGAACTTCGACGAGATCAAGCGGGTTGCTGAGTCCACCACCTCAGTCGGCAAGCTGCGCGACATTCAGCAGTTCCCAGCAAGTCGCATGCTGTACACGCGGTTCAACTACACCACGGGCGACGCGGCCGGTCAGAACATGACAAGCAAAGCAACCGCTGCAGCGTGCAAGTGGATTCTTGAGCAGCAGCCCGATATAAAGAACTTCTCGCTTGAGGCTGCGTTTGCCACTGACAAGAAGTCCTCGCAGGTGAACATGCTCCACACGCGTGGCAAGAAGGTTGTCGCTGAGATCACGCTACCGGCCGAGCTTATGCAGAGCGAGATGCGAGTAGACACTCGCGAGATGTTCAAGATCAGACTGATGGCGAACTTGGGGTCGTTCATGTCCGGGTCAACCAGCAATGGAGCCCACGCTGCCAATGGGATCACGGCGATGTTCATCGCGTGCGGACAGGACGTCGCAAACGTGGCCGAGGGGGCTGTCAGCTACGACTTCTCAGAGGTTCAACCTAACGGTGACTACTACCGCTCGCTGACGATGCCATCACTGATTGTCGGGACCTACGGCGGCGGGACAGGGTTAGCGACACAGCGCGAATGCCTTGAGATGCTCGACTGCTACGGAGATGGCAAAGCTCTTAAGTTCGCTGAGATTGTTGCTGCGACAGCCCTATGCGGGGACCTGTCACTGCAATCGGCAATCATCGCCGACGAGTGGGTTTCAGCACATGATCGCTTCGGCCGCAACCGCCCGTAGCAGGGGCTTCCTAGCTCTGTAGCGCTGGTGAGCTGCTGAGCGAGAACTGGAGCACGCCGTCCTCAAGCTCTGTGGTTCGCAACGTCTTTGCGTCACGGCGAAGCTTCAAATCAAGAACCCAAGGCTCACGGTCGGCTGACTGTGGGAACAGGTGCTTGCCGCGCTCCACATAGTTAGAGGTGTAGTCGCCGAAGGCTCGCGTGTCCAGTGACGGGTCCCCGTTGATTGGAACGCAGGTGTCGTAGCCGCCTTCGCTCATGTGCTCGAGAATGCGCTGGAAGTGCTCGGCCACAACCTCAACCCGCAGGGTCCAGGCGACATGCGGATACGGGAATGAGCAGATCAGGTTGGGCAGGTCGGTCATCATCATCCCGCGATAGGTGACTGACGCAGGCAGCTCGCGTTTGACGCCGTTCACTGAGAACTCAATGCCGCCAAGCGCCAGCAGCTCCAGACCCGTTGCCGTGACAACAATGTCGGCGGCAAGCTCCTCGCCGGACTCGAGCAAAATCCCGCTCTCTGTGAAGGTCTTGATCTGGTCTGTGACGACTGACGCATCCCCCTTGCGAATCGCGCGGAACATGTCACCACCGGGCACGACGCAGAGCCGCTGGTCCCAAGGGTTGTAGTTCGGCGTGAAGTGTTTATCAACGTCGTAGCCTTCGGGGAGCTGTTTGGTAACCGTCTTGAGTAGCCAGTTACGGACCATGTTTGGGCGCTTCTTGCAGAGGTTCCAGACCATCTGTTGAGTGAAGATGCTCTTGCGGCGGGCAAAGGCGTAGGTCCTGTCGGCAGACAGGTGCTTAGACAGAAACTGAACGAGGGGATCCTTTAGAGGCGTCGGGACAATGTAGGTCGGTGAGCGCTGCAGCATGGTCACGTGGGCCGCGTCTGGAGCCATTGACGGCAGCAGTGTTACCGCAGTCGCACCGCTCCCGATTACCACTACCCGCTTGCCTGAGTAGTCAAGGTCCTCAGGCCACTGCTGGGGGTGAACGACAGTCCCTGCAAAGTCAGCCAGACCGGCAAAGTCAGGCGTGTGACCGTGGTCGTATCGGAAGTACCCCGTCGCGCTGAAGATCCACCGGGCAGTCAGGATGACTGTCTCACCGGTGTCAGCCTTGGTGGCCTTGACAGTCCACATGGCGTCCTCGTCGGACCAATCAGCTTGGGTGACGCTTTGGCCAAATCGGATCTTGGCGTCGACACCAAACTCTGCAGCTGTCTCACCCAAGTAGTTGCGAATCGCCTCACCCTGAGCAATAGCTTCTGGGTCGCGCCACGGGTTGAAGGAGTAACCAAAGGTGTACATGTCCACGTCGGAACGAATGCCTGGGTAGCGGAAGAGATCCCAAGTTCCGCCCAGCCGCTCGCGCGATTCGAGGACGGCATAGCTCTTGTCGGGCATGGTGCGCTCAAGCTGGCTGGCCACACCGATACCGGTAATTCCGGCGCCGATGATCAGTACGTCGAGGTCGGGTGTCACAGGCATCGGGACATTGTGACTAGTTCGCGACGGGATGTCGCGACCGAGAGAAGTTCAGAAGGCCGTCCTCAATCTCAACATCACGGAGCGTCTTGCGATCTTTGCGGTAGTTCATGCTCAGCTCCCAAGGCTCACGCTCCCCTTCGCGTGGAAAGAGGTGGAGGGAGCGCTGCACGTAACCAGCCTGGAAGTCCAGCAGCGGCCGCGTCTTCATCCCCGGGTCGTTGTTGACCGGAACACACTCGTCGAACCCATTGCTATCCATGTGAGCGAGCACCCGGCAGAGGTAGTGACAGACGAGGTCAACCTTCAGCGTCCACGAAGCGTTTGTGTAGCCGATGGCATAGGTGAAGTTCGGCACGCTTGTGAGCATCATTCCGCGGTAGGCAATGGTCTTGGAGATATCGAGTAGCTCCCCATCGATCGTGGTCTCAATCCCTCCGAAAGCGAGCATGTCCAAGCCGGTTGCGGTGACCACAACATCTGCGTCAAGCTGATCGCCTGATTCCAGCAGCAAGCCCGTCTTGGTGAACGCCTTGATGCGGTCGGTCACGACAGAGGCTGACCCGTCGCTGATCGCCTTGAACAGATCGCCATCAGGCACAGAACAAAGCCGCTGGTCCCAGGGGTTGTAGGTCGGAGTGAAGTGGGTTGCCACGTCGTATCCTTGGGGGAGATTGCGCCTCAGTAGCTTGATCAGCAGCCACTTCATCTGCCGTGGGTAGCGCTGACTCAAACTCCACTGCAGCCTTTGCAACCTGATGTTCCTGCGGCGCGTGAGTGCATACGCGCGGTCTGGTGATAGGTGGCGTTTGAAGAAGTTCGCCAGAGCGTCCTGCGCGGGAACGGCGACCACATAGGTTGGGGACCGTTGAAGCATGGTCACGTGGGAGGCCTCTGCTGCCATCGCTGGAACCAGTGTCACCGCCGTCGCGCCGCTGCCAATCACAACGACTCGTTTGTCCGTGTAGTCCAGGCTCTGAGGCCAGTGCTGTGGATGAACTACCGGTCCGTCGAAGTCCGCGATGCCTTCGAAGTCCGGGGTGTGGCCTTGTTCATAGCTGTAGTAGCCAGTCGCACAGAACAGCCAGCGCGCGGTCAGGACCACCTTTTCTCCTGTTGCTATGACTTCTGATTCAACCGTCCAGAGGGCATCAGCGGTTGACCAGGCGGCTCGGACAGTCTTGTGGCCGAAACGGATCTGACGGTCCACGCCATACTCCGCCGCCGCCTCGCAGAGGTAGGTGCGGATTGCCTCCCCGGAGGCGATGGATTCCTTGTCAGTCCAAGGCTTGAAAGCGAACCCAAATGTGTGCAGATCGGAATCCGAGCGGATGCCTGGATAGCGGAAGAGATCCCACGTGCCGCCGATCTGGTCCCGCGCCTCAAGGACTGCGTAACTCTTGCTCGGCAGGGTGCGTTCCAAGTGACAGCCGAGGCCAATGCCGGAGACACCAGCGCCAACAATCAGCACATCAAAGTCCGGGGCGGTCTTCATCACCACCCACGATGACACAGCCGCCCAATTGCGGCTGGCCGATTGCTTGGTTGCGGCCTTAGACTGTTGCTGGAACGCTGCCGCGAATCAGATCAGCGGCCTTCTCGCCGATCATGATTGTTGGGGCGTTGGTGTTACCGCCAGAGATGATCGGCATCACCGAAGCATCCACTACTCGGAGGCCTTCCACCCCTCGGACCCGCAGCTCAGGGTCGACAACAGCGAGGTCGTCTGAGCCCATGCGGCATGTGCCGACGGGGTGGTAAAGCAGCTCCACCCGCTTGCGAATATCTGCCTCGATGTCAGCGTCAGTCTCAACGCCGGAACCTGGGTAGATCTCACGGCCCAGAGCTGACTTCATTGGCTCGGTGGCAGCAATCTCGCGCGAGAGCTTGACACCCGCAACGAGAGCCGCCATGTCCTCTGGATCGGCGAGCGTGTTGGTGATGATCTTGGGCGGCGCTGAGGGGTCAGCTGAGCCCAATGTCACCTCGCCACGGCTCTTAGGCGACAGAAGACAAGGCCCGAATGTCACGGCGTGCTCCTTGTATTCGTCAAACCCGTGGTCTGAGAAGTAGCCGGGTGCGAAGTGGTACTGCAGGTCAGCTGC
>JAPLCJ010000020.1 GCA_026392255.1 Solirubrobacterales bacterium
CCGAAGGCGGATCAACTGGGTCCAAGACTGAACCCAGTTGGAGCGTGTGATTGTCAGCGGGCGAACCAAGAGAATGCGGGTGCCGTTGGGGACCGTGGCCATCAGCCGCTCATAAGTCTTGGCTGGATCAGCCGCTTGGAGGCGCGCCACGACGTGAACCCAGTTAAGCATCCGAGGGTCCGAGGTTCGACCCATTGGATCCGCAAAGTGAAGCCCCCCGGGCATGTAGTACCAAGAGAGCGGCACCTGCTCAGGCTGACCGTTGATGACCAAGTCTCCTGGTCGCAGATCGCTGCGAACGCCCGCGGCGATGTCACGCACGTTGCTCTTGACATGCATAGTGGCGTTGACGGGAGCGACAAGCGCCAGGCTGACCGCAGCCAAGGTGCCCACCAGGCCTACAACCCCAGACCTTGCTGCTCCTACGGCCAGCACAAGGAGGATTGGGCAAATCACGGCTGCCATGTAACGCTGGGTCCAGGCCGGGTTGAACTGAGATGCAGTCCAGGCGATCGCCAAGGTGCCGGTGATGATCACGAGGATCGCAACAAGCAAAGTTCTGGTCCGCTCAGGATCTGCATCCGCTGGCAGAACCCCCGGTCCTTCCAACAGTGGGCGGCGGAGCCATATTGCGGTGAGGCCCATGCTGGCACCCACGACAAGCGCTGCTGCTGTTCCCCAGCCACCAAGAAGCGTGGATACCTGACTGAAGACGCCCAGCCGAGGGGATGATGACCACGGGGCGCCGGTGTGTCCGGCTTGGTAGACAAGCGTTGGTAGCCAAGGCAGATACAGCAGGGCCGTAAATCCGAATGCCAGCAGTCCGTCGATGACGAGCGGCTTGCGGTCATTGGACTGCTTGACGAGGTAAAGGCTGGCAATCGCAGAGCTCATGCCGAAGAAGATTCCCCAGCCGTGCGTATAAAGCATCGCTGCAAGCAGGACCGAGAAAACTGGAAGCCAGCGCCTGCGACGGTCCACAAACGCTAGGCAGAACGATGCCACCGCACCAAGTGAGAGCAGCGCCATCAGGGTGTACATCCGCGTCTCTTCGGCGTACTGGGTCAGGAACACAGACACTGCCAAAAGCGTCGCGAGGATCAGCCCAGTCCGGCGGTCAAAGAGCCGCCAGCCGGTCCAAGCACCAAGCGGAACGCAGGCCAGCGCTGCAACAAGCGAAAGGGCATGCGTCGCTGCCTCAGTGCGCCCGAACGCACCCATCCAGACGCTCAACAACATGTAGTAAAGGGGCGGGGAGCCATCGTGCCGCAGGACATGAGGAATGTCCATTAGGTCGTGGGATGAGATCCCAACCGAGAGCGCCTCGTCCATCCAGAACGATGTGCTGATCGATCGCGACCGCAGCCAACCTGACAAGACAACAAGCGCAGCGACAAAAGCAACTGCCGCCAGCGGCGACGCGAAAGCTCGCTTCAGGACCGTGTTCTCACGCGTGTTAGTGGTGCTGAGCGGACTACTCATCTGGACCTATTCGCACCGGCAGGGGTGGACCCTTGTTTGGGATTGGCACAAGCTTGGAGGACGGTCCATGGCCCAGCCTCACCAAGCGTCCGACTGTTGGGAGGACCGCTGACAGGATTAGGCGGGTTGCCCGGAGAGGAAGTCTGGAGTGCGGTCCCCGGAACGGGAGGCGAAGTCCAGCCGCCCTTCTTCCCGCTTGCTTTAACTCCCATTCCCACGCGGGAAAGGCGGGTATGCAAGTACCAGGCAACAAGTGGCACTTGAAAGCGCTCGGTAGTCACCTCTCCACAGGCAAGCAGCGCCTTAGATCCACCACCAAGCGTGATAGCGGCTGGCAACATGTCGCGGCGCTGCGCCTCCTGATGGAGAACAAAATCAAGGTGCTCAAGCCGGTCAACGCGCTCATTGATACCCCGTACCCACATTGCGGTAGGCAGGGCAGCAAACCCGACCAGAGTGACGAGTAGAACTAAGACCGGACTGACGCGGCGGGCAAGAATCCGCACGGTAGCCAACAGGCTTCCGGCTCCGAACCCTGCGATCACGGCGAGAAGCGAAGTCCCCAGCATCATGTAGCGCGGGTTCCCAGCAAAGCCGAAGTTGGTCATCCCAGCAATCAAGGTGATCCACCCGAGGGCCGCCACAAGCACTGCCAATGGAGCGAAACGCCGACGCCAGGCTGCCCAGAGGGCAAACAGCGCGCCAAGTTCAATCGCCGGCTTGATTGCTGACGGGATATTGGGGCGGGTCTCCTTCAGGGTCTGGAAGAAGGGATTGTCGGCAAATGCCGGCGAGTACTCGTTCGGCTGCTGCGCCCGAGCGGCGGCTCGGAAAAGATTGCCGGAACCGAAGTACTCGGGCACCAGCCACAGGACTGGAACGGTGATGGCACAACCAATCAACAGCCGGCGCAGTTCCGGGTTGGCAAACCACAGCCAGACTCCATAGAGGCCAAGAAATACCCAGACCTCCGGCCGCAACAGGGCCGCGCCTGTTGCCAGAACAAGAGCTGCCTTTCGGCGGTTAAGAAGGTGGTAGTAGATCGCGGCAAACGCGGTCGCGTTGACGAGGCCCTCTGAGTCGGCCAGCATGGTGACTCGGATGAAGCCCGTCTGGAACAGGACGCCAACGACGGCGACTCCGCCGGCCAGAATTGCAACCCAACCAAACCTCGGTGCTTCAGCCTCATCAAAGGCTCGCTCGCACAGCAGCCCGGCGAGCAGAAAGGCCAGCACTAGCGCGACGATCGACCCGGCCCGGGCAACAATGATCCAAAGGTCGGGACTGGCCTCGCCAAAGAGTGCAAACGGGACGGTAAACAGCATCGGAAGCGGCTTCCACGAGGGCCCGCCGGTGGTCGTCAACTTGAGCTCAAGCGTCTCCCTGCCCCAGACAATCCACGCCCACGGATCGTAGGTGGGGGTCGATGGGTAGAGAAGCGATACGGCCGCCAGTACCAACGCTCCAAGGACGACCAATACGGCCGGCTGCGCAAGACGTGCGGCTGTAGATGACTGCTTAGTTGGCAACTCGCTGACGATGGCCGACATCAAGCAGGCTCCCCCTGAGAGGTTCCGTCCAGTGGTGCCACAGGGATCTCGAGGCTTGAGTCCTCAGGCCCAGCTTGGCGGGCAGCGCGAAGCCGATCAAGCCCGCCATACCTGAAGAACAGCAGTAGACCGCCAGCGATGGTGATCGGCACATAAACGACAAAACGAAGCAACACGATGAACGAGACCACATTGCGTGAACTGTGGGTCACGGCCTTGGTCGCGACTCCGACGGCAAGGTCATACGTACCGATGGAACCGGGAGCTCCTGGCACCAGTGCGGCAAGGTTTGCAAAAGCAACCACTGAGAGTGACCCAGAAACGCCGAGGTGAATATCAACGGACTCCGCAATCATGCCGTAGACGCTTGCCTCAACCAGCCAGATCAGCACTGAGCCGGCGAGCAGGACAACACCCTTAAAGCTCAACAGGGGCCTGAGCGGGAGCAGGATCGGAAGGACAGCGTCAAGCAACCGCTGAGCGTGATGTCGGTGACGCCACCAAGCGTAAGCCGCAGCCAATGCCATTACCCCAAGAGCAACTAGTCCAATCAGAACAAGCAGCGGGGAGGGACTCCCCAACTTCTTGATCAAGTCATAAGCCACTACGAGGAGAATTCCGCCTAGAGCAATGGCGTCCAAGATCCGCTCGGCCAGAATCGTTCCGATCACAGTTCTGCGCTTGGCATCAGTTCTCGAGGAGAGGAGAAAGACCCTCAATAGCTCTCCACCGCGAGCGGGCAAAGCGTTATTACCCGCATAGCCAACGACCGTCAGGCCATAGACATCGGATCTTGTCGCCTCAATTTTCGTTGACCAGAGGATGCTGTGCCACCGCTCTCCGCGCATCAAGGTCACGACCGCGTAGGCAGCTAGCGCCCCAGCAAGCCAGGCCCACTCACTCTGAGTATTTGGCCACTTAGGAGCCTGCTGCGTTGTGGCCCAGTAGACGGCCGCTGCGAGCGGGACAAGCCAAAGGATGCCCTGCAGAACTTTGGACTTGTGAAGATTGCGGAGTCGTGACATCAGAGAGGCTCAGACCTGAGGGTCAGAGGCAGCCTTCCACGCCAGACGTCAAAGCCGTATCCGCGGCGCCGACATAGAAGACAGCGCCACCGATCACTTCAGCACCTTCAACCTGTCCCCTTACCTGCATCCCGGAGGAGACGCCACGGTCAGCCTCAAACACAATCCTTGCCCCGGGCGCGCTCAGCAGAATCACATCACGACCTACCGGAGTAGCACTGATTCCGCGGGATTTAAGGCAGTTAAGGGCGATATCGCGGGTCTGGTACGGCTGATAACCAGCGGACCCACCGACCACAGCATCCTGCCCGCCTGATTGCAGGGGGGTGCGCTCGCTGCCACATCCGGACAGAAGCAGGGCTGCTGCCAAGGTTGCTGCGAGAGGAAGCTTCACGAGGCAAGACGGTAGCCAATTGATCGGCCTTCGTAGGCGGTGGGCATAAACTATGCGAGCCGTGACGCCACTTCTAGCCGCGCTATCAGGACCAATATCAACAGCCGGTGTCCTCATCGTCACCACGATAGGCGCTGCCGCTTTGGTGGTTGGGCACGAGCGCCTTCGGGGAATTCTGGCTCTGATCGCCTTGGCCCTAGCCCCTGCACTGCTCGTGCTTGACCTGAGTGATTCGCCTCAACTGTCTTTCATCCACACCTCCCCGCTAACAGCAGTCGGGTTAGGAATCGTGGGCCTTGGGCTGATCGCAGGGCTCGCAGTCGTACTTCACAAAAACAGCCGGGCGTTCCCAATTCTTGTAGCAATCGCTCTTCCGTTCCGGTTGCCAATCCAGGTCGGCGGGGATACATCCAACCTGCTGCTCCCCCTTTACCTTGTGGTCGCGGCGGGCGCGGTTGCGTGGGCGGCTCCGCTGGTACTTGGTAAGTCTGAGGACGCGGAGCGGCAAGCGACTCTGATCGACTGGGCTCTGGCCGGGTGGCTCTTGCTCTACGGCATCGGATCGCTCTGGTCCAGTGACCCAAGTAAGGCAGTCCAGCAAGCGGTCTTCTTTTACATCCCGTTCAGCATTCTCTACTTGCTGATTGTGCGTGTGAAGTGGACCCCTCAACTGATCCGCGGCTGCGCGATGGTGCTGGTTGGGCTGGCACTCGCTTTCAGCGCCATTGCCTTCTACGAGTTCGGGACAGAGACACTCCTACTCAACCCCAAGCTCCTGATTAGCAATCAGTTCCATACCTACTTCCGGGTTAACTCCGTCTTCTTTGACCCAAACATGTTTGGCCGATTCCTGATGCTCGTGTTGGTTGGGCTCAGCGCTACGCTGCTGGACACCCGCCGCGGACGCGACATCGCAGCGCTCGCCGGGTGCATAGCCGTCCTGCTGGCCGCAATGGTGATGACGCTCTCCCAGTCGAGCCTTGTTGGTCTGCTCGCAGGACTTGCTGTAATTGCTGCGCTCCGCTGGTCGTGGTGGAAGGTGGGCGTGATCAGTCTTATCCTTGCCGCCATTGGCGTGACAGCAGTCGTCGTTGCGCCAGCCAAAGACGGAATCAAGATCCATTCACTGCGCGTACTCAACAATGAGACCAGCGGCCACGCCAACTTGGTCAGCGGAGGGATCGAGCTGTTCACGGCTCGGCCTCTCGCCGGCTGGGGTTCAGGCTCGTTCTCCAATGCCTACAGGCAGGAGCAAAAGGCCGGCGCGCCGACAGCTGTCTCAGCGTCACACACCACCCCAGTCACCGCCGCTGCCGAGGAGGGAATACTCGGCTTGATGGCTTACCTGCTGGTCCTAATCGCAGGGTTCCTCCGGGTCGCTCAGGGAGCCAGGCGATCCACCGCGAGGACTGCAGCCACAGCTGGCCTAGCTGCTCTTGTAATTCACTCCCTGACATACGCGGCTTTCTTTGAGGACCCGAGCATGTGGGTGATCCTAGGTCTCGGAGTTGCACTCCCAATCCCGCTGACACGTGAGCAGCGCCGCGCCGAGCGCGAGGCCCGACGGTCCGTTGGGGACGACCCCGAGGGCGCCGCAGAGCCAGCTCCCGCAACATGACCGACTCACGCCGTCAAGTTGCCACACTCGGTTGCGCAGGTTTGCTGGTTGCTGGCCTTGCCTGGTTGATAGTCACTCTTAGCGGAGCGCAGACCGGTTACGACTCCTCATGGCATCTCCTGTGGGCAGATCAGATCGAGCACGGGCAGTCACCAAGTCTTGATGTCTGGGCCGCCCCAACGGAACACCCACTGCTCTTGGCAATCGCAATGGTCGCTACCCCATTTGGACTGACGGGAGGCGCAAACACCGCGTTCTTGACACTGACGCTGACCGCGCTCTTCCTCCTCCTCCCCGTTCTCTGGAAACTGGGCCGCGAGATTTTTGGATCTGGTCTTGCTGGCGGTGTCGCCTGGCTGTTGATGATCGGCTCCTACGGACTTCTGCTCCAGGCCATGCGGGGTTACCTGGACGTGTGGTTCCTCCTGCTAATCACCAGCGCCGGGCTGCTGATCGCGCAGAGGCGATCGCCTACGGCTGGTTGGCTGCCACTGCTGCTGGCAGGTCTGCTGCGACCAGAGGCGTGGCTCTTGGCCGGACTTGCGGCCGCCCTCGGTTGGCGCGGGGCGACGCGAGGCAGGCGAGCGTTGATGGTCCTCGCTGTTTTGACTGCACCGGCAATCTGGTTCACCCTTGATTGGTCGCTGACTGGTGACGCGTTCCTCTCCCTGCGGACAGCCCACAACCTTGCGGTTGACGGAGGCGGCGGGGCCCTGAGTGTTGTTGGCGCGGTTCTCCTTGGGGGAATCCGCGGGCCAGTAACACTCTTGGGTCTGCTCGGCCTCTGGCTTGCCTGGCCCCGGGTTCCGCGTGCAAGCCTCGCGATTCCGCTGGCGCTGATCGGCGCCGGTGCCGCGATGGCGTTGTTGATCGCCCTAGCCGGACTGACCCTGCTTCCGCGCTACCTGCTGCTCTGCGACCTAGGGTTGGCCTTGCTTGCCGGGTATGCACTCGGAGGCTGGGCGAACGGGTCACCTGAGCTCAACCGGTCGTGGCGCACGGCCGGAGTTACCTGTCTGATCGCCGGATCGCTGATTGCCGTGGTCGGGGTTGGCTTCAAGCTGCGCGACGAGATCAAAATTGATTCCACGGTTCACGCCGGCCTAGCTGACCTCCTCGAGCGCAGATCGGTTAGCAAGGCCCTTGCCTGTGGACCACTGACCTTCCCGTCATTCCGACTGATTCCCGACGCAAAACTGCTGCTCAACAGCCCGGAGGCAAACGTTCGGGGACGAGGGCAGAAGCCTGCGCCCGTGAGCGGGGTTGCGATGACAATCTTCGTTGAGGCTGCTGACCAGCAGATCGCTGACCGCTACAGCCACCCGGGCATCGACCTGCCGATTGACGAGGCTCGGCCTTCGGGGTTTAAGTACTTGGCGGGCAACGACACTTTCAGCGCCTTCGCTCGCTGCAACTGAGCTTTAGCCGGTGAATGGGTAGTACGTGCGCACAACTGCACTGTCTGTGACGCGTGGCAGGTTAGAAGCATCCGCTGCCGCATTCGCTGATCGCCGCCCAGATGCGACGGCGATAACTGTTACTGGCAGCCACTTGCTCTTTCCCGCGGCAAGCGTTCCTACTTGCCAACAGACCCGGTTGCCCCGAGCGGAACCGGATGACCAAAGGTAGGAAACGTTGCTCGGCAAATTAATGCAGGTGGCTACCCGCTTGGCAGCCGATGCGCGCCCGGCGCTGACCTTGACCCACAGCTTTGTGGCTTCCCCAACTAGGACAGAGGCCGTCGGGCCATAGATCTTCAATCCCAGTCCGTAGTTAGCTGGCGTTGCGACAAGGATCTTGACGAGGTCGTCAGCACTGGCAGAGCGGCCTGGCACCGTCGAGCGTGCGATCGCAACATTCTTAAGGTGCGCGCCTGGGGTGATGTTTGAAGCAGCCTTGGTGTTGATCACATAGGTCGCGCTTTGTCCCATAGTCAGGTCGCCCGCATCGCAGGTGACCGTCTGATGGACCGCAGCGCACCCTGTTGGCAGTGGGGCGACCGGCGAGAGCCCCGCGGGGATTGTGTCCGTGACCGTCGTTGATGTTGCTATCGATGGGCCGCGGTTGGTGACGGTAAGGGTGAACGCGCCGGTTCCTCCTCGCTTCATCACCGTTGGGCCAACCTTGCTCAGCTCCAGCTCAGCCCATGGCAGAACCGTTACGTCAGCGCTTGCCTCGTTATTACTGAGGTCAACGTCACGGGGCCCAGCGTCAGCGGTTGCAGTGTTGACCAGCAGTCCGTGTGCTCCGGCATTGGCTGTTGCCACGACCGTCACCGTGATCTTCTTGATCCCTGTGCCGGACGGTGGCTGAATCGGGCCAGCAGCCTTGGAACATTCGATGCTCCTGCCAAGGATCGCGCAGGCACCTGCGCCGGAGGCGTCATCAGCCCAGTTCGCAGAGACGGCTGTCAAACCAACGGGTAGTGCGTCACGGATGTCCAGGATCGCGTCGGTCGCCTTGGGGCCGTTGTTTGTCACCTCGATCGTGAAGGTGACGGTGCCAAGCGGGTCAACCGCACTTACATCAGAGGCCTTCGTGATCTGAAGGTCTGATGTTGGGATCACGTTGACCGTTTCGGTTGCATCCGCCGGGCCCGAGGTGAAGTTATCCGCGCTGCTGGTGCCCTTCACATCAAATGAATCGAGCGCTGTGGCAGGACTCGCCCGGAAGACAATCTTGATCTCCACATTCACTCCCCGCGCAAGGGAGTCGGAGCTGCAGGTAACCACAGCAGGCTGACCATCTAGCTGGGAAAGCACGCAGTCGGCCTTGACCACGCTGCCATCAGATGATGTGACGGTAAAGCCAGTGGCACGCACGTCTCCCTCGGGTGACATAGCTTCCATCTTGAGCACAGGGTTAGTCGCTGTCGACGGTCCATTGTTTGTGAACTGTGCGGTTACGCCAACCGTGTTACCTGGCAGTACCTCTGGGTAGTCGGCAATCACCGAGACAGGGATCGTTGACACCCCAGCACCGGCGACAGTTGAGACGGTGGACTCGTCATTAGTCGGGTCACCATCGAGGGGAGTTGAGACCGAGGCGGTGTTGCTGATTGTCGAGTTGACCGGCCGGTCAAGGCTGGGGACTGAGATCCCAATGTTGGGGAAGGAAGCACCAGCCGCAAGTGTGTCTGAGCGGGTGCAGGTCACCAGCGACGAGCCGCTGATGGAGCACGACCATCCCGTCCCTGACACCACAGGGCTGTTTAGGAACCCAGGCTGGAGTTGATCTGTGACCGTCGTGGTTCCCGATGTGGCCGCAGTTCCAACGTTCTTGACAGCGATCCTGTAGCTGGCAGCCAATCCGTTGCTGAAGGTGGAGGAGCTGATCGACTTTGTGGTTGCCAGGTCCGGGACGTTGACACGGATGTCAGCCCGTGGGCTGTCAACCGAAACGGGCGTTCCCAAGGTCTGGGCCGCGTAGTTGATCGCGGCGACGTTGCTGATGATCCCGCCACCCGCGGGGATGCTGGTGACCGTCACTCTGAACTTGACGGTGTGTGACGCTCCCGGGGCGATCAACCCACCGCTGGCGCCGTCAGCACCAGAGCCAAGTCGGACCTGCAGTGGGCCTGTACCGCCATCCGCGTCACCAGTGTCCGCATTGACTGAGTCGGTCAGGCTTGAGCCATCGACCTTCATCGAGCCACTCACATAGGAGGTATTGGCAGGCATTGCGCGCTCGGAGATCCTGGTCGCCACAGCACCATCGCCACCCGTGTTCTTAACGGTCAGCGTGTACTCCAGCTCGTCGCCGACGCGGACCTCGCCGCCATTTAGATCCTTGACGGTCTTAGTGACCTCGAGATTCGGGGCGTAGAGGTCGGTCGCGAAAGTCGCAACAATCGGCTGGTACCCCTCGCCGTCAGTTTTGGCGCGAATAACGGCCGAGGTAGCGCCATTACGGAGGACCCCGTCCGTCTTAACAATCTTGGCGTCGAAACCGAGCTGGTTGCCCTGATTTGGAACCCGTCCGGGAGTGGCCACACCGCGATCAGAAATCCACGAATTAAAGAAGTTGGTTGCTGGTGTCAAGGCATCTGCCAACACCGTGTTATCGACCTGTGCGTAGTCGCCCTTGATGCCGCGATCACCCTCAAAGGCGACAATTCCAACATCGCTCTTGACGGTGCCGGTTGCCGGGGTCTTGAAGCCTGTGATTGGAATCGACACGAGGCTTGTGCCGCCGACGGTGCGGCTGCCGTCAAAGACCGAGAGGTCACGGAGTGGCTCACCGGCTGCCTGATAGGCAACCACCAGAGACCACCCGGCTGCGACGTTGCCAGAGCCAATCCGGGCCGGGACTCCACCGAAGGTGTAGGTGCCGGAGCCAAGCTCCTGAACTTTGTCGGTGACCTCGAGGAAACTGCTGTATCCGTAGGCAACCGCCGGGGCCGGGTCATAGCTACTCGCGAGAACCGCCGTGTAACCGGTCTCGCCCGGCCCCTTGAACTGGCCTGTCTTGGCCTGGAGGACAGTCATGCCGGCCGGTGCGCTGGCAACCCAGTAGAGACCGGCCCAAAGCACCTGTGCCCCAGAGGGCATTGTCAATCTGGCGCTTGAAGAATTACTCGTTGACGGGTCATCATCGCTGTCCACGTGGGCGCCGAGCCAAGCATTGTTGTTAAGGCTTGAAAGCGCTGTTATGCCGAGTGACCGGTCTGCCTCGGACGCCAAACAACCCGCGCCCCCCAGAGTGGCGTTGCAGGTCATCAGAGTGTTGGACGCCATCGTGATGTTGCCCGGTGCTGATTCCCCAAACCGCTGTGAGAACTGCCTCTCTGCGCTCGCAGAAGGCACTGCGACCAGCAGACAGCTCAGCGAAGCTGACAGCACAACAACCTTGGATATTCCCCGCCCAGAGCGCAACATTGCGCTCAATCCTTATCAAAGTCCGGTTTGACCCTCGCCGGTTGAGAGCGAACTCATGGATAGAGCTCATGCAAGTTCACAGTGGCCGACGCATCCCGTCATGATTGATGGCGTGGGCAATACAACCGACAAACATGTAGTCGTCATCGGCGCAGGCCTTGCAGGACTCGCCTGCGCAAGGGCTGTCGTGGAGGCTGGGGCGCGGGTCACGGTCTTGGAGGCAAACGACAGGCCAGGTGGGCGTGTCTGGACCGACGAGGTCGACGGATTCCTGATCGATCACGGCTTCCAAGTGATCCTCGACTCTTACGACGAGGTACACAGGCATGTAGATATGAACGCACTTGGCCTCTACCGGTTTGAGCCGGGCGCACTGGTCCGCCGCGGTGGATCATTTCTTCGCCTGACAGACCCACTGCGCAAGCCGGGCAGCGCGCCCAAAATGCTCGGCGGTGGACTGATCCGTCCTCGTGATGTGGTCGCTGTAGTTCGACTGCTGCGCCAAGCACGCAGCGCGGCCAACGGGTCCTCCAACGCTAGCGACACAACAACCCTCACAGCCCTTCATTCGGCCGGGGTGAGCGAGTCAATGCTGGAAGCCTTCTGGCGGCCTTTCCTGGCCGGGATCACCCTTGACCCTGAGCTGCAAACCAGCTCGCACTTTCTCGACTTCCTGCTTGACCACTTCTCCCGCGGAGCCGCAACCGTGCCCGGCGACGGGATGCGCCGGCTTCCGCAGATGATGCTCGGGGCCTTGCCCATCGGAACAGTCCAATTGGGCGCCAAGGTGACTGCTGTTGAGAAGGGCCGGGTCAAGATCAAGGGTCAAGGCTGGCTTGACGCAGACGCTGTCGTTGTGGCCACCGATGGGCGCAGAGCAGCCAAGCTTGTGGACGGTGTTAAGGCTCCCGAGTGGAGCCGTGTCGGGCAGATCGCATTTGACGCCGGTCCAAGGCCGCCACACAGCGAGCCGATCTTGGTGCTTGACGGTGAGAGCTCAGGACCAGTCAACAACCTTCAGGTCATGTCGGCCGTGGCACCCGGGTATGCCCCAACCGGCAGTTCGCTGGTGACCTGCTCCATCCTCGAGCCCGACCTTCATGACGATGACGAGAAGCTTGACCTTCAGGTTCGAACGCAACTTGGGCAGTGGTACGGCCCTCAGATCAACGGTTGGCGAACACTCCGCGTGGACCGGGTCAAGCGTGCTCTTCCAACCCAGCCGGTTGGATCACTCAACCCACTCGAGCGAGACCTGCGCGTTAAGCCTTGGCTGTGGGTCGCAGGCGATCACCAAGCCACTTCGTCAATCGAAGGCGCTCTCGCCAGCGGTCGGCATGCGGGCGAAGATGCCGTCGCCGCTCTAACCCAACCAAGTTGATGGCGGGTCGGGTGGAGGTCCTGATGGTGTCGCTTGAATCGGGCGACGAACCGACAATCCTTGACTCCGTCGAGGCAATTACTGGCCGTGGGCTAGCTGGGGACCGATACCTGCTCGATCAGCCAGGCCCGCACTCGGGTGACAACATCACCCTGATCGAACGCGGGGCCTACGAGCACCTTGAAACAGAGGGACTGCCGGTGGAGGAGCCGCTGTTACGGCGCAACATTGTCGTTACTGGCATTGACCTGAACGCGTTGGTTGGTCGTGAGTTCATGATTGGCGCCGTCCAGTGCAGAGGCTCTGAGCTGTGCCATCCCTGCCACTACATCGAATCGCTCACGCATCCCGGGGTTCTAAAGGCGCTCGTGATGCGCGGTGGTCTGCGCGCTGAGATTGTCAGCGGCGGAGTAATCAATGTTGGTGACGAAATTGTCCCGTCACCAACAACCCAACAGCCGATCGCTTAGATCTCGAAGTCCCTACCGCAGTGTCGGCAGACCGTTGCGCCAGACTTGACCATGCCCCGGCAGTAAGGGCACCAGTAGCGCCTGCCGACAAGACCGCCGAGTAGCGACACGACCACGCCAAAGATGAAGAAGGCTTGGATAGTTCCGGTCCCTAGTCCGGCGAACGCTCCAACGAACATCAGGAACAGCCCGAAGCCCAGTGCGCCACCCCAATACCTGAACGACATCATGTTCTCCCAATGGACAGTCAGCGACTTGTCGCCGTCCTCGTCCGGTGGAAGCGGGTTCACACCGTGGCCGTTGGAGCCGTTGGACCCATTTCCGTCATCAAGCATCTGCTCACCCTATCTCACCCTTACACCTGAACTTCGATTTCTTGCCGGGCGGGTCAGGCAAACCAGCTTGGGGCTGCCCCAGGCTTCCACTTGATGTTGCAACCCATCGATGGATGCTGCTGGGCTGGGACAGTGCCCTCCCCCACGATTTCATCAACGGCTGCGAGCAGATCCGCTCCAGTCACGGCCTCACCGTTGCCAGGCCTCGCTGAGTCGAAGCGGCCGCGGTAGGCGAGTTGTCGGTTGCTGTCAAAGACGAAGAAGTCGGGGGTGCATGCCGCTCGATACGCCTGCGCAACCTCTTGCTCCTCATCCACTAGGTAGGGGAAGGCGTAGCCACGCAGCTCTGCCTCGGCTGCCATCGCCTCAGGCGAATCATCCGGGTGGGCCTGAAAGTCATTGGAGTTGATTGCAACAACGGAAACTCCCCGGGAGACAAGGTCGTTACCGATCTCACCGAACTTGTCGGCGATCAACTTCACATATGGGCAGTGGTTACAGATGAACGCGACCACCAGCGCATCGGCACCCGTCGCGATCGAGTCAAGGGTGTGAACCGCTCCGCCGGCATCGGGCAGCGCGAAGTCCGGCGCTGGAGTACCGATCGGAAGCATTGTTGACTCGGTGGCAACCATCGTCACCGCGAGATTAGCGCCGTGTCAGGTTGCCGGTAGACGGGGCGTCCTCAGTACGCATGAGAGAACCATTTGACACACAGACAAGCCGGGCAGTAATCCGTAATGGCAGAGTGACCATCACTCAGCGTCCACTGAGCCTGATGAGCCGAATGACCATTGCCTACGCAGCGGCATTACGCGAGGCAGGCACAACCATGTGCGACCTCGAGCTGGACTTCAGTCCGTCAGGCGAGAAGGAGCTGAGCATCCGCTTCCTACCAGAGGGATCCCAGACTGAGGAGGCCGTTGAGACAATCCTTGAGTGGGCAGAGCTGACCGGCTGCGGCCGCGTCTGGCTGCCAGACCGACTTGTCGAGCTTGATTGCGATCTAGTGCCCCACCCGGATGATCTTGAAGTCGCCGAGTGCCCAACCTGTGGGGTCATTCCCCTCGAACACCTATCGATGGACGACGTGGCCCGTTCGCGGATCAGAGGCTTGCGGCCCCGGATCTGCCCTGTTTGCTCGTCGCGTGTGCCGGAGCGCCGCAACGCGGACAAGCAGGAGGCAGTTACGGGTTGAGTACGTTGCTGTTGCGTTCGAGCGAATAGATCGCACCCGCTGCAAACAGGTTGGGCCTAGCGCCCGCCAGACCTGAGGCTCGCCGCTGGCTGCCATCAAGCGGGATTCGCTCAACGATGGTCAAGCCGTTCTGCCCGACAAGGTCCTCAAAATCACTAAGCGTGCAGAGGTGAATGTTCGGCGTGGAATACCACCGGTTCGGCAGCTCAGGGCTGGTGGGCATTCTCCCCCGCGTGAGCAGCTCCAGACGCAAACGCCAGTGCCCAAAGTTTGGGAGCGAGACAATCCCGCGTTGGGCAACCCGGCGCATCTCGCGTAGCGCCAGCTCAGGGCGACGCAGGGCTTGGATTGTCTCTGACAGAACGACAACGTCCACCTCATCGTCCTCAACATCTTCAAGCCCACGGTCAACGTCTCCCTGCACAACAGGAACACCACGGGCAAGGCAGCCGTAAAAGCCGTCATCGCTCAGCTCAACACCCCAGCCGGAACATGAGCGGCTGGTGATCAGTTCGTCAAGCAGGGCACCATCACCGCAGCCAAGGTCGAGCACGCGTGAGTCGGCTCCGATCAAATCGGCAACCAGGCGCAGGTCAGGACGCAGGGTCACGGCTTAGCGCTCCCGCCAAAGGCTGTCGAGGAAAGTGTCCACCGTGCGGTGGTACTCGGGTACCTCAAGCAGGAACGAGTCGTGCCCCCAAGGAGACTCAATTTCCCTGAAGGACACCGGAACCCCAGCGCGGGCAAGCTGGCGTTGAATAACCCGCGAGTGGCTTGAGTCAAAGCGCCAATCAGTATCGAATGAGACCAACAGGAACCTTGTGACCAGTGTCTTGAGCCGCTCGAAGACTTGATTGTCAGCGAATGGGTCAAATCGATCCATCATTCGTGAGAAGTAGAGGTAGGTGTTGGCATCAAACCGGTCAAGGAAGGCCGTGCCCTGGTGGCGGAGGTAGCTCTCCACCTCAAAGTCGACCTCAAAGTCACTCTCTGGTGCATCGGGGTCCGGCGTGGGTGCCGATGGGTCTTGGCGGCGTCGGCCGAACTTCTGCCGCATTGCCTCCTCCGACAGGTAGGTGATGTGGGCGGTCATACGGGCAAGGGCTAGACCCAGCGCCGGCCCCTTCTCTTGGTCGTAAAAATCGCCGCCGTTGAAGTCAGGGTCGCGCATGATCGCCTCCCTCGCTACCGCACTGAAGGCAATGTTCTGAGCGGTCAGCCGAGACGTAGCGCAGACCATTGCCGCGCCGGGGACCTCTGTTGGGTAGTCAAGCGCCCACTGCAGCGCTTGCATGCCGCCCAGGGATCCACCAAGTACAGCCATCGGCCTTTCAATCCCAAGGTGACTGAGCAGTGCCCGATGCACCGAGACAAGGTCCTTGACGGTGATCGCGGGGAATCGGAGGCCGTAGGGGTTACCGGTCCGCGGGTCGGTCGATGCCGGCCCGGTTGTTCCCTGACAGCCGCCGAGGAGATTGGGGCAGATGACGAAGTAGCGGTCGGTGTCAACCGGCCGCCCAGGGCCGATGATGTTGTCCCACCAGCCTCGCTCGGATGGGTCACCGTGGTGGCCCGCAGCGTGCGCGTCACCTGTCAGCGCATGACAGAGGAAGACAACATTGTCGCGCTCGGGCGACAGAGTCCCGTAGGTCTCAAAGGCAACCTCAACGGGTGCGAGTTCGCGCCCCGAAGCGAGAACGAGCGGGCTGCCCTCCTGAAAGAGGACAACCCGCTGCGTTTCGACTAAGCCCAGAAGGCCGTCAGCGGTGGTCAACTGACCTGCTAAGCGCCCGCCTTGGCGAGCGCCTGGTCGAGGTCTGCAATGAGGTCGTCGGCGTGCTCAATGCCAACTGAGAGGCGCACGGTGTCCGGTGTTACGCCGGCTGCCGCGAGTTCCTCCTCGTTGAGCTGTGAGTGCGTCGTTGAGGCGTTGTGAATGGCAAGCGACTTGGCATCACCAATGTTGGCGAGGTGGCTGAAGAGCTCGAGTGACTCGATGAACTTCTTACCTGCCTCCATGCCGCCTTTGACACCGAAGGTCACGAGTGCGCCGTAGCCGCCCGTGAGCGTCTTGTCAGCAGCTGCCTTGTACTGGGAGCCTTCGAGCCCAGGGTACGAGACCCACTCAACCTTGTCATGCGCATCGAGGTGCTTGGCAATAGCCATCGCGTTGCTGGCGTGCCGCTCCATCCTCAGTGGCAGTGTCTCAATGCCCTGCAGAAGCAGGAATGCGTTGAATGGTGAGAGCGCTGCGCCTGTGTTGCGAAGCAGCACAGTACGCACGCGACCGATGTACGCGGCTGGCCCGAGGGCATCCGCCCAGACAACGCCGTGGTAGGACGGATCCGGGGTCGTAAGACCCTGGTAGCGCTCTGAATGGGCGACCCAGTCGAAGTTGCCTGAGTCGACAACGATTCCTCCGATTGAGGTGCCGTGACCACCCATGAACTTGGTCAGCGAGTGAACTGCGATGTCAGCGCCTTGCTCCAGAACCTTGCAGTGGATCGGCGTCGCGACCGTGTTGTCCACGATCAGTGGCAGGCCGGCAGCGTGTGCCGCGTCCGCCCATGCGCCAATGTCCATCACGTTGAGGCGTGGGTTGCCGATGGTCTCGCCGAATACGAGGCGGGTCTTGTCGTCAACCAGTTCGGCGATTGCCTCAGGGTTGTCAGCGTCAGCCCAACGAACCTCAATTCCATACTGGGGAAGGGTGTGGGCAAACAGGTTGTAGGTACCGCCGTAAAGCTGGGAGACAGAAATGATGTTGTCGCCAGCACCACAGATGTTGAGTACCGAGTAGGTCACTGCTGCCTGGCCGGAGGCCACGGCAACTGCACCAATTCCGCCTTCGAGCTGCGTGACACGCTGCTCAAGGACATCTGTTGTCGGATTCATGATCCGGGTGTAGATGTTGCCCGGCTCGGCGAGCGCGAACAGGTTTGCGGCGTGTGCCGTGTCATTGAACGTGTAGGAAGTTGTCTGGTAAATCGGAACCGCCCGCGCGTTTGTCGTGGGGTCAGGCTCCTGGCCTCCGTGGAGGGCGATTGTTTCTGGCTTTGGGCTCATGTGTTTGATCCTCTTTGGTCTTTGAGTTGCATTGCAAGTGTACGGGAATCTCAAAATACCCTAAAACCACTCACCTTTGCAGCAAAGCCGTCTTACCTGCCTGACGAGCGGCGACAACCGCTCAAGAATGCGGCACACTTGCGCTGTGAGACCAGAGTTACACGTACAGCACTATGCAACCGCGGCCGCCCTCTGCGCTCTCTTGGTGCTCGCTCCGGGGGCCTCTGCGGCAGTTGCAAAAGAAGGCGCCTCGGTCACCACATCAATCCAAGCTCTGAAATCACCGGGAGGAGCTCTTGTTCAGACGATCTCCCCGTTCACCCCGATCACCGGAAGCAAGGCAGTCACCCCGATCATCGGGCGAAAGATTGTGGACTCAACGGAGTGGCTGAGGGTGCGCCTCAGCGGCCGTCCCAACGGTAGATCCGCACTGATCCCCGCAGCATCCGCGGAAGTCATCCCACTCGCTTGGCGGATCCGAGTTGACCTGAGCAACAGAAAGCTTGTGGCCTTCCGTAACGGCCTGCTGGTTAAGCGAATCAGCGTTGTTGTGGGAGCCCCCGAAACACCCACCCCCACCGGCCACTTCTTCGTTGTCGAGAAAGTCCGGCTTGGCGCAACCTGGTCTCACACCGGATGGGCACTTGCGCTCTCAGCCTTTTCAAATGTTCTTAAGCACTACGACGGAGGACAAGGCCAAGTTGCGATCCATGCGCGTGGCCGGCTCGTTGGAGCACTGGGCAGTGCGTCGTCCCACGGATGCGTGCGGGCGAGAGACAGTGACGCTGGCTGGCTAGCTCACCGAGTGCCCAACGGCACTCCGGTGGACATCGTCCGCTAGACGGCTTCCAACCTCACAGCCGACAACGGGAGCGGGAGCGACGGGACTCGAACCCGCGACCTCCGGCGTGACAGGCCGGCGCTCTAACCAACTGAGCTACGCCCCCGGTGGTCCGGAAACTAGCGCACCCAGACCCATAGGATGGTTGTGATGTCAGCAACCCCCCTGAAGAGAACGCGTCCGAACACCTCCAAACCGGAGTCACCAGCCCCTCTTTCTTTCTCACCGATCTCCCGTCTCAAGCGCGAATTCAGTGCTGAACGCAACAAGGATTGCGCCTACCCACCTGGGGATATGCGTCCCTCGCTCAAGCGCACACTTGGTTTTCAGCGGGACCCTCTCACTCATCTTCTGGACGGCTACGAGCGGTTCGGCCCGGTGTTCACCCTCCGGGTGATGAGCGTGCCCGTCGTCTTCATGCTCGGACCGGAGGCCAACCACTTTGTGCTCGTCAGCGACGCAGATAAATTCTCCTGGCGCGAAGGATCCCTGGGCGATCTGACTCCACTCCTGGGCGACGGACTCCTCACCACAGACGGTCGCTACCACCGCCGCGGCAGGCAGATCATGTTGCCCGCGTTCCACCGTGACCGGATTGCCATGGCAGGAAATGTGATGCTCGAAGAGATCGAAACAGCGGTCGGCATCTGGGAGCAGGACGAACAAATCGACATCTACGACTGGACACGCCACCTTGCTCTGAGAATCGCGATGCGCGCGCTATTTGGATTCGACCCGGATGGACGCGAAGGGCGCACTGCCAGCGACTTTGAGGCCGCTCTGGCCTACTACTCAAATGACTACTTCCGTCAGATGTTGAGAGGTCCAGGCTCACCGTTCAACCGCTTAACCAAAGCAAGCGCAAGGCTTGATGAGCTGATCTTCGGCGAAATCGCCGACCGCCGATCTGCCTCCACCGCAACCAACGAGAGCAGTGGTGACCTACTCGGCATGCTGCTCGCTGCCACAGACGCAGAGGACGGCTCGAGCCTGTCCGCTCGGGAAATCCGCGACCAAGTAATGACACTCCTCTTCGCTGGCCATGACACAACGACCTCGACAGTCACCTTCCTTTTCCACGAGCTGGCCAAGAAGCCTGAAGCGCTTGCTCCCCTGCTGGAAGAACAGGCTGCGGTCCTTGGTGACCGGCCACTGACACCAGCCGACCTAACCGGCGAAGCCCTCCCCCAATTGGAGATGGTGGTTGACGAAATCCTGCGCCTATACCCACCCGCTTGGATTGGCCCGCGCCGGGTAACCCAACAGTTTGAGTTCAACGGAATCAAAGTTCCAAAGGGAGTCCCGCTGTCCTACTCATCTTGGGCAAGTCACCACCTGCCAGACGTCTGGCCAAACCCCGAGGAGTTCAGGCCCGAGCGATTCTCCTCAACGAACAAGCCCCTCATTCCTAAGGGCGCCTATGTCCCGTTTGGCGGTGGATCAAGAACCTGTATCGGCATGAGGTTTGGGCAGATGGAGGTCCGCGCCATCGCGACAGCCATCCTGAGCCGCTGGCGTCTGGAAGGTCGGGCTGACGAACGTGTTGAGATCCGGCAGATGCCAACGCTCTCACCGCGCGACGGCATGCGGATGACTATCCGCGCTCGCGACTAAAGCGCTAGGAGATCTACTTGGTGGCGTCTGACGCGGGCGCTTCTGCGGCCTCGCCAACTGCTGCATCACCAGGCTGGGGAACAACCCCGAGCTTCACATCAGGGCGAGTCTGGTCGAGCTCAGGTGTCTCGCTCGTCCCGATTGCCGTGCCCATCGTGGTGATCACCAGAAGAACTGTGAATACGACACTGAGCGCATAGAGCCGGTCGGACTCCGGAAGCTTGTGCTTGACGATCCCCAGACCGCCGATGATCAGCGCCCAGGTCGCAAGTGCGCCTGCCGCTAGATAGAACGGAAGATGTTGGCTCGTGGCGATAACTGTGTTCACGGCGGGGAAACTATCGCAATGGCAGGCTGTGGTGAAGTCGGATTCGCCGGTAGGGTCCAATCCGTGGACCGTCGGACACCCCAACTCGCTCTATGTGCCGCCCTCTCTTGCGCGGCAATCTCAGGCTGTGGTGGACCCAGTGCAACAACGCAGGTTCGTGATCAGGTCAACAGCTATATCGCTGACTTTGCCGCCCACAAAGGCGACGAAGCCTGTGGCCGGTTGACGCAAACGGCCCAGAAAAAGATTCAGGCAGGAGCCGGAATACTGCGCGGGAAGGACTGCGGGGCAACCCTCACGATGGTCAGCAATCTGCCCACTGGCGAGCAAGCCCGGCAGGTTGCCAGACTCCACGCTGGGAAGATCGTCGTTGATGGAAACGAGGCCGGCGTGATCATTGAACCCGCTGGCCGTGGAGCCAAGCCAACCCGTGTGCTCAGAGTCGACGGTAAGTGGCTTATTGACGGGTCTGTCGGCACCTCCCGCTGAACCCAGAGCGCCCAGTAGTCACCGATTGCCCTTTGGGGGGCGAATCACTAGTCTTCACTAGGTGTTTTCGTTTAAAAGGGTAGGTAGATCTGCCCTAATTCTGGCCTTTTTCATTCTCCCCACGACCACTGCGTCAGCAGCGCAGCGTCCTGGTGGGTTTGACCCCTTCCGTTCAACACACACTCAGACCCTCACGGGCGAGTGCTCAACCGACACGGATCACAGCAATCAGAACCTCGCATTGGCGTCCTTTGTTGGCTTAGATCTCCAGTCTTGTCAGTTCAACAACACTGTCCTGACAGGCGCCGACTTCACTGATGCTGACCTGACCAGCGCCCAGTTCCACACCGCCTCCGCCGCAGGCGCAACGTTCATCAGGGCCAAGCTACCCGGGGCAGAACTCCAGAATGCCAACCTCACAGGTGCCGACCTAACGGGCGCTGACCTTGCCGGCGCAAACCTCAGCTCAACAAATTTGAGCAGTGCCACGCTCACCGGGGTGACCTCCGGACTGATCATCGGCACACCAACTGGTCTACCAACCGGTTGGAAACTGGTCGGTGGATACCTGATTGGCCCGGGAGCCAACCTTTCAAACGCTGACCTCAGCGGCTACGACCTCTCGGGGGTCAACCTGACCGGAGCCGACCTGACCGGGACAGTGTTGACTGGCGTCAGATCAGGCGGGATCACCGGGACCGCGCCAGACAGCCTTGCGTCTGATTGGAAACTCATCGGCGGCTACCTGATCGGACCTGAAGCTGACCTAAGCAGTGCGATCCTCACCGGCCTCGACTTAAAGGACTCCAACCTAGATGGCGCTTTGCTTACAACCGCGACCCTCGCCGGAGTCAAGTCAGGTGGAATCAGCGGAACTCCAGCCGGCCTGCCAACAGGCTGGGTGCTACAGGGTGGGTTCCTTGTCGGCCCTGGAGCAGACCTAACTGGAGCTGACCTCACCGGCCTTGACATCAGCGGGGTCAACCTCACCGGGACGATCCTGTCAGCGGCGACTCTCACGGGTATCAAGTCGGGCAGCCTCAGCGGCGTCCCTGCCAGCCTGCCAACTGGTTGGACCGTTCAGGGCGGCTATCTGATCGGACCCGGAGCAGACCTGACCGAAGCTGATCTAACAGGATTTGACCTCTCCGGCAAGGACCTTGACGGCACGAACTTCACGAACGCGACCCTCACTAATGTCAGCTCGGGAAGCGTGACCGGGACGCCCACTGGCCTACCAACCAACTGGAGTCTGATCAACGGATACCTGATTGGACCCGAAGCAAACCTCAGCAACGCTGACCTCACAGGGGCAGACCTCTCAGGCAAGAACCTGACCGACATCAACTTTTCTACAGCGACCCTGACAAGCGTGAAGTCAGGCACCCTCACGGGGACGCCGGCTGGACTTCCAACGGGATGGAGCGTGGTAGTCGGATACCTGATCGGACCCGGAGCTGACCTGACTGGAGCAGACCTGACTAATGCCAACCTCGCAGGCAAAACTCTCACGGGAGCAGACCTGACTGGGGCAACGCTGACAGGCGTCCAGTCAGGGAGCATCATCGGTACGCCCAGCGATCTGCCTGCTGATTGGTCGATGGCAGGCGGCTACCTCCTCGGTCCTACCGCCAACCTGACGAATGAAGATCTTTCCGGTCTCAGCCTTGACGGTGTCGACTTGGGCTCAGCCACACTCACCGGAGCCCACGGCGAGGAGATCACCGGGACACCCACTGCACTCCCAACTGGATGGAGCCTCCTGAGCGGGAGGTTAATCAACTCAACAGTTGACCTAACCAACTACGACTTCTCCGGCAAAAGCCTCGCTGGAGTCGACCTCACGAACGCAACGCTCACCGGTGCGAAGTCAGGCGGGGTGACTGGCATCCCAACTGGGTTGCCTACCGGCTGGCTCCTGATCGGCGGCTACCTCATAGGCCCTGGCGCTGACCTCGCAAACGCAGACCTGAGCGGCCTTGACCTAACGGGAGCAGACCTTGACGGGACGGTCTTGACCGGCGCGATTCTGACTGGAGTCAAGAGTGACTCAATCGCTGGCACCCCAGCCTCCCTCCCAACCGCGTGGCACCTTCTTGGCGGCTACCTGATCGGACCAGGCGCTGACCTCACAAACGCCAACCTCACAAACTTTGACCTGAACGGGTTCAACCTGCTGGAAACCGACTTCACGGGCGCGACCCTGACCGGCATAAAGTCAGGTGGCATCACCGGCACCCCAACCGGCCTCAGCGAGGGCTGGGGCATCCAAGGCGGTTACCTGATCGGACCAGGCGCTGACCTCACAAACGCCAACCTCACCGGCCTTGACCTCACCGGCCTGAGCATTGACGGAACCGACTTCAGCGGCGCGAACCTGACAGGCATCAAATCGGGAAGGACCACGGGCACGCCAATCGGCCTCGAAGGTGGCTGGGCGATGATCAGCGGGTACCTCTTTGGTCCCGGTGCCGACCTCACTAACGCCGACCTCACCAACGCTGATCTGAGCGGCAAGGACCTGCTCAACATCAACCTCACAGGAGCAACACTCACCGGCGTCAAATCAGGTGGTATCACCGGCACGCCAACCGGACTGAGCGGCGACTGGAAACTTGTAGGCGGCTATCTGATCGGACCAGGGGCCAACCTGACCAATGCTGACCTGACCGGACTCGACGTCAGCTCCGTCAACCTGACCGAAACTGACTTCACGGGGGCGACGCTCATAGGCGTGAAGTCAGGTGGCGTCACCGGTACACCAACCGGCCTTGCCGAGGACTGGGACGTCCAACTGGGTTACCTGATCGGACCAGGCGCTGACCTGAGCAACGCTGACCTGAGCAACGCTGACCTGAGCGGAAAGAATCTCGCTGACACTGATTTCGCTGGCGCGATCCTGACAGGCGTCAAGTCAGGTGGCATCAAGGGAACTCCCGCAGGCCTACCAGGTGACTGGAAGCTAATCGGCGGCTACCTGATTGGTCAAGGTGCGAACCTGACTAATGCCGACCTAACCGGCCTCGACCTTGGCTCTACCAACCTGACCGACGCTGACCTCACGGGAGTAACGCTGTCCAACGTCAAATCAGGCGACATCACCGGCATGCCTTCGGTGGTTCCAGATGGCTGGCTTGTTCACGGTGGGTACCTTCTGGGCCACGACGCTGACCTGACCAACGCGAACCTTGACGGCATTGACCTTGAGGGCGCTGACCTCGGGGCAGCCATCTTCACCGGCGCCCACGGCACTGGCATCACCGGCACACCAACAAGCCTCCCAACAGACTGGGAACTTCTAGACGGACTCCTGATCGGCCCCGGGGCAGACCTCACCAACTTCGACTTCACCGGCAAAGACCTCAGCGGTTTTGACCTCTCCACAGCAACCCTCACAGGGGTCAAATCAGGCAACACGACCGGTGACCCGGCGCCGATCCTTCCAGAGGGCTGGAAGTTCGCAGGCGGCTACCTCGTAGGCCCGACCGCCGACCTTGGAACTGCTGACCTCACCAACACTGACCTCAGCGGCGTGAACCTCACGGGCACTGATCTGACCGGAGCAACCCTCACGGGCGTGAAGTCCGGGGGGATCACCGGCACGCCAACCGGCCTACCTGAAGGCTGGAAGCTGATCAACGGTTACTTGATTGGATCAGGCGCGAACCTCACCGGAGCAAACCTCAGGAACCAAAACCTCAGCGGCGTCAACCTCGACGGCGCTGACCTGACAGGCGCAATCCTCACCGGGGTGACCTCCGGGGGCGTCTCGGGCTCAGAAGCCCAGCTCCCCTCGGGCTGGAAGCTTGTCGGTGGCTACCTGATCGGACTATCCGCAAACATCGACGGCGCTGACTTGACCAACGCCGATCTAAGCGGCGTCAACCTCGATTCAGTCAACCTTGCGACCGTGACCCTCGACGGAGTCAAGTCGGGCGGCGTGACCGGCACCCCTACCTCCCTGCCGGACAACTGGATCCTGATCAACGGCTATCTGATCGGGCCGAGGGCAAACCTGAACGCGGCGATTCTTGAAAACGTGGACCTGGGTGGGATGAACCTTGACGAAACCGACCTGACCGACGCCCAGCTCAGCGGAGTCAAGTCCGGCGGCATTACCGGCACGCCGACTGCGCTCCCCACTGACTGGACACTCACAGGTGGCTACCTCGTTGGACCCGGCGCTGACCTGACTGGCGCTGACCTAACCAACTTTGACTTCACTGACCGTAACCTCGAGGGGACCAACCTCACGGACACAACGCTCTCAGGCGTGAAATCGGGCGGGATCATCGGCACACCAGCTGCCCTGCCCGATGGTTGGCTAGCCCACGGCGGATTCCTCCTCGGTCACGATGCTGACCTCACCAACGCCAACCTTGACGGCGTTGACCTCGACGAAGCTGACCTTGGAGCCGCCACCTTCACCGGCGTCCACGGCACTGGCATCACCGGCACACCAACAAACCTCCCAACAGGCTGGGGCCTCCTAGGTGGAGTCCTCATCGGCCCCGGGGCAGACCTCACTGGCTTTGACTTCTCAGACAAAGACCTCAGTAGTTTCGACCTCTCGTCGGCAACCCTCACGAGGGTCAAATCAGGTGGCATCACAGGAGCGCCGAAGGGTCTTCCGTCTGGCTGGAAGTTCATTGGTGGATACCTCGTCGGCCCAACCGCTGACCTCACAGGCGCTGATTTCAGTGGCGGGCTTGACCTCACGGACACGAACATCGAAGGCGTTGACTTGACGGGAGCAAACCTCTCAGGCCTGAAATCCGGTGGAATCACGGGAACACCGTTGGCACTGCCAACTGACTGGAAGCTAATCGGCGGCTACCTGATTGGCCCAGAGGCCAACCTGACCAATGCTGACCTGACCGGCCTCGACCTTGCCTCAACCAACCTGACCGACGCCGACCTCACGGGAGCAACGCTGTCCGGTGTGAAGTCAGGCGACATCACGGGCATACCGGCAACTCTGCCCGATGGTTGGCTTCTTCATGGCGGATTCCTCCTCGGTCACGATGCTGACCTCACCAACGCCAACCTTGACGGTGTTGACCTCGACGAAGCTGACCTTGGAGCCGCCACCTTCACCGGCGTCCACGGCACTGGCATCACCGGCACACCAACAAACCTGCCAACAGGCTGGAGCCTTCTGGACGGTCTCCTGATAGGCCCCGGAGCAGACCTGACCGGCTATGACTTCTCGGGCAAAGACCTAACAGGCTTCGACCTCTCCTTGGCAACCCTCACCGGAGCCAAGTCAGGCAGCACCACTGGTGACCCGGCGCCGATCCTTCCTCCCGATTGGCATCTCCTCGGTGGCTATTTGATCGGTCCGGGAGCAGATTTGACTAACGCTGACCTGACAGGCACTGACCTAGCCGGGATCAACATCGCCGGCATCAACTTCAACGGAGCGGTCCTGACCGGCGTGAAGTCTGGTCTCATCACGGGGACCGCAACCGCACTGCCCGAGGGCTGGAAGCTGATCAGCGGTTACCTGGTCGGCCCAGGTGCGAACCTCACAGACGCCATCCTGACCGACCAGGACCTGCTCTCAGTCAACTTGGAAGGCGCTGACCTAGCGGGAGCGACGCTCACCGGCGTGAGCTCAGGTGGTATCTCCGGAACTCCAACAACCCTCCCTGAGAACTGGGTGCTCCTGAACGGTTATCTAGTTGGACCAGGAGCCAACCTCTCAGGCGCAAACCTCATCGAGCAGGACCTCTCTTCAGTCAATCTCACCGAGGCGGATCTGAGTGGCGCAAATCTCGCAGGCGTGAAATCGGGTGCGATTGTGGGCACTCCCTCCGAACTCCCAACTGACTGGAAACTCCTCGGTGGCTATCTCGTGGGCCCAGCAGCCAACCTTGACGGCGCTGACCTCACAGGCCTTGACCTAAGCGAAACAAACCTCGAGGGAACCGACCTAACCGGCGCGACGCTCTCGGCAGTCAAGTCGGGTGGAATAACCGGCACACCCGCAGCGATGCCCGACGGTTGGCTTGCACACGGCGGGTTCCTCTTGGGCCATGACGCAGACCTGACCGGAGCCAACCTTGACGGCGTTGACCTGGACGGCGCTGACCTCGGAGACGCCGACTTCACCGGCGCCCACGGCACTGGCATCATCGGCACACCAGCCAGCCTCCCGACCGGCTGGGGCTTCCTTGACGGACTACTGCTCGGGCCTGGCGCTGACCTGACCGGCCTTGACCTCTCAGACAAGGACCTCAGCGGAGTGGACCTCTCAACATCAATCCTCACGGGCGTGAAGTCCGGTGGCATAACCGGTGACCCCGCCCCCACACTGCCACCTAACTGGAAGCTCGTGGCTGGCTACCTCGTTGGACCAGGTGCAGACCTCACAGGTGCAGACCTCACGGGTGCTGACCTAACAGGCCTCAACCTTCAGGGCACAATCTTCACGGGGGCAAACCTGCAATCAGTCATTTCGGGTTCCATCATTGGCATCCCAGCCACCCTTCCTGACCGGTGGCTACTGGCAGACGGGTTCCTCCTCGGTCCTGGAGTGACTGTCTCAGGCGCTGACCTAACCGGCGCTGACCTCTCAAGCACGGACCTCACAGGCGCAACGCTGACCGGTGTCACCGTGCAGGACGCAGACCTTGACGGGACAACACTCAGCGGAATAGCCACCAGTGGGCTCATCGGCACGCCAGCAACACTTTCAACTGACTGGAAACTCCTCGGTGGCTACCTCGTTGGCCCAGCAGCCAACCTTGTGACAGCCGACCTAACCGGCCTTGACCTCAGCGGAACAGACCTCGAGGGAACCGACCTCACCGACGCAACACTCTCAGCCGTGAAGTCCGGCTCCATAACCGGCACGCCAGCAGGGCTGCCCGATGGTTGGCTTGCACACGGCGGGTTCCTCTTGGGCCATGACGCAGACCTGACCGGAGCCAACCTTGACGGTGTTGACCTGGAAGGCGCTGACCTCGGAGCCGCCACGCTGACCGGCGCCCACGGCACTGGCATCATCGGCACACCAGCCAGCCTCCCGACCGGCTGGGGCTTCCTTGACGGACTATTGCTCGGCCCTGGCGCTGACCTGACCGGCCTCGACCTCAGCGGAGTGGACCTCAGCGGAGTGGACCTTTCCACAATGACCCTCACCGGAGTGAAGTCCGGTGGCATAACCGGTGACCCAGCCCCCACACTGCCAGCTAACTGGAAGCTCGTGGCTGGCTACCTCGTTGGCCCGAGTGCTGACCTCACAGGTGCTGACCTCACAGGTGCTGACCTCACAGGCGCTGACCTGACTGACACGATCCTGACCGACGCGATCCTCCAAGGCGTTATCTCCGGGTCAATCACGGGCACCCCCGCAAGCCTGCCAGCAGGCTGGAAGTTCGCCAGCGGCTTCCTGCTCGGTGCGGGCGTCAGCGTCACAGGCGCAGACCTCACCGGAGTAGACCTCAGCGGCGTGGACCTGACCGGATCAACGCTGACCGGTGTCAACCTTGAAGGCACTGACTTCACCGGCGCAACCTTGGACGGCCTCGCCAGCAGCTCCCTGACCGGCACCCCAATCAACCTGCCCGAAGGTTGGAAGGCAAACAGCGGCTACCTCGTC
>JAPLCJ010000007.1 GCA_026392255.1 Solirubrobacterales bacterium
GGTCTTAGTTCACACAGCTCCATCGGAACCGTTTGGGCGGGCGCTCATTGACGCAATGGCAGCTGGACGACCGGTGATCGCCTTCGACGCTGCCGGACCGAGGGAGATCGTCACACCGGATTGCGGTCGGCTTGTACCTGCCGAGAGCCCTGCTGCACTAGCTGCCGCGATCTCAGAGATCTGCGCGGACCCCACTCTTGCCCAAGCCATGGGGGCAGCCGGTCGGCGTCGTGTCGCCGCTGACTTCGATGCAGTTCATCAAGCAACCAAGTGGCAGCGGGCGGCTCTTTCTCTGGCTCCCCTCCCGGCTGGGTCAAAGCTTGTTGGTCCAAGCGCCGTAGAAGGACAGAACACGGGTGGCGAACATGCAGGAACCGGGTCGGAGACCTCGATTGTCACTGTGATCCATAACAGCGCGCCAGAGCTCTCAAGGCTGCTCTCTAGCATCGCTCGGTATCTCCCAGCTGCCGAGGTCATCGTTGTGGACTCTGGATCCACTGATGGTGGTAGCTCGATCGCCGCAACCTGGCCCGGAAACGCAACGGTCCTAATGCTCGATGGAAATGAGGGATACGGGGCTGGCTGTGTGACTGGCATGACAGCGGCCACCCGACCGATCACAGCACTTATCAACCCCGATGTGGAATTAGTCGACGCCTCATTGGCGGGCCTAACAACAGAACTCCTCTCACCAAACGCCCCAGACAGGCTGCTCTCGCCACTTCTTATTCACCCTGATGGACAAAGACAGGATGCTGTTCACCCACTGCCGGGAACAGCCAGAGAGTTCGTCAGGGCGCTGATTCCGGCACAGGCGCTCCCTGGCAGACTCGCAGCGCTCGCAGAGCCACACCGGTCCAACCGATCCGTTCGCGTTGGTTGGGCCGTCGGAGCCTGCTTACTCGGGAGAACTGAGACTCTGCGCTTGCTCGGGCCATTTGATCCTGCCGTTCATCTGTACGCAGAGGACCTTGACCTCTGTCTCCGGGCTGCTGACCGCGGTATCGAGACTTGGTACCACCCAGAAGCGAGGGTGATTCACCGAGAGGCCCACTCCACACGACAGGCATTTGACGGCGAGCCATCGCGGCTTCTGGCTCAGAGACGGCGCCAGGTTGTAGGCGAGCGGCTAGGCCGGTTTGCCCAGCAACGCGATGACGCAGTCCAGTGGATAACGCTCTGCGACCGAATCTTGCTCAAAGAGATACTCCGTCGCGATACAGCCAAGGAGCGGGCTCGGCTTTCAGGGCTCCGCGAAGCGAGGAGGGCCTAGTGCGCCCCGAGCCAGACGTGGGGGACCACTCGATCTCGCCGCTACAACCGCCGCAGCCAACTGGGGTGACCGTGGTCATTCCAAACTGGAACGGAATGGACTGGCTCGATGGCGTGTTGGGCTCACTGGTTGAGCAGGACACAGCCCCACTGGAAACCATTGTTGTGGACAACGGCAGCACGGACGGCTCAGTCCAACACCTCAAGGCTCAATGGCCAGCCGTCGAGGTGATTCACTGGAATTCAAACCGTGGCTTTGCCGCGGCCGCGAACGCCGGATTCCACCATGCAAGTGGTGATCTCGTGGCCCTGATCAACACCGACATTGTCCTCGAGCCAGATTGGCTGCGCCGCGCGTCCCAGGCACTTCGAGCAGCTCCCAACGCCGCTAGCGTCGCGACCAAGATGCTCGACATGAAGGACCGGAGTCTGATCTACGACACAGGCGACTTTCTCCGGCGTGATGGCGCCTGCGAGCAGCGTGGCCGCTTCCACCGAGACACAGGCTCCTATGACACCCCGGGAGAGGTGTGGAGCGCATGCGCTGGAGCTGCCATCTACCGGCGGCAATCCGTACTTGACCTCGGTGGGTTTGATGAACGGTTCTTCACCTATCTCGAGGATGTCGAGCTAGGGCTAAGACTCAGACTGGCTGGCTGGACATGTATCTACGAGCCATGCGTGGCTCTCCACGCGGGAGGCGGCTCCGAGTCTGCCCTCTCGGGTGGGGCTACAAAGTGGGTCGAACGCAACACAATTCTTCTGGTGGCACGTCACTTTCCGCTGTCTTGGCTGGGACCGGTTCTGTACCGGCAGACAGCATGGAAGCTCGCCGCCATTCGCTCGGGGAACCTAATCTCCTACTCGAAAGGCTTCTTCACCGGTTGCCGCCTCGTTGCATCAATGCTTCGATCCAGAAAACTTGCAGGACCGACCAAGTTGACAATCCAAGAAGCTGTCCCATGGCGGCCCTGGCATGGCCCCAATGCCGGCGGGCACAAAGCCTCAAGCCACTAGCTCGGGAAGCTGGGTCAGTGCTGAGCTCTCGCCTCAGTAAGGAGCCCCGGGATCAGAGCAAGATCTTCGCGCAACAGCGTCCGCTTCTGAGTTGACCGCAAACCGGCCGCCGGATGAAAAAGTGGCAAGAGCAGCGCGGTATGGCCGAAAACCTTGCGGGTCTCTGGAACCCCGTGAACCGAGCTGATTCCAACTCGATCACCGCGCACCAGCCTGAGCGCAAAGTTGCCCAAAGTGCAAATGACGAGAGGAGCTACCAGTCGCACCTGAGCTTCTAACCAGCCTGAACATGCGCTGATCTCGTCTCCTTTGGGATCCCTGTTATCGGGCGGTCGACACTTCAGGACGCTTGTGATGAACAGTTGCTCCTCAGCCACGCCCACCTCGGCAAGCAACTCTCTCAGCAACACTCCTGATCTCCCCACAAAAGGACGACCCTCTTCATCTTCTAGCCGGCCGGGGGCTTCCCCGATCAAAAGCACTTGCGCCCCGACATTCCCCTCGCCAAAGACCACATGCGTCCTGCCCTGCGCTAGGCCGCAAGACTGACAGTTGTCTGCCTCCGCTCGGACTAGCTCCAGCTCAGTAGCTCGACGTGGATTGGACACCGGCTGAGATTAGCCTCATACCTGCCCCAGATGTACCGAACTGCGCGCGTCCTGTGCGCTAGGCGCTACAGTTTGGGTACAGCCTCGGGAGCAGGCACGGGCAACCGGCAGGACTCCCGCAGTGAGGCCAACCAACACAAAGTAAGTCGACCGGTATCTCCAATGCGAGAACTGGATCGGGACCAACCGACATATACCGCGTCCGCTCCGACGCCTGCAGGCCCCTCAGCTGGGGAGCACTCTTCGCGCTCCGAACGGCTGCAGGTCGGGATTATCGGAGCCGGTCGAATGGGCAATGCTCTTGCGGGTGCTCTCGCAAAGAAAGGCCATAGGGTTTCGGGTCCCCATCTGAGAGGGGAGCATCCTCCAGTCGGCTGCGACCTCGTGTTGATCTGCGTCTCTGATGCTGAGATCGCCAATGTTGCATCAGCTCTCCCACCAGAACAGGTAATCGCTCACTGCAGCGGAGCTCGCGGCCTTGAGCTGTTGATGGGACGTCCTGGCTTCTGCCTGCATCCTTTGATGACGGTCACGTCGGAAGCGACCGCATCTACATTCAACGGTGCCTTTGCTGCCATCGATGCCTCCTCTGAGGAGTATCTGCAAGAGGCAGAGGACTTGTGCGAGGAGCTCGGAATGACCCCACTCCGGATCGCCTCCGAGGACCGTGCGATCTACCACGCAGCTGCGACCATGGCCTCAAATTTCCTCGTGACGATTGAGGCAGCGGCCGAGCACATCGCCTCTGCCGCAGGCGTCCCGCGCGAGGCACTCGTTCCCCTCGCTCAGGCGACACTGAACAACTGGGCTACCAATGGACCGGAGGCCTCATTAACTGGGCCGATCGCCCGGGGTGACACCGAAACCGTGGAGGCCCAACGCGCGGCCATTTCAGAGGCAGCGCCAGAGCTTGTCCCACTCTTCGATGCTCTTTGTACAGCCACTGCGCAGCTTTCGGCTGGTAACCGAACTACCGCATGATCATCTGCCGATCAAACAGCGAGCTTCATGCCGCACTGGCAAGCCTCGGCGCCGTGGCCGACAAGACCGCGACTTCGGACAAGACTCACGTCGGCTTCGTACCCACCATGGGTTCACTACACGCCGGTCACCTCAGCCTCATTTCCCAGGCGGTCTCCAACTCTCAGGTAACAGTGGCGAGCATCTTCGTCAATCCAACTCAGTTCGGGCCAGGCGAAGACTTCGAGTCGTACCCTCGCGATCAGCACAGGGACCTGGATCTACTCAGCGGGACAGGAGTGGACATAGCTTTCCTCCCCAGCGTCGACGACATTTATCCCACTGAGTGCTCAACCCCCGTTCTCGCGGACCGCTCTCTCTCTAGTTGCCTCTGCGGAAAGACTCGTCCCGGTTCTCACTTCGACGGGGTTGCCACCGTTGTCGACCGCCTCTTTCAGATTGTGCAACCAAGTTCCGCATGGTTTGGTGAAAAGGATTGGCAGCAGGTTCAGGTGATCCGCGAGATGGCCTCGAGCCTGCACCCCGGCGTCAAGATCGAATCTGGACCAACCGTTAGGGACCACGATGGCTTGGCCATGTCAAGTCGCAACGCCTACTTAACTGCAACAGAAAGGTTCCAAGCGCGATCGGTGCCCCGCGCAATGCAGACAGTCATAGAGCTCACACCAACCCTCGGAATTGACCGTGCGCTGGAGGCTGGTCGCGCAGTCCTCTCGGATGCCGGCCTTGACTGTGAATACTTAGAGGTGAGGGCTGCCGAAACCCTCGTCTCCTGCTCCGACAGCGCAACCTCTCAATCCCGGGACGGACTGAGGCTGTTTATAGCTGCGCGCGTTGGTGATGTTCGGTTGATCGACAACACGTCCCTCTCCTCCACTCACCTGACCCAAGCAACACGGCCTGCCGACTCGAGCGCTGCCGCTCTTGCGGCCTAACCCGCGGTAGAAAGGATCAACCCCACCATGTCAAGCCTGCCAAACCACCCCGAGGACGGCGCCGAAACAGTTGACCGCCCCGATGTAACTTTCGCCCGACTGGTCGAGATGACAGCGTCGGGCGAGCCGATTGTGATGGTCACCGCCTATGACCACCCGTCCGCTTCCGTCGCTCAGCACGCAGGGGTCGACATGATTCTCGTTGGTGACAGCGCAGCCATGGTCGTGCTGGGTCATGACTCCACGCTTCCAATCACCATGGACGAGATGATCATGCTCGCTTCAGCAGTCAAGCGGGGAGCTCACACCCCCCTGATCGTCGGGGACATGCCCTTCGGGTCCTACGAGGAGAGCGATGCCATCGCGGTCAGAAACGCTCAAAGATTCATCAAGGAAGCTGGGTGCGACGCGGTCAAGCTGGAGGGTGGCGGTACTAGCGCGGAGCGTGCCAAAGCGATCGCTGCGGCTGGAGTACCGGTCATGGGACATATTGGACTCACACCGCAGACCGCCTCGGCACTTGGGGGCTACAAGGCTCAGGGCAGGACTGCATCTGCAGCTGCCAGCGTTCTGAATGATGCAGTCCGGTTGCAGGACGCGGGCTGCTTCTCGATCGTGATCGAGTGTGTTCCTAGCGCAGTTACTGAGTTGATCGTCGAACAACTCTCAATCCCCACAATCGGGATTGGGGCTGGCCCGTCAACGGCTGGTCAGGTGCTGGTCTACCACGATTTGCTCGGTTTGAGGGAAGGACGTACCGCCAAGTTCGTCAAGCCCTATGCCCAGCTGCGCGATTCAGCGATCAGCGCTGTCGCAACCTACGCGGCCGAGGTTCGCTCAGGTGAGTACCCAGGGCCCGAGCATGGATACTCGATTGAACCTGCGGAGCTGAACTCACTCCGAGAATCCTTGCCCCAAGCAGTGGCAGCGGGACGAGTTCAGTAACTAGCGGTGACGCCTAGCTGGCGGCTGACATGCAGCTGACCGCCGGCAAGTTCGTCAAGCCTTGCAATTCGCTCTTCCAGCGGCGGGTGAGTGCTGAACAGGCTGGATGCCTTCCCCTTCCCGCCAAGCGGCGCAACGATGCAGAGGTGAGCTGTCGCACTGGATCCAGTTTGAGCCGGGACCGTGCTGCCCCCCAACTTACGGAGAGCACTTGCGAGACCCTGCGGGTACTTCGTGAACTCGGCAGCCGATGCGTCCGCGAGGAACTCTCTGCGGCGACTGATGCTCATCTGGATCATCATCGCTGCAATCGGGGCGAGGATCACAATCAGGATGCTGATGACAACCCCAACGATCCCGAGATCGCCTTCCTCATCTGAGCTCCCTCCCCAAAAGATCATGTATGAAACGAACTCGGCGATCAGGGCAATCCCACCAGCCAGCACGGCCGCGTAGGTCATCAGCTTCACATCGAGATTGCGGACATGCCCCATCTCATGGGCAATGACACCCTCCAGCTCCTCTTTGTCTAGGAGGTCAAGCAGCCCTTGATTCACGCACACCACTGCCTGCTTAGGGTCCTTGCCAGCAGCGAATGCATTGGGGGCGGGATCGGGAGAGACATATACCCGAGGCATCGTCTGTCCCGACGCGATGGCCATAACTTCGACGGCATCCCAAACGGGCGGGCATTCCTCGCGGCTCTTGATCTGCTTGGCACGAGCCACTGTGACAGCGAGATCGTCACCCATCGTGAGTGTCACGAGGACGATCACCACCGCCGCGCAGCAGAACAGGAAGAACGCAGCGGGACCAAACCGGATCGAGACGGCTAAACCGAGAGCTCCGTAGACCGCAAAGAACAGCAAGAAGAGCATCCGGCTCCTAAGCCGGTTGCTCTTGATCTGCTCATCAAGCGGTGGTAGGTCTACCCCAAGTCCCATCAGCTAGCTGCTCAGCTGAATGAAACGCTAGGGACTGCTGACTCAGCAGGATTCTCAAGTTCAAAGAACTCACGCTCAGTGACCTTCGCCATTGGCGCCACCCACTTGCTTGGAATGGTCTGGCAGGCAGTGTTGAGCGCCTTGACCGTCGTGTTGTAGAAGCGACGAGCAGCAGACAGCCGGTCCTCTGTTGCAGTCAGTTCACCCTGCAGCTGGAGAAAGTTCTGATTGGCCTTCAAATCGGGGTATGCCTCTGCTACTGCGAAGAGCTTGCCGAGTGCCTGGGTGAGCGCACCTTCAGCTTGACCCTGAGCAGCTGGCCCTTGGGCGTTCACAGCACTGGCCCGGGCGGCCGTGACCTCATCGAAGGTGCCTCTCTCATGAGCCGCGTAACCCTTCACGCTCTCCACAAGGTTTGGAATTAGGTCATGTCGGCGCTTCAGTTGCACATCAATCTCAGATGCACCTTCATCACCGGCGACTCGAAGGCTGACGAGGCGGTTGTAGGTGCTGAAGAACCAGATGGCTAGGACGACGGCTACTACGACAACAACGATTACAGCGGTCACGATCTCTCCAATGCTCGGTGGACTGTCCGTTCACTATGACACACGGGAAACCGACTTCCAAGCGGATTTAGCCGTCCAGACTCAGTCTCTAGGCACAGTCCCAATTACCTGGGCTGGAGAACCAGCCGCAATGGAGAACGCCGGCAGATCGCTGGTGACAACACTGTTGGCGCCAATCACGCACCGCTCTCCGACCGTGACTCCCGATGTAACCACAACGTTGGCCCCTAACCAGCAGTCTCTCCCAACCTTTGTAGGTCCCTTGCTAGAGAAGCCCTGAAGCGTCATCGGGCGTGAGGGATCGTCGAACCGGTGGTTGGCATCTGTAATTACTGACCCGTTGGCGATCATGGTGTTAGGCCCGATTTCGACCAGGTTCACAGAGGCGATCAGGACATTGATGTTGATGAGAACCCCATCGCCAATCACAATTCGGCCCGTCTCGCCGCCTGTTAGCCAGACAAGCGGCTCGAAGAGGACTCCCGCCCCGACAGTGAGTCTCCCCTCCCTCAGGAGCTCAAGCGGCTCACCGTGGAGTGGCATCCGCGCGAAGGCGCCAGCTCGGGCAAGATGACGATGCAACGCGATCCGACGCCAAGGGAGCATGTCCCGGTGATACCAAGCCCACTTGCTGCGCCAGAGCTTCCAACCAGAGGGCGGGGATTGCTCTTCGCTGCCTGCCATGTCAGCCTGCTGGGGCCTTCGACTTGACCTTCTTCTTGCCCTTGGCTGCTGCCTGCTTAGGGGCGCCGGCAACCTTGGCACCCGGTGCCGCTAGAGCATCCTTGAGGAAGCCACCCGTATAGCTCGCCGTCACACCGGCAACTGTCTCTGGGGTGCCGGTAGCGACGATCTCACCGCCTCCCTCACCACCTTCCGGACCTAGGTCCAAAAGCCAGTCCGCAGCGCGAATCACATCAAGGTTGTGCTCGATCACAACGACGCTATTTCCGCTGTCAACGAGACGCTGTAACACGTCCAGTAGCCGTTCAATGTCAGCAAAGTGGAGTCCCGTTGTTGGCTCGTCCAAAACATAAAGCGTGCTTCCCGTCGCGATCTTGGAAAGCTCAGCCGCCAATTTGATCCGCTGTGCCTCGCCACCAGACAGAGTTGTGGCCGGCTGACCAAGCCTCATGTAGTCCAGACCCACATCGCACAGCGCCTGGACGCGACGACGGATCTTAGGAATAGCCTCGAAGAAGTCCAGAGCATCCTCACAGCTCATCGCGAGGACATCAGCGATCGTCTTTCCCTTGTACCGAACCTCGAGTGTCTCGCGGTTGTAGCGCTTGCCATCGCACTGCTCACAAGGAACGTAAACATCAGGGAGGAAGTGCATCTCAATCTTCAACTGTCCGTCGCCGCGGCAGACCTCGCAGCGCCCGCCCTTAACGTTGAAGGAGAAGCGACCAGGCCGATAACCCCGCGCCAGCGCGTCAGGGGTCCTCGAGTAGAGGTCCCTAACCTGATCAAACAGGCCTATGTAGGTAGCTGGGTTGGACCGCGGAGTTCGTCCAATCGGGGACTGGTCCACGGCGATCACCTTGTCGAGCTGCTCTAGACCCGTGATGCCCGCGTGACGACCTGGGCGTTGCTTAGCTCGGTTCAGCTGCGCGGCAGCACTCCGCAGCAGAATGTCGTTAACCAAAGTGCTCTTGCCGGACCCGCTGACGCCCGTTACGCAGGTCATCACTCCAAGGGGAACTTTGACTGTCACATCCTTGAGGTTGTGTTCGATGGCGCCCTTAATTGTGAGGTTGCCTTGCGCCTTGCGCCTCTTTTCTGGATATGGGATCTGCTTGGCTCCACTCAGGTATTGGCCGGTCAACGATGTCTTGACGCGGCAGATCTGTACAGCTGTGCCCTCAGCGACGATCTGACCGCCGTGCTCACCTGCACCTGGTCCCATGTCGATCACATGGTCGGCTGCGCGCATCGTTCCCTCGTCGTGCTCGACCACGAGAACTGTGTTTCCGATGTCTCTAAGCCGTTCGAGCGTGCCGATCAAGCGCTCGTTATCACGCTGGTGCAGGCCGATGGATGGCTCATCGAGGACATACAGAACCCCCACTAGTGCGGACCCGATCTGGGTAGCAAGCCTGATCCGCTGCGCTTCTCCGCCCGAGAGTGTTCCAGCTCCGCGGTCAAGCGACAGGTAGCCCACTCCGACGTCGTCAAGGAAACGCAAGCGCTCCTCAATCTCCTTCAGGATCAGCCGGGCGATCCGACGGTCCTGATCCGACAGCTCAATGTTGCGGACCCAGGCAAGCGCGCGCGAGGCAGAGAGGCTGGTGAAGGCGTCGAGGCTGCGATCGGCGACAGTCACAGCACGCGATTCGGGCCGAAGCCTGGCTCCGTCGCAAGCCGGGCAGTCAACGAGGCTCATGTACTCCTCGATGCGATCTTTGACCATGTCGGAGTCGCTTTCAGTATGGCGCCGCTTCAGCTGAGGCACGAGGCCCTCGAACCTGGTCGCGTAACGGCGTCTGCGCCCATATCGATTCTTGTAGGCGACATCCATCTTCTCTCCGTCAGTTCCCCAAAGGAAAACGTCGCGCTGCTCGTCTGAAAGTTTCTTCCACGGCACGTCGAGCGGCACCTCGTACTTCTCAGCCAGCCCCGTCGTAAGTTGTGCGTAGTAGTCAGCTGCGCTCGCGGCCCACGGCGCAAGAGCACCCTCGGCAATAGAGAGAGATGGGTTAGGAACCACTAGGTCAGGATCCACTTCGAGCTGGGCGCCCAGCCCAGTGCACCTAGGGCAAGCACCATGGGGACTGTTGAAGGAAAAGACCCTCGGCTCCATCTCAGCGATACCGGGGCCGTGTTCTGTGCAGGCGAAGCGTTCGCTGTAAAGCGTTACCTCACCCGTCTCGGCATCTTCGATCTCAACGAGTCCCTCGGCCAGCGCAGCAGCTGTCTCAAGTGAGTCAGACAGCCGGCGTCTAACGTCATCGCGCATCGTCAGGCGATCAACCACCACGCTGATGTCGTGCTTGAGCTTTTTGTCGAGTGTGATCTCCTCATCAAGCCGGAGAACCGTCCCGTCAACCTTGACACGCGAAAATCCCTCGCCCCTTAGCTCGTCGAGCACATTCTGATGCTCCCCTTTGCGACTTCGGACAACTGGCGCCATGACCATGAACTTCGTATCCACATCTAGCTGGAGAACCTGGTCCACAATCTGCTCAACCGACTGGCCTGTAATGGGCTTGCCGCAGACATGGCAGTGAGGCTTGCCAATTCGCGCCCAGAGGAGTCGGAGATAGTCGTAGATCTCTGTGACCGTTCCAACTGTCGACCGTGGGTTGCGGGATGTGGTCTTCTGGTCAATGGAGATGGCCGGTGAAAGCCCTTCGATTGAGTCCACATCGGGCTTGTCCATTTGACCTAGGAACTGGCGGGCATACGCCGAGAGGCTCTCTACATAGCGCCGCTGACCCTCGGCATAAATAGTGTCGAAGGCAAGTGAGCTCTTGCCCGAACCAGACAGGCCGGTGATTACAACCAGTGCGTCCCGGGGAAGCTCCACGTCAACATTGCGCAGGTTGTGTTCCCGCGCACCACGGATGACGATCTTGTCCTGATGGGCCATGGGAGCCAGCCTAGCGCTGCCCGAGGGTGCGACGCGGCCGGGCTTTAACTAGGGCTGAGGGGGGTAAAAGCGGTCGAGCAGACTTGAAATCTCGGCACCTGGATACTTGGCCGAGAGCTCGGCCTCAACCTCGTCCCTGTTTCGACCGCTAGTTGAAGCGTCGAGGGCAATCAGCCGTAGAGCAGCCTCATCCGCATCAGCCGGGGGCCCAAGGGGCTCAAGTGGCTTCAATTCCGCGACGGGTACGGTTGGAAGTGGGTGTGAGGCCATCTCAGCCTCGAGACGCTCAGCCTGCTCAATAAGGCCCTTGGCAGCCTCTCTAAGCGCCTTGGAGGCCTTAGTGGTCGGATTGTCAGCGTCGCTCATCTTGTCCAGCCTAGCCCGGTTTAGGCTCAATTGGCCTCATTGCAGTCTTTTGTGGGCTTAAGATGGCCGACCCAGAGCCTGAGCGATGTCCAGACGGCGCTTCAGTGAACGGATCTCATCTCGCAGCTTGGTTGCAAGCTCAAAGCGGAGTTCCTCAGCGGCAGTGAGCATGTCCTCCTCCATCTCAATTATCGCGTGCTCAATCTCAGCAGCACTCATGCCCTCAGCGTCAACTTGGCGCTTGCGGCTAATTGGAACCTTAGACTCGCCCTGAAGGAACTCTCCAATATCGCTGACACCCTTGGTGATCGTCCACGGCTCGATCCCATGCTTCTCGTTGTAGGCAACCTGGATTGCTCTGCGTCGATCGGTCTCCCCTATTGCACGGATCATTGAGTCGGTCTCGCGATCGGCATACATCACAACCTTGCCGTCGGTATTGCGAGCGGCTCGGCCGATGGTCTGGATTAGAGCAGTGTCTCCGCGCAAGAAGCCTTCCTTGTCGGCATCGAGAATTGCTACAAGGGCAACCTCGGGAAGGTCAAGTCCTTCACGCAGCAGGTTGACGCCAATCAGCACATCGAACTCGCCAAGCCGGAGCTCTCGGAGGATTTGAATCCGCTCGAGGGTCTCGATATCACTGTGGAGATAACGCACCTTCATCCCCGCCTCGAGCAAGTACTCGCTTAGATCCTCGGCCATCTTCTTAGTCAGCGTCGTAACAAGCGCTCGCTGGTCACGAGCAATGACGGCCTTCATCTCTCCGATCAGATCATCGACTTGATTCTTCGTTGGCCTTACACTGATCGGGGGATCGATGATTCCCGTAGGTCGCACGATCTGCTCCACAACAGACCCACCGCAGCCCTTCTCAAACTTCCCGGGGGTCGCTGAAACAAAGACAAGTTGCCCAGTGTTGGCCAAGAACTCCTCAAACTTCTGGGGCCGATTGTCAAGCGAGCTAGGGAGCCTGAAGCCGAAGTCGATCAGGGTCTGCTTTCGCGAACGGTCGCCTTCGTACATCCCACCAATCTGAGGGACCGTCTGGTGACTCTCGTCAATGAAGCAGATGCCATCATCTGGGAAGTAATCCAGAAGACAGAACGGCCGGTCACCCGGGTTGCGCCCGTCAAGGATCCGCGAATAGTTCTCAATCCCTCCGCAGAAGCCGGTCTCTCTAAGCATCTCCATGTCGTATCGGGTCCGCTGACGCAAGCGTTGAGACTCAAGGATCTTGTTGTCGGCCTCCAGCTCCTCACAGCGGGCCTCGAGTTCAGCTCCGATCTCCCTAACTGCCCGTGCGATCAGATCGGGGTCAACGCTGTAATGGGTTGCCGGCCAGATAGCCACATGCCCCATGTCATCCTCAATTAACTCGCCAGTAAGCGGGTCGTAGGCTTGGCAGCGCTCGACCTCGTCTCCGAAGAATTCGACTCGGTAAGCACTCTCCATGTAGGCGGGCATGATCTCCAGCGTGTCCCCGCGGACCCGAAAGCCGCCGCGCTCCAAGACCGTGTCGTTGCGCTTGTACTGGTTCCTAACCAAACGCCCGAGCAGATCCTCACGGTTGACCGACTCTCCCTTGCGCAGTGTCTGCAGGTTGGCGTCGTAACTTTCAGGCGACCCCATGCCATAGATGCATGAGACCGAGGCGACGATGATCACATCACGACGAGCAAAGAGCGAGGCTGTGGCTGCGTGGCGCAGACGGTCAATCTCTTGGTTAATTGCCGAGTCCTTCTCGATGTAAAGGTCCCGGCTGGGGACGTAGGCCTCAGGCTGGTAATAGTCGTAATAAGAAACGAAGTATTCGACCGAGTTATCCGGGAAGAACGTACGGAACTCGTTACAGAGCTGAGCCGCAAGCGTCTTGTTATGCGCGATCACGAGAGCTGGGCGTTGAACCTCAGCGATGGTCGCTGCCATAGTCATGGTCTTACCTGTTCCTGTTGCTCCCAGCAGCGTTTGGTAGCGCTCGCCGGCTCTCAATCCCTCAGAGAGATCGGCGATCGCAGCTGGTTGATCAGCGGCCGGGAGAAAGTCGCTGTCGAGGCGGAAGTCAGTCACTGTCGCGAACGATAGCCGCGCGCGGGGAGACTTCTCTCAGACCTACTCAGCGCAACAAGCCATCCGCCTCGAGAGTCTGTCGCAGGCCAGCCTCAAGGCCTCTAGGGCTATATCCAAGCTCAGCCTTAGCCTTGTCACTCGTCGCCCAGAATGTGACGCCGTCGGCGCTATCCGCGACCTCCTTCAAGTTCGGGCCAGCGCCCAGAGCTGGACCTGCGATGCGACCGACTGGATCCAGCGCACGGATTACGCCCGCTGGAATGGTCAAGCGTGGAACTCTCCGTCCCAGAATCCTTGCCTCAGTGGCGATAACGCCACGCAGAGTCTCGATGTCCCCTCCGAGAACGTAGGACTCACCGGCACGCCCCTTATCAAGGGCCAGCAGAATGCCAGCCGCTACATCGTCACGGTGAACAACGCTCAGTCCAAGGTCAGGGAACAGCATCGCTGGCAATTGCCTCTTGGCGTACTTGGTAATGACACCGCCCAACGCGCTGTGATCAGCCGGGCCGTAAACACCGCCAGGCTGGACGATGACCAGCGGCAGGCCAGCCTCGCCGACACGCTGGGCCTCGAGGTGCGCCATAACCTTGGTCTCCTCGTAGCACGAGGTGTAGCCCTTGCCCTCGTGCTCATAGGCCTCATCCACGATCTCTCCCTTGGTGTCACCAAAGGTGGCACATGTGGACACGTAAACCGCCTTGCTTACACCAGCCTTCCGAGCCGCGTCGAGGACATTCCTAGTTCCATCAACGTTTGCTCGTCGCATGGGTTCCATCTCAGCCTTGCTAATGCCAACCTCATAGATCGCCGCGCAATGGATCGCAGCATCACAGCCAGTGACTCCCTGCTCAATCGCGCTGATGTCGTCGAGGTCTCCCTTCACGACCGATACGCCCATCTCCGTCAGCGCCGCAGCCTTTTCCGGTGACCGCACGAGCGACACGACCTCGTCGCCCCTCAATCGCGCTAGCCGCGCTACTTCGCCGCCAATGAACCCAGTTGCACCTGTCAGGAAGATTTTCATGACAGTGAAGCTACCCGATTAGACGGTTTCAGTTAGCCGACAGCTCCTTTGAATATTTGGCCTCGTAATCGGACCTTGCAGACAACACGCGCTCAACATAGGCCTTGGTCTCGGGGAACGGAATCTCCTCAACTCGGAGACCATGTCCGTCTGCCTCGGCGCTCGCCACCCATTTGTCCACATTTCCCATTCCAGCGTTGTACGCGGCGACCGCAAGAGTTGTATCGCCGTCATAGCGCTGGAGCAGATGCCTCAGGTACCACGAGCCGTAACGGATGTTGACCTGTGGGTCACCAAGATCATTGGGAACGAAGGCTGTCCCTCCGCTCTTCTTCGCGATGAAGAGCGCCGTACTTGGAAGTATCTGCATTAGCCCCTCGGCACCAGCAGACGACCGACGCGGGTTGAACTTGGTTTCCGCGTAGATGACAGCAGCAATGAGATACGGGTCAAGGTCCTTAGCGCGGGCTTGCTCCCGAATGACACTTGCGTGGTTTAGCGGGAGGGTCAGCTCTCTTACCGCGCCATTTAGCTTTGAAATTTGGCTTAAGCCCACGACGCCAAGAAGCCCCACGCAAAGCAGAATGAAGACTCGCCGACTCAAGCGGTTATCCCAACAAGAACCTCACTCAGCTTCGCCTCGAGATCGGCCTCCGAGCCATCGTTGAGAACTGTCCATTCCGCCCGCGAAGCCTTATCCGCTTGGGACAGCTGCCGAGCGGCGCGCTCATCTACCGCCGCGTGCCCACGAGCAGCTGCTCTCCGGGAACGGACATCCTCGTCTGTCACCACACAGATCGTTGTGTCGAAGACCGTGTCCATCCCGCTTTCGAACAGAAGGGGCACTTCAACAACCGCGAGCAGTGGCCTTGGCGTAATTACCCCCAGCTCCGACTGCCATTTCTGAATGCGCTTGCCGACGCGTGGCCAGATCAGCGCCTCCATCCAATCTCGTCCCTGCGTGTCGCTGAACACGGCCGTCGCAAGAGCTTGTCTGTCGAGAACGCCATCAACCGCAACCGAGGGCCCGAACTTGGCAACCATCTCGCCAACCACCTCGGGCTGTGCCTGGATCTGATGCACAACCTCATCGGCGGAGAGAACTGCGCAGCCGAGTTGGTTCAATGCACGCAGGGCGGTTGATTTACCGGCTCCCATACCCCCGGTCAATCCTACAAAGGGAATTCCGTCAGGAGTCGGAATCCGCGGCCTCGCCGGCCGGTTCATCCTCTGCGTCAGCTGCCACTTCGGCGGCCGGCGATTCTTCCTCAGCTACTGGTTCCTCTGCGGGAGCCTCGCCCTCAGCCTCAGCTGGAGCCTCGGCGTCAGCCTCTGCGGGTGCGTCTGGTTCAGCTTCTGTAGGAGCGTCTGCCTCAGCCTCTGCGGCGGCTGGAGCCTCTGCGGCAAGTGAATCCTCATCGCCGACTTCAACATCAACGACGGAAGCATCAAAGTCGGCTGGTGTCTCCGCATAGGCCTCAGGCTGCTCTGCCTCTGCGCGCTTCATCGAGAGTGAAACGCGTCGGCGCTCATCGTCGATCTCAAGGAACTTGACGATCACAGTCATGCCTGGCTCGACAACCTCACGTGGGTTCTCAACATGGCGGTCGGCAAGTTCACTGATGTGAACAAGTCCCTCAACGCCATCTTGGATCTCAACGAAGGCACCGAACTGAACGCACTTGGTGACCTTTCCTGTGGTCTCATCGCCAACACCAAACGTGTCGACAACCTGCTGCCACGGATCTGCCTGAGTCTGCTTGAGCCCAAGGCTGATGCGCTGACGCTCGCGGTCAATGTCAAGAACCTTGACGTTGACGAGATCGCCGATGGCAACAACCTCACTTGGATGGTTGACATGGGACCAGGAAAGCTCAGAAATATGGATCAGGCCGTCAATCCCCTCAAGGTCAACGAAGGCTCCAAACTCAACAATGTTGGAGACAGTGCCTTCAACGATCTTGCCTGGCTCAAGTCGGTCAAGAATTGTCTGACGAACTTCCTTGCGCTCTTCCTCGAGTACTGCGCGCCGTGAGAGAACAACGTTGTTGCGCGAGCGATTGAGCTCGATGACCTTGCATTCGATTGGGTTACCCATGAACTCATCAAGGTTGGCAACACGCCTGATGTCAACAAGCGAGGCTGGAAGGAATCCGCGGACGCCGAGGTCGATGATCAGTCCACCCTTAACAACTTCAATCACTGTTCCCTCAACCGGAGTGCCAGCTTCAGCAGATTCTTCAATTCGGCGCCATGCCTTCTCAAAGCGTGCGCGCTTACGAGAAAGGATGAGTCGCCCTTCCTGATCTTCCTTGGTGAGGACTAGTGCGTCGACCTCTTCACCGATCTCAACCTCGCCGTGCGTATCGACCGACTTTCGGATCGAAAGCTCGTTGGCTGGAATGACGCCTTCACTCTTGTAGCCGATGTCGACAAGGACTTCGTCGTTATCGATGCGTACGACCTTGCCGGAGACAACATCTCCTTCAGCAAAGTTGGTGAGCGTTGCTTCGTAGTTGGGAACGATCTTGCCGTCGATCTCCAGGAGCAAACCGTTGCTGCCTTCGACGATCTTCGCGTTAGTTGGGATTTCAGAGGTAGTTGACATTGGACGGGGAGGGTAGCGGGATCCGGCGCTCAACGGGTTCAGGGGCCGTCTTCATGCCCAAGTGGCCACAGCACAAGGGCTGCTCCGACAGCCAGCATTGCAACTCCGCCTAGCCGGGGGGCTCCGATGGAAACCACCGTCAAATCCAATATTCCAAGGGCATCCGCGGCAATGCCGAACAACAAACCACCGGCGATTGTGGTCGCCGCAACCCCTGCAGCGCCAATCACAGGGACCGCCTTTAGGGTTGCCATCACGTAAATGGCTCCAAGCGGCCCGCCAAGTAATGCCCACCAAGGAACCGATTCCCCTGAACCACCATCATGACCAAGGACCAGAACCACCGCAGAGATTGCAAACAGGTAGAGGCACCCCACACAGGTTTGGGCGACAGCCGCGTCTAGACCACCAACACGATTGGCAAGTCGCGAGTTGATGGGCGGCTGAAACGCGACAAGAATCCCGGCGAGCAGAGCGCATGCGGCTGGCAAAACCTCGAGGCCTTTCGCCTCACCGCCGCTAATTACTGCTGTGGCAATGAGCAGGAACGCCACCCCAACCCAGGTCCGTGCGGTCGGCACCCTGCGCTGCACACCCACAAACCCGCGCCAATCGATCAAGACGGCACCAAGCAATGTTCCGGCAACCGAAGCAGCGGCGAGGCCACCAGCCCCGAGGTCGTCGACGGTGAGCACCGCGACCAGTACGTATGTCCCGCCGATCAACCCACCAGCAAGATCTACTGGCGAAATCCCCTTCAGCCGCTGGGGGAGTGTTGTCAGCGAACTAATTCCAGACACACAGACGGTTGCTAGGGCGAGGACGACGAGCCCGCTAAGAAATGACGATGTACTGGCGAGAAGCACCCCAACGCTGTGGCCAAGCCTCCCGTTGATCGGCCCCTGTAAGGCTGCCATCCCACCAAGAACGCCGGCAGAGACAGCTGCGCCTAGGCGACTCACCCGCCCTGAACTGTTTGGCGATGCCGATGCGACTTCGCAATCAGACGTTTCTCAACTAGAGCCCAAGACAGACAAGCCAAACCAAGGCTCACCGCAAGTGAAGCGAAGACGGCTAGCAAGATGACGGGCCATGACCCAGTGACTCCCGTTCCGCCCGGCTCCGCGAGGTACCCGTGCTCACCGAGTGCCCAGTGGAGATTGCCTGCAAGCACAGTGAGAACAGCCAAATGCCACAAATACAGACCGTAAGAGACCTCACCAACCCGCCTCAACCAGCCCGCCCCCAGTGCCTTCCCGACAAGTCCCAGCCCAGGTTGAGCGCACACACCGGCCAGCACTAGCGAGCCGGCAACCAGAGCCCGGAGCTCGTGGTCGGTGATGGTGGCAAGTCCCCACGCTTCGGTCCCGAAGCCAACCGACCCGAAGGGAGCGTTGCCGTGAACTGCGCCAATCAGGACATAGGCCATCACCGCTCCCAGGGCGGGAACCCACGGACGCTTGAAACACAGGCTCAGTAGGCGACTGCCCTCGTCACCGCCCTCTCGCAGAACTAGGAGCGCAGCGATCAACATCCCCAGAGCAAACTGGTCAACGGCCGCCGGCAGTGCTGTCAACGGAACAATTGCCCCGGCCCTGTCCCCGCCGTAATGAGCCACCACCAGCACCTTCCAAGCCACTGAGGCCAAGATCAGGAGTCCGAGACCGATTAGGACAACCCTCCCGCGGGACTGAGTCGTTGCAGCTACCCGGCGCGTCACAAGCGAAAGAAGAGCCGCCCAGATAGGCAAGAAGACGTAGAACGCAACCTCAACGCAGAGCGTCCATGCCTGACCAATGCCTCCAACAAACGTCTCTAGCCGATATGCCTGCAGGAAACCGAAGTAGGTGACCACCCCGCTCCCACTAAAGACCTCGGCGACTCGGCCTAGCAGCAGCGCAACGAGCGGGAGGGCAACCCAGTACGCCGGAACGATCCGAAAAAGACGATGCCGGCCATATGCCCTAGCCGAAGGTCGCTCATCACCGTGAATCAGACTCCGAGCAAACGGGCGGAAAAGAAGCAGACCACTGATGCAATAGAACAGCGGAACGCCGACGCTGAGGTATGAGCTCAGGTGACCGGTCACATACAGCGCGTGGTATCCGAAGATGAGAAGGGCCGCTATTGCCCGCAGAGAGTCGACCAGTGGTAACCGCCCGGGTTTAGTCCCGTCGGTCATTCTGCGGGGATCCCGCTAATTCTCAACACCGTCACGCAACCACGCTTCCAAACAGCCGAGGTGAACGTCCTCACCGTGGCGAAGAAGCCTGGCTTGGCGCGACAGTCCTCGAGAATGAAGCCTGCACCCTTACGCACTAGTAACTCACGGGCCTGCGCGACTGTCAGCTGACCCGCAAACAGCCTGTCTAGCTGCTTCCGCCGAACAGGCGACTGGGGAGTCCAAGAATCGGCCCCGAGCCAAGACTGCCTTCCGGTGTAAGCGGGTATCACGGTGGCAAGGTAGTTCTCAGTCACAACTCCTCCCGGCTGAGGGTTGTCATCCAACCAACGCAGCGCGGACTGCTCGTCACTGGTCAAGAAGAACGGCTGGAGACCCGCATTGACTGCATCGCGCATCTGGGCAACCCGGTAGGCCGTTCCGGGTACGACCAGAACTCCGACTAGAACCACTCCTAAGAGCAGCCCTAATGGCTTCGCCTTGAGCACATCCCTCAGTGCCAACACGGCCAAGACCGCAAGGGGGAACTGGATGCCCTGAACGGCATGAAACGGGAAGGTTCCCAGTGGCGCGTAGTAGACGAGCAGGGCGGCAATTGGCCACATCCTTAGTGCTACCGAGCCAGCCGACGCCCAGCGGTCTCCCCCCCGCCGATAAGACCAGACTGCTGGAATCGCCAAAGGCGCGAGAGTCGCCACCAGTACCCAGACTGACCACCTAGGAAGATCATTGGCCTTGCCCGCAAGCTCCCAAGCTGGGTCAGTCTTCGAGAGCACAAAGTAATAAATCAAAGGAACCAGGGGCGCAACCAGTACCGGGGCAGCGGATTTCACTACCGCCCCTAGCGACCGCGTTTCTGACCTAAACCTGATGGCCTCAGTCACAGCAATGGCAACCATCAAGGTTGCTCCCTGCCAGGGCTGAAGCCAAGCAGCAAACACCGCACACGCCGCTGCCAGAACGACCATCTTCGGCTGGCCATCACGGCCTCGCTCCCAAGCCAGCAGGCCAAGTGGAACTAGCCCAACGGCAACAGCTGAAAACACGTAACCCCAGAGGTAAGAACCAGTCCATGTCTCTCCTCCGGCGAAGTCCAGCTGGAACTTGGCGGCAGCGCCGGGCTCGAGCATCCAACCAGCTACTGCCGCAGCGGGAGCACAGTAGAAGAGCGCAACCACCGTGGCAACACGGCGGTCGGACTGGCGCGGGATGTGCCGATGAACCATCCCCATCACTCCAAAGAACAGGGCAGCTATGGCGAACGGCTTGGCGAGTGCATAGCTGAGTACCAGCCCCGCTCCCAGCCGGTATGCGAGACCACTAAGGAGAATGCCAGGGTGAACGAACGTGTAGTTCAGTGGCCCAAAGTCGTAAAGGTTCGCTGCAGCGAGATGCTGGCTGGACTGACGTAGCCAATTGAGGTATTGGAGTGGATCGACGACCAGGAAGCCATCCCCGCCTGTGACCACCCCACCCTTGACGATTGTCCTCAAGAACAGACCGCCGAGAACGGCGAACGCGAGCGCGCTCAGGGCGAATAAGACCACCCACTCAAACCAGTCCCGCCGCCCTTGGGGAGCCAAGTTACTCGCCAAACCGTCATCGCTAGAGAGGGCCGTTACCTGGGTCACTTGGCATCAAGCCAGTTAGGGCCGAAGCCCGAATCAACAACAAGTGGCGGATCAAGTTCATAGGCGCCGATCATCGCCGCCGAGGCGAGCTGAGCAACCTCCTCAGCCTCAGCCTTGGGGGCTTCAAGCAGGAGTTCATCGTGGACCTGCAGCAGGAGGCGGGCCTGCAACTGCCCGGCGTCTAGGGCTTCTGCGCAACGCAGCATCCCCAACTTCATGATGTCCGCAGCCGTTCCCTGCACCACAGTGTTTACCGCAAGCCGCGCTCCTAGCTGACGAACTTGCGGGTTACGAGCGCGTAGCTCAGGAATAGGACGGCGTCGGCCAAGCAACGTCTCGGCATAGCCCTTTGTCTCCGCAACGACGACCGCTGAGTCCATGTATTCCTTAAGCGCTGGGAAGCCAGCGAAGTACCGCTCAATGAACTCCTTGGCCTCCGATTGAGGAATGTCAAGGCGATCGGCGAGCCCGAAGGCCGACAGCCCGTAAACAATTCCGTAGTTGATCATCTTGGCCTTGGTGCGCATGGCACCATCAACACTTCCCTTATCGATGCCAAACACTTCAGCCGCCGTGGCTGTATGCACATCGTCTCCCTCACGGAAGATCTGCTTGAGAGCCTTGTCATCAGCAAGGTGGGCGAGGATCCGAAGCTCCACTTGCGAGTAATCGCACGAGACAAGAACAGACCCCTCCGGCGCAACAAAGCACGCGCGAATCTCCTTGCCGCGTGCGGTCCGCACGGGAATGTTTTGGAGATTGGGATCGGTCGACGACAGGCGGCCCGTCGCTGTCGCCGCCTGATTGAAGGTGGTGTGGATGCGCCCATCGACAGGGCTGACAAGCTTTGGTAGAGCGTCGAGGTAGGTCGAGATCAGCTTCGTTGTCTCCCGCCACTCCTCAATCAGCGCAACTATCGGGTGCTCCGACCTAATCGACTGAAGTACCCGAGCGTCAGTCGAGTAGCCCGTCTTGCCCTTGCGACCCTTAGTGAGACCAAGTTTCTCGAACAGGACACCCCCAACCTGTTGGGGAGAACCGACGCTGAACTCCTCCCCAGCGAGCTCGTGAATCTGCTTCTCGACATCAGCGGCTGCCTTCCGGATCCGCTTGGCAATTGTCTCGAGCGCCTTGATGTCAAGCAGGACACCCACACGCTCCATCTTCCGTAGAACCGAGATCGCAGGGATCTCCACATCACGAAAGAGAGGTGTTAGATCAAGCTCACTCAACATCGGCCGCTGGACCGCAGCCAGACCATAGGTGCACATCACAGCCGTGACCAGCTCATCATCCCCGGAGGCAGCGATACCGACCTCCGCCGAGAGCTCATCAAGGGCGTAACCGCGCCGTGCGGGGTCCAATAGATGCGCGGCGATCATTGTGTCGTGCTCAACCTGCGCTGGTACCCAGCCCAGGCTCTTAGCGTCATGGCTAACGATTGGACGCTCACCGAGGGCCGTGACCAGCTCCTCTACATCTGCGACTGGCCCAGTCAGGACCGACTTCCCATCGGCCGTAACCGCAAAGCGCACACCAGTGTCATCCGCAAAGAGTGCTCCCTCAGGAGGTTCATCACCGGAGACAGTCACGGCGAGAGGACCCTCCCCAAACTCGGCCGCGTCGGCGGCAGTTCCTTCCGTCACTCGGGGCTTAACAACCGACGCCGTTGGGTTTGCGGGAGTTGGTTCATCGGGTGTCACCTCGTCCGGGGTTGACTCGACTCCTAAATAACGCTCAAGCCGCTTGAGCGGTTCTCTCATTTCCCAGCGTCGGAAGGTGTCTCTCAAAATTTTTGCATCGGGGGGCCCGGTTGGGGCATCAGACGGGGCGAGGTCGAGAGGTAGGTCTCTCTGGGCGGTGGCGATGTCACGACACATCCGAGCAACGTCCGCGTGCTCTCGTATTGCCTCCTGACGCTTCGGACCCTTGACTTCATCGACGTGCTCAATCACTGCCTCAAGCGACCCGTACTGAGCCAACAGCGCTGAGGCGGTCTTCTCCCCAACCCCGGGAACGCCCGGGAGGTTGTCTGAGCTGTCCCCCTTCAGGCCGATCAGATCAGCCACTAGTTCGGGTCCAACTCCGTAGCGCTCGAGCACCGTGGCCGCATCGTAGGCCTTCACATCGCTGACCCCGCGTCCTGTCGTCACGACCGTTACTAGATCGTCAACAAGCTGGAGAGCGTCGCGATCACCCGTGACAATTGTTACGTGGATCCCCTCCTTCTTGGCCCGCTCTGCGAGCGTCGCAATCACATCGTCAGCCTCGCACCCCTCCACCGCAGCATTGAGATGCCCAAACGCCGAACAGAGGCCCTCTAGGTGTGGCCACTGCTCCTTAAGAAGGTCGGGACGTGAGATCCGTCCAGCCTTGTACTCGGGGTAAATTTCGCGGCGTCCACTGTGCCCCTTGTCCCAGGCAACGATTGTCGGACGAAAGCCGTAGTCAGTGATCAGCCGGGTCAGCATCTGAGCAAAGCCGAGAATTGCATTGGTCGGCTCACCCTTGGAGGTTGCGATCGTCTCAGGCAGAGCGTAGAAGGCTCGGTAAGCGAGTGAGCTCCCGTCAATCAGAACCAGTTCTCGCTTTTCTACGCCCATTGGGTAAGACGCTACCGTCGCCGGCGGCCGCCCGCCGCGAACGCCTCGATGATCCCCTCCGACCAACGGCTGCGTATGATCGGTGTCCCTGTGGCAATGGCTATTCGAGCCTGCCTATCAGCCCAACCGAGAAGACATGACTACAACAAGCGCCCAATACACCCTCACCATCCGAGTCGAACTGCTCCATCACCCGGGCATGCTTGGCCACGTTACAACTGCAATTGGGGCTGCCGGAGGCACCATTGGAGCCGTCGACCTTGTCGAGGTCGACGGGGACATCACCCTCCGCGATATCAGCGTTATGGCTTCTGACCGCAATCACTGGTCGAGGATTCTTGAGGCAATTGACGGAGTTGAGGGGTCGAGGGTCATCGACACAACAGACCGGACATTCCTGATGCACGTTGGCGGAAAGATTGAGCAGCACAACCGTTTCCCAGTCAAGACCCGCGATGACCTTTCAATGGCTTACACGCCAGGTGTAGCCCGTGTCTGCAAGGCGATTCACGACGATCCAGACAAGGCCTTCCAGTACACGATCAAGCGCAACACAGTCGCGATCGTTTCTGACGGCACCGCCGTCCTTGGACTTGGTGACATCGGACCGCGCGCAGCCATGCCCGTCATGGAAGGCAAAGCAGTTCTCCTCAAGGAGTTCGCTGGAGTCGACGGTTTCCCGATCTGCCTAGACACAACAGACGTTGAGGAAATCATCGCGACCGTCAAAGCAATTTCACCAACCTTTGGTGGAATCAACCTCGAGGACATCTCTGCTCCTCGCTGCTTTGAGATCGAGGACCGACTCCGTGCCGAGCTCGACATTCCGGTATTTCACGACGACCAACACGGGACCGCTGTCGTAGTACTTGCTGCATTGATGAACGCTGCCAAGCTGCTCGACAAGGAGCTCAGCGACATGAAGGCACTTGTCGTCGGCCTCGGCGCTGCAGGAGTAGCCGTCACAAAGATGCTGATTGCTGGTGGCCTAACTGACATCATCGGCTGCGACTCCCAAGGCGCAGTCCACACTGAGCGCGCTGACTATGTCGACGGCTCCATGCCTCCAATCAAGCGCTGGTACGCAGAGACCACTAACCCGACCAGCCTCAGCGGCGGTCCGGCTGATGTGATCGAGGGATGTGATCTGTTCATTGGCCTCTCTGGAGCCAAGGTCATGCCTCCAGAGGCGCTCAAGAAAATGGCCGACGACGCGATTGTCTTCGCCATGGCAAATCCCGATCCTGAAATCGCCCCAGAAGAGGCAGAGAAGTACGTCAAGATCGTTGCCACTGGTCGCTCGGACTACCCCAACCAGATCAACAATGTTCTCTGCTTCCCTGGGATGTTCCGCGGCGCTTTAGATGTCCGCGCCAGCGACATCACTGAAGGCATGAAGCTCGCTGCAGCCGAGGCAATTGCCGCGATTGTCAAGCCTGAAGAACTCGCCTCCTGCTACATAATTCCATCGGTATTCAACCGTGAGGTCGCGCCAGCCGTAGCAGAGGCAGTGGCCCGCGAAGCACGGGCCTCCGGACACGCAGTAGCCGGGAACGAACTCGGCTTCGCACAGTCCGACTCAGACCAACTGCACGCCAGCTAATAGCGTCGCGGGCGAAGGGAGCCCCCAGAACATGAACATCACCGTCACAGGAGCCACAGGCATGATTGGCCGCAAACTGGTCGCCGCGCTCAAGGAACGCGGCGACGAGGTCACCGTCCTTTCGCGTAACCCGCAAGCCGCAGAAACTGCCCTCGGAGTCAAAGCGATCGCTTGGACCCCTGAGTCCGAACAGGCACCGATTGACGTGATCGCAGCCTCAGACGCAGTCATTCATTTGGCTGGTGAGTCTGTGGCGCAGCGCTGGACTGCAAAGACAAAGGCGAGCATCAGATCGTCGCGAGTAGATGGCACGGCCAACCTTGTCTCGGCAATGCGCCAAGCCGAGGTCAAGCCTCAGGTGTTTATCAGCGGCTCAGCCGTGGGCTGGTACGGACCGCGCGATGAATCCCCCGTGACCGAAGGCTCAAGCGCCGGTGAGGATTTTCTTGCCCAAGTATGTGTTGATTGGGAGAACGCCGCTCAGGAGGCAGTCGGGCTTGGAATTCGCACGGTCATTCTTCGTACTGGGGTCGTGTTGAGCCCGGATGGAGGGGCACTCGCACGCATGCTCCCACCGTTCAAGGCCGGAGTTGGAGGCCCAGTTGCCGGCGGCAAGCAGATGGTCCCTTGGATTCACATCGACGACATCGTTGGTCTTATTCTCGCGTCGCTCGATGGCGACGAGCGCTGGTCTGGGGTAATCAATGCCACTGCACCCCACCCTGTCTCCAACACCGACCTGTCTAAGGCCCTCGGCCGCGTGCTGCGCCGCCCTGCCCTCGCTCCGGTTCCGGCCCTCGCGATCAAAGCGCTGTATGGCGAGATGGCTCAGATCGTCACTACCGGACAGAATGCTGTCCCAGCCCGTGCGACGGAGCTCGGCTTCCAATGGAAGCAGCCCGACCTTGAGGGCGCCCTGCGGCAGGTTCTGTCGCGCTGAGAGTTAGCCGGCTTGGCTACTAGCTGCTGGGCGAGGCGTGGGCTTAGGCGCCCGCAGCTGCTTTGAGAAGAGAATCTGTCCCCGACTTATGCGGTATTGCCCATATGCGTGGACTGTTGTGTCTCCCCTCCTGAGGACCCGATAAGAGCCGAGCACTCTGCTCAGGTGGCGATGCCCCACCGCACAAGCAATCACCGATGAGCGGTTGGGGAGGCCCTTAACCAAGCGGCTCCGGCTAAGGCATCCGAGTGCTAACTCAGCCGCGGCGTAGCCCGACACAACGGCCGGAGCAACAAGGGAACCCCCTAAGGTCGATAGACCGTCGATCAAGGCCCTGCCGGACGCTGGATAAAGCGCGGGGTCGCCGAGAGTCCCCACTAAAGTGACTCTCCGGGCTAGGGCGCTGGAAAGCCCACCCCATCTCGGGTCACTAATTGAGCGGTTGATGAGGGCATCGGGGAGAAGGACCTGCGAGTTTGGATTCGCTCTCGCGGCGTCAGTGATCACTCTCACCGCGTTCTTGCCAGGCTCGCCGGCATAGAAAATGCACGCTGCCCGCACTGCATGGACCTGAGCTCGATAGGCGTCATCTTGGGGCTGCACCGTCCTTGTGGCGGTAACGGGGAGACCGCGGGCTTGAGCCTCAAAGGTAACGATCTCGGCGAGTCCGGCCCCATAAATCGAACCATCATTCAGGACTGAGAGAGACTCACAACGACGGCCCTTCGCCAACTCGACCGTCAGAGCCCCCTGCATTCCATCTCTGCCTACGAGCCTAACTAGGGTGCGACGACCGCTTGGGAAGTACTGGTACGGCTCTCCAGGTCCGGCTCCCACACCTGAGACAGTAAGTCCCTCCGCTGTCGATGAGGGTGTGAGCTGCAGTACGCCGGCCTGATTTAGGATTGGCAGAGCCACAGCCGTCGCACCAGATTCCACTTCACCGATATAGGCAAAGGTGGTCGGGTCAAGAGTCGCGCGGCGGGCGTTCTGCGCAGCCATTCCGGCGTCCCAGCCCGAGCCACCAGCCGTTGAACTGTCTAGGGCCAGATAGCGCACTCGGTACTTTTGCTCTCTCTTGCTCAGGTCATAGACCGCTCCACGAATTGCCCTTTCAACCAAGCGCGATTGCAGACGCTGCGGTCCTCGGTGAGCCATGCTCGACCAGAGAGTCACAACGGGTCGCGTCTCCTTGGGAGGTTTGGGTGCGCTTTCACCGCAGCCAAAGGTCAGTGACGCAGCCAGGACGACTAACACCCCACCCGAGCGACACCTCACGGCAGAACGCCCACAAACACAGCTCCATTCGGCGAAGCCTTCCACGCTCCGACAGGGGCCAGTTGCCAGTTGCTAGAGGCATCTAGGCGGATAGTGCCGAGAAGGGAGTTTACGGTCCTGACTCTCCTCAATTCTTTTGAGACCCTCAAGCGGAGACCGTCCAAGTTGGTCGCCGGGCCTGAGGCCTGTCTCGCGCTGGCGAGGGCAATGAGAGCAACCTTCATCGCCGCTGCCCCGCGGAGCGCACCCGCAGTCGGGGTAGATCCCCATTCTTTCCTGAACTGCCTCTCAAAACTTGACCCCTTATTGCCCTGCCTAGCCGAGGGAAGGGCACCGGAATAGCCAACCGTCCCCCCAGCAACCTTTGCTAGCGATGTCAGAAACTCCGGTGGGACCGATGGGCCGCTGACCATCAGCTGCTTTGCGTTGCTGTCCTTTATCGCAGCCCACAGCTCAGCCTGAGCAACTCCTGGAAATCCGCCCCAGATGATGGCCTGCGCCCTCAACGTCTGAGCCTCTGCGCCGATGCCCTCCCAATCAGCGTTGCCCGCTGGCACAGACTCATGCCCAACCAGCGTAATTCCACTGGATGCGGCTAACTGCTCGACGGCCGAGGAATACGAATCTCCAGCCGTATCGCCTCCATCAACCGTCAAAACCCGAGTGATTCCCAGGCGCCGAAGATCCGCGAGCATCTTTCTGGCAATCATTGAGTCCGTCGACGCGGTCCTCGCAAACGTAGCCCCGAAGGTTGCGATTGCAGGGTAGTACTTGATTGGAGCACCAGGAAAAGCCGGGTCGGCCTGAGTGAAGGGAAGAGCGGAGGCCGACGGGGAAACTGCGACAACTCCAGCCTCATTCAGCCGCGGGAGCTCAACCGCGAGTGTGTCGGAGTCGATTCCCCCGACCCATGCCACTGGACGGCTGGCCTCCAAGGCATCTGAAACAAGCGAGGCAACATGTTCTGGGTTGAAACCATCTGCCGCGGGGTCCGACTCATCTACGACCTCTAAGCGGATGCTCGCGGGCCCCGACTCAGGGAGCCCCTCAGCCTTCAACTGCATCCGCGCCGCGCGGACAGTGTCTCTCCCCAATGCCCCATAGGGCCCGTGCAGTGGAGCCGCAAGAACGACCGTTGTCCGCGGATCTGAAACCTTGGGCTGCGTGGCTGCGCCACAGCCACTTAGCGCAACTAGAAGAAGTGCGAAAATGGGTAGAGAAGCCGTTGAGCGCATCACAGAGGCATAAGTCTAAGCCCGGGCAGAGGCCCGCGTAGGATACGCTCGCCCAGATGCGCAAACCGCTCTTACTGACAGTTGTCCTCTCAACCGCCATCATCGGTTGCGGACCAGGTCCAGGCACGACTCCAGGCGGCTCACTGACACCGGCTCAACACACGGCGCGGCTAGCCTTGATCACAGACAACGCCAAACTTAACGATCTCGAACTAGCTCACCTCTGCCCAGCCGCATATCCAGCAGATGTGCTCAACGACCTCAAGAAGTACGGCTACGACCGGCAGAAGATTACGGTCAAAAGGTTTACGTCAGTTCAACTGACTCAGGCTCTCGCCGCGCGCTGCGGAAAGCCAGTACCGCTCGATCAGCCGGCAGCTAAGAAGCCAGCGGTCAAGCAACCAGCCTCTAAAACGAAGTAGTCGGTCAGTCGCCCGGAGGCGTCTGATTGCCCGGCAAGTTGGGCAAGATTGCTCTGAGCGTTGCCGAAATAAGGACGATCAGCAGGACGAGCATGAAGGCGTCGAAGCCCTTTACATTGATTGCCCAGAGCACTACCCAAAGGCTAAGTGCTCCGAATGTGGCTGCTGCCATTCCCATTGCTGGAATCCTAGCGGAGTGAGTCCGCGAAGTCCTTCACGACAAGTCCCACCGCTGCGGCAGGATCAGCCGCAGTTGCTGCCTCTCGGATCAGCCGGCTTCCGATAATCACTCCCTCAGCGCCCGCGTCGGCCGTACTGGATGCCTGCTCCGGGGTCGAGATGCCAAAGCCAACTGCCACCGGGACTGGGGTGTTCGCGCGTGCTCGTTCAACCACCGCATCTATTCCCACCGCTGAACCACTGCGCTCACCAGTCGTACCGGCCACTGAAACTGTGTAGAGGAAGCCACGTGCGCGTGAGCCAATGTCTGCGAGCCTAGAGTCCGGGGTAGTGGGCGCCACCAGAGGGACCAGAGCCAGGCCATGAGCATCAAGGGCCGCAAGGGCCTCTGGGGCCTCTTCAAGCGGCAGGTCAGGGCAGATCAAGCCGCTGACTCCTGCTTCCACCAATTCGGCTGCAAAGGGCTCCCAGCCCATCGACAGGACGAGGTTGGCGTAACACATCACAACTGTGGGAACCGCCTCGGATACGGCCTTGGCAACCCTCAACGAAGCAGTGACTGTGGCTCCATTGCGAAGTGCCTGCGTAGCGGCCTCGTGAATGACTGGACCGTCGGCAAGGGGGTCGCTGTACGGGATACCAACCTCGACAAGGTCAGCTCCGTTTGCTGCGCATGCCAAGCCAATCGCGATAGACGTCTGTTCATCTGGAAAGCAGGCCATCATGTACGGCATTAGCGCTGCGCGCCCCGCACGGCCCTCGAAGGCACCAGCTATCCGCTCACAGCCAGTCATGATGTCCGCGCGATGACCTCTGCGAGGTCCTTGTCTCCGCGTCCGGACAGGATCAACAGGTCTCTTTCACCAGGGTTGGCCATGACCCATGAGAAAGCGTGCGCGGTCTCTAGGGCTGGAATGATTCCTTCAAGCTCGGAGACTCTTCTGAAAGCGGCTAGCGCGTCAGTGTCGTTAACAGCGACGTAGGTCGCTCTGCCTGTCTCTCTTAGCCAAGCGTGCTGCGGACCCGAGCCCGGGTAGTCAAGGCCAGCGCTGACGCTGTGAGCCTCTGCGATCTGCCCCTCATCGTCTTGCATGATTGCTGAGAGAGAACCGTGGAGAATCCCTGGCCTTCCGCCCGCGGTGAGTGGAGCACCGTGCCTGCCCGAGTCAAGCCCTTCACCCGCTGCTTCAACGCCAATCAACTCGACCTCGGCATCATCAAGGAAGGCGGCAAACCCTCCAATCGCATTGCTGCCTCCCCCGACACAGGCGATGACGCGCTTTGGGAGATCTCCGGTTCGGTCGAGCATCTGTGCTCGCGCCTCATCAGAGATCACCCTCTGAAGATCCCGGACAATTGCTGGAAATGGCGCCGGACCAACGGCAGAGCCGATTATGTAGTGGCTTGTCTCAACAGTTGCGACCCAGTCGCGGATTGCCTCGCTAACGGCCTCTTTAAGGGTCTTTGCACCCGACTCCACAGGTGCCACAGTTGCGCCCAAAAGCCGCATCCGTTCAACGTTGGGAAGCTGGCGACGAATGTCCTCAGCCCCCATGTAGACGACGCACTCAAGTCCCAGCCTTGCACAAGCGACAGCAGTGGCAACTCCATGCTGGCCTGCTCCAGTTTCCGCGATGATCCGCCGCTTGCCCATCCTGATGGCAAGCAGGGCCTGACCGAGAGCGTTATTGATCTTGTGGGCCCCTGTGTGTAGGAGGTCTTCACGCTTGAGCCAGAGATCACCACCGGTGAGTTCATTGATCCGCTCAGCACGATAAAGCGGGGTCGGACGACCGGCGAAGTCCCTCAGCAAGATCCCAAGTTCAGCCCCGTAGGCCGGATCATTCCGCGCAGCGATCCACGCATCCTCAAGCTCAACGAGGGCTGGCATCAGAGTCTCCGGAACATACCTACCTCCGTATGGCCCAAACCTGTGTTCAACTTCGGTCACGACGCCTCCTCTGACCCCGCAGGAACCTCTTCAACCTCCAACGGTGGGCCATCCAGCCCACCATCGAAGACTTCTTCCTCTGGAATAAACGGGTCAGTCGACCTGACCGCGTCAGCAAAGTCTCGCATCCGGACGGGATCCTTTACCCCTGGCCCTGCCTCGGTCCCGCTAGCTACGTCTACCGCAAATGGATGAGCAGCCTCGATGGCTTCAATAACGTTGTCAGCCCGAAGACCTCCGGCGAGAATGAAGGGCGCAGGACCTTGGTGGGTCCCCGCGAACTCCCAAGGGAAGCTCTCACCCGTGCCACCAGGCATTTCAGGAACGTGCGTGTCCAGCAGATGGTAGGCCGTTGGATAAATACGCAGATCAAGAACATCAGCAGGACTCTTAACACGGGCTGCCTTGATCACACCACAGCCGGTTCTCCGCGATATCTCAGAGCAGTAATCAGGGCCTTCATCGCCGTGCAGCTGAATCAGCGTCAGCCCGACCAGGTCGGCTATGCGCGCAACGCTGTCCAAAGTCGCGTTGTAGAACACTCCTACCGACTCAGCTTTGCGCTTGACGAGCGTTGCTATCTCGAAGGCATCGTCGATCTCACAGTGACGCGGAGATTCCCGATGGAACACCATCCCGACAGCCCAAGCTTCCAGCTCAAGCGCCAGCTCGGCGTCTTCCACACGGGTCATTCCACAGAACTTGATTCTCGTTGGTTGAGTGCTCACAGACTGGATGGTAGTCGTCCAAGCAGGATGGCCTCGCCCGCGTGATGCGGACGGGGCCGTGTCTGGCTTACTCGACGAGGGAGGAGTCCCGTCAGAGTTTCGCCGGCCGCACCCCAAGCGTCACATTCAGGGTGATGGTCTCCTTACCTCGCCGGATCTTCATCGGAACCTTGGTTCCGGGTTTGACACCGGCGATAACCGTGGAAAGATCGTCCGAAGTTCTAATCTCATGTCCTCCTGCGGCAATGATGATGTCCCCGCCAACAAAGATCTGCTGCCCTCCGGTGGAACGCTGTTTGCTCCCCCCGCGGATGCCCGCAGCCGAGGCAGGGCTTTTCGGCACTACGCGCTGAACAAGCGCGCCGTAGGTAGAGGACAGGCGCAGACTAGCCAAGGATGCATCAACCGTTGTCGCCTCGACACCCAACCAGCCCCGCTCGACTCGTCGGCCCTGAGACAGAGCGGGAAGAATCGTTTTGGCTGTGTTGATGGGCACCGCAAAGCCAATACCAACATTGCCCGACGCGCCAGAGCCCCCTGTCTCAATCTGGCTATTGACACCAATGACTTCCCCCGCCGTGTTGAGCAGTGGACCGCCACTGTTACCCGGATTGATAGCCGCGTCGGTCTGAATCACATCACTGATTTGAAAACCATTCGGTGCTGCTATTCGACGCTGCAACGCGCTCACAACTCCGGTTGTGAGCGTGCGGTCAAGGTTGAAAGGGTTGCCGATCGCCAGCACCGGATCACCCACTTGGACGGCGCTTGAACTGCCGAGGGTGAGTGGGTGCAAGTCCAGACCCTTGGTGTCGACCTTGAGTAGCGCAAGGTCAGTTGAAGGATCTTTGCCAACAAGGGTTGCTGGGGCAGTTTTCTTGTCGTCGAATCCAACTCGAATCGCGGTAGCGCCATTGACCACGTGATAGTTGGTGAGGATCAGGCCCTTCTTATCAATCACGAATCCGGATCCAGTCGCCTGGCCGGACTGCCGTCCACCGAAGCCGAACTGATCCGAAGTCTGTTGAACGATGGTCGAACTGATGAAAACGACTCCCGGTGCATCGCGTTTATAGATCTCCCTTGCACTCAGGGGCGCCCCGCCATCAGCAGCTGGAACAGCTCCAGTCGAACTATTGCCTCCGGAGTCGTAGACGGTGGTGGTGGTCGAACCTACCCCCAAGACGCCAATAACTAGTGCAACTACGCCTCCCCCTGCAACCCCGGCCAATCCCGTCGAAACTACATTCTGTTTGTTCATGACCCGATCATGAGGGTCGAACCTGAAGATTTCCTAAGTACGATCGAGCAAAGCCTTGACGGCATCCGCGATGTCAGCCGAGCGCATCAGTGCCTCTCCAACAAGGACGGCGTCAACTCCCACTCGCTCGAGCTCGTGAAGCTCTGCAGCCGTGGATATCCCTGACTCGGAAACAACAGTCTTGCCGGCTGGCACATCAGCGAGAAGCTCGAATGTTCGTCCAAGGTCCACGCTGAAGTCCTTCAGGTTCCGGTTGTTTATCCCGATCAGCGTGGCTGACGAAGCCAGTGCTGTTTCTAGTTCAGCTTCGTCGTGAACTTCGGTCAGAACATCGAGCCTGAGCGAGTGTGCTTCAGCCGCAAGTTCCGCGAGCTCTGACTCCTCGAGGGCCGCGACGATCAGCAAGATGGCATCGGCGCCGGCCTCCGCTGCCTCAACAAGCTGGTAAGTCCCGACAATGAAGTCCTTGCGGAGAATCGGAAGGTCGGTGAGCGAACGAGCCAGCCGGAGATCGTCCAATGACCCCCCGAAGCCTTCCTCCTCAGTCAGGATGCTCAGAGCACTCGCTCCACCCGCTTCGTAAGCGCTGATCACATCGCTCAAGTCAAGATCGGCCCTGATCACGCCTGCTGACGGGCTACTCCGCTTGTGCTCAGCGATCAGCGACATCCCCGGATGACCCAACGTCTCCGCGAAATGACGTTCCGGACGGCTGGTGTCAATCTGCGAGCGTAGGGCCCCTTCCGACATCGCAGACTCTCTGCGCGCCACGGCCACGCGGGTTGATTCGAGAATGGAGTCGAGGCGAGTCATGCGCGGCTATGCCGAAGCAAGCTGGTCTACGACAGCTTTGGCGGCACCGGAATCAATGGCCGCTTCTGCTGCATGTATGCATGCTGCGAAGTCCTGACCGTCGCCCGCGGCGAGGATCGCGGCGGCAGCGTTTACAACGGCTAGGTCCCTGGCCGGACCGAGCTCACCGGTCAGAATCGCCAGCGTTATTTGAGCGTTCTCAGCAGGGTCACCCCCGGCCACATCATCAGGCTCAGCTATTGCAATGCCGTAATCCTGAGGGTCTAGCGTCCAACGGGTGATCTTGCCCTCGCGAACCTCCACCACAGCAGTGGCAGCCGAGGTGCTGATCTCATCAAGCCCATCGTGGCTGGAGACCACCAGGGCACGCGCGGCCCTAAGTTCGGCAAGAGCACCTGCAACAACTTCAACTGCCGTGGGGTCACTGACGCCAATGACTTGGCGCTCTGCCCCCGCAGGGTTGGTCAGAGGCCCAAGCAAATTGAAGGCGGTCCGTGTTCCTAGCGCCTTGCGGACCGGAACCACGTGCTTAGTGGCAGCATGGTGAGCAGGGGCAAACATAAAGCCAAACCCAATCGAGTCAATGTCTGATGCGATCTGCCCTGGGGAACGGTCGATCGGAATCCCCAACGCCTCAAGAAGGTCGGCGGACCCGGAGAGGCCTGTCGCGGAGCGGTTCCCATGCTTGGCAATACCGACGCCAGCGCCAGCAGCGATAAAGGCTGCCGTCGTGGAGACATTGAATGTCCTGCGCCCACCACCAGTTCCGGCAGTGTCAACAAGATCACCGCGGGTTGGCCTAACCGGGGTTGCAAGTGACCGCATCGCTGCCGCAAGGCCGGCAAGCTCAGACGCGGTTTCTCCCTTAGCTCTGAGGGCGATCAGAAAACCCGCTGTCAAAACATGCGAGACGCGGCCTTCCATGATCTCGAGCAACACTGCTTGAGCAGTCGCAGCGGCGAGATCTTCGCCGGAGCAGAGGGCGTCCACCGCGTCAATCGCTACTTGATTGGGGGCTGGTTCGTCACTCATTGAACGGGAGCATCGCTGCTGGCGAGGAAGTTCGCAACCATTGCGTGGCCGCACTCAGTCAGAATCGACTCAGGATGGAACTGCACCCCTTCCGCCGGCAGGGTTGGGTGCCTCAGCCCCATGACAACTCCCTCAGCGCTTTGGGAGACCACATCGAACTCGCCCGTCGATCCGGATTCAACGACGAGCGAGTGGTACCGGCCCACCGTCAGCGGTGAGGGGAGTCCAAGGTAGACGCCCTTTCCGTCGTGTTCAATCACACCGGTCTTGCCATGCACGGGCTCACCCGTAATGACGTTGCCACCAAAGGCCTGCGCCATGGCCTGATGCCCAAGACAGACGCCAAGTGTTGGAATGCCCGCCTCGGGGAAAGCCCGGACACAGTCCAGTGTGATTCCAGCCTCATTTGGAGTACACGGCCCCGGCGACACAACCAGACGGTCATAACCCCGCGCGACCAGCTCCGCGGCTTCAGCCTTGTCATTGCGGACAACATCAACCTCGGCACCTAGTTCGCCCAAGTATTGGACAAGGTTCCACGTGAAGGAGTCGTAATTATCGAGAACAAGAACGCGCATCAGGTCTATGCCCAGTCGGGCCTGGTCGACGCCATCTCAACCGCACGCATGACGGCCTTGGCCTTATTGACAGATTCGATCAGCTCGTTCTCTGGGAGAGCGTCCGCCACCGTGCCGCCACCAGCCTGAATATGAGCCTTGCCGTCCTTGACTACCACGGTTCGAATGTGGATACAGACGTCGAGATCTCCGGTGTATGAAAGCCACCCAATTGCGCCGCCATAGCCACCGCGCTTAACCGTCTCAATCTCATCGATGATCTCCATCGCACGAACCTTTGGCGCCCCCGAGAGTGTTCCCGCTGGAAGAACAGCGCGCAGCGCATCAATTGCTGACACGTCATCCCTCAGCTCGCCCACCACTGAGCTGACGATGTGCATAACGTGCGAGTACATCTCGACCGTCATTAGCTCTTCAACTTCAACACTTCCGTACTTGGACACGCGGCCTAGATCGTTGCGCCCGAGGTCAACGAGCATGACGTGCTCCGCGCGCTCTTTCTCATCAGACAGCAGCTCGTCGGAGAGTCGCTGGTCCTCTTCTGGAGTGTCGCCTCGCGGTCGGGTGCCAGCAATCGGCTTCGTGGAGACACGGCTACCGGTCACGGTGAGAAGCGGCTCTGGACTAGCCCCCGCTACCTCGAAGTCCCCGAAGTCAAGAAAGTACATGTAGGGACTGGGGTTGACCGCCCGAAGGCCTCGGTAGATGGCGAAGGCCGAGAGGTTGGTCTCAGCGCTCCACCTCTGTGAGGGAACCACCTGAAACGCGTCCCCCGCGCGGACGTAGTCGATGATGGTGGAAACACGGGCCTTGAACTCATCTGGTGTGGTGTTCGAGACAAACTCTGGAGCCTTGACTGGGTCGCCCGTGCTGGACGGAGGGACTGGGCCATCAAGCCGTTCGCGGATGCTCGTGATTGTTTCAACAGCCCGATCCCACCCTGCTCCAGCGTCACCCTCGGCGGAGTGGATCAGCGAGAACACGATCAGCCGGTTCTGCAGGTGGTCAAAGACCACCATTGCGTCAGTCATCATCAACGCTAGATCGGGAAGGCCAACCGGGTCGGGATTTGGATCGCCAAGTGGCTCCACCATCCTCACCAAGTCGTAGCCGAACATCCCGACTGCCCCTCCAGCAAACGGTGGCATGCCCTCTACTGGAGCAAGCTCACCGACCCCTGTCGCAGACGCAGCCAGATCGAACGGGTCTCCCTCGTCACCCAGCGACCAACGGATGACAGTCTTGGGCTGGTAGCCGATAAAGGAATAACGACCAACCCGCTGACCCTGTTCTGCTGACTCAAGCAGGAAGGATGGCTCATCACCTCGGAGCTTCAGATAAGCCGAGACCGGTGTTTCTGTGTCCTCGACGATGGAATGAACAACCGGTACGAGCCCGTATTGCGCTGCGAGGGCAATCGCCTCGTCGCGCGTTGGCGTCACCTCATTACTAATCCCCGAGGTCATGTCAGGCACCCCGTCGCGAGGCGAGCACACGCGCAACATCAGCGAAATCTAGACCACGCGTCTTCAGAAGAACAAGCAGGTGGTAGAGCAGATCTGCCGCCTCCTCGGCGCAGCGCTCGTCAGTCTCATCGCGCACGGCGCGGACTACTTCCTCAGCCTCTTCCTCAACCTTCTCCCCGGCAAGCGTGGCGTTAGCAAGTAGCTTCGCGGTCCATGAGGACTCGGCATCACCAGAGAGCAGACGCTCAGCGATGGTCCGTGCGAGGCCAGGTAGAACTTCATGAATGGCTGGATTGTCAGGCTCACCGTCCTGAAAACAGGTTCGAGCACCCGTGTGGCACGCAGGACCAGCAGGGTCAACGAGCGCGACCAGAGTGTCGCCGTCGCAGTCGAGCCTCAGCTCGGCGACCGCGAGCGTATTTCCCGAGGTTGCACCCTTGTGCCAGATTTCCTTGCGGGAGCGACTCCAAAAGTGGAGATCGCCAGTGGACTGGGTCAAGTCGAAGGCGTCACGGTTCATCCATGCGACCATCAGGACCTCGCCGGTTGCCTGATCCTGAGCAACACACGGCACCAATCCTTGGTCGTCAAAGCGGATGTCTTGCGCGTTGGCCACAGCCTGAGCGATCGTAGCCGCCACAGAGGGCCAAAGTCTTGCTCGGCATGCGCTGTGCGTCCGTCCGTTCCTCCCACGCGGGGAGCACAACCCAGATCTCAGCTGATTTTTAGACCCGTGGCAACAGCCGTTAGGCGCTCTACAACCGAAAGACGCGCTGGGATGCTTACCGCGTCAAAGCCGTTGCGTTCAACGCGATCAAGGGTGCGTTGGTAGACCGCAGATGCGAGCGTAATACCGCGCCGAACCCTCGGGGAGACGGACTGAGCCGCATGTTCACCATCACGAAACAGTTTGCGTGCCCGAGCAACTTGCTGCTCAATGACATTCCGTAGCTCAGATGAGGCACCTCCTGAGATCGCGCCAAGGGCAGCGCAATCAACGCCGGCTTCGTCCAGTTCGTCTGCGGGGAGATAAACCCGACCGAGGTTGTAGTCCTCGGGAATGTCCCTGACGAAGTTGGTCAGCTGAAAGGCCAGCCCCAACCGCGCAAAGCTCTCATGTGCCTCGCTGGCACCCAACAGTGGGGCCATCAGCCGGCCAACCGTTCCTGCCGACCCGTTCATGTAGGAGAGCAAGTCCTGCCAGTCGGTGATCCTGACCGGGCCAACATCGCGTCGCATCGAATCGAGGTAGGCGCCGAGCTCATCGAGCGGTAGGTCGTGGCGGACGGCCGCGTCAACGAGTGCGTTGACAGGACCGATGGACGACTCCACCCCCTCTCTAGCCTGGGCTAGTTCGCTCGCAAGTCGATCAAGGCCGGCGAGCCGTTCACTTGCATCACTCAGGCGGGACGGACCGTCAACGATCTCATCAGCTGTCCGGACGAAACCGTAGACCGCCCTCACAGCGGGCCTCATCTCTTCCGGGAGCCTGCCTGTAGCGAGCCAAAAAGTGGGGTCATGCCGCCGCTGCATCCGGGCACATTCCGCATAGGCCCTGCGTAGACTGGCTGGCTCTTGGACCCGCCCGCGAGCGCTCACACTCTTTAACGAGCTGTCAGTCGATGTGCTCCCCTCCTGCATCAGGTGTCATAGTCGCACACGAAGTGTTCAGCACAGAGAAAAGAGAACTGATTGTTGTAACCGGCAAGGGCGGAGTCGGGCGAACGACCATCTCCGCTGCCCTAGGAATCGCAACTGCCTCAGCAGGCTCAAGCACAGTCGTCTGCGAGGTATCCCAGCAGGGCGTCATCCCTGCTCTGCTAGGCGCGACGGCGAAGCCAGTTGATGGCGTGGTCAATGTCGGACCGGGCCTCTCCGCGTCAAGTATTGACCCCGATGCCACTTTGAGAGACTGGATCCGCGGCCAGTTCGGCGGGACCATTGCCAAAACGCTTGGCTCAAGTAAGTCGTTCTCTCAGCTGATCGCCGCCGCCCCAGGTGCCGCCGAACTCCTCACCATCACTAAAGCCTGGGAGCTTGGGCCTGGAAGGGGGTTCGGAAAGTCCAGCGTTGACCATGACACCGTGATCCTGGACGCCCCTGCCTCAGGTCATGGAATCGCGATGCTTCGCTCTCCGCGGACATTTGCTGACATTGCCGCCGGAGGGCCAATCCGAAAGCAGGCCGAGAAGGTTTGGGACCTACTCCGTGACTCGACGCGCTGCGCCATTGTCGCCGTGACACTGCCGTCAGAGCTACCAGTAACCGAGACCATTGAGCTCGACGGCTGGCTGCACGAGGTCCTTGGCCGCCAGCTCGATCTTGTTGTGGTTAATCGCTGTGAGCCTCATGCATTCACATCACGCGAGCTCGGCAGAATCGCTGCCTCCGTCACATCCGGCGAGCTGAAGCGGGCAGCTATCGATGTTGCCGAGGCGGCAGCTGACCGTCAAACCGAACAGGAGAGCCTGATTGGTCAGCTTCAGGATCAGATTGATGCACCGACTATCCGTCTTCCTGAACTCTCGGCTGGGCTGACCGGCCCTGAGGTAGTGAGCAAGCTAGCTGAGCTAGTAGCTACTGAGCTGGCCCCAGCTAGTTGATTCCAAGCCGGTCGAGCAAGCGCTCGTCCCCGCGCCAGTCCTTACGGACTCGCACAGATAGCTCGAGGTGGCACCGATTACCGGTCAGGCTCTGGATTTCTTTCCGTGCAGCCGTTCCGACAGCCTTCACCATCCGGCCACCACGACCAACGATGATCCCCTTCTGTGATTCCGCCTCGACGAAGATCACAGCACGAACTGTTAGAAGCCCATCGCGCCTAGTCTGAATTTCTTCCACCTGAACCTCTACTGCGTGTGGAACTTCCTCACGGGTGCGGCGCAGAATCTGCTCGCGCACAAGTTCAGCGAACTCAACGTCTAGAGGCTGATCACTGCGCTCATCAATCGGGAAAAGGAACGGTCCCTCTGGCAGGTGAGCGGTCAGCTCAATAAGCAGCTGCTCGATCCCCGATCCCTTACGCGCGCTGATTGGAACGATCGAATCTGCAACGCCAAGTGCCTCGGTCGCAGTAAGGACCTCAAGCATCTGACTGTGCGAGACCTTGTCAACCTTGTTGACCGCAGCAATAACTGGGGCCTTGGCCTTTGCCAGGAGCGAGGCAATAAAGCGATCCCCGGCACCCACGCCCTCAATACCGTTGATCACCAGGAGGACGACATCTGTGTCCCCAAGCTCCCGCTCGACTCGGCGTTGCATCCGTGTCGTCAGTTCGTCACGCGGGCGCTGAACGCCAGGCAGATCGGTGAGGATCAGCTGCCGCTCATCAGTCGTTACAACACCACGGATCGCACGGCGGGTTGTTTGTGGGCGATCCGAGACGATCGCCACCTTCTCACCGACTAGAAGGTTGGTGAGGGTGCTCTTGCCCGCATTGGGGCGACCGGCGAGGGCGACGAAGCCACACTTAGTCACTTCTGCTCCCATCGGAGTATCTCCGCTTCCAGCGCAAGCATCTCGCCATTGTCCGTTTCATGATCCATACCGACTAGGTGGAGGGCGCCATGGACCGCTGCACGCTCTACAGACTCACACAGTGGCGGGCAAATGACGATATCGCCGAGCTCGCGTGGCCCAATTGAGTCTCCAGCACCATCCATCGGGAAGGACAGCACGTCGGTTGGTTTATCGAGATTGCGATGTTCAAGGTTGAGGACAGCAATGGCCGCCTCCTCGACAACATCGAGTGCAACATGCCCATCATTAACCCCGGCTGATGAGAAGGCCAGCCGGAGCAGATGCTCTAGCCGCTCGGCGGTTGGAGCATCGCCAAGCAGCTCCAGGCCAGTCAGGTCAATGTCGATCAAGTCAGGCGCCGCGGCTGTCGGCTGGTCGCAGCTTTGTTGCGGCGCGATTGGAATGCTCGCGATACGCGGTGACGATCTTCTGCACGAGCCTGTGACGGACCACATCCTGGTCAGCAAAGTGAACAAATGAGATGTCCTCAACGCCGTCAAGGACATCGTTGACGGTGACAAGGCCCGAAGGGTTTCCGCCGGGCAGGTCGATCTGTGTGATGTCCCCGGTCACAACAACCCGGGTTCCAAAGCCAATCCTTGTCAGGAACATCTTCATCTGCTCCGGCGTGGTGTTCTGCGCCTCATCAAGAATCACAAAGCTGTCGTTCAGAGTCCGGCCGCGCATAAAGGCCAGTGGCGCTACTTCAATCACACCTCGCTCAATGTGCTTAAGGACCTGTTCGGCCCCGAGCATGTCGTGCAGAGCATCAAACAGAGGGCGCAGGTAGGGATCCACCTTGGCCATCAGGTCCCCGGGCAGGAAGCCGAGCCGCTCGCCGGCCTCAACAGCTGGGCGAGTCAGGACGATCTTGTTGACCTCTCCCCTAGAAAGCGCGGCGGCTGCCATCGCTACAGCTAGATAAGTCTTGCCAGTACCTGCGGGGCCGATCCCAAAGGTCACCGTGTTGCGGCGGATAGCGTCCACGTACTCCTTCTGAGTTGGAGTCTTGGGGGCAACTTTGGTGCCGGCATGAGCCCAGACAACGTCCTGAAGGATTGGCGGAGCACCTGTCTCCACCGACAGCGACGAAACAACAGCCCCAACGGTTGCAGGGTCAAGCGCATGGCCTCGTTCTGTCAGCGAAGCGAGCTCTCGGATCACGGCCGAGGTGCTCCGCACGGCAGCATCGTCACCCTCAAGCGTGAGGACATTGCCCCTCATCAGGATTGAACAGCTGGAACGGGCCTCTAGTGCCCTCAAAACGCGATCGCCCTCGCCGGCGATCTCAGTCGCCGCGGCGTTGTCAAGCTCTATCTGGCTACGCACCCAGCGCCCCGCGCGCAGCTGCATTGACTCGCTTGCCGTCGGCGCGGCCACCGGCCTCTTCCATCGCGGCTCGCATGACCAGGCCAATGTCCGCTGGTCCGCTGGCGCCCGTGGAGGTGACGGCACGGGAAACAATCTCTTCAAGCTCAGCGTCAGATAGCTCGGCCGGAAGATAGGCGCTGATCATCTCGGCCTCTTCACGCTCAGGACCCGCAAGGTCGTCGCGGCCGGCTGCATCGAACTGATCGGCAGCCTCGATGCGGCGCTTACGCTCACGGCGCAGCACTGCGAGTGCATCGTCACTGCCTTCCTTCTGGTCCTTCTGAAGCTCTGAGAGCACAAGGCGGAGCGCACTAGCGCGCTGCTTCTCACCGGCCTTCATAGCGGTTGTGACGTCGGCCTGGAGGGTCTCGATGATTGACACTGGACTGAAGGGTAGCCGGGCCGCCGTCGTTATCGGCCTCAAGGATGATCCCAACGGTAAATCGGCCCGTAACCATCGCATGGAACTTGACGGAAAGATTGCTCTCGTAACAGGTGCTTCAAGCGGGATTGGTCGCGAGGTAGCGCTTCAACTGGGTGCGGCCGGAGCCACACTCGCTCTCTCGGCACGACGCGAGGTCGATCTGACGACCGTGGCTGAGCAGCTTCCGTCCGAGGCATCCATTCACGTCGCTGATCTTGGCGAGCCGGTTCAGGCTCTGCGCCTAGCGGATTCAGTCGTGGCAGAACACGGCAGAGTTGACATTCTTGTCGCAGTGGCTGGCATCAAGGTGGCTGGCCCTATCTCAGCGCTGTCACTTGATGACCTCTCCCGCGCGTACCTCGTCAACGCCGCGTCCCCGATGGCCCTAGCAGGACGCTTAGCACCGGCAATGGTCGAGCGTAAGAGTGGCCTGATCGCGACTGTCACAACGTCAATCAGCGGAGGACGGCGCGACCTAGGCGCCTACGCTGGCTCCAAGGCTGCGCTGGCATCAATGACTCAGAGCCTTAGACAGGAAATCGGCGCCAAGGGAGTCGCAGTTTTCTGTTTCGACCCAGGTTGGGTCAGGACGCGAATGTCACCAGACGGCACTGAAGAGCCATCCACTGCAGCCGCGCGCCTAGTTGAACACATCAAGCTCGGCAAGGGATCCAGAGAAACTCTGACCTAGTCCCTCTGTGCGAGGCCGTTAGCCGTGCAGCAACAGTGCCGACCAACCCTCGCGGGAACGCCGTTCGACCTCCGGGTAACCCAGCTCAGCCCAAGCCCCAAAGACTTCATCAGCCTGCTCATCCAAGATGCCCGAGAGGATGACTGCCCGCGGGTGCCACCCAGCCATCAGGCCAGCAAGGTTGATCAGGACCGGGGCGAGAATGTTGGCGACCAGCACATCAGCCACCGGCAAGGCGTCCGTCCTTAGATCGCTCTTGGTGACAGTCAGATCAACTCCGTTCACAATCGCATTTGCCGCTGTGGCGTCAACCGCAAGCTGGTCGTAGTCGGCAGCAGTAACGGGACCGAAGCCCATGCGAGCAGCAAGGATTGCGATAACGCCAGAGCCACATCCAAGATCGTGCAGGGTGCCGCGACCTTCCACGTCAAGCAGGATCTCGAGGCAGAGACTGGTGGTCGGGTGTGCGCCAGTGCCGAAGGCTCGGCCTGGATCAACAACAAGATCGTGCTCCTCTGTGCCTGCTGGTTCCCATGGCGGCCGAACCCTTAGGCGCCCGGTAACCACGAGTGGCTTGTGGAACTCACGCCAGCGGTCTTCCCACCCATCCTCGATCTCCGTGGTGCTGACCTCAACCTTCACTCCACGGATCACAGCTTCCAAGTCAGGCAGTGTGGGAACCTCGCCCGGCGCGCCGTAGACCGCGTACTCAATCTGCTCGCCAAGGTCGACCTCCTCAACGCCGCTGGGAACGATGGTCAAGAGTTCCGCAAGGACAATCTCCGCGTTCTCCCGGGGAACCCGGACCGCGAGGCGAAGCATTGGACTTAGTGACCGCTGACCGAGCCGCTTACGGCCCGTCGTATGCGATCGAACAGGCCAGGCTGCCGTTCGGCTGCATCGGGAAGGTCGTCGACCATGCTCTCTAGGGCAGAGCGCTGTGCTTCCTCAAGATTTTCTGGCACATGAACCGAGACAACCACTCGAACATCCCCGCTGCGGCGGCCGTGCAGCGATGGCATGCCACGCCCGGCGATACGAAGCATCGCTCCGGGCTGAGTGCCTGCCGGGATCACCAGTTCCACATCGCCGTCAAGCGCTGGAACCGTGACGGTTGTGCCCAAAGCAGCCTTAGCGATCGAGATATCCACCACACCGACAAGGTCATCACCGTCGCGAACAAAGCGCTCATCAGCTTCCACATGGACAGCCACGTAAAGGTCACCTGCTGGCGAACCTGACGTACCAGCGTTGCCGCGCCCTGAAACACGGATTCTCTGGCCGTCATCGATCCCCGCTGGGATGTCAACCTCAACGGCCCTCAAGCCCGTGGTGCTCCCCCGCCCATGACAGTCCTCACACGGGACCTCAGGAGTGCGTCCAGCGCCCTCGCAGGCCGGGCAGGCTGCCTCGCGGACAATCTGACCGAACGGGCTGCGCTGCATCGTCCTGACCGCGCCGTGTCCGCCACACTGCTTGCAGGAGACCAACGGCGTGCCTGGCGTGGCGCAGTTGCCGTGGCAGGTCTCGCACGTGGTGACAGCCTCGTACTCGAGCTGCTTCTTGATCCCAGCGAACGCATCGTCAAGGGTTATCTCAACAGCTATCCCAAGATCAGCACCTTGTCGCGGGCCGGCGCTTCCGCCACCTCCAAAGAACGCCCCGAAGAGATCCCCAAAGTTTGCGAAGCCGTCAAAGCCCGGTGACCAGCCTTGTCCCTTGAGTCCCTCATGTCCGTAGCGGTCAAACGTTGCACGTCGCTCTTCGTCTGACAGGACCTCGTACGCCTCGGCTAGCTCCTTGAATCTGTCCTCGGCTTCCGGCTCAGGATTAACGTCGGGGTGTAGCTCGCGGGCAAGGGAGCGAAACGCCTTACGGATTTGCTTCTCATCAGCAGTGCGCTCGACTCCGAGCACCTCATATGGATCACGTGGCATAGGGCTAATCAGTCCGTGTTGTAAACGTCTTCAACTAAGTGCGAAAGCTCTGCGGAAGCGGCGCGGACTGCAACGATGGCTCGGGCGTAGTCCATCCTGACCGGACCGAGCACGGACACCGTGCCAACCGACTTACGCAGTGGACCGTATGCCGCTGCCACCATTGTCATTGAACGCATCTGGGGCGCCTCGTTCTCCTGGCCGATCCGTACTAGGACGTCGGGCTCTGGCAGTGCAGTTTTTAGCGCGCTCAGCAGCTCAACGCGGCGCTCAAGCATCGCAACAACTGTGCTGATCTCTGACTCATCGGCCAGTCGGTGGTCTTCGACCATGCGGGAGGCACCGTCAACAAAGAGCGAGTCCTCCTCGGTGTCAGCCAGCTCGGTGAACACCGGTGTCACAAGCTCAAGGATTGTGCGCTCTCTGGGATTGAGCGACGGGTCATCTAGCCGCTTGCGGATCATCCGCTCACCAATGCCCTTCCCCGCAAGGCGCTCGTTCAAAAAGCTCCCTGCCCAGGCGACAAGGCCTGGGTCAAGAGCACTGCTAGTGGCAACCATGCGCTTGGTTACGCCACCGTTCGAGGTGATGACTACGACCATCAGCCTGTGCGGCTGCAGCGGTAGAAGTTCTACGTGCCTAACCGTGCTGGTTGACAGCGGTGGCGCAGTCACTACGGCCAGCAGCTCAGTCGCCTCAGAAAGCTGCTCAGTTGCCTCACGCATCGCGGTGTCAAGTTCGCTGGCCACATCAGTCGGTTCAAAGACCGGTTGGCCGCCGCGGCGCTCACTGAGGTAGCGGTCAACCAGAACTCGGTAGCCGGCCTCCGTTGGCACCCGCCCAGCAGAGGTATGGGGATGGTCAAGTAGGCCTAGGTCCTCAAGCCCAGCCAGCTCTGCCCTGATTGTGGAAGGTCCCCACGAGAGCGTGCGGGCAAGAGTCTTTGATGCAACTGGCGCACCCTCGTCGAGGTGTCGCTCGGCTACTAGACGGAGAACAAGTTCTTGGCGCGGCGTCAGCATTGAGTCTCCAAGGATAAGCCCAGCGAGGACTCAACCAAGTGTGACATGAGTATTTAGCGCTTGTTGGCGCCGCTGTCGGAGTTGTCGCCCAGCTCAAGGACGGCAAGGAAGGCCTCCTGTGGGATCTCCACCCGTCCGACTTGCTTCATGCGCTTCTTACCTTGCTTCTGCTTCTGGAGCAGCTTGCGCTTACGGCTGATGTCACCGCCGTAACACTTCTCAGTGACGTCCTTGCGGAATGCCTTGATCGTCTCTCTCGCGATGATCTTGGCCCCGATCGCAGCCTGCACAGGAACGTCGTACTGCTGGCGCGGAATCCGCTCCGAAAGCCTCTCTGTCATCAGCCGTCCTGCGTCGTAGGCCTTATCTCGGTGAACAATCATCGAGAGCGCATCAACAGGCTCACCGGCAAGCATGATGTCGAGCTTGACCATGTCTGCTTCACGCATCTCAGAAATCTCATAGTCCAGCGACGCATAGCCCTTGGTCCTGGACTTGAGCTGGTCAAAGAAGTCAAGAACCACCTCAGCGAGGGGCAGTTCGTACGTCAGCTGGACTCTGTCCGCTGACAGGAAGTGCATGCCGTTGTGTGTGCCGCGGCGTTCTTGGCAGAGCTCCATGACTGCACCGATGTACTCCTTTGGCGTGACAACCGATGCGGTGATGCAGGGCTCAAGGATGAATTCGATCGACCCGGGGTCAGGCATCGCGTAAGGGTTATGGACCTCGAGGGTTGTTCCCTTGATTGTCTTCAGGGAGAACTCCACCGACGGCATCGTTGCCAGCAGGTCCAAGTTGTATTCACGCTCAAGCCGCTCCCGGACAATGTCCATGTGCAGCAGGCCAAGGAACCCGCAGCGGAAGCCAAACCCAAGCGCGTCTGAGGTCTCCGGCTCCCACGACAACGCAGCGTCGTTGAGCGACAGCTTCTCAAGGGCATCACGCAAGCCTGGGTACTCGTCGCTGTCAGTTGGGAACAGGCCACAGAAGACCATCGGCTTCACATCGCGGTATCCGGGCAGCGCCTCGCTGGCCGGGTTAGCGAGCGTTGTGAGGGTGTCACCCACACGGAGCTTGCTGACGTCCTTGATCCCGGTGATCACATAGCCCACCTCGCCAGCAGACAGTTGACCAAGCTTCGTCATCCGAGGGGTGAACACACCGATCTCGTCAATGTCAGCCTTCGTTCCATTCTGCATGGCGATGATCTGCTCGCCCTGCTTGAGGACGCCGTCGACAACCCGTACGTAGGCAATAACTCCGCGGTACTGGTCGAACTCAGAGTCGAAGATCAACGCTCGAGCAGGCGCATCTGGGTCACCGGCCGGTGGCGGAACCCGCTTGACGAGCTCTTCCAGAACTTCAGTCACACCTTCGCCTGTCTTGGCACTGATGCGCCGCACGCCATCAGGCGACTCGCCGATCAGCTCTGTGATCTCGGCCGAGACCCGCTCGGGGTCGGAACCGGGAAGGTCAATCTTGTTCAGGCACGGGATCAGCTCCAGACCTGAATCAACCGCTAGATAAGTGTTGGCAACGGTCTGCGCCTCTACCCCTTGTGAGGCATCGACCACGAGCAGCGCGCCCTCGCAGGCAGCCAGTGACCGCGAGACCTCATACGTGAAGTCAACGTGGCCTGGTGTGTCAATCAGATGCAGCGTGTAGGTCTCGCCGTCCTTTGCGTCGTAGAGCACGCGAACGGCTTGGGCCTTGATCGTGATGCCACGCTCCCGCTCCAAATCCATTGAGTCCAGCAGCTGTGCGCGCATGTCCCGAGCGGACACCGTTCGCGTGACTTCGAGGATGCGGTCAGCAAGGGTCGACTTGCCGTGATCGATGTGGGCAATGATCGAAAAGTTTCGGATGTGGGATTGGTCAGCCATTCGCTCTCTCAGCGAAGGGTAGGGCGGCGCGGGTGATGAGCGCAGTCCTAGGGAAGATCCGGTGCAAGCTGGGTGCGGTGATCATCACCGAAGAGCGGCACTGGAGGCGACATCTCAGCCAGTCGCGATGAGACTCTGTGACCAATTCGCTCAACCAGAGTTTCGGCGCCAGCACCTTCGCCACCGGGGAGCGCAAGGTTGGTCGTGTAGACGACGGACCGCTTGGCCTCATAGCGTCCGTCAATCACAAGGAAGATCTGCTCCGCAGCCCACTCTGTTGGGCGTTCCGCACCAAGGTCATCGAGCTGAAGTAGGTCAACCTCAACCAGCTTGTCTAGAAAGGCCCCGTAGCCGTCAGTGGCATCGTCCCGATAGGAGTCTCGGATCGCCGCCAGCAAGCGCGGGAACGAGTAGACAGCGATCGTCTTGCCGGCCTCAAGTGCTGCGCGGCTGATCATGAACGCAAGCATTGTCTTGCCGGTTCCTGGGTCACCGTGGAACCCAAGCC
>JAPLCJ010000021.1 GCA_026392255.1 Solirubrobacterales bacterium
ATTGAATGCCGCCCGATGTCACGCACCAAGCGCTGGCGTCTCGACGAGGTAATGGAGCGTGCCAAGTGATCCAAACAGAGAGCCGACTCCGTGTTGCTGATAACAGCGGCGCCCGTGAAATCCTTTGCATCCGTGTACGCGGTGGTTCCCGCCAGCGTTACGCACGCGTAGGCGACATCATTGTTGCCACCGTCAAGCAGGCCACGCCACAAGGCACGGTCAAGAAGGGTGAGGTCGTCACAGCTGTGGTCGTCCGCACCAAGAAGCCTTTCGGTCGTAACGACGGCACCTCGATCGGTTTCGACGAGAATGCTGCCGTGATCATCGACGAGAACAACAACCCGCGTGGAACCCGCATCTTCGGACCGGTTGCCCGTGAGCTGCGTGACAAAAACTTCATGAAGATCATCTCCCTTGCACCGGAGGTCCTCTAATGGCGGCCATGCGTATCCGCACGGGTGACACAGTTCAGGTCATCACCGGCAAGGACAAGGGCAAGCAGGGCGAAGTGCTGCGCGTTGACGCAGAGCGTCGCCGTGTCTACGTCGCTGGGCTCAACATGATCAAGCGTCACGTTGCCAACCAGCAGGTACCTGGTACCGACCGCGTCCAGACCGTCGGTGGCGTCATCGAGCAGGAAGGTCCAATTCAGATTTCAAACGTCGCGCTGCTAGACCCCAAGGACGGCAAGCCCACCCGGGTTGGCGTACTCCGCGAGGACGGCCGCCGTATCCGTATTGCCAAGCGCAGCGGGGAGAGGATCGACTGATGTCAGCCCGCATGAAGGACCGTTACGAGAAGGAGATTCGCCCAGCTCTTGTCAAGCAGTTCGGTTACACGACCGTAATGCAGGCACCCAAGATCCAAAAGATCGTTGTCAACATGGGCGTCGGCGAGGCAAAGACCGACTCCAAGTTGCTTGATGCCGCAGGCGAGCAGCTTGCGACCATCACAGGTCAGCACCCAAATGTCCGTCGCTCAACGAAGTCAATCGCCCAGTTCAAGCTCCGTGAGGGCATGGCAGTTGGCGTAGCAGTCACCCTGCGTGGCGAGCGTCTGTACGAGTTCCTTGACCGCCTGCTCTCAGTCGCGATTCCTCGCGTCAGGGATTTCCGCGGGCTCAACCCCAAGTCGTTTGATGGCCGTGGCAACTACGCCATCGGAATCAAGGAACAGATCATCTTCCCTGAGATCGATTACGACGCCGTTGACAATGTCCGCGGACTTGATGTCGTGATCGCAACCTCAGCTGAGACCGACGAAGAGGCCTACGCGCTTCTCGCCGCTTTCGGAATGCCCTTCGCCAAGCCAGCAGAGCCAAAGCCAGCACCTAAGGTCGAGGCCCCTGCCGAGGGTGAAGCTGCAGCTGACGAAGCACCAGTTGCAGAGGCTGAAGCACCCGTAGCTGACGACGAAGCACCAGCCGAAGCTGAGGCACCAACCGAAGCAGAGGCAGAAGTGGAAGAAGAGTCAGCCGAGGAACCAGACACCGAGCCCGAGGCATCCGCCGAGGCAGACGCCGACGAGGAGAACTGATGGCAAAGACATCACAACGCGTCCGTCAGGCGCGCCCAGCGAAGTACAAGACCCGCGAATACACCCGTTGCCGTCGTTGTGGTCGGCCACGCTCCGTTTATCGCAAGTTCGGCATTTGCCGGATCTGCTTGCGCGAGCTCGCCCACAACGGATACATCCCCGGCATGACCAAGTCCAGCTGGTAGGAGCAATTTCATGTCAATGACAGACCCAGTAGCCGACCTTCTTACCCGTGTGCGCAATGGCGCCCACGCCCAGCACCATGAGGTGTTCATTCCCGCATCCCATCTCAAGCATGAGATCGCGCGAATCCTCAAGGAGCAGGGGTACATCGAAAGCTTCGCCAAGGTGCCTGCACCTGAAGGTGAGCCAGGCGAGCGCATCCGCATCGTCCTGCGCTACACCGAGGACCGCAAGCCAATCATCACTGGTATCCGCCGCGTGTCGCGTCCAGGACGGCGTTACTACGTCGACCACAACCACATTCCCAAGGTTCAGGGTGGACTCGGTACGGCAATCATCTCGACTTCTCACGGAGTCATGACCGGGCACGAAGCTCGCCGCGCAGGTGTTGGCGGCGAAGTCGTTGCACACGTCTGGTAACTGATGTCAAGAATCGGCAAGAACCCAATTCCAATCCCTGACGGCGTCTCGTTTAAGATCGCCCCAGAGCTTGTAACCGTGACCGGTCCCAAGGGCGAGCTCAGTGAGCGCGTCGACCGTGACATGACGATCGAGGAGAAGGACGGTCAGGTAACCGTTTCCCGCCCAAGCGACCGCGGTCAGCACAGAGCTCTCCACGGCCTCACACGGACACTCCTCGCCAACATGGTTGAAGGCGTAACGAACGGTTTTGAGAAGCGCCTTGAGATCCAGGGCGTTGGTTACCGAGCAGCACTCAAGGGCAAGAACCTTGAACTCGCCCTCGGCTACTCACACCCAGTCTTTATCGACGCCCCAGAGGGCATCGAGTTTGAAGTTCCACAGCCGACTAACGTCATCATCCGTGGGAACAGCAAGCAGGCCGTCGGCCAAATTGCAGCAGTCATCCGCAAGAAGCGTCCGCCAGAGCCATATAAGGGCAAGGGCATCCGCTACGAGGGCGAGTACGTCGCCAGGAAGGTCGGCAAGCGCGCATGAGTAAAAGTGCAGCAGCCACCAAGCAAAAGGGTCGCCTCAAGCGCCGCCGTCGCGTCCGCGCGAAGATTCGTGGGTCAGCTGTACGGCCTCGCATCAGTGTTTTCCGTTCCAACCGTGGTATCAGCGCACAGCTGATCGACGACGATGGTGGTCACACCATTACTGCCGTCAACTGGACCGAACCTGAACTCAAGGGCGTCACAGCCTCTGAGCAGGCAAGCAAAGTTGGCAAGCTTCTCGCTGAGCGCGCAAAGGCCGCCGGCATTGACAGCGCTGTGTTTGATCGCGGCGGATACCTCTACCACGGTCGGGTTAAAGCCCTGGCTGAAGGCGCTCGCGAGGGCGGCCTTCAGTTCTGATCGTTAGGCTCGGCTAACCAATGACAATTTCAGCACGAACAGTTTCCCCAGCAGGTCTTGATCTCGCAGAGCGCGTGGTCGAGATCAACCGCGTCGCCAAGGTAGTTAAGGGCGGCCGTCGGTTCAGCTTCACCGCACTCGTTGTAGTTGGTGATGAGCGCGAAGTTGTTGGCATCGGTTACGGCAAGGCCAACGAAGTTCCTGTCGCCATCCAGAAGGGTGTTGAGCAGGCCAAGAAGAACCTTTACCGCGTCCCACGTCACGGCGCAACGATTCCTCATCCGATCACAGGCGAGTTCTGCTCCGGCAGCGTTCTGCTTAAGCCAGCATCACCTGGTACCGGCGTAATCGCCGGTGGTGGCGTTCGCGCGGTACTTGAACTTGCCGGGATCCATGACGTTCTCTCCAAGAGCCTCGGGTCCCAGACTCCCATCAACCTTGTCAAGGCGACAATGGAAGGCCTCCGTGGCCTCCGTACTCCGCAAGAGGTCGCTGACCTTCGCGGTATCAGCATTGACCAAGTTCTTGGCCTTGACCCTAATCGTGAGGGCAAGCACTCCAAGTCAGACGCTGAGGCGCCAGCAGCTCCAGCAGCTGAAGCCGCTGCAGCTCCTGCTGCTCCGGTAGTCGAGGCACCAGCCGCCGTTGAGACTCCAGCACCAGAGGCCGCAGCACCTGAAGCTCCAGCAGCTCCGGAAGCCGCAGCACCTGAGGCTCCAGCAGCTCCTGAGGAAGGTTCGACGCCCGCATGAGCAACGTTCGGATCGAACAGGTCAAGTCCCGCAACGGCTCCGACAAGCCGCAGCTGGCAACACTTCAATCACTCGGTCTTCGCCGTATTGGCCAGACCGTTGAGTACCCAGACACCCCACAACTTCGTGGAATGATCAAGCGTGTCGCACATCTCGTGAAGGTAGAGGAGGGCTAATGGCCATCGAAGAAAAGACTGAGGAGCGCATTGGCCTCCACAACCTGCGTCCCGCCAAGGGTGCCAAGCGTGCACGCAAGCGCGTAGGCCGTGGCGAAGGTTCAGGCACGGGTAAGACTTCGGGACGTGGCCACAAGGGTTACGGCTCACGCTCAGGTTCCAAGCAGCGCGATCGCTTCGAGGGTGGTCAGACACCAATTCACATGCGGATGGGCAAGCTGCGCGGCCCTCACATGAAGAAGTCCATGCCTTTCGAGCGCTTCCGTACCCACACGCAAGCCGTCAACCTCTGCGATCTGCAGGAGCGGTTTGAAGCTGGGGCAGAAGTCACTCCAGACGCACTCAAGGCAGTTGGCCTTGCTACCCGTCGCGGAGTGCCGGTCAAGATTCTCGGCAATGGTGAACTCACCAAGTCCCTGACGGTTAAGGCCAACGGCTTCAGTGCTAGCGCCCGCGAGGCCATCACAGCCGCTGGTGGGACCGTCGTTCAGATAGAGGACTGACCCCTAAAGCGGGGTCTGCGCGATGCTTACCACTGTCCTCCGCGGGTTCACTGTTCCTGAGATCAGGAAGAAGCTTCTCTTCACAGCTGCGGTGCTTGCTCTTTATCGCCTCGGCTCGCACATTCCGGCACCGGGTATCAACTCCGCGGCCGTAGCTGACATTCAGAAGAACTTCGCCGGGTCCAACATTCTCGGCTTCCTAAATCTGTTCTCAGGCGGTGGACTTCAGCGGATCGCCCTGTTTGCGCTGGGCATCATGCCCTATGTCACGGCCTCGATCATCCTGCAGCTCCTTCAGGTTGTTGTTCCAACGCTTGAGAAGCTCTCAAAGGAGGGTGAAGTTGGCCAGGCCAAGATCACTCAGTACACGCGCTACCTGACCGTTGCTCTAGCTCTTGCTCAGTCAGTTGGCTATGTCTTCCTGTTCCGTTCCTTCCAAGGGCAAGCCGGACAGGAAGTAATTAAGAACTACGGTCCTGAAACGTTCTTCCTGATCGTCATCTCACTGACTGCAGGCACGATCCTTCTGATGTGGATGGGTGAGCTGATCACCCAGCGCGGCATTGGTAACGGCATCTCGCTGCTGATCTTCGCCTCAATCGTGGCGAGGCTCCCAGAAGGGTTCCAATCCTGGTGGACAAGCCCCGACCAGGTTTTCCGGGTCCTGATGCCATTCCTTGCCATCGCAATTGTCGCGGCAGTTGTCTTTGTTCAGGAAGGCCAGCGGCGGATTCCCGTCCAGTTTGCCAAGCAGCAGGTCGGCCGCCGGATGGCCGGGGGACAGCAGTCCTACCTGCCATTGCGCGTCAACATGGCCGGCGTGATTCCAGTTATTTTCGCAGCCAGCATCATGGCTTTCCCGCCAACCGTGGGGCAGTTGATCGGCACTCCATGGGCTAAGAGCATGGCCGCGTTCTTCAATCCTTCAGGTGCTGCCTACCTGGTCGGCGAGACCATCTTCATCATCATGTTCACGTACTTCTACACGGCGGTTACATTCAACCCAGTGGATCAGGCCGAGAACTTGAAGAAGTACGGCGGGTTTATCCCAGGTGTGCGTCCGGGCCGCCCAACAGCGGAGTACCTCGACCGCATCCTTGCCCGACTGACATTCCCAGGGGCTCTGTTCCTTGCCGCGGTTGCAGCGCTACCAACAATCTTGATCAACCAGACCAACACCAACCTCTTCTTCGGTGGCACCTCGCTGCTGATCGTTGTTGGCGTAGCGCTTGACACGGTTAAGCAGATGGAGGCGCAGTTGATGATGCGCTCGTATGAAGGGTTCCTCAGGTCGTGAGTCAGGAACTGAACCTGATTCTGCTCGGGCCACCCGGAGCAGGCAAGGGAACTCAGGCCGCACGACTTGTTCAAGATTTCCGACTGCCCTGGGCTTCCACGGGCGACATGCTTCGTACTGCCGTCACCGAGGGCAGCGACCTTGGTCTCAAAGCCAAGGGCTTTATGGACAGCGGTGCACTGGTTCCAGATGACTTGATTGTGGATCTGATCGTTGAGCGCGTTGCTCAGGAGGACTGCGAGGGCGGCTTCCTGCTCGACGGGTACCCGCGCACAATCCCACAGGCCGATGCTCTTGCTGCGGCACTTGACGGTCTTGACCGCAAGGTCACAGCCGCGTTGCTTGTTGAGCTTGCTGATGAAGAGGTCATCCGCCGGATTTCCGGGCGACGCGTCTGTGTCAGTTCGGGGCACGGCTACCACCTTGACTTTGACCCGCCCAAGCATGAGGGCGTCTGTGACCAGGACGGCTCCCGTCTGGTTCAGCGCGATGACGACAAGGCTGAGGTGGTCATGAACCGGCTTGAGGTCTACCACGCTCAGACTGAGCCTCTGGTCGAGTACTACGAGTCACGCGGCATGCTCCGCAGGTTTGATGGCTCGCGCAGCCAGACTGAGGTCCACGACCACATCCGTGCGGCACTGGCAACCCTCAGGCTTGAGGAATCCGTTTGATCATCCGTAAGAGTGCGGCGGAGATAGACAAGATGGCCGCGGCGGGGGACATTCTCGTCAAGACGCTGGATCTGGTCGAGGGCAGGATTCGCCCAGGAGTTACAACCCAGGAGTTGGACGAAACAGCAGAGCGTTTCATTCGCTCCCAAGGCGCCACCCCGACCTTCAAGGGCTACCGCGGCTTCCCCGGTTCGATCTGCGCCTCAGCCAACTCCATGGTCGTTCACGGCATACCGGGTTCCCAGAAGCTCGCCAAGGGCGACCTGATCTCAGTTGATGTCGGTGTCACTCTTGACGGCTGGGTGGCCGATGCCGCCCGCACCTTCCCTGTTGGTGAGATCACCGAGGAAGCTCAGCGTCTGCTCGATGTAACTGAAGCCTCCCTGCACGCTGGTGTGGCGGCCTGTCAGCTCGGTTCAAGAATTGGTGACGTTGCCAACGCTGTTCAGACCGTTGTCGAGGACAACGGGTTCAGCGTGGTTCGTTCGCTGGTTGGCCACGGCGTTGGACGGTCCTTGCACGAGCCACCCGAGGTTCCCAACCACGGCACGCCGGGCCAAGGCCCGAAGCTGGAGGAGGGGATGGTCATCGCGATTGAGCCGATGGTTGCCGTTGGTAGCCCCGGGATTCGGGTTGATGACGACGAGTGGTCGGTTTACACAGTTGACGGGTCGCTTGCCGCACACTTTGAGTTCACCGTGGCGATCACTAGCAACGGTCCGAGGGTCCTGACACCATGGAACGCCACAGCTGCCCCTGCAGGAAAGGGCAGCAATTGATGGGAATCTTTCGACCGGGCAACGCGCGCTATCGCGCTTTTGCTACTGTCGTTGGTCGCGCCGCTATGCGGTGCCGTTCTGGTGGCTGTTTCCACGCCTTGGAACTGGCCCCGCGGACCGGCTACGCCCACCTCTGCAATGGATTCGAGTGTTTATGAAGGTAAGACCGTCAGTGAAGAAGATGTGTGAGAAGTGCAAGATCATCCGGCGCAATTCGGTCGTCCGCGTGATCTGTCCTAACCCACGCCATAAGCAGCGTCAGGGCTAAACATGGCACGTATCGCAGGCATCAACCTTCCACCAAACAAGCGCGCTGAGATCGGTCTCACGTACATCTACGGCATCGGCCGCACAACTTCACAGCGTCTGCTTGACAAGGCTGGCATCTCTTACGACACAAAGGTCCGCGACCTGACTGAAGAGGAAGCCGGCAAGCTCCGCGACCTCGTCGACAGCGAGCTCACAGTAGAAGGCGACCTTCGCCGCGAGCGCTCGCAGAACATCAAGCGTCTGATGGAGATTGGCTGCTATCGCGGCATCCGTCACCGCCGTGGCCTTCCGGTCCGTGGACAGAAGACCAAGACAAACGCACGTACTCGCAAGGGTCCAAAGCGTCTCCAGGTAGCAGGTAAGAAGAAGGTGGCCAAGTGAGCGCCAATCGTCGTCCTGCGCGTGGCCGTAAGCGGGTTAAGAAGAACATCCCTGTCGGCCAGGCACACATCAAGACTTCGTTCAACAACACCATCGTTTCCTTGACTGACCGTGAAGGCAATGTCATTGCCTGGGAGTCAGCCGGCGGAGCAGGTTTCAAGGGTTCACGTAAGAGCACGCCGTTCGCTGCTCAGGTGACCGCTGACGCCGCTGCCAAAAAGGGCGTTGAGCATGGACTTCAGAAGGTCGAAGTATTCGTCAAGGGCTCAGGCTCAGGGCGTGAGACCGCAATCCGTTCACTTCAGGCAGCCGGCCTTGAGGTCACAGCAGTGCGCGACGTGACTCCACAGGCTCACAATGGCTGCCGTCCACGTAAGCGCCGGAGGGTCTAATGGCACGCGACACATCACCACAGTGCAAGCAGTGCCGCCGCGAGGGCCAGAAGCTCTTCCTCAAGGGTGCCCGTTGCCTTACTCCTAAGTGCGCCATTGATCGTCGCGCGTATCCACCAGGAGATCACGGCCGTGGCCGTCAGAAGCAGAGCGAGTACAGACTTCAGCTGCGCGAGAAGCAGAAGGCCCGCCGTTACTACGGCGTCCTTGAGCGTCAGTTCAGGATTTACTACGAAAAGGCAAGCCGTCAGGACGGAGTCACTGGTGAAAACCTCCTCCGCCTGCTCGAATGCCGTCTCGACAGCGTCATCACGCGCCTCGGATTTGCTGCATCGCGCCGTCAGGCACGTCAGCTTGTCCAACACGGTCACTGGACCGTCAATGGCCGCCGTGTTGACATTCCCTCTTTCCAGGTCAAGCCGGGCGATGTGATCGCAGCGTCAGCAGGTTCAACTGCTGCCGCCGAAGTGATTCGCAGCGCAACCGAATTGATCGGCCAGGTTCCGGCTTGGCTGCAGGCAGACCATGACTCACTTGCGGCGAAAGTGCTGCGCCACCCCGACCGGAGCGAGATTTCTGCGCCGGTCGAGGAGCAGCTGATCGTCGAGCTGTACTCGAAGTAGTTCCAATGCCGAGGCGCCTTCGGGCGCGTCGGTGACAGGCCCTGCCAACCGGCGGTCCTCCCACCCCGACGAAAACAGGATCAAAGATGCTCGAATTCCAGATCCCCCGGATCACAAAAGATACGACTGAAGACAATCGTGGATCCTTCACAATCGAACCACTTGAACGCGGCTTTGGCTACACCTTCGGTAACTCTCTCCGAAGGGTGCTTCTCAGCTCCCTGAAGGGTGCAGCGGTCACAAGTGTCCGCGTTGAGGGCGTGCAGCACGAGTTCTCATCCATTGAGGGCGTTAAAGAAGATGTCACGGACATCATTCTCAACCTCAAGGGTCTCGTTTGCCGCATGGCTGACTCCAACTCTGAGATCGAGGCTCCTCTCGTTGTTCAGGGACCAGGAACAGTCACAGCTAAGGACATCGATCTTCCAACCGGTGTTGAGATTCTCAACCCTGAGACGCACATCGCGACTCTTGACGGCAAGACGAAGCTCGAGATCTACCTGACAATCGGCACGGGCCGCGGTTACCGCCCAGCTGAGGACAATGCCAATGACGATCAGCCACTTGGCGTGATCCCAATTGACTCCATTTTCTCGCCAGTTCGTCGCGTTGCTTACTCAGTTGAGCAGGCTCGTATCGGACAGCGGACTGACTTCGACAAGCTCACGCTTGACATCGAGACCGACGGATCACTTGATCCAACGGCGTCGCTCCGTGACGCGTCAGAGATCCTCATTCAGCAGCTCGCAATCTTCACTGACGTTGAGCGTGTTTCCGAGCTCCGCGAGGCAATGACCGCCAGTGTCATTGAGCAAGTAAATGCTGCCGCTGCTGGTGCATCTGCTGCCGCAACGACTGCTGCTCCGGGTGCTGCGACATCCAACGGCATGGACGACATCCTCATCGAGGAGCTCGACCTAGGCGTCCGCTCATACAACTGCCTCAAGCGCGCAAGCATCAACACTGTTGGTGAGCTCGTCACGAAGTCACGCAGCGAACTTGCTGCCATCCCGAACTTCGGCAGCAAGTCAATCGACGAAGTAGTCGAGACGCTCGCAGCTCAGGGTATGGGACTCCGCGAGGACTGAGCTAAAGCTCCCCACTAGACCATGCGCCATCAAAAGACACGCCATAAGCTTTCCCGCGATTCAGCACACCGCAAGGCGCTGCTGAAGAACCTCTGCAAAGAGGTAATCGAGCACGAGCGGATTAAGACATCCGAGGCTAAGGCCAAGGCTGTTAAGCCCGAGCTCGAGAAGCTGGTGACGCTTGCTAAGCGTGGGGATCTGCATGCCCGCCGTCAGGCGCTCAGCGCCCTCGGTCAGGACAAGTTCATCGTCTACAAGCTGTTCGAGGAGATCGCACCGCGTTTCGCCGACCGTCCAGGTGGCTACACGCGCATTCTCAAGCTTGGGCCGCGTCGGTCGGATTCGACCGAAATGGTTTACCTCGAGTTCGTCTGATCCAGTGGCGGCCGATTCGGTCGCCCCGGCAGTGCCAACGGCAAGGGTTCACCTTGCGTATGACGGAACCGACTTCACCGGCTGGGCAGTCCAGCCAGGGAAGCGGTCTGTCGAAGGCGAGCTGAAGTCTGCGATTGATCAGATCAGCGGCCAGACGCCAACGCTCTATGTAGCTGGGCGCACCGACCGCGGTGTCCACGCCCAAGACCAGGTTGTTAGCCATCCTGGTGAGGCCGTTGGGGCTGAGGCGCTTAACAGCGTGCTTCCACCTGACATCGCTGTCACGCAGAGCTATTCGGCACCGGGCTTTGACGCACGGGCTGATGCCACATCCCGTGCCTACCGCTACCGGGTGATTGTCTCGCGCATCCGACCGGTGGATTCCCGTAGGACCGCGCTCTGGCACCCCAAGCCTGTTGATGTTGATGTCCTCCACGCCTGTGCGGCCATGCTGCCGGGGAAGCAGAACATGACGGCTTTCACTCCACCGCAGACGCACCATGTCTGGTTTGACCGCGACATCATCACGGCACGGTGGGCAGTTGAAGAAACACACGAGGGGTTGCAGTTGGACTTTCTGATTGAGGCCGTGTCGTTCATGCGGCATATGAACCGGATTCTCGTGGGGACGATGCTTGAGACCGCGCGGGGGGTCAGCACGGTTGAACACTTCCAGGCTTTGGTCGCCGGCAAGCCGCGAGCGGAGGCTGGAGCGACAGCATTTGCCAAGGGTTTGACGATGCTGGGCGTGGGCTACGGAGAGCCTGTGTTGGGTTAGCCGGCGCTGCCCGCGCTCACGACTAACATCGACCAAACAATGCGTGTTCTATTAACCAACGATGACGGCATCGCGGCCTCTGGCCTGCAGGCTTTGCGGCGCGCACTGCTGGAGGTCCCGGGTATCGAACTGGTCGTGATTGCGCCTGACGGCAACCGCTCAGCTGCAGCCCGTGCGATTACAACCCGCCGGCCACTCAAGGTGGAGCGGATTGAGTTTGAGGACGGAACACACGGGTTCGCCACTGACGGCACTCCGGTTGACTGCGTGCGTCTTGCCAGACACGGTTTGGTGGATGGCTTCAGCGTGGATTTGGTTGTCAGCGGCATCAACCACGGCTCAAACCTTGGTGATGATGTGACTTACTCGGGAACGGTTGCTGCAGTGCTTGAGGCCATTGTCTTAGGCGGCAGCGGTATCGCGGTGTCCCAAGCGTCTGCCGGTGGGGTTTATGACTATGTCTCCCATGGTGGGGACGAGCCGTTCCGTCCCGTGGCCAAGTTTGTAGCGGGCCTTGTCGCCGATTGGGACAGCATTCCTATGCGGCCAGCAACTCTGCTCAACGTCAACTCTCCAGCGCAGGAGCCCAAGGGCGTTGTTGTCGCCAAGCTCGGAAAAAGGGTCTATCGCGAAGAGCTGGTTGACCTTGGGCCTGCTGATGGTGGCGGTCGGTCGATCCGCATTTATGGCCAGGAGCCCTCACACCACAAGGAGGACGGCACTGACCTTGATGGTGTTGACGACGGCTACATCGCTGTCACCCCACTTCACTTTGACCTGACTGACCACTCCGGGATTGACGACCTTGCTGCGGCTGGGTTGGGGGAGCGAATCTCACCCCTGGAGCAAGTGTGAGCCAGTCTGGGAGTGAAGCTGCACTGCGGGCGCAGGAGTTGCGGGCTGAGTTGGAGGAGCACAACCGCCGCTACTACGAGCAGGACGACCCGACGATCGGGGACCGGGAGTACGACGCGCTGCTGGACGAACTCCGTGCGTTGGAGGCTGAGCACCCTGAGCTTGTCACGCTTGACTCACCAACGCAGAAGGTTGGCGCCAAGCGCCTTGATCGCTTTGAGCCTGTCGAGCACGCAATCCAAATGCTCTCCTTGGGTAATGCCCGTAATGCGGATGAGCTGAACGGCTGGCTAGACCGCGCGCGTTCCCATCTTGCTCGCGAGTCAATTGAGGTTGATGACTTCAGCTACGTCGTAGAGCCCAAGATTGACGGCCTTGCTGTCTCACTCCGCTATGAGGACGGCGTGTTCGTCCGTGGGGCGACGCGAGGGGATGGAGTTGTGGGCGAGGACATCAGCCAGAATCTGATGACGATCGCCTCAATTCCAAAGAAGCTCAGTAATGCTCCGCGCGTCTTGGAAGTCAGGGGTGAGGTTTATCTCCCCATCGCGGATTTTGCTGCGCTCAATGAGCGGCGGGCCGCAGCGGGCGAATCAACCTTCATGAACCCTCGTAACTCCGCCGCTGGCTCATTGCGCCAGCTTGACCCCGCTGTTGCTGCCGAGCGCCCATTGGCAATTTGGGCTTACGGGCTGGGGGAGGTTGAGGGCGTTGTATTTGAACGGCACTCACAGAGCCTCGCTCAGCTTGCGGAATGGGGATTCCCGGTAAACCCCGGGATTGCGACCATTGAGGGCGCTGAGGCCGTCGTACAGGCCTGTGACGGGTGGTTGGAGCGCAGGGACGAGCTCCCGTACGAGATTGACGGGGCTGTTGTCAAAGTTGATGACTTTGAGCTCCAGCGCCGGCTTGGCACAGTTGGCCGCGAACCGCGCTGGGCAATCGCTTGGAAGTTCCCCCCAACGACAGCAACAACGCTTCTGCGCGCTGTGCATTGGAACGTCGGCCGGACTGGGCACATCGTTCCGTTCGCTGAGCTTGAGCCGGTCTCAATAGGTGGTGTGACGGTCTCCTTCACAACGCTCCACAACGGGGACGACCTTGCCCGCAAGGATGTTCGGCCAGGGGACCAGGTGATCGTCCTGCGCGCTGGCGATGTGATTCCCCAAGTCATCTCACCTGCCCCGCACGAGGTTGACCGGCCCGACCGGTCAGAGGCACCAAAGGTTCCAAGTGAATGCCCATCCTGCGGCACGGCGACGGTCAGGGTGGAGGACTCAGTCTGGACAATCTGCCCCAACAAGCGCGGCTGTACCGGCCAGCAGTGGCAAGCGCTGCGCCACTTCGTCAAGCGCGGTGCAATGGATATTGAAGGCCTTGGGGACGAACGCCTCTCAGAGCTGATGGAGGCTGGCATGGCACTCACCCCGGCCGACCTTTACACCCTTGACTGGAGCCAGCTTGAAGACCGCAAGGGTTGGGGGAGCAAGAGTGTCGAGGCACTAAAGGCCTCACTGACTGAATCCCTTGACCGTCCGTTCGCGAAGGTGCTTTACGGCCTTGGTATTGAGCGCATCGGTGAGGTCAACGCCCGCAGCCTTGCCCAGCGCTTCCGCAGCATGGAGGCGCTGATGGCAGCAGAGCCTGCTGCGATTGAGGAAACGCCTGGCATTGGGCCAATTCAGGCTGAGGTTGTTGCCGAGACCGTGCGTGAACCCGAGTTCATCGAGTTGATTGACAAGCTGCGCGCGGCAGGCGTTCAGCTTGAGGAATCAGGACCAGCTGCCGGCGAGGGCCACCTGGACAACAAGACCTTCTGTCTGACCGGCTCCCTGCCCACGCTGACCCGGGAGGAGGCAACGGAGAGGATCCTCGCCGCTGGCGGCAGAGTCACTTCGTCTGTCTCTAAGAAGACTGACTTCCTTGTTGCTGGTGAGGCAGCAGGGTCAAAGCTTGAGAAAGCCGAGCGGCTTGAGGTAACGGTGCTGGATGAGGCCGCTCTGCTCGCAATGCTTGAGGCTTGATCTAGCGCGGCGTCCAGCTTGCTGGCCTGCGCCAACGGGCAAGTGCCTGAACGATGCGGTCCTGCCGTGGTCGCCCACGGGCTGCAGTCGTGCCGTTCATCAGGATGGCAAACGCTAGCCGCCCACCGTCCTTGACATCGCAATAGCCGGCAAGGGCTGTCACGCCGCTCAGACTTCCGGTCTTTGCTTGGCACTTTCCTGCCGCTGAGCCCTTCCTCATCCGGTCAGAGAGCGTTCCCGACCTGCCAGCAACAGCTAGTGAACCGCGGAAGTCAGTGTTTGTTGCCAGTGCGGCCAGCAGCCGTTCCACGTCAGCCGCGGTGGTCTTGTTGGCGTGTGACAGACCCGAGCCGTCGTAGAGCGTGGGGCGTGAGCCCAGTGTGGCTAGGCGTGCTTTGGAGACGCGCAGGCCAGCACTGGTTGAGCCGGCCCCGCCCTTGATTGCCCCAAGCGCTTTGAGCAGCATCTCGGCATAGAAGTTGTCGGACGGCCGGTTGGTCATTCCAATCAGCGTCGCGACGCGTGGTGAGCTGGTGGTGGCAGCCGTTATCGCCTCAACAGGGCTAGTGCCAGTGCTGGTGTGGCCCACGGGCACGGTGATCCCGCGGTGGCGCAACGCCAGGGTCAGGGCGTTGGCTGCTGCTTTGGCTGACCCGTCGTGGTCAAACACCAGTGAGCCCAAGGACCCACCGATGTCTGGGTTAAACCCAAACCCAGTTGCTGGCACGCCACGAATGCGGTCAAACAGCCCGTCGTCACCAATCACGTTGCGCTTGACGGCTTTTAGGCCAGCCGCCTTGAGTGCATCAGCGAGTGTGCGGATGCCGGCCGAGCCAAGTGAGGGATCTCCATCACCTTTGAGCCAGAGGTTGCCGTTCAGAGTTCCGTCGGGGCCGATCACTGCTGTGCGTAGGACCTTCGTTGAAAGGCGTTTGGTTGCGCCAAGCTCAAGCAATACTGAGGCAGTCGTATAGAGCTTGGTGACCGAGGCGGGAGTGCGGCGGGTGTTGGGAAGGCGCGACCAGATTGTCCTGCCGCTGGTCAGGTCAACTGCAATTCCTGAGCCTGCTCCACCAGCGGCTTTCAGCTGCGCAGTAAGGGCGGCGGGCAGGTCTGCGGCGGTTGCGGTGCTCTGACCTGCGGCGGAGAACAGGGCAATAACGGCCGCAAGGGCTGATCGTCGACAGATGCCAGTCACTGGGCGATTCTCCCACGCGGATCACCCGTCAGTGGCGGTTGGGGCTTTAGGGCTGTCGGGGCCAAGGCGCGTAGACTGTTAAAGGTATGGGAAAGGTTGTCAAGATCGATTCTGCAGCGGCCAAACGAGCCACGGGCTCAGCTGGCACGGTTAACCGACGCCGCAAGCCCGATTCCAAGACCGCGCTCGTTCTTGGCGGGGGTGGATTCACCGGTGGCGTCTACGAGATCGGCGCTCTGCGTGCCCTTGATCTTCTCTCCGTCAACAAGACCGTGAACCAGTTCGATGTCTATGTGGGAACAAGTGCGGGCAGTTTTGTAGCCGCTATGACGGCCAACGGGGTGACACCTGAGGAAATGATGCGCGTCGTGGTCCAACAGGCCCCGGTTCCGTTCAGGGACATTGATGTAGGCACCCTCCTTCGCCCCAACTGGCGTGAGTTTGTAAGCCGCTCGGCGACCATGCCATGGCGTTTGGCCGGGGTTGCTCGAAACCTCGCATCAAACTTTGGTTCGGTAACAGCAATGGACCTGATGATGGGCCTTGCGGAGGCATTGCCCTCAGGGCTTTACAGCGGCGATGGCCTTGCCAAGTACCTGCGCGAGGTCCTTTCTGACCCTGACCGGACTGACGACTTCCGTCAGCTTGACCGCGAGCTTTACATCGCAGCCACGGACCTTGACTCCTGCGAGCGCGTGGTTCTCGGCGGGAGGGATTGGGATGACGTTCCAATTTCAAGTGCAGTCCAAGCTTCAACAGCCTTGCCAATGGTTTACCGCCCAGTGGAGCTGAAGGGCCGAGAGTTGATTGACGGCGGCATCGTCTCCACCACAAACCTCGACATTGCGGTTGAGGCGGGGGCGAAGTTCATCATTGTCGTCAACCCGCTCGTTCCCTATGTCAACGACCTCGACACGCCAACCAAGGCCGGCGGGCAGCGCTTGCGCGTCTCCCAGCTGGGCTTCCAGCACATTGGCTACCAGACCTTCAAGCTCTTGGCCTACCAGCGCCTTCACGAGATGCGTTCGCATTGGGAGAAGCGTTACCCGGGCGTTGACATTCTTTTGATCGAGCCTGCCGCCGACGATGAGCTGATGTTCAAGACCAATGTCATGAACTTCACCTCACGCTTGGACATTGCTCGCCACGGCTTCCAATCAGTCACCCTGTCGCTCGCTGAGGACTACGACCGCATCAAGCGGATGTCTGCCAAGCATGGGGTGGAGATCTCAGCCACGCGCGTGCGCAAGGTTGTTAAGCACTTCACTGCTGAGCAGGAGAAGACCCGTGCTTGGCGCCGAATCCTTGAACAGACGACGGCGACGCTTCTGCGTCAGTCGGCTGACGAAGGCGCCTGACGCCCAGCTTCCAGTAGGCCCTCGGCCAGCCGGTCGGTTGCAGTCTGGTCGCCACGGATTGCCGCACAGATCCTTGTTGGTTGGCCAACTTCAGCTCCGTCCCTAACCAGCACGCCGGCTTCCCGCAGCTTGGCAACAAGCTCCTCAGAGTTCACGCCGGGCACTGATGCCCAGACAAGGTTCGCCTGTGACTCGGCAATATCAACCGTGCTTGACCGCAGTAGGGATTCAAGCCGTGCCTTCTCCGTGTTGACAGCCGCGACGCGCGCGTTGCGCTGCTGCTTTGCCTCATCAAGGGCGGCAAGCGCGCCTGCCTCTGACGGTGCGGGCACGCCGAGCAGTGGGGTGAGGGACTGGATGACTTCCTCGCCGCCGGGCCCGGCCAGCACCCAGCCGACCTTCAAGCCTGAGAGGCCCCAAGCCTTGGACATGCTGCGGACCAGGAAGAGCCCAGGGGTGTCTGCGACAAGCTCGTTCATGCGGTGGATGTGGTTATCGCCCGCGTAGTCGATCAGTGCCTCATCAACTACCAACACAGTCTCCGGGCTGAGCTGGGCGCGCAGCTGGGCGATGCCCTCAGCATCAATCAGATGCCCATCCGGATCGTTGGGGTTTGTCAGCACCATCAGCGGGGACGCGCCTGCAGCGTTGGCCGCGTCGGCGATCGCCTCGGGCTCGCGGGGCACAGTCAAGGGGATTGGCTGGGCTCCAACAATCCCTGCTAGCAGTGGATGGAGGCGATACGAGGGCCACGGGATCAGGATCTGCTCACCCTTGGCAACCAGCTTGGCCACCAGCGCCGCCATCAGCCCGTCGGCTCCAGGTCCCACCGCAATGTTGTCAGGGTCAATCCCAGTGTCTGCGCTAATACGGTCGCGCAGTTCGGAGGAGAGCGCATCGGGCTGCTGGTTGAGTGCTCGCTTGGCTGCGAAGGAGATTGCTGCGGCCACTGCTGGGTGGGGGAGTTCGTCTGCTGTTGAGGTAGTTAGGTCCAGCAGTACGACCTTGGATAGCTCGGCCTCACGGCGCTCGTCAGCCTGGCCTTTGAAGTCCGCGCGAATCTCCTCATCGGTTAGCTCCGCAAAGCGCCGGTAGCGGTCCATGAACCCCAAGGTCAGGCCAAGCCCTTAGAGGTGGATTCCCACGGGCGCAAGCTGGGCTCCACTGAACAGCAGGAGCCAGCCGGTAAAGCAAACGGCGCCAATCAAACACGTGAATCCAAAAACGCGGCCGATCGCGCCTTCTTGCTGGTCATGCCCGGCGGCACGGCGGGCGAGGATCCACCAGCGGTCAATGTGTTTGAGGATCACCAAGCCAAACATGAGGGCGCCGAGGATCAGCACGAAAGCGGAGAGAATCCCAACGAATGGGCTTCCGGTTATGTACTGGATCTGAGAGCCGAACCAGAGGCCAACCAGTGGCAGGGGGCCCCAGTAGGACAGGGCAATCAGGCACATCACAAACAGCAGGAAGCCCGCGAAGGCAGCATCAATCCGCCTCCGGGCTTTGGACCCGGGTGGCGGAAGGGCGCGGTAGCGGATCGGCCCAGTTCCCGGCCGGCGGCCGATGAAGAGGCCTCCGGTTTCACTGGGGTCGGTCCGCAATGTAAAAGCCTCCTGGGCTACTCCCCGTAGAGAGCGTCGAAACGGTCGATGTACTTCTCGTTCACGATAGCTCGCTTGACTTTCAAGGTAGGCGTTAGCTCACCGGTTTCCTGGGTCAAATCGTGCTCCAAGATGAAGAACTTCTTCACCTGCTCAACCTGTGCGTACTTCGAGTTGGCCTTATCGAGCTCCGTTTGGATGATTTCCAGGACTTCTGGGTTGACTGCCAGCGACGCAATGTCATCTGGCAATCCCTTTGCCTGTGCCCACGGGATGATCTCCTCCTCGTCGAGGGTGATCAGCATTGAAGGGAAGGACCGCTTGTCACCGTGCATTACTGCTTGGGAGACATAGCGAGTCTGCTTCATGTCGTTCTCGAGGTTGGCTGGCGTGAGGTTCTTACCACCGGCCGTGATGATGATGTCCTTCTTACGGCCGGTGATCTTCAGGAAGCCGTCCTCGTCGAGTGATCCGACGTCACCAGTGTGGAGCCAACCGTCAATAACGGCTCCGAACGAGGCATCATCGTTCTTGTAGTAGCCCTCGAAGATGTTGGCGCCCTTGATCAGGATTTCACCGTCTTCGTCAGCAATTTTGAGCTCAACACCTGGAAGCGCGCGGCCCACTGTGCCGAACCTGTGGTTCTCAATTGAGGAGTAGGTGGAGATCGTCGCGGTTTCGGTCATCCCGTAGCCCTCTAGTACTGGGACACCAGCAGCCCAGAAGAACTCGAGGATGTCCGGGGCGATTGGGGCTGCACCAGTTACTGCCTGGCGCACGTTGCCACCAAATGCTTGGCGTACCATCGCGAACTTCTCGTCTGCGACTGCGAACGCTTCTGCCAACTCGGGTGGCACATCTTGCCCGGCTGTCTGAAGGTCACGGACCTTGCCGCAAAGCGCCACGGCTGCCTTGAGCTTCTCTGGATCCTCTGAGTTGGAGGTAACCATTGTGTAGATCTTCTCGAAGATCCTTGGCACGCTTGGGAAGTACGTTGGCTTGACCTCTGAGAGCTCGGCGATGATGTTCTTGGTATCCCCACCGAAGTAGGCGATTGTTCCGTCAACGTCGAACGAGATCAGCTGGATTAGCAGCGCGAACGAGTGGGCGAGAGGCAGGTAGAGGTATGTGGTCTCTCCGCTTGAGAGGACATCGAGCGATGCACACATTGTGAGCACGCTGCGGTAGTTCTCATGGCTGAGGACACAACCCTTTGGTGGGCCAGTAGTACCTGACGTGTAGATGAATGTGAATGGATCCTCTGGCTTGACTGCATTGGTGCGAGCTGCGAGCTCTGATTGGTCCACAGCGCGGCCGTTCTCACGCAGTTGGTCAACGGTGATCTGACCAGCATCGGCGCCGGCAGGGTCCATCACGATGATGTGCTTGAGGTCGGGGAGCCTGTCGCGTACTTCAACGATTTTTGCGACCTGGGATGCGTCTTCGCAGAAGACGGCCACTGACCCTGAGTTACCGACAACCCATTCGCACTCGTCTGGCGAGTTAGTTGGGTAAATAGGCACAACCACGCCACCAGCGCGGGTGATTGCGAAGTCGGCGTAAGTCCAGTCAGGGCGTGTGTTGCAGAGGATCGATACGCGGTCCCCGTGTTCAACACCGAGTGCGATCAGCCCACGGCCGATTTCACTGGTGATGTCACCAACTTCGGCAACAGTTACGTCGTGCCAAGCACCATCAGCCTTGTGGCGGATTGCGATTGACTCAGGACTGCGCGCGACTGCCCGTTCAAGCAGGTCGGCAATCGTGTTTGAGCCTGTGGTCTTACCTTCAGCTGCGTTTGAAGCCGTCATGGGTCTCCTCTCCCAGTGGGTCCATTATCCCGAGAGAGTCTAACCAGCGAAGAGCGGTCGGGCTTCCACCCCGACCGCCCCTCATCCCGTCCTCTACTGGGTCGGCTCTACGTTGCCGGTTCGAGTCGCGTCACGCATATTCAGCATGAACAGCGACTTGTCAATACGCCCGTGTAGAACGGGGATGGAATATTGCCTACAGGCTTCGAGCACATCTCCGCGCTCGAGGCCGGCAAGGCGGGCCATTTCAGTGGGGGTTACGTGGATTGGCACTGGTCCAGACCTCCCGTGGTCGTAATTCAACTTCCACAACAAGGTCTACTCCGATGTGCGGAAGAGCACAAGCATTTCTTTTGCGCAAATGTCGCTGTTTGCGGGGTTTGGGGGAGAGGCGGAGTTCCTGAGGCACTAGCGCAGGCTGTCACACCAGAGATGTAGGGTCCAACAATGCCCCGATCCCTTAACGCTTGTTTGACCAAAATGACCTCCCGGCGAGTGAGAGGGACTG
>JAPLCJ010000061.1 GCA_026392255.1 Solirubrobacterales bacterium
GATCGGCCCGCACTGGGTCCATGCTCTCTCGAATATTCGCAAAAAGGCAATTACCCTAAATGATCCACAGTTCGTGCTCTCAGAGCCATTGAAGAACCCCGATTCCCCCACACGCGGTTGCCTTCCCACTGGGGGAAAATTCTACAACCAACTCGAGGACGCCCTTCGTGTGCGCAATAAGTGGGCGCACTTCGAAGTGGATGCTATTGATCTCAAACAATTGTTGATCAGCGTTGAGGTAATCCACCACCTCGCGATCTCAGCCGATATGAAGGTCGGCAAATTGTGCTCAGAAGTCAAGAAGCGGGCCAAGGACATTCTTGAGGGCAGGTACGTTGCCTCAAGTGCTCCGGCCCCGCAGGGCCCAGCTGACGAGCTAGCGGCGGTTCACGCTGAACTCGCGGTCGAGCAGCAGCGAAGTGCGACTCTCGCCCAAGAGATTGAAGCCGCCGAGGTGCTCCTCGACGAGGCTGCGCGGGCACCTTCAGGCGAACCCGTGGTCGTCGAACCTGATCCTGAAACGCTGGAGCAACGCGCGATTGTCGAGGAGAAACTTGCGCACCTCGAATTCATCTTTCAATCACTGCTTGCAGCACAAGAGCCGCAACCGGAGGATGCAACCCAAGCGAGTCCTCCAGTTGTCACCCGAGCCTTGCCTGGCCATCGCTGGGATGGGGAACTGCCAAGCCGCAGTACCACTCTCATGGGTCTGAAAGACGACCTCTTCGATCCGCTCATTAGTTCTGGTGTTGCGGGAGAATTTGGGGTGAACTCCACGACTCAGATCAAGAAGTGGCGTCCGCTGGTCGCCCCAGGAGCGACAGTGCTCATCAACGATGCTGGGCAGGCAGTGAGCTACATCAATGGCATCCCAACCTACCTGGGGAGTCTCACTGGAGAGATGGCTGCTGCCGAGGCAACAAGCACTTTGTCAGGGTTCTTCATTGGACACAGCTACACACTTCGCCTCAACGGAACCATCGAGGACAGAGAATCCGGCGACACTCTCGCGCAAGTCAATCCGGGGAGCGCAAAAAAGGTGGGCAAGACGCTCATGGCGCTAATCCCAAATGGCGGGCGTCTGCGTGTTACAACAACAGGCACCGTGGCTCGATATCTGGCTGGCGAATGGGTTGGTGTCGCAAAGGTCCGGCCCGAGGACTGGTTTCCAGGGCAGTTGTAGAGCGTGTCTTGCTGGTTTAGAACATTACGGGCGGAGTAAGGGGTGCCGTGCCAGCTCACTGTCAATACCGCGGTGGTAACCACGAAAAGATGGCGGAGGTTTGTGCGTGCTTCGAAAGCACAACTCACCCTCCTGAAGGTGCACCCGCCATTTATCGGACAGTAAACAAAATTCAAGGCTCAAACTGAACGAATGAAAGCGGTCTCGGGAGCTTTCGCCGGCCACCAGCGGATCACGGCAACAGAGATACCAAACTCTTTCGCCCGACGAGGAATCGGGGTTGCTTTTCTCCGTGCGATTTCAAGAACTTCCCGACGGAAATCTTGAGGATGAAAAAGCAGCATTAC
>JAPLCJ010000003.1 GCA_026392255.1 Solirubrobacterales bacterium
ATCCGACTCCAGTCGCATGGACACCCTCGTGATCTGCCTGCTGGTAGTTGCCACGGCCATGGCCGCTGGAAGCCTCGGTGCTCTTCTCGCAGTGGCACTCATTATCGGGCCTGCCTCAGCCGCCGAACGGATGGCGCTGCGCGCATCAACAATGCTCTGGCTTGCGGCAGGCATTGCCGCACTCTCAGCTGTTGTCGGCATTGAGGTCGCTTGGCATGCGGGAATCGCGGCTGGACCAACAATCGCGATCTGCGCGATCATTCCTGCAGCAGCCTCCGCCCTCCTACTACCGAAACAGATCACCACATGACTCGTATCGACACTGAATGGGTTGAGAAAGCCACGACCGAACTCCACGCGTCCGGTCGCCGTGCGGGTGGAGCCCGGGCAGAAGTGATCACCCAACTCTCGAGGGAGACCTGCGCAGTCACAGCCGAGCAGATTGAGCGGACGCTCGCTGGCGCCAACCGTCGGGTAGGCCGCGCAAGTATCTACCGTGCACTAGAGGCCCTCGCCCATGTCGGCCTAGTCCAGCGCGTTGATCTCGGTGAGAGCGGTTCCCGCTGGGAGAGAATCGGTGCCAACGGTCACGACCATCACCACCATCTCCTCTGCTCCGCGTGTGGACAACTGGTGCCATTCGAGGACGACGGGCTCGAAGCCGCCCTTCACCACCTTGCGGCCAACGAGGCCTTCACCGTTGATTCGCACGAGGTAACTCTCCATGGGCGCTGTGCCAGCTGCGCAGCCAAGAAGGCAGCCTGATGCTGCGCGACTCCTTGACAGTCCTAGCCGCCTTTTTACTCGGGACGGCCGTTTCAGCACTGCTCGGCGCAAGCAGCCTCGGAGTTGCAATGACCTTTGGCCAGATTGCGTTTGCCGGAGCCCTTGTCTGGGTACTGTTGCGGCGCTAGGACCTGGTTAGGCCATGCTCAACCCCGCCCGCGACTCCATATGACGCTCGCTCGCACCAGCGGCCTCCTCATACTGACTGCCCTAATGGCGTCAGGCTGCGGACAGGGCGTAGATACGCGCAAGAAGGTCAACCTCTACGGCGACTCACTTGGAGTTGAGGCCGCACCGTTCATTGAGCGCGCGTTGACTAAGTCGGGAAAGGTTTCATTCCTCAGCCGCGCTCGCTCGGGAACCGCGCCCTGTGACTGGCGCAAGGTCCTCAAGCACGACGTCCCCACGCGGACGCCTGATGCAGTCCTCGTGGAGGCCTACGGCAACAATGCCTCCTCCTGCCAGACAGGTGTCGGTGGCAAGAGGCCGATCCTAGACTCGCCCGAATACTGGGCCATGTACCGCAAAGATCTTGTGCAGACTGTGAACGCCTTTCCACGATCGACGAAAGTCATCTTGGTCTCGGCGCCAGCGGCCTCAGTCGACATGAAGTCCGGTCACTCACATAAGAAACGAATGCTGGCGCTGATGAGGTCCATCGCGCGGGCGAGGTCCAATGTCACCTCAGTGGACGCTGGAGGCCGCCTGGAACGCCCTCTCGGTCACTATGCGCGGATTATTCCGTGCGCGGTTACCGGTCCATGTCCAAATCATCCCAGCCGCGGCAAAGCTGTCGTCAGGGCCAAAGACGGACTCCACTTCTGCCCCGTGATTTACTGGGCCAAGGTCGACCTGCTTGAACACTGCCCCGTTGTCGCTTACGGCGCTTGGCGCTTTGGGATCGTTGCGGCTGTGATGGCAGCACGAGCGGTCGGCACGACCGCATATCCCCCACCTCTCGTCAAGCACTAGGGCCACAACTCAGCAGGGATGGTGTCTGAACCCTGCTGGGACGCGCACCCCGTATCCTCCCGCGAGTGGAGCGGGAGCAACTCAAAGATGGTCACGGCAGAGATATCCGCGACGTTCGCGTGTCCGTCACAGACCGCTGTAATTTCCGCTGTCAGTACTGCATGCCAGCCGAGGGACTTCCCTGGCTAGACAGGTCTGATGTCCTCACGTTCGAAGAGATTGAGCGCTTGGTGACACTGTTGGCCTCAATGGGCGTTGAGAGCGTTCGTCTAACCGGGGGCGAACCACTAGTCCGCAAAGACCTCCCTGTCCTTGCCGGAATGCTCGCCAAAGTACCGGGCGTCAAGGACCTTGCTCTCACAACCAACGGTTATCTGTTGGAGCGGGACGCTGAAGCCCTTGTGGCCTCTGGAATCAACCGGTTCAATGTCTCACTTGACTCCTTGGAGCGGGATCGGTTCTACCAGCTCACCCGACGTGACTCCTTAGAAGTCCTTGCCCAGTTCCCTGAGGCCCACCCGATCAAGGTCAATGCCGTCGCCCTAAAAGGTGTGACTGAGGCTGAAATCCTGCCGTTCGCAGAGTTTGCTCGCCAACACCCCTACGAGGTGAGGTTCATTGAATTTATGCCACTCGACGCCGACCGTTCATGGTCAAGCGAACAGGTCCTCAAGGGTGCCGAGATCCGCGCCGTTCTCTCAGCCCACTACGACCTCGTCGAGGAGCCGCGCAAGGAGTCCGCGACGGCCAGAGTCTTCACCTTCGCTAACGGAGAAGGCCGCCTTGGCTTTATTGACCCAGTCAGCGAGCCGTTCTGCTCCGACTGCGACCGAATCCGAATCACGGCTGAGGGCAACCTGCGGACATGTCTCTTCTCAATCGGCGAGACCGGCCTGCGCGGTCCAATGCGCCTTGGGGTAACAGACGACGAGCTGGTGGCAATCATCAGAGACGCCGTCTGGCGCAAAGAGCTAAAGCACCAGGTTGGTGATGAGGGCTTCGTTCAGCCTGAGCGCTCAATGAGCGCAATCGGCGGCTGATTCACTCCGGCCAAGCCTGCTGGCCTGTTACTTCAGGGCAGCCTCAATCGCACGGTTCATAGCGTTAATGCCAAATGCTCCCTCTAGCCGGGCCTTGATCCGCCCATCACGACCGACGGTGAAGAGCCACGGTTCAGTCACGAGGCCAAATGCCTCCAACTGAGGGCGCAGCGTTGGCGGCTTGTTCTCCTTGTAGACCTCCTCGTGAATGGCCACAACGCTTGCTCCGTAGTTAGCCTGAAGCTGGAGCAAGATGTCTGTGACCGGTCCACAGACTCGGCTCTGGCAAAGCTGTGGGGTCGCGAAAAGCAGAGCGATAGGTGCCTTCCCAAGGACGGAAGCGAAGTTCTGCTGGTGCAAGGAAGGGGCAGGCGGTTTGCGCGTGTCAATCGCAGCGATGTTCCCACCAGTTGAGCTGACCGTCTCAGTCGTAATTGACGGCGCACGATCGCCTACATTTGGGATTGTGCTGTTCGGTGCCACATCAATCTCGCCAGAGGTCTGTGCGAGACCCTCAGCAGTCTTAGTGAGCGTTACTACGAACCACTTTCCAGCGGTGGGGGTTGGAATCTGGGCCTCGTAGATGGCCTGCAACTCGTCTGTTTCCGATGCAGCTCCCTTTGACAGATAGGCCGCTTGAGGAACCATCGGGTCTGCGGGTGCCGCGAATGGACCCTTAGCCGGCCCCTGAGGGCTTCTAGCCAAGTAGACCACGGTAGGGCCGTAGGCAGGCTTCCCGTCGTTGCCGATAACGCCAAACGCAAGCCTGTTAGTCCCCGGCGTGAATATAGAGGTGGCCTGCGCAAAGTTGTCTTGTGTCATGGCAGTGGCAGCAATGTCTGACAGGCTGCCGGCATTCCCCTTCGGGAAGTCAGCCAAGTTCACGGTCTCAGCGTCGGTGACTGCGGCCAGCACCGGACCGGGCTCAGTCAGCGCCTTCTTGGACCCAGATCCGCAGCCCGCGGTAGCTGTCAGCGCAAGGCAGACAAGGGTAAATGCAACTGTATTTCCGAGGCGGGAGCAGGTCATGGGCTACATCATTCTACGCGAAGACCCGGATTAGTTCCGGCTCCTCCCTATGATGCCCGCATGGGCGAACCAGAAGGCGAAGTCGGAAGCTGGCTGAGGTGTTACCGCTGCTGGTCACAGCAGCTTGAGGTCAACGTCACTTACGAGGGGCTTCACCGCGTGGACCCCGCAACGGGTGAGCGTGCCGACGCTGTAGACGAGATCCAGGACTCCGTGGTGCAGTGCCTTGAATGCATGCACGACCAGCCGCACCTGACTTTCAATGACGGACGAGTCCAGCCAATCGGCAATCGCTGGGAGCGCATGGTCGCTGGAACCCCTTGGGTTGCCTCCTGCACCGTGACGGTCGAGGCTGACGAAGTGGAGGCTTGTTCAGGGCCGCACGCCGGCGATGCACTCTCGTACGCCGCCTTTGGCGACCATGGCACGAGGGAGTTCTTCACCCACGTGCGTTTTCACAAGCACGACGATGATCGTGTTGTTGTACATCTCTTGGTGGAGCTTTACGCGAGGTCAGCCGAGGAGGCCACTGATGTACTCGCCGATGCGTCCAGAGGGATCCTCGCGATCACATCGCTTGCGGAGGAGTCACGTCCTCCGGCTGCAGTTGACGACCCTCACGCCTGAGTCATCTCCCAATTCACCACAGCCCCGATTGGGCTGTGGTCAAACCCTGTGTGCTTTAGCCGAGGCGCTCTGTGAGAGCGGTGAGCTGTGAGCGCATCTCCGCTGGGAGACGCTCGCCAAGTGAATCAAGGTGATCGCCAATTGATGCCAACTCACCCTTCCACTCAGCATTGTCAACCTTCAGCAGCTCCGCAAGATCAGCGGAGTCAACCTCAAGGCCCTCAATGTTGAGGTCTGCGGCTTCTGGGAGTACGCCGATCGCCGTATCCGTTCCAGCAACCGCAGCGTCACAGCGACGGAATACCCACTCTAGGACGCGGCTGTTGTCGCCGAATCCGGGCCAGAGCCAGCGTCCGTCAGCATCCTTGCGGAACCAGTTGACGTAGAAGATCTTCGGCAGGTTGTCGACATCAGTCTTGGTCCCAATGTTGAGCCAGTGGCCGATGTAGTCGGCCATGTTGTAGCCCGCAAACGGAAGCATCGCGAATGGGTCACGGCGCAGAACACCCATGGCACCTGCCGCGGCGGCGGTTGTCTCAGACGACATGGTCGCCCCGAGGAACACTCCGTGATTCCAGTCGAAGGCCTCGTGCACGAGCGGGACAACGCCTGAGCGGCGACCACCAAAGAGCATCGCGTCAATCGGCACGCCGGCAGGGTCTTCCCATGAAGGTGCGATGGCCGGGTCTTGGCCAGCGGCGACAGTAAATCGCGCATTTGGATGGGATGAAGGTGTGCCTGACTCAGGCGTCCAGTCATTGCCACGCCAGTCGATCAGGTGTGCTGGGGCTTCATCCGTCATGCCCTCCCACCAGATGTCTCCGTCGTCGGTAAGGGCACAGTTAGTGAAGACAGTGTTGTCCTTGATGGTGGCCATGGCATTGGGGTTAGTCGCCTCACTAGTGCCAGGCGCAACCCCGAAGAAGCCGGCTTCAGGGTTGATGGCGTAGAGACGGCCGTCTTCCTTGAACTTCATCCAGGCGATGTCGTCGCCAACTGTCTCGACAGTCCAGCCCTCGAGAGTCGGGATCAACATCGCAAGGTTGGTCTTGCCGCAGGCCGATGGGAAGGCAGCTGCAACATGCTTGATGGCGCCTTCCGGTGAGGTCAGCTTGAGGATCAGCATGTGCTCGGCCATCCATCCTTCATCGCGAGCCATCACCGACGCGATGCGAAGAGCGAAGCACTTCTTGCCAAGCAGAGCGTTGCCGCCGTAGCCGGACCCGTACGACCAGATCTCACGAGTCTCCGGGTAGTGAACGATGTACTTGGTCTCCTTGTTGCAGGGCCAAGTCACGTCTGCCTGTCCATCAGCGAGCGGAGCGCCAACTGAGTGAACACAGGGAACGAAGTCACCGTCATCGCCGATCACGTCAAGGGCACCCTTGCCCATGCGGGTCATGATCTTCATTGAGACGACCACGTAGGCGGAGTCAGTCAGCTCGACGCCAACATGGGCGATCGGCGAACCAAGTGGACCCATTGAGAACGGAACTACATACATCGTCCGGCCCTTCATTGAGCCGTCAAATACGCCGTTGAGCTCCTCACGCATCTCTGCGGGTGCGCGCCAGTTATTCGTTGGGCCGGCGTCAATCTCCTGCTCTGAGCAGATGAACGTCCGGTCCTCGACGCGAGCAACGTCGTCCGGGTCTGACCATGCGAGGTAACTGTTTGGACGCTTGTCCTCGGAGAGCCGACGGAAGGTCCCTGCATCGACGAGCTCTTGGCTGAGGCGGTCGTACTCCGCGTCAGAACCGTCGCACCAGACCACCTGGTCAGGCTTGGTGAGTGCTGCTACCTCTGCAACCCAAGCGTTGAGGCGGGCGTGATTGGTGGGGGATTCACTCATGGTCTGGTCAGCTCCTTGTCATTGCCAATACGAAAGGCGCCACTACGTGACGCCAGAGTCGGGATGATGCCCAATTCGGCGGCGACTCGTCGCGCCGCCGAATTGGTTACGCCTCAGGCTGGTCGCTTTGGAATCAGAACGAGGCGCTTGAACTCGGCTACGAGGAGCCCATCCTGATTGTTGACACGTGTATGTACTTTCACGACACCGCGGTCAGGCTTGCTCTTGGACTCCTTGACCTCGAGCACCTCGGTCTCAACGAAAAGCGTGTCTCCGTGGAAGACAGGGTTCGGGTGGCTGAGCTCCTCCGTGGCGAGGTTGGCGATTGCCTTACCTGACACGTCGCTCACGCTCATACCGAGAGCGAGGGAGTAAACGAGTGGCCCCACGACGACATTCTGTCCCTGCTGACTCTTGCCGGCATAGATGTCATTGATGTGAAGCGGGTGGTGGTTCATGGTGATCAGACAGAAGAGATGGTCGTCTGCTTCGGTCACAGTCTTGGCAGGCCAGTGCTTGTATGTGGCTCCAACCTCGAACTCTTCTAGGTAGCGGCCGTACGAGTGGGCGCCTGATGCTTCACGTGTCTGTTGGTCTGTGCTGAATTCGCTGCTCATGGTTTCTTATTACCTCTGCGTGGGCGGGTTGAATTACGGGAAGGCCCCCAAGAATGCCGACTGCCGCTGACAGGTGTCTGCTCCCTGCCGGTCAGTCTGCCGCAAGAGGCCTGTGTCAGGTACCGTTCGACACCGTTCTACAGGCCCGCGTCTCGACGCGTTGAGCCCCGTTTCCAGTCCAACCCACCCCCCACAAGGAGCACAGTGCGCAACCCCCGCGACTTCCTCAAGCCAATGGCAATCGGCGCCCCAGAGCCGCTGACCGAGATTCCCTTTCCACCGTCCAGGATGATCCACTTCCTCGACTTCAGCAACGAGAAGATGCTGGCGAAGGTGCCGCAGATCGCTCCAACCGTAGACATCCTGCTTGGCAATCTTGAGGACGCCGTTCCAGTGGACCGCAAGGAAGCAGCCCGCGCAGGGCTGATCAAGGTTGGCCGCGACATTGACCTTGGCGGAACACAGCTATGGACCCGTATCAACTCGCTTGAATCGCCATGGGTGCTTGACGACCTGACTCAGGTCGTTGGCGAGATTGGCCACAAGCTTGATGTGGTGATGGTTCCCAAGGTCGAAGGACCGTGGGACATTCATTACGTTGACCGCCTGCTCGCGCAGCTGGAGGCTAAGGCCGGTGTAACCAAGCCAATCCTGATCCACGCGATCTTGGAGACTGCCCAGGGCGTCGCCAACCTCGAAGAGATTGCCTGCGCCTCCCCGCGCATCCAGGGCATGAGCTTTGGCCCAGCGGACCTCGCAGCTTCCCGCCGCATGAAGACCACCCGTGTCGGCGGTGGGCATCCCGGCTACCAGTCGATTTCAGACCCAGTCAACACAGAGGACTTCACCGAAGGCCGTCAGCGCTTCCAGCAAGACCCATGGCATTACTCGATCGCCCGCATGGTTGACGCCTGCACCTCAGTCGGCGCCCTGCCGTTCTATGGGCCCTTCGGTGACATCAAGGATGTCGTCGCGTGTGAGGTCCAGTTCCGTGCCGCATTCCTGCTCGGATGCGTCGGCGCTTGGTCACTGCACCCAGCACAGATCGACATCGCCAAGAAGGTCTTCTCCCCTGACCCAGACGAAGTTGCTTTCGCACGCAAGGTGATTGAGGCAATCCCTGATGGACGTGGAGTTCACATGATTGACGGCAAGATGCAGGACGACGCAACCTGGAAGCAGTGCAAGGTGATGGTTGACCTTGCCGAGATGCTTGCCAGCCGTGACCCTGAAATGGCGAAGCTCTATGGAATGGAGTCGTAAATGAGGTTCTTTGAGTACGAAGCGCGAGAGATCGTCAAGCGCGCAGGCATCCCAGTCACCGACTTCGGCTTCACACGTGACGCCGCTGAGGCCAAGGAGATCGCTGCACGAATCGGCGGACCAACCGTCATCAAGAGTCAGGTGCTCTCAGGTGGTCGGATGAAGGCTGGCGGCGTTCAGTTTGCCGACACCCCAGAGGAAGCTCAGACCCACGCAGAAAACGTCCTCAAGCTTGAGATCAACGGCCAGATGCCCCGAGGCATCCTCGTTGACCCTAAGGCCGACATCGACCAAGAGTTCTATGTTGGCGTTGTCTGGGACGGCACCGCAAAGCAGCCGGTGATCATCTTCTCCCCAGTTGGCGGAATTGATATTGAGCAGGTAGCTGAGGAGCAGCCGGACAAGGTTGGTCGCAGGCACTTCTCAAACATCCTCCCCTTCAGCGACTACATCGCCAAAGAAGTAATCGCCTCAACAGGTGTGACCGGAAGCGACCTCAACAAGCTCGTCCCAATTGTGACCAAGCTTGCGAAGCTCTTTGTTGAGAAGGACATGACGCTCGCTGAGATCAACCCACTCGGCAAGCTCAAGGACGGCAGCTTCGTTGCCCTCGATGCCCACATGGACATGGAGAACGAGGCCCGCGGTCGCCACAAGGCGCTCCTCGCAGACCTTGGTGTTGCTGATGAGGAGACCCGTGAAGCACGCGAGGCCACCCCATTCGAGATCGCCGGCGAGGCCGTTGACGCAATGGACCACCGTGGCGTCGCTGGCAACGTCACAGAGTTCGACGGCAACCTTGGACTTGTAATTGGCGCTGGCGGCGGCTCACTGACCTTGTTTGACGCGGTTCGTGCCCAAGGCGGAGATCCAGCCAACTACTGTGAGATTGGCGGCAACCCGTCGGTCAACAAGGCCTGTGGACTTGCCAAGCTAGTCCTGCAGAAGCCTGGTGTGGACAAGATCGCCGTGATGATGAGCATCGTGTCCAACACCCGGGTTGACATTGTCGCCCGTGGCGTTATCAAGGCCTGCCTTGAACTCGACATGGATCCAGCGGAGAAGATCGCGATCTTCCGTATCCCGGGCGCTTGGGAGGACGAGGGGTTCCTCATCCTCGACAAGTACGGAGTGGAATACGCGGATCGTTCTGTTTCCCTGCATGAGGCTGCGCGCCGCGCAGTCGAGAAGATTGGAGCCGCAGCATGAGCATCCTCGTAAACGAGAACACAACATTCATCGTTCAGGGCATTACCGGGCGTGAGGCAGTCAACCTGACCCGCGAGTGCCTCGACTACGGCAAGGGAGCCAAGGTTGTCGGTGGTGTGACGCCAGGCCGCCTTGGGCGCGAAGTCCACGGCGTCCCAGTCTTTGACACCGTTGCCCAGGCCGTCGCTCACCACGGAAGCCCAATTGACGGATCAGTAGTCACCGTTCCGCCGGCTTTCACCAAGGACGCTGTCTTTGAGGCAATCGAGAACGGCATCAAACTGATCGTGATCGTCACCGAGCGGATTCCGCGCCGTGACGTTGCTCAGATGGTTGAGCTCGCAACACTCCGCGGAGCACGCATCATTGGGCCTAACTGCTTGGGAATCATCGTGCCTGACGTTGTCAAGATGGGTGGCATCGGCGGTCCTGCAAAGGACGCCGCTAAGTCCTACACCCCAGGTTCAGTAGGCGTAATTAGCCGTTCAGGTGGCATGACCACGGAGATGTCCTCAACTCTCACCGCCGCTGGCCTTGGCCAGAGCACGGCAGTGTCAATTGGCGGTGACGCAATCATTGGCTCCAGCTACGCAGAGCTGATGCCGCTGTTTGAGGCCGACGAGCAGACCGAGGCAATTGTCATCTACACCGAGCCAGGCGGCCGCATGGAAGCCGAACTTGCCAAGTGGGTAACTGACAACAACAGCCGCTTGCCGATCGTTGCATTCATGGCAGGCCGCTTTATGGACGAGATGCCCGGCATGAGCTTCGGACACGCTGGCACCATCGTTGAAGGCAAGGAAGACACTGCAACCGAGAAGATTGCACGCCTCGCCGAGGCTGGAATCGTCGTCGCTGAGGAGATCGCTGAGATCCCTGAGCTGGTCAAGCAGGCAATCGCGAAGAGGAAGGGCTAGATCATGGATGGAGTCTTCATTTCAGTTGCAGTCAATGGCGACGCAGCTAGCGACGCAGCATTGGCAGCCAAGCTCGAGGAGGTCTGCCCAGTCAGCATCTTCAAGGGCACCCCATCGGGCGTTGAGATCAACGCAGAGTTCCTTGACGAGTGCGTGCTTTGCGGGCTTTGTCTCGATGCTGCACCCGACGGCGCCGTAACCGTCACCAAGCTTTACTCGGGCGAGATCCTCACCCGCTGATCGCAACTGTTCTGTCCGCGCGTTCCGCGGGCAGAAGCAGCGACAGCAGTCCTGCTAGTAGTACAAAGGCAACAGAGGCCCATAGGCAGGCTGTCAACCCTTGCCACTGGTAGAGCGCCCCTGATAGCAAGGTGCCCAGCAGCCGCCCACCGGCGTTAGCCATGTAGTAGAAGCCGACATTCATGGCTACTTTGTCGCCGTCTGAGTAGCTCAGGATCAGGTAGGAGTGAACAGCAGAGTTCACGGCGAACACGAAGCCGAAGGCCGCCAGTCCGCCAACGAGCACTGCCGTTGGGTCAAGGCCAGCCTGGAGCCCAATCGCAATCGCAGCCGGAAACACCGCTAGGACGAACGCCACTAGCGCTGCTGTTCGCCCATCTGGCTGGCTTAGCCCGCTGGATCCACGTACTCCTACCCAGCGGGGAGCGGATGCCTGCACAGCGCCGTAACCGATCACCCAGATCGCGAGGAAGGTACCCACTTGCCAGAACGACCAGCCCAAGACAGTGCGCAGATAGACCGGAAGACCAACGACGAACCAGACATCGCGCGACGCGAATAGGAAGATCCGGGCTGCTGCCAGCAAATTGACAGAGCGGTTCTGGCTAAACATGTGGCGGAACTTGGCACCAACATCCGGGGCCCCAAGCCCTCCGTCCATCAAGACCGCAGTCGCCACGAGTGTCAAGGCAACAGCTGTGGCGAGAATCAACATGGCCGTCTGGAAGCCCACTACGGTCAGGAGTAGACCACCCAGAAAGAAGCCAACTCCCTTGAGTGCGTTCTTTGACCCCGTGAGGGTCGCAACCCAGCGGTAAAGACCGCTTTCGTCTCCATCAGCAACAACCAATTTGACCGCACTCTTGGAGCTCATCTTCGTCAGGTCCTTTGCGATGCCTGACAGAGCTTGAGAGGCCATCACGTACCCGACCACCAGCCATGCATTCGGGGCAAGGCCCAACATGGACAGAGCTACCACTTGGACGCTCAGCCCTGCGAAGAGCGTTGTCTTGAGGCCAAATCGAGCCGCCAACCAGCCACCAACAAGGTTGGTGACGATTCCGAACACCTCGTAGAAGACGAAGAGCGATGCGAGTTCAAACGGGCTGTAGCCAAGGCTGTAGAAGAAGAACAGCACCAATACCCGGCTGGCCCCATCGGCCAGAGTGTCGACCCAGTAGGCAGCAGTAACAAGGATGTAGTTGCGCAGGTCGGGCCCTCTGCGGTCGGCCCTCTCAGCAGATGCTCCCATCAGGACCCCGTCGGAAGCGAGCCAGCGACCATCCGCGCCAACTCAAGCCAACGGTTGACATACCCCCACTCGTTGTCGTACCAAGCCAAAATCTTGACCTGGGTCCCGTTGGTCACCAGCGTTGAAGCAGCGTCAATGACCCCAGACCGTGGGTCTCCCCTGAAGTCAGCAGACACC
>JAPLCJ010000014.1 GCA_026392255.1 Solirubrobacterales bacterium
AGTGGCAGTGACGTAGCAGCGACCCCGAGGTTGCGAGCTCGACCTAGGCCGGTCCCGGGATCTGCCAGCACCTGATCAGCCATGCGATCGGCGACCTCGAGGGTGCCATCTGTTGATGCCGCGTCCACGACTACGAGCTCACCGACCCCAGCCTCACGCAGACTGACAAGGCACTTTTCTATCCCCGAGATGGAGTTCATAGTGCAGACCACAGCGGCAACGTCAGCCGGTCTCATGCTGACCTCCACGTTCAAGATGCAGCCGCTTACTCCATCGCTTCACCAAGCGAGAAATACGCAACAGCCAGTGATTCTCCGATTCAAATCTCTGCCCATCTCGCTCTGCGATTGCTAAAAGTTCAGGCGATCTAAATGTCGCCGTGCTTGGGTGCACATGCTCGTACTCAACGGGAACCAGCACAACACCACCATGGTGCCTTCGAGCTCTAAGGTCAAGATCGTTGTCTCCGTACCACCAAATATAACGAGAATCTGGTCGCAGCCCCGTTGACAGATCGAGCATCCAAATGCTGCCCCACAGTCGTGGTTCATAAGGGATCAGCGGCCGTCGGTGGACACCGTCTCGAACTCCAGGACGAGACGGGCTCGCGATTGCCGCCCCCGTCCGGGAAAGAGCTTCATATAAAAGCGGGAGCGTATCTTGATTCAAAGTGATGTCATCATTCAACACTGCCACCGCGGTGGCGCCCCGTGACTCCGCCTCATTGATACCTAGCGTCCACCAGTGCTGGATTCGAGGTGGGCCGTGACACTCGATGCGCACAACACCCTCCGATAACGCCACGCCAGGCGCTGTTTCAACCACGACAATGCGCTCCGGCGGCAATCCGCAGTCTCGAATCAGTGCTTCGAGGAGTTCCGGATGAGCACCTGCAGTCGGCACAGTCATGAAAAGCAACCCGCTACCTCCCAATTGATCGGCGGCGCAACAATCCCGGCACTAACCACAAAGCGTAGGACAGCAAGGCAACGAGAGGCACCTCAATGAACATCTTGAGGCGAATCGCATCAGTCCAGATAGGGCCAAGGTTCTCTTCACCAGGAATGAATCGGTTCGACCAAAATACCGGCGCCGCGATAAGTGCGTAGAAGCCAATGAACCAGCCGTATCGTCGGGCCAGGCGGCCCATGCCACGCGTGCCGCGCGTGAACCACACGACAGCGACCGAACCCGCGAGCAGTAGCAGATAGCGCCAACCCGAGAAGACCCAGTCGTAGACCCCTCGCCACGGTAGCTCAGTAACAATGGCATTTTCAGTGTATTGCGAACTGGGGCGCAGCGCTTCGGGAACCGTAATTGTCAGGCTCCTGAGGAACGCGGTACCAGAACCAATTGGATTGTGGATCCAAGCATCGTAGGAGCCTTGGGTCAGTCGGTAATTGTCGCGTATGTAATCAGTGTTGTTGTATTTACTCTGGAAGCGCTCAGCATTGCCGAGAACGTCGTCTGGGAACTCCGGCTCAGGGACGGTATGCGGGTTCACCCAGATCATCCCCACGCGATGTAGACCCGAGACGCTAGAGGTATCAGTTGTCCCGTACATCACGTATTGCTTAACCGGCATGAAGAAGAGCAGTGCTAGCAGGATGACGTTAATCGCCATGATCCACCAAGTGCGACGCTTGGCCAACCACCAGGTCGCTACCACGAA
>JAPLCJ010000059.1 GCA_026392255.1 Solirubrobacterales bacterium
AGCAGATCAGGCTTGGTACGCGGCCTACATTCCGGACAAGATTCGGCCACTGGTAATTGTCGTCACGGTGGAGAAGGGCGGCTTCGGAGCGATCTCCGCTGCGCCGGCTGCCCGTCTGATTGCCTCGCAGTGGCTTGGTGTTAAGAAGCGTCTTGTGACAGGGAAGTCGAAGACATTGTGAGCGCCTCAGTCGGCAGACGATCCATCGAGGAGGCCATCAGGCCTCGGCAGCGGTCGTTCCACGCTCCCGCACTTGACCCTTGGATAATTCTTGCTGGGCTTGGACTGATCGCCATCTCGTTGACGGCGATCCATGGCGCCACCACCAATGACATCAAAGGCAACGCCTCGTACTTCACCGACAGGCAGTCCATCTACGCCGGGATCGGGATTCTCGTCGCAGTCTTCTTGACCCGGTTGGACTACAGCGTCCTCTACCAATACCGTCGCCTCGCATGGGGCGCGCTGGTTGCAGGCAACATTCTTGTGTTCATAGTTGGGGGTAGCACCAGAGGGTCCCAGCGGTGGATCAGCCTGCCGTTCTTTCAGCTTCAGCCATCAGAGCTGGGCAAGGTCCTCCTGATCGTTGCTATCTCCGGCTTTGGCGTTGAGTATGCGCGTCGGATAGCGGAGCCACGTGTGACGCTGCGACTGCTCGGCATCGCAGTTCTTCCCGCAGTTATTGTGGCCTCGCAGCCCGACCTCGGGACGGCACTCGTCTACATCGCAATTGGGATCGCCGTCCTGACCGCTGCCGGCACGCCTACCCGGCATCTCCTCGCTATCACGGCTGCCGGCTTGGCCACCATCTTGCTCGTTCTCGCAGTCTTACCAGCTGCTGGAGTTGATCTCCTGCGGCCCTACCAAGTCCAGCGTTTGACGGGCTTCATCAACCCATCGGCTGACCCTGGTGACGCGACCTATCAAGTCAACCAATCACTGATAGCGATTGGGTCCGGTCAGCGCCTCGGACGGGGTGGGAGCGGGGCAACCCAGACCGGGTTGGACTTCCTCCCCGAGCATCACACGGACTTCATCTTTGCCGTCATAGGGGAGCGCTGGGGGTTTGTTGGCGCTGCTCTTGTGATTGCTCTCTACGCGCTGCTTCTTTGGCGTGCTGTTCGTCTCGTGCTCCTTGCACGCGACGGTTTTGGTTCACTTCTCTGTGCGGGCATCGTTTCTATGCTCGGATTTCAGATCTTCGTGAACATAGGCATGACCCTCGGGATAATGCCAATTACGGGAGTACCGCTACCGCTAATGAGTTATGGCGGTTCGTCGATACTCACCACACTTATTGCACTCGGACTCCTTCAGTCCGTCCACCTACGCGCGGCACACCCCGCCGCGGCGGCGGTGCGGACGAGGGTTCGGGTCTAACAACCGAAAGAAGGATTTACAAGTGAGAAAACATGTGCTCGTCAGCGCTGACGACGCCGAGACCAGGGTTGCCCTGCTCGAGGCCGACGGAACCGTTGACAAAGAAAAGGTCCCGCAAAAGGGCCCGGATTCTAAGTTCAAAGTCGCTGAGCTCTATCTTGAGCGGCGCTCCACAACCTCAATCGTCGGAAACGTCTACAAGGGCAAGGTGGACAATGTTGTGACCGGCCTTGAGGCTGCGTTCGTCGATATTGGATTGGAGAAGAACGGTTTCCTCCACGTGGATGAGATCGTCCTTCCCGGGGTTGAAATTCCTAAGCGAGGCCGTGGCAAGACCACAGCGGCAGCAGGGCCCGCCATTTCGGACCTGCTTAAGCCTGGCCAAGAGATCACCGTTCAGGTGGTCAAGGATCCACTTAAGTCAAAGGGCGCGCGGCTCTCAATGGAGCTGGCCATTCCTGGCAGGTTCCTTGTCTACTCACCGCAGGGAGAGGGTGTTGGGGTTTCCCGTCGTCTTGAGGATCGCGAGCGGGAACGACTCCGCCGTGCCGCAAAGAACCTAGATCTCGAACAGGGTGGCGTGATCATCCGGACGGCAGCTCACGGTGCGAAGGCCGAAGACATCGGCCGCGAGCTTCCCTATCTCTACAAGCTCGCTGAGGTACTTGAGCGGCGCGTTGAGGAGACGGTTGCTCCAGCACCTGTATTTCAGGAGGCTGATCTTCCGGTCCGCGTTGTGCGCGACATTGCATCGGACGACTTTGAGAAGGCAGTCGTTGACAACAAGAAGGAATACGACCGTCTTGTGTCCTTCTTCCAGAGGACTGCGCCGGAGCTTGTTGATCGGGTTGAACTTTGGGAGGACGATCGCTCGCTCTTCGATGTGTTCGGCGTTGAGAAGTCAGTTCAGTCGACGCTCTCAAGCAGGGTCGACCTGCCCAGCGGTGGTTATCTGATCATCGACTACACCGAAGCCTTGACTGTCATCGACGTGAACTCCGGTTCGTTCGTCGGCCGTGGCAAGGGAGCGCGCCTTGAGGACACGATCACCAAGACCAACTTGGAGGCTGCTGATGAGGCAGTCCGCCAGATGCGCCTCCGTGACATTGGCGGAATCATCGTCATTGACTTCATCGACATGGCACGCGCACGCAACCGCGATGCCGTACTGAAGACTCTTCGCAAGGCCTTGGCGAACGACAAGACCAAGACCTTCGTGGTTGAGATTTCACCGCTCGGCCTTGTTGAGATGACCCGGCAGAACGTGACCGATGGAGTTCGCGAAATCATGACCCGGCCATGCCGCGTCTGTGAAGGCGAGGGTGTCGTCCCGAGTGAACTCACAATCGCAATCGGGTTTGCGCGCAAGATGCGTGAACTGGCAACAGCCAACGCTGATGCCAAGGCACTGCTGCTTCAGATCAACCCTAGGGTCACCGCCGAGTTCACAGGGCAGGGTGGCTGGATGCTTAAGGGCATTGAGGCTGAGACCGGTAAGAAGTTCTTCTTCGAGGGTTCAGAGGGGCTTCCAACCGACCACATCGACTTGCTACTTGCGGGGACATTGGAAGAAGTCCAGGAACGAGCTGTTCCGTTCCGTCCCGGTGAAGAGGTCCATGTCCAGCTGATTGAGCCGCACATGTTCAAGGCCAACGATGCCGTCGCCAAGATCGACGGATACATCGTTGCGGTCAAGGACGGTATGCCGTTTGTTGGCAACCGTGTGATGGTCAGAATCGAGTCGGCAGGACGCAACGAGGCCGAGGCTGTGATCGTTGACGCTGGGCTCGGACCAGCCCAGACAGGCATCCAAAGCGGCAACGCAGTATCTTGAGTGCTCAAGAGACCATGTACGCAATCGTAAAAACAGGTGGAAAGCAGTATCGCGTCGAGCAGGGGCAAACCCTGCTGGTCGAACGCCTGCCCGTAGACGAGGGTGCAACTGTCAGTCTCCAGACGCTGATGATCCGCGGCGAGGGCGATGCAATGGCTTTTGAGGCAAGCGAACTGTCAAAGGCAAAGGTTGAGGCCAAGGTTCTTGCTCACGAGCGCGGACCGAAGCTCCGTATCGCCAAGTTCAAGCCAAAGCGTGGCTACCGTCGCCGCACAGGTCACCGTCAGCCACTTAGTCGCATCGAGGTCACCTCGGTAGCTCTAACTGGTGGCAAGGCAGCTCCTGCAAAGGCTGAGGCCGCTGCTAAGCCAGCCGCCGAAGCGAAGCCTGCTGCCGTCAAGAAGCCAGCTGCAGCTAAGAAGCCAGCTGCAGCTAAGAAGCCTGCCGCAGCCAAGAAGCCTGCCGGTGAAACAACTGCCGCGGCCAAGAAGCCCGCTGCAGCCAAGAAACCAGCTGCCGATAAGCCAGCTGCTGAAAAGGAGGACTGAGTCAAGTGGCACATAAGAAAGGGCTCGGTTCAAGCCGAAACGGACGCGACAGCAATTCCAAGCGTCTCGGTGTAAAGGTCTTCGCAGGTCAGAAGGTCACGGGCGGGGAGATCATCGTCCGTCAGCGTGGTACCCGGTTTAAGCCCGGGAACGGAACTGGAATCGGTCGCGACGACACGATCTTCGCCAAGGCTGCTGGAACCGTTGTCTTCACCAAGGGTTGGGCGGGTCGCAAGATCTCCGTCCTTCCCGAAGAAGCAGCCTGACTTAGGCCCCAGCGCCTGCCGCGC
>JAPLCJ010000042.1 GCA_026392255.1 Solirubrobacterales bacterium
ACTTTGCGCCTGAGAGGTTGGCCGCGGTGAAGATGCCACCGACGATGGTGGCACCGGAGAGGTCCGCATCGGTCAGGTCAGCACCGCTCAGATCAGCGTTGCTTGGTTGGCTCGCCTTCAACAGCTTGGTAAGCCAGCCGACCGCTCCGGGGCTAGCTCCGAGCAGCGTCCTCAGCATCACCTTGCGCCCAAGCGTTGTCGTAAGGCCCATCTTGAAAAGGCTTGCCTTCTTGGCGAGCTCCAGTGAAGCGCTCTTGGTTGCCCCGATCCCGAGCAGCTTGCCGGTCGCCCTGCCCTGATTGTCGAGCTGGTCGTCGATGATCGCCTTGAGCGCAGACTTGACGGTTGACTTGGTGCGCTTCAGGACCGCCGCATTGAGAGCAACGCGATCAACGAGGGCGGCCGATTCATCGTCGCCGAGTGCGGGGCCGATTCGGGCGCCCTTGAGGTTGGCCCGCTTGAGGTTCGTGTTCGTGAGAACCGCATTGAGGAAGTCGGCGCTCGAGAGGTCGGCGCCGGCCAGATTGACCCGATTGAAGTCGGCGTTCTGGAGGTTCGCTCCGGAGAGGTGGGCGTACACCAACTGGGTGGTGTAGCTGCCGTCGGTGCAGCGAAGACTGTCGTTCCTCCAGTTGACGCCTGGCTCGACCTTCTTCGTACCGTGCATCCGCATCTGGCCCTCGAACTGGCCGTAGTCGAGTCCGCCGCAGGCCATCCAACCCGTGCCCGAGAAGTTGGCTTGATAGAAGGGGTCGTTCACGACGGAAGCCCACGAAGCGTCGGCAGATGCAGTCCCCTGCCCTGCGGCCTGCACAGCCCCGAACGAAATTAGGGCTGCGAGCAGAAGTGGCGCTGCCCGGCGGGCGCGTGGGGAGAACCTACTCCCCAGGTTGGTAGTTGCACTGCGGGGGGATGTATTTGAGGGTGCGGTCAACGGTCCTCGCAGCCATTCAGCTGCATTCGAAACGGTTTTCAAAAACTTGAAAGTTTTCGAAGTTTGGAAACGTATCAGTTTGCAGGTGGTAGAGCAAGCAGCTGCGGGCGGGTGTTGGATGGTTGAAGCTGGCTTACAACGTTGGCGCTTCGGTTCGCCTCAAAGAACCGCAGCTTGCCTGGGGTCTCCCCAGTAAGCCCGGTAGACCGCTCGCAATGCCTGTCGAGAAGCAGATTTGGCTCTACCATCGGAGACAGATGAGCGAAAGCCTGACAAGTCAAACAAACGCCACTCCGAGCCCTGATGCTTTGCCAGCCAACGGATCCAGCTCCCCGAGGGACCTCAAAGACCCGAAGCTCTATAACAACCGCGAGGTTTCTTGGCTCGAGTTCGACATGCGAGTACTACAGCTCGCCGAGGATCCGACCACTCCTCTACTCGAACGCGCGAAGTTCCTAGCAATCACAGCAACCAACCTTGATGAGTTCGTTCAGGTTCGGCTGGCTGGTGTTCACGAGCAACTTGAAGCTGGCATCGACGCAAAAAGCGCAGACGGCATGGCCCCTCAGGAGGTGTTTGACCGGATCACCTCGGGCATCAGAGAGCTAATGGACCGACACGCAGCCGCCTGGGAGGACGACATCCGCCCAGCGCTGGCAGCCAAGGGAATTCGCCTTGTGGAGCCCGACCGGCTTGGGCCCAGTGACTTGGCCGCGCTCGACCGCGACTACAACGAGCGGATCTTCCCTGTCCTGACCCCGCTTGCTGACGCACCGGGCAGACCGTTTCCGTATATCTCCAACCTCTCACTGTCGATCGCGGTTCGCCTACATGACCCAGTGACCGGCGAGGATGCGTTCGCCCGCGTCAAGTCCCCCAGTGAGGTACTCGAGAGGTTCGTGCCCGTCGGCGACGATGTATTCGTGCCCCTCGAGGCAATCATCGCTAGGCATCTCAGCGACCTCTTCCCCGGAATGGACATCCTCTCCCACTCCTTCTTCCGGGTAACACGTGATGCTGACTTCACGGTTTCGGATGAGGCCGACGACCTGCTGCAGGCCGTTGAGGATGAGCTTCGCCGCAGGCGCTTCGGTGAGGCAATTCGACTCGAGGTCAGTGAGGGAATGGACCCAGTCATCCAAGACTGGCTGACCGAGAAACTTGACCTTGAGGACTTGGATGTTGTCACCGTTCGAGGTCTTCTCAGCCTTGGTGACCTTTGGCAGATTCACGGCCTGCGTGGTTACGACGAGCTGCGCGACATTCCGTGGAGCCCAATCGTGCCGCCATCCTTGAAGCGGCGTGACGGTGAGCCAGCAGATATTTTCGCCGTGATGCGCCGTGGAGACGTGCTGATCCACCATCCGTACGAGTCATTCGCCGCGTCGGTGGAGCGCTTCTCTAGGCAGGCATCTCGGGATCCGAAGGTCCTCGCAATCAAGCAGACCGTGTACCGAACCTCGGATGACTCAACACTTGTCCCGTCAATGGTTGAGGCAGCCGAGCAGGGCAAGCAGGCAGTAAGCGTCGTGGAAGTGAAAGCACGCTTTGACGAGAGTGAGAACATCGGCTGGGTAAAGATGCTGGAGGAGGCTGGGGCGCATGTCTGCCACGGCCTGCCAGGGCTCAAGACGCACGCCAAAGCTCTGATGGTGGTCCGTCAAGAGGGCAAGGGAGTCCGCCGCTACGTCCATATCGGCACCGGCAACTACAACGCCAAGACCGCTCGCATCTACGAAGATTTCGGCCTCCTCACCTGCGACCCTGACATTGCCGAGGACGTCAGCGACCTCTTCAACATGTTGACCGGCTACGCCCGCCCCAAGGAGTTCCGCAAGGTCGTGGTTTCCCCAACCGGAACGCGTAACCGCCTGATCACCGAGATCGACGACACCATCGCCGCACACCGGGCCGGTAAGAAGACCCGAATCCGGATGAAGATGAACGCGCTGGTTGACCAGAAGTCAATCGAGGCCCTCTACCGCGCCTCACAGGCTGGCGTTTCGATTGACCTCAACGTGCGCGGTGTCTGCTGCCTCGTTCCCGGTATTCCCGGCGTCAGCGAGACCATCACGGTCCGCTCAGTTCTGGGCCGCTTCTTGGAGCATGCGCGCCTCTACCTCTTCGAGCGCGACGGTGAGCAGAGCATCTGGATGGGATCAGCTGACCTAATGCCCCGCAACCTTGACTCACGTGTCGAGCTGCTTGTACCGATTGAGGCGCCTGACCTCCAGGCCCAAATCCTTGAGACATTCGACCGCTGCATGGCCGATGACAGCTTCTCGTGGGAGCTCGGTCCTGACCGAGTCTGGACCCGCCGCACCGGTAATCACCGATCAGTTCACGCTGAGCTGGTCGCTCTCTACTCCTGATCCGCCGTTAGCGGAGGTCAGTCTGAGAGCAGACCGTTGACGCGGTCAACGACTGCGTCTGCGGTGATGCCGAACTTCTCCATCAGCACCTCTGCCGGTGCTGATGCGCCAAACCGTTCAACTGAGACATGCGCCTGCGCGAAGCGCTCCCAGCCCATCGAGATCCCTGCCTCAACTGAAACTGCTGGAAGACCGGGGGGCAGGACCTCGTTGCGTTCAGCCTCAGGCCGACGGTCGAAGAGCTCCCAAGATGGCATTGCCACCACTCGAACCTCGGTACCGGAGGCTGCCAGCTTCTCCCGTGCCTGCAGGGCAAGCTCGACCTCAGAACCGGTCGCGATGATCACTGCTGAAGGGTTGCCGTCACAGGCGAGTGTGTAGGCACCACCGCCTAGCCCACTGACTGGCCCGAGGACATCGCGGTCGAGCACAAGTAGGTCCTGACGGCTGAGGATCAAGACCGCGGGCCCGTCGAGCTCCTCGCTGATCACCCGCCACGCCTCGGCCGTCTCATTCGCATCAGACGGACGGATGACCGTAAGGCCGGGAATCGCTCGCAGTGTGGCGATGTGTTCAACAGGCTGATGTGTTGGCCCATCCTCGCCAAGGGCGATCGAATCGTGGCTGAAGACCCAAGTCGTGTTCAAGCGCATCAGCGCAGAGAGCCTGATGGCGGAGCGCATGTAGTCGGCGAACTGAAGGAAGGTCGAGCCGAACGGACGGACGATCCCGCCGTGAAGCGCGATGCCGTTGACCATCGCTCCCATTGCGTGCTCGCGAACTCCAAAGTGAATGTTGCGGCCATTCTCAGACTTGGTGAAGTCGCCGCCACCGGGGACGGTTGCCTTGACTGAGCTTGCAAGGTCAGCGGACCCGCCGAGCATGGTTGGCAGGTGATCGGCGACAGCCGCAAGGGCCTTCCCTCCTGCTGCGCGGGTTGCGACGGCACCGTCAGCGGTGGACCATGTTGGCAACGCTGCGGCGAGACCAGGGAGTGCCTTGCCCTGCCAGGCAGCCCGCCAGAGGTCAGCCGTGTCGCTATCAGCGCTGAGGAACTCGGCAAACCGAGCCTCCCACTCTGCCCGCGCAGCTGAACCGCGCTCAACAGCTGACCAGCGCTCGGGAACACCCTCAGGGATTACGAACGACTCGTCTGGGTTGAATCCCAGAGCTTCCTTGACTGCACGGAGTTCGTCGGAGCCAAGCGGCGCGCCGTGGACACCGGACGTGTTCTGCTTGTTAGGAGCAGGCCAGCCAATGACTGACTTAACGCGGATCAACGTCGGACGCTCTTCCTCAGCAGCACCTTCTGCCAGAGCTGAACGCAGCTCGTCAAGGTCGTCAACAGTGTCGACCGAGAGTGTCTGCCATCCGTACGCGTCAAAGCGCTTGACGACGTCTTCCCCATCAAAGCTCATCGAGGTCGGTCCATCCAGCGAGATCGAGTTGTCGTCCCAGCAGTAGACAAGTCGGCCCAGGCCAAGGTGGCCGGCCAGTGAGGCTGCCTCTGCTGCGATGCCTTCCATCAGGTCGCCGTCGGAAACAATGCCCCAAGTCCGGTGGTCCTGAACTTCAGATCCAAATCGGCCGCGCAGCCAGCGTTCGGCAACTGCCATGCCAACGCCGTTGGCGAAGCCCTGTCCAAGTGGTCCCGTTGTGGTCTCGACGCCAGGAGTTGGGTGTGCTGGATCAAACTCAGGATGCCCTGGGGTCCGCGAGCCCCACTGGCGGAAGTTCTCCAGCTCAGACAGCGGCAGGTCGTAACCAGAAAGATGAAGGGCTGAATAGAGCAACATTGACCCGTGGCCCGGTGAGAGAACGAACCGGTCGCGGTCAGCCCAGTCAGGTGCTGACGGATCGTGCTTCATCACATCTGCAAAAAGGACGAATGCCAATGGCGCAAGTGCCATTGGGAGTCCTGGGTGACCGCTGTTTGCCCGCTCTACCGCGTCGGCAGAGAGCACGCGGGCGGTGTCCACGCTAAGGCGGTCCAAGTCTGGGTCGATGCTGGTGATTTTGTCTGCCATCAAGTGCTGTAGGACTGACCGGCTGGGGCGCGATCACTCCGTTGTTGCGTACTCTGGCCGCAACCCCGGACGCCGCGCCTAGCGGTCCAATATCGGAGCCACACCGCCAGACGCAATGCCTGGCGGTGGTGCCCCGAAAGCCGAAGCTCAGTCGTTGTCGCCGCTGCCAATCTTCGGCGTCTGATCGCCGCTGGACAGGCCAGTGGTGGCACGCTGTTGATACGCAAGGCGCGCCTTGTCATCAACGTCAACGAGGACCTTGTCAGCCTTAAAGAACCGGTTGGTTGCCTCAGCTGCGCTGCGTGGCATCAGTGCTGTCATACGGACGAGCGCATTATTACTCCGCGGCACATAGACATCAAATCGTGGTGACTTGAGCGCGTCGACGATCTCGTTAGCAACATCCTGCGCGTCAACGTTCTTGACGAAGCGAGCAGATCCGAGACCGGCTGCAAGCTCGGTGTTGACGATCACTGGCATCACACATGAGACCTCTACGCCAGTGCCGCGAAGCTCTCCACGGATGGACTCTGAGAGGCCAACAACGGCGTGCTTGGTAGCGCAGTAGGTCGCAGCACCTGGGAAGCCGCTCTTACCAGCCATTGAGGCAACGTTGACGAGGTGACCGCTGCCGCGGCGACGGAAACGGCGCCCGGCGATCTGTGAACCAAGGAGAACGCCCCAGAGGTTGATCTCGATTTGACGGCGGGAGAGAACGAGGTCTTCGTCAAAGAAGTCCCCTAGAAGCATGATCCCGGCGTTGTTGATCAGAACATCGATCGGACCGAGCTTGGCTTCCGTGGCGTCAATGAACGCCTCGAACGACGCCTTATCTGTGACATCAAGTGGAAGGCCAATAGCGCCTCCACCGATTTCAACTGCTGTCTGTTCAGCGGCTGAATGGTCAACGTCGCCAATTGAGACCTTGGCGCCTTCACGGACCAGCGTTGTGGCGGTTGCGCGGCCGATGCCACGGGCTCCACCTGTGATTGCGATTACCTGACCTACTAGTGAGCGAGGCTGTTTTGCCATTGGTCTACTTCCTCCTGGAGGGTTGTACAGACGGCTTATGGAATCAAACTACTCCCCAATTGGCTCCGATGTAGGGCGGTTGCGAGCTCTTGACTCGCGACACGGTGTCGCTAGCTGCGGTCCCGCCCGCTGCCGTGCGTAGGATCATCACCCGGATGTCCCACTTCACCCATCAAGGTCAGCGAATTGCTTACACAGAGCACGGCTCTGGCAAGAAGGCCTGCGTACTGCTGCCAGGCCTCCTGACAAGCCAACGGATGCACGAGGGTCTTGCCAGGTCACTCGCGGACGAAGGCGCCTACGTGATCACCATGGACCCCCTTGGGCACGGCGAGTCAGACAAGCCCGTTGAGATGTGGCACTACTCGATGCGGGCCTACGCGCAAGAAGTAATCGGCCTGCTTGACCATCTTGAGATCGAATCAGCAGTCGTTGGTGGAGCCTCGCTTGGTGCCAACACAACCCTTGAGGTAGCCAGCGCGGCGCCCGAGCGGCTGAAGGGAATGATCCTTGAGATGCCAGTTCTGGAATCCGCGCTACTCGGTTGCGCAATGGCCTTCACTCCGCTGATGTGCGCCCAGACATTCGCGGCACCGTTGATGCGCGCGAGTGGACGCATCGCTGGGCTTGTACCACGCAGGTTTGTGCCGCTTGTCGGCGAGATCGCACTCGACTGGATTGAGCAGGACCCCGAGCCTGGGTCCGCCGTACTCCAAGGACTGTTCTTCGGTCGGGTCGCGCCACCGCGTGAGGAACGTCGAACTTTTGAGCATCCGTCGCTGATCATCGGCCATCCGCGCGACCCCGTTCATCCATTCTCAGATGCTGGGCTGCTCAACCGTGAGTTGAAGAACTCACAACTCCTGCGGGCCAACTCCGTACTGGAACTCCGCTCCCGTCCGGAACGCCTAACCGGTGAAATCAAGCAGTTCGTAGATCAGTGCTGGGCTCCACGTAAGCGTGCTGCCAAGCCTCGCGCTGTCTCCGCCGCCTAACCGGCAGCGCCCCAGACTCAGGCCGACTTGTCCCAGCCGCCACGCTCACCGCGGTAAAGGCCCTCGCCTGTGAACACCATCCGAACCGTTGCGATCAGGATCTTGAGGTCCAGCCCCAGCGATTGATGGTTGATGTACCAAAGGTCAAGTTCGATCCGTTCGCTCCACGGGAGCGAGGCGCGGCCTTGCACTTGAGCCCAACCGCTCACTCCGGGTCGCACACTTAGGCGGCCACGCTGCCGCTCGTCATATTCGGCTACCTGTTCCAGCAAGGTAGGTCGTGGGCCGACCAGGGACATTTCGCCCTTGACTACGTTGACCAGATTTGGCAGTTCGTCTAACGACCAGCGCCGCAGAAAGCCCCCGACCCGAGTGATCCGGCTGTCGTTGTGATCCAC
>JAPLCJ010000030.1 GCA_026392255.1 Solirubrobacterales bacterium
CCTTTACAGCGAGTATTCAATTCAGGTAGGAATCTCCAGCCACTCGCACTCCTTCAAGCTGGACGAGTAGCCAAACCTCCGCGTAGCAAACGGGTAGCAAGCCGCTGCGTATCTGTAGCAACCCAGTAGCAACCACCCCGCATCGCCCGCCAACGCGGCGCTTCGAACCAGCCGCGCCCATCTTCAGGCCGCCCACGACGCATGAGGTCTAAAGGCTCAAGTGGAGGCGCAGCGCCTCATCTAGCGATGAGAGAAGGCTCGCCGGCAGGATTCCTGTGGCCTCGCCCACTCGTTCAACCGCGATCGAGCGAACCTGCTCAGCCTGAGCCTTGGAATCGACAGGCAAGCCTGTCTTGCTGGCAGGTAGCTCCACCTGGAAAGGGTAAATGTGATCGGTGTTGGCGGTCACTGGGACGACGGTCACCACACCGCGCCCAAGCCGCTCGGCGACACGGTTGGCCCCATCGTTACTGACTATGACGCAGGGTCGGCGCTTGTTCGCCTCAGATCCCTTGCTCGGCTCAAGGTCGGCCAGGCGAATCTCGCCGCGGCGCATCAGCGCAGTCCGTCGGCGACTGTGGAATCCCAAACGTCCGCATCGCCCGCGGCCCACTCTTCCCACGCCGCTTCATAAGCAGGACCGAGCTCAGACGCCTGAAGCAGCCGCACTGCCCTGTGGACAACTGCTGATCGCGACTCCACGCCCATCTGCTGGGCGTACTCGTCGAGGAACTTCACATCTTCATCGGGGAGGCTCACACTGAGTTTCATACCGTAATACTACCGCTGGTAGCTGCTACTTAACACTTCTGTTGCCAAGACCGGCGTAATCCGCTGCAATTGCAAGCTCGAGCCAGACTGGACGGCCACCAGCGCTAAGGTCCTCCGGCAATGCTCGTCACACTCAACTTTGCCGCGGTCCTCTTCATGGCTGGTGTCGGCTGGCTTGTGCAACTGGTGGCCTATCCGCTGTATGCATTCGTTGGGAGGGATGATTTTGTTGCCTTTCACACCGAATGGTCACGGCGCATCACCACGATCGTGCTCATCCCGATGACCATCGACCTCGTGACGTCAATTTGGCTTGCGCTGACACCGCCGAGTGGGGTGAGTCAAGCGCTGGCCGTCGGCGGAGCTGTATTAGCTGGACTTACCTGGCTTTCAACGGCACTGCTGCAGGTGCCCCGCCACGAGAAACTGTCGGGCGGATTTGACGAAGGAACCCACGCGAGCCTTGTTGCGACCTCATGGGTGCGGACAATTGGTTGGAGCGCTCACGCGGTGATCTGCGTGCTGATGATTTCAGCGATGCAGACCTGAGTTCTTCGGCGCCGCCCGGCAGCCGCCCAATCCCCTGTCAACAAGGCGGTTCGAACCCAGCTGCTTGCAATTCATCTGGATTTCGGCCGAATTGACCCACCTTTTGCTGTTTCTTGTCCTGAGGTATGAGATGGTTGCTCAACATAAACCGAGGGGCCCCGCAGCCTCATTCCCGAAAGGCGCGAAATGCTCACATCTCATTTCAGCAGCAAAGGCCTTACCGCTGCCCCCCTGCGCCTCGCCGCTTTGGCGATCGCACTACTTGCATTCTTTGGAGCCTCCCAGCAGGCACACGCGGCCACAGCGAAGACCGTGACCGTCACTGGCCTTGTCTTTGGAGACAACAGCTTCGAGCTTTACGTTAACGGCAAGAAAGTCGCATCCGACCCGATTCTTTTCACGCCATTCAATGCCGTCAACGTCAGCTTCCGTGCGAGCTACCCGATGACGTTCGCGTTTAAGGCATCTGACTACGCCGACCCGCTGACGGGTCTTGAGTACAACAACACGCGTGTAGGCGACGGCGGTTTGATCGCTCGCTTTTCAAACGGAGTGGTAACTGGGAGTGGTTGGAAGGCGAAGACGATCTCTCACGGCCCGACGGATCTTCCGACCTGCCTAGCTAACCCAACTACATGCAGAGTCGTCAACACACCAGCACCAACAAACTGGACGACTACCTCTACGGCCTCGAAGTGGGCTGCCGCAAAGCTCTACACGGTGGCCCAAGTTCAGCCACACCTGACCGGGTTCTCAGCGATGAACTGGGGCAAAGCTGGTTTCATCTGGGGCGACAACCTCGTCACCGACAACACGATTCTGCTGCGCAAGACCGTCACCCGCGCTAGCTAGACCAAAGGCAGATTCTGTAACTGCACAGATTCCGAGCCCGATCAGGACTGAGATCACCGCTGTGGTGCCAGAGCCACCTCCAAGCCCCATAAGTGTCGGACCGCTCCCGAGTGTGAAAATCCCCAATGCCACTGACGCAACTGGCAGCACCCACCGGGATTGAGTCCATTCAGAGCCCGTCATACCGATGAAACTGCCCCCGATCCAAGTAACTGAGAGGGTCCCGGTCACGACTCCCCAAGTCTCGGGAACTAGCAGGAGGCCAACGGCGAACAGTCCGGTTGGGAGCGCGGATGCTCCAACGACTCCGACGACACGAGTCTTGAGCAGCTGGTGGGTGACTTGGGCTGCTGAGAGCGCTACCGCGAGGACGAGTGCCTTGTTGAGCAGGTTCGTATCGGGAGGCATGATTCCGGGGTCTTGCCAACCCTCAGCGATAGCGACTAACCACACTGCAAAAACGGCCGCAAACACTGTCAGGCCGATCCGTCCACCGATCATCGGCACGAGTGGATGTAACACCGACCAGAGCAACCCCGCAACTAGACCAGCGGCAATGATGGGACCAATGCCGTGGAGTGCGACAGGTGAAGTGAGTCCGACCAATGCGCCGAGGTATAGACAAGCCGATTTTTCCAGACTGAGAGACGCGACTCGCTCGACTAACCCGCAGGCAGTGCCAATGATTCCCACCGTAATTATCGGATCAATCCCCGCTTCGCGGATCATCCAGACCGCCAGCAGTGCCGCTCCCAGCGAGAGCAGCGGTAACTGAGCATCCCCTCGGATCTTCGGGTGGAAAGAGTGCCGTATGCGTGTTAGCCCAATGAATGCTGGAACGAGCATTGCCAGGTGGGCAACCAGCCTTAGTCCCGTCGAGCCCTCTAGGAAGGAGTCGAAGTAGAACACGGGAGCACCAGGGCAAGCGATGCACAGACCATTAACGACAGGAAAGTCCAGCCGCCTTCCGGCGTTGGGGCGGGCTGACCTGCGGGGTGATCCTCAGATCCGAAAGCTCGCACTAATTGAGCTTAACCTTCCCAATGGCGGCAGGTTCAGATCTGAATAATTCATAAAACGGTAACGCGTCTCTCGGAAATTCCGGGCTTTCTAGCACTGGTCCACTTCCGACCTATATGGTCACCATTATCTACTAATTGGAGGAGCGCAATGACCTACCTAATGCAGCATCTTTGGCCTGGTGGAAATGAGGCTCGTTACAACGAGTCAATCAAGGCGCTCCATCCACCGGGAACTCTTCCGGCCGGCCAGATTTTTCATGCTGCAGCAGTGGTGGACGAAGGCGTCATCATCACAGCCCTCTGGAATTCCAAAGAGGAAGCCGACACCTTCGTGTCTGAAGTGTTGATTCCCACACTGCCGATTGAGGGTGGCCTTGAGGGTGAGCCTCAGGAACGGGCAGGAGAGGCCTTTCACGTCGAGAACGCCTGACGGTTTTTCAGCAGAGGTTCCGGCCGCTGCTGGCTTGACTATGGCGAGTGCGTCCAATAACCTCATTCGATGAATAAATCCCGCATTCTTGTCCTCAGTCTCGCAACCTGTGTCGCAACGGGAGCTCTGGGTGCTAGCACCGGTTCAGCTTCCGCCAGCACTACTTGGCTGTGCTCGCCCACACTGGCGGCTGCGACTAACCCCTGCTCCACGAAGCAGTCAACCTCGACTGTTTTGGCCAATAATTCGCGCAGCATCTCAAGCATTTCAGTGCCCTCAAAGCCAAAGGTCGACTGCTTCTACGTCTACCCCACTGTGAGTGACCAACAGACCATGGTCGCGAACTTTGCGGTTAGTCCTGAGCTCAAGGCGATTGCCCTCTTCCAAGCTGCGCCATACAACCGGACCTGCAAGGTATATGCGCCCGTCTACCGCCAGCTCACTATCTACGGACTCGGCCACCAAGACCAGGCCACTCAAGCGATGGCTGACCAAGCCTACAACGACGTAAAGAGCGCTTGGAATGACTACCTCGCCCACTACAACAAGGGCCGCGGCGTGATTCTGATCGGACATTCGCAGGGCTCGTTCACTCTGCGCCGTTTGATCAAGGCTGAAATTGACCCTAAGGCCACCGTTCGTAAGAAGATCGTCGCTGCACACCTGATTGGCGGCAATGTGAAGGTTGCGAAGGGAAGAGACCGCGGTGGTGACTTCCAGAACATTCCAGCGTGCAAGAAGAACACCCAGACGCGTTGCGTGATCGGCTATTCCGCCTTCAACCAAACGGTCCCCACTGATTCATTTTGGGGCAGGTCAGTCTCGACTGGTCTTGACCCTGTCGGTGGTGACCTGACAACTCAGGAAGTGCTCTGCACCAACCCTGCGCGCCTCGCAGGCGGCAGTGGCAACCTGACGACCATCGTCCCATCGGCTCCCTTTGCTCCAGGCAGCTCAATCGGGCTTGGTATCGGCGGGCTTGGCATGGGACTCCCGAAGGGCATCACCAGCCATTGGATCCAACTGCCTGACCTCTACTCGGCCAGCTGTGTGACAAGTAACGGCGCGAACGTGTTGATGGTCACCAGTCGAACCGCGAAGGCTCCGCTCAATCCTTTCCCAGCAGCAAGCTGGGGACTCCACCTCGCCGACATGAACATTGCGATGGGCAACCTTCTTACTGTCGCGAAGGCTGAGGCTGGCGCTTACAAGTAGGCGGTTTGAAAGCTCGGGCCACCTAGAGCCCGAGCGGCTTTGGCCTCAGAGTTCGCTGCCAAGTTTGGCGGCCTTGGCGATCCACTTCGCACGCTTTGCGTCCGAGGCACCGCGAACCTTGCCAAAGCTGTTGGCCCTAGTCGGTTTCAGGCCTGTGAACTGAAGGACGGAGCGCTTCATCTGCTTGTCGCCAGGACTGCGGTTGACCAGCCGGTTGAACAGCGGCGGCGTATCCATCGTGACCAGCAGCTCCGCGGTTCTGCCAGCCAAAAGCCGCGTCCAGAGCGGCGAGCGCTTGTGGTACTTGAAAGCGAACCCGGGGAGGAACGTTCGGTCTATGAACCCCTTCATCAGGGCGGGCATCGAACCCCACCAAGTTGGGTAGACGAAAACAACATGCTCGGCCCACGTCAGCTGCTCCTGCGCCTTCAGTAGGTCAGGCTCTAACTCTTGAGGCTCGGCATAGCCGTGCCGCAGCAATGGGTCAAAGCTGAGCTCGGCGCGGTTGATTCGCCGCACATCGTGCCCAGCGGTCTTGGCAGCCGCGGTGTAGGAGCTGGCCAGCGCACCGCACAAGCTGTTGGTGGTCGGGTGACCGAGAATTACAAGAACGCGTTTATTCATGAGGCGGCAAGCGTAGCCCGCCGCAGGGTTGGCCGCGGAGGGATTTCATTCGACCGCTCGCTCGACCAACTTGGGACAGTCACCCGCCGAGAGCCGTAGTCGCCCGGAGCTGTCACTGATAAGCTGGACCCTCGCCTCGCGTTCATCAGAACCGAGCCCCAACGAACGGAGACGGCAAGATGTCAGCCTCAAACGAGAAGGGCTACTGGCTAGTCACAGCAGTTGTCACCAACCCAGACGGGTTTCAGGGCTACACCGCCAAGGCTGGGCCAACGATCGCCAAGGCTGGCGGCAAGGTGCTGGCAAGGGGCGACGTCTTCGAGGTTGTCGAAGGTAACTCTGCCGGCCGCCCGTTCGTAATCGAATTCCCATCGTATGAGGCAGCCACGGCCTGCTTCGAGTCAGCTGACTACCAAGAGGCAATCGCCTTACGCGAGGGGCACGCAAGTTTCGACATCGTTATCGCCCAAGGGTTCACTCCCAGTGTTTAGCCGACGCCTGTCGTCACTGGCTGCCATCGCACTGATAGCCACGGCCCTGGCCGCTTGTGGCGGCGCGGTCGCTTCTGGAAGCACGGTTAAAGCAACCGCTACAGCAACCGGCATCAAGGCAGCCAAGTGGGGTCGCAACGTCACGGTCACCTATACCTCAACCAAGGTGCGGATCAGGGCCAACGGCATTCCCAACCACTCAAGAGATGCGCAATACGCGGTTCCCAACGCTGGCGTTGTGGTGCCCAATGCCTCAACGGCAACCATTGCCAGCGATCCGACCAAAGCCAACTCGTTCGACTACTCGCTCCCTCTTAAGCCAACCTGGTCGTCCACGACAACTGCCACCTCGTTGGGTTCCATCGGCCCAATGATTTCCGGGTCGGTGCTCTTCAACCCATATGAGGGTGATGGCTCAACCGTCGCTATGGCAAGGAACTTTTCTCTGGCGGGCACTAACGGAACGAGGGTTTGGTTTGTTGACTCTTGCGCTGGGCACCCAACTCCAGCGCCATCTGGCATCTATCACTACCACGGGCTCCCAGCCTGCGTTAAGTCGCAGGTGGACACCGCCACTGGCCCGTCGCACATAATTGGACTTGCGCTGGACGGGTATCCGATCTACGGCCAGCGGGACATTCACGGCAAGACTGTCGCGCTCTCTGCGCTGGACAAATGCAACGGCATCAAGAGCGCTACACCTGAGTTCCCCAAGGGCACCTACCACTACGTACTGACCACAGCTGCATCCGCCCAGTCGTCAATTCGCTGCTTCCACGGCAAGGTTGACAAGTCACTGATCACAACCATGCCCAACATGGGCGGCGGCGGACCTCCTGGCGGTGGTGGACCTCCGGGTGGCGGACCTCCGCCGGGCCTTAAGAGCGCCAGTCTCGGCATCCAGACCGTGGCTGCCATTGCTGCCACACGGCTCTTATGCCCCCTGGGCTCGCTTCTCTAGCCTTGTCCCATTAGAACCACACGTCTTGCCGACAAAGCCCAATCGGTGAAATAAACGTCGCCGCCCACCAGAACCCCACTGTTATTAGTGCAGACGATCTGAACTGTGGCTGGGACTGCAAGGTGGACACTACCCTCCATGGTCAACGTGGATGTTGGTGCTACTCGGAGCACATCACCGTGCCGGAGGTAAAAGGTAGCCGCTTCGACGAAGTTAGGGCTCATCTGGCTTGAGGGACTCATGACGCAATTGACAGAGGAGTCGTTGGCCGTGTCACCCGAACGCATACGAACCGACCCCTCCAATGCGAAATCTCCAGGGGGAAGGTGCAAAGAGGGGCTTCCCATAAAACCGCTACCATGGAGGGTGAGGTTTAATTCATAGCGATACTCGAAGAATTGCGCTCGGGCGGCGACGGAAAGATCTGCAGCGCTCAGTGACCCATTTTTGACCTTGGACCCATTGACAGAATTGGCGTGAAGCTTGGCCGCGTTGACCGCGCCATTCTTGATTTGACGGGTATTAACTGAATTCGCTGGAAGGTGGATCACAGCGTAACTCGTTCCTCCCATCGCAATAAAGAGCGAGACGCAGGAAATAACGAGTGACGCTGAAGGTCTATGCATATCTAGTGCAGACCGTCGGCCGCCGTGGCATCCCGGATATCGCTCTTTACGTAACTCCACGAGAGCGTCTTGTAGCCGTTGTCACCCCATCCAGTGCCCCAGGAATTCTCTACGCGGATCCCGTCAGCGTCGTACCCAAGCACGAACATGGCGTGCCAACCAAGCACCTTGTCGGAAGCTCCATTCCTACGGGAGTAGGCGCTTGAGTTGTTGACCCAGCTACTATCCACAAAGTCTGAATGTAAGCGAATTGCAATCACTAGCGGCCTGCCCGAATTGATCTCATTCTTAATCGCGTTGACCTTGTTGTTTCTCACAGCACTCGTGTCCGTGTCGGGATCACTGCTGTAGAGATTACGATAGTTGGAGAACTTGAACGGGATTGCGGCGAACTTCTCGCCGAGCGTTGGATGGTGCGTGAAGTCAAACTCGTTGACAGAATAGTCAGAAGCCTTTGTCATCCCAACTCCGTTGGGGACAGCTTTGCCCCACGTTGCGTAATCGGCCACCGTCCAAAGGTTGATCCCGACGTCCTTGTAGCCGCCCACCGGCGCGTAGACGGACATCGGATTAAACCAGTCCGAACCTGAGTAGCCCAGCTTGTGGAGCTTATTTGCCCACCAGCCCCCCATGCCGTAAACAACCGCCCAAGCGGTGCAGGAACCTACACCGCCCTGGTTTCCTACGGGCTCCGCATAGTCGGCCATCGTCATATTGCGCACCGGGAAGCGGGCGATTGCCGTGGCACTAAATGTCGGTGCGGCTTTGCGGGGCTCCCTCTTAAACGCGGCGGCCGGCAGGAACTTGATGATCCGCTTATCAAAGACGCTCTGATTCCAAGTCGGAGTCCAGTACTGCCAGCTCCACGACGGAGGTCCTCCAACCGCAGCTCCAGAACTCTCAGCTGCTACTCCGGTAAAGGCAGTGACTGCCACTCCTATAAGCACGATTGACCTGATCGAACGCATTAACTCTACCCCTCTAACCGCATGACCCAAGTGACGAATGACACAAATGATGCTACCACTGCAAACAGACTGCGTCAAGTGATCACATGCGACTGCGCGTATGTACTCGCGTCGACGAACTGATGCGGGCGGCGGGCACAAGCCCGCCTGATGGCTCAGCGCCTAGAGGCCTTCGGCTTCCGCTTACCTGACTTCGGCGACTTCTTCGCAGCTGGGTTCTTCGCGGCTTTGCGCTTCGTCCCGGCCCTTCGCTTACCAGCGGCCTTCTTCTTGACGCCGTTGGACTTTTTGGGCTTTGGCTGGCCTGAAGAGGCGCTAGCGGGACCGCTCTCCAGAGACCTTTGACAGGTGGTTGGCTCCCATTCGCATAGTGAAATTGAAATCGGCGGTTCTGGCGGGTATGGCCGGTCAATCGGCGGATCAATTGGCGGGTCAATGCAGATGCCTACCACCCGAGCGTTGACCTCAATAGCCCAACAGCCATAGGGTGGGTTTCCGTCTGGGCAGACGAAGCGGCCATCACCTTGGTTGCACTCAGCCGGAATCAGGGGAAGACCAGTCTGATTTAGATCGCCGCCATCAGGCTCAGGGGTTCCGGTCGGAGGTGGTTCCTCAGAACCCTCCCCACCGCTTCCCGGTTCAGAAGGTGGAGTGTCAGTGCCCGCGTCAGTTGGAACCTCTGAATCTGACCGCGGCGCAGGAGCCTCTGGCTCGGCAGGCTGCTTGAAGCCACAGGCTTCGTTAATTGAGGCAATGTCACCGTTAACTATCCACTGAGTCCATTGGTCATTGGCCGCGCTAACCGCTGCATCAAGCTCGGCGTTGTCCCCCACGGTCCATTCCATGATGGTCCACTGGCCCTCGCGACCAACCCAGACCCATCTGCGGCTGATTACACACTTGTCAGTGGCGGGATCGAAAACAATCGGGCACTCACCGGCGGAGTAGTCGCAAATGGCAGGCAGGACCATCTCAGCAGGTCGAGTTGTGGCCTCATCTTCAGAAGCCCAAGCTGCGCCTGGGGCGAGGAACATCGCTCCGAGAGCGAGAAGTGCTGCCGTATACCTGAAGCGCATTACGTGTAATTGAACCAAAGTTTGTTGGCGGAGTCAAGACGATTGGGCGCAACCCCGGGGTCGCGTGGTATTAGCGGCAGGAGCCCCGACGGCACCCGGAAGGTCACTCTCGCGGGTAAGGACTCAGATAGGATGCAAGCAGGAACACTCGCCTCAATACGGCGGGCCACCGGAATGGATGATCTGCGATGAACAACTACCTCATCATCTGCCTACAACCGCCCAGACAATGAAGGCTTCCCTCACAGGCAAGACAGTCCTGATCACCGGCGCGACCGGTGGCATCGGTGCCGCGACATCACGAGAGCTGATTGGGCGCGGGGCAAACGTGGTCGTCACGGATATCGGGCTGGAGCAAGTCACTGACCTTGCCACTGAACTTGGTGAGCGTGCCCTGCCAATCGTCGTAGACGTAACCGACCGGGGCTCGATAGACCAAGCCGTGGCCCAGGCCGTTGCGCACTTTGGCAAGGTCGACATCGTCTTTGCAAACGCTGGAATAGCCAACGACCCGCCGCTCACAGTCGCTGGGCTAACTGACGAGATGTACGAGAAGGTCATAGACGTTGACCTAAATGGCGTCTGGCACACCGTCCGCGCTGGTCTGCCGCAGGTGATTGAGAACGGCGGCTATGTGCTGATCACATCCTCCATCTACGCCTTTATGAATGGTGTCGTCAACGCCCCGTATGCGATGTCAAAAGCAGCGGTCGAGCAGCTTGGCCGAGCCCTGCGGACTGAGCTTGCCTATCGCGGCGCGAGTGCAGGGGTTCTGTACCCAGGCTGGGTTGACACCAACATCGCCAAAATCGCAATGCACGACCCGGGGCCAGTTAAAGAGCTTGCCGACCATGCCTTCCGTGGGCCGTTGGGCAAGACGATCACCCCAGAACGCGCTGCCAAGGCAATTGCCAACGGTATGGAGAAACACTCAGCGCGGATCATCGTCCCGCGCCGTTGGGTGCCGTTCTCAATGCTTCGCGGAGTGTTCAACATGGCAACCGACGCACTCATGCAACGCGACGCAAAGGTCGCCGGCGTGCTTGAGCGGATTGACCGCGACGCCCCCGGCGCCTAACGCCGCCTCCTATAAGACCCAGCGACCTACTCAGCTAACGCGTGTGATCTTGGGGTACTTCCAAGTCCCACTAAGAATCGATGCCTGTGGAATGTAGGCGCGCATCACAAGTGTGAAGGTCGTGGCCGGGGCTGGCAGCCAGTTCTTCACACCCCGATGAACCACTGATGGCTGCCCGTAGCTCACCCAAATGTCAAGGGAGCCATCGCTGTTGTAAGTCAGGTCAGGTGTGCGGTCCCCGATGGCAAAGCGGTTGATCGGATTAGCAATGAAGAACTGGTCATCCGCGTACATCGAGATTGACCAGAATCCGTCAACAGGTGGAGCTTGCCCAGCATTGAAGTGCACCTTGTACACGTGGCTCGACCCGCAGTTGAGCACCTTGCCCGAATAGTCGTGGGTGGTGCCGGGGTAGATGGACTCCGCTGGCTTGTTGGCACCAACACCGATCTGAGCGATGATCGCGCGCGTCAAGTAATCAGTTCCATAATCACCAACGCGGTCGAACAGGATCCAGCCGTTGTTCTTCTTAGCTGAAGCCTTGCGCTGCGTTTCAATGCCAGCGTCAATCTTGGCCTGGCCTGCCTTGGCACCCTTGACGAGTTCTGCCATAACCGCCGACCCTTGAGTCTTGTTCGGGTCAAGCCCTGGGCCTACGCCGTACTTAGCAAGGGAGGTAATGGTGGGTGCGTCAGCAGCAATCGGTGGCTGGGCTGCCATCACAGTGCCGAACTCCTTGAAATAGGCGGCGTTAGGAACCATGTCCGCTGGCGTGCCCAGCGCATTGTTAGGTGTGGTCAGGTTGAAGTTGGGCAGATACTCGGCTGCGCCAACCTTGCTGTTCTTCTGCGCGGTGATCTGATCCTGCACTGCTACTGCTGCAGGCAGGTCAGCCTCGCTGTCTACAAGAGTGCGGCCGACAACCCAGACGCGCGGGGTGTGGGAGCGGATGACCCCAACGACGCTCTTGCCGAGTGGAGTGGTCGTCGAATTCCAATTGGGCCCAACGATGGCGTAGTCACCACCGCTATTACCGGTGGCCCGCGTGCCGATGTAGCCGAAGACATTGGTGTGGCCATCAAGCAGCTCGAAACTGAAGTAGCGGCTACCAGTTGATGGAGCGTGGATGATCACCGGATCTGTGCCCACGTCGAGAATCATGATCGTGTAGAGCGTGTCTGAGTTGGGCTTGACAACGGTGCGCGTCATCTCGGTTGCTAGGTACTGAACGTTGACGACCATGTTCGCGGGGAAGCGAGCGACATTGCGCTGCATGTAGACAGGCGCGTAGCCGTAGATGTAAGCGGCGGACCCAACCTTCTGGATCGCAGTCTTCTGGCTTGCTGAGAGCGATGCTGAGGCAGTCGGCGCAGCCGTCAGACCAACACATGTGGCCGTAATCAGTGCAGCTGTCGTAAAGCTCTTCCGTGTCAACATCGCTGTCCTCTCCCGTGGTGCGAATCCTTACAGTCCAAAGCGTACCGCTGATCGGGTCTGAGAAACGCTGTACCCAAGGTGCTAGCCGACGGTCACCCGCACGGAGCGGGGCTGGTTGGCAAACAAGGACCGGACGGCCTCGGGTTCCTCGGCCAATCGCAGCGAGGGGTAGCGCTTCAGTGTCTCGGTGAAGAGAATCCCAAGCTCCAGCCTTGCCAGCGCAGTGCCCAGGCAGAAGTGCCGGCCACCGGCACCAAAGGCCTGATGCTCAGTACTGCGTTCAATGTCCATCTGGTGCGGACACGCGTAGACGGTCTCGTCACGGTTGGAGGCGGGATACCAGAGGATCACCTTGTCGCCCTCGCGGATCCTCTTGCCGTGCATCTCAACATCCCGCGTGGCAGTCCGTCGGAAGTGCGCAAACGCCGGGAACAGGCGCAGGAACTCCTCGACTGCGTTTGGGATCATCTCCGGGTTCTCCACCAGCCGCTGCATCTGTTCAGGCTCGCGCAGCAAGGCCAGCATTCCACTCGAGAAAGTGGCCTTGGTGCTGTCGTTACCCGCTGCGACCAGAAGAGCAAAGCCGGACGCGATCTCATAGTCCTCAAGCCGTTCACCGTCTACCTCAGCGTGGACCAGCAGACTCGTCAGGTCATCCGTTGGGGTCTCGCGCCGCTCGGCGGCCATCTCGATCACTCGCATGACGCCCTTCTCAATCAGCTCGAGGACTGTGCCCTCGCCTTCTGGCTGGAGTTCATCATCGCCCAAGGCAAGACCCCGGTTTGCGAAGTCCGCCCACATGGCGTCGTCCTCCTCCGGTGCGCCGAGGAAGCTGCCGATCACTCGTCCGACAACAGGCTGGGCAACATCTGCGACAAGGTCAAACTCCGTTCGCCCCTCAAGCTGGTCAAGGACCCGGAGGGTGATCGCGCGGATCTCATCCTCATGCGCAGCAATCCGCTTGGGCGTGAAGCCGCGCTGGAACAGTGCCTTGATGCGGTCGTGGCGTGGAGGGTCCATGCCAATGAACATTGCGTTCTGGAACTCAATTGGAACCGAATGGTCAGCGGCGAGGATCCCGCCCCGCTCTGATGAAAACGCCTCCCAGTCACGGCTGACTGCGTGGACGTCCTCCGCGCAGGTGATTGACCAAAAGCCAGGCTCTCCGTCCCAACTGGCCATCTCGCTCCAGTGGATCGGCGCCTCGTTGCGCAGGCGGTCAAAGATTGCATGTGGCGGACCGTCAACCCACAGCGAGAGGTCGCCGAGGTCAATCTCCTCAACAGGCACCGTCATCAATTCAGTCTCCATTGCGCTCCCTCCCCAGGTTGCAGTTTCCTACTAAGCAAGTCCAAGCTTAGAGAATAAAGCGCGCCCCCTCAGGTAGGAATCAGCTGCTGCCTGAGAGCGTTCCCCGGAGCAAGCGCCAACCGGTTGGCAAGGAGTTTGGTGTTCCAATGATCTTGAGCCAGGTTGCCGCCTGGAGCCTGACGCCGGCGAGAACTGCTGATGTCAAGTTCGCTCCGGTCAACGCCACCCTCCCACCACCGTTCGGAGCGTAGACGAGGGTGCTGAAGTCAACCCCGCTGAGATCAGCGCTGGTCAGGTTTGCGCCTGGACCAACCAGATACCCCTTCTGAATTACCCAGCCGACTGGAACTGACGTTGGGTCTGTCCGTGTAATCAGACCGCCTGAGATGACTCCACTCAATTTGGCGGCATCCGGACCGCCTGCGCTGTGCTCATTACCCAGGTTGGCTAACGTCAGGTCGACGTCAGTAAGGGTGGCTCCGCTCAGATTGGCCTTGGTGAGATCCGCGCCGTAAAGATCAACGCCCTTGAGGTTCTGGCCGTGCAGGTCCGCCCCGCTCAGCTTCGATAGCTCTCCAAGAAGGAACCCGTTAGCGATCTTGAACCCGACGGGCAGCGATTTGGGTGCTCCTGTGATCAGCCCCGATGTAATGCCACCGAGTGATGCCGTGCCGAAGATCGTGCCTGTCAGGTTCGCCTTGGTCAAGATCACGCTGAGGCTGGCGCGGCTGAAGTCAGCGCGAGTGAGGTTTGCACCAGTCAAGTCCTTGAGTGTGTTGTAACCGTTGGGCCGGTAACTGATACTCCCGAAGACCACGTCAGCGAAGTTCGCACCAGTCAGGTTTGCGCCTGGCCCTGCGAGATACCCATTTACAACTATCCACTTGCTTGCCACTTGGGCTGGGTTGCCAACAAGCGTGCCGGATATGACCCCAGCCAGAGTGGCAGCATTGCCGTTGATTTCGCCTTCGACGTAGCCGTCGGTACCGAAGTCAGCGTCCGTGATGGTCGCCCCAGTAAGCGTGGCCCCAGTCAGGTTCGCGTGGGTAAAGACCACGCCCGTCAGGTCAACGGCGTGAAGGTTGGCCGCCGTCAGGGCCGCAGAAGTGAGGTCAACATGTGGTCCAACTAGGTAGCCGCCAACGATCTTGTAGCTCGCGGAAGGGAGCGATGCCGGTACGCCCACAAGGGCGCCGGATTTCAACCCCGAGACATTCGCCGTGCTCAGCAGAGCACCGGCTACCTGTGCCTTGGCGAGGTTTGCGTTGCTCAGCGTGGTTCCGGTGAAGTTGGTTGCCCCAAGGTTCGCCCCTGTCAAGTCCACTCCAGTCAGATCAGCGCCCGCGAGAGCTGTGACTCTCGACAGGTCAACTCCCGGACCGACCAGATAACCGCTCACCAGAGCACAGTTAGGGCCCATGTCAACTTGGCCGGTGACCGTGCCGCTGACCACCTTGGTCAGGTTGGCACCAACGAAGCTTGAGCCGTCAAGATTGAGGCCGGTCAAGTGCAGGCCCGTCAGGTTCTTCCCATCTAGATTGACGCCCTGGCCGATAATGAAGCCGCCCAGAAGGCGCACGGTCGCGGGTAGCGAAGTCGGGGTACCGACCAGACCACTGCTCTTGACGTTAGCGAGCGTCGCAGTACCGAACTTAGTGCCCGCCACCTTGGCGTCGGTCAGGTCCGCGCCGGTCAGGTTAGAGCCTGAAAAGTCAGCGCCGGAAAGCGTTGCGCCAACGAAGCTAACGCCTTGGAGGTCTAGGTTCTTCATGTCGGCATTCGTGAGCACTGCCTTAGTCAGGCTTACCCCCGGTGCGACAATGTTTGCGCCGACCATCTTGGCCCCTGATGGAAGGGACGCCGGCATACCGACGATGCCAGCGGTGATGACGCCAGGCCCAAGGAGGGATCCGACGAGAATCGCGCCGCCGAGGTTAGCGCCGCTCAGGTCGCTGCCCGTGAAGTCGACGCCGGTCAGATCCTGATTGGACAAATTTGCTCTAGCCAAGGCCATATTTGGTCCGACGAAGTACCCACCACGAACATAGGTACCGCTTTGGCTGATCTGGGAAGGAACCCCGTTGATGACGCCAGACCTAGTTCCCTTGCCAAACGTGACACGGATCGCTGCCCCGTCAATAAACAGGCCCGCCAGGTTGGCCCCATCGGCCAGTGTTCCCACGGCAACCACACCTGGGGCAAAGAGCGTTCCGGAGATGTAGTCCATGTTGGGACTCAGCTTTGCTGGCACGCCGACTGAGTCTCCGGTGACGAGACCATCAACGCTGGCGCCAGCTAGTTTCGTTGCTGTCAGGTCAGTGTTTGTGATGTCGAGGCCCCGTAGGTCAGCTCCAGTCAGATCAGCACTGTTGAGGCTGAGCCACGCAGCGACCATGTAGCCCTTGACGATCGCCTTGAGCCCGACGCTGCTCGCGCCAGGGAAGCTGGCCGGGATACCGACAAGATTCTTGGTCGTAGTCCTGACATATGGGTCTAGGGCCGTGGAATCACCCATGGCAGCCACAACTGCCCCCGCCATGATTGTTCCACTGACATTCGTTCCGATCAGCTTGGCGCCAGCAAGGCTGGCATTAGTCAGATCAGCGTTTGTCAGATTTGCGTTGGTCAGATTTGCACCTTCAAGATTCGCCCCCTTCAGGTCAGCTCCCGTCAGGTCAACGCCCGTCAGGTTCAAGTTGGGAAGGCTCTCTCGCTTGAGACTTACGCGCGGAGCGAACAAGATCCCCCCTATCAGGTTCGCTCCTACAGGTAGATGGGATGGCGTTCCCGTCAGGCCGGAGGACGAGACACCGTCAAGGTTGACCGTGCTCAAGTCCACGCCGGCAACACTCACGTTGGCGATCCTCATGCCTGGGCCAATCAGCGTTCCCCCGACCACCGCATAGTTGGCGGGCAGTGTTGCTGGGTTGGCCGTCAATCCGGTAATCGTGGCTCCCGTCAAGTTCGCTCCAGTGAGGTTGACGCCACTGAAGTCCGCGCCGGTGATCACCTTGCCGGACAGGTTGGCTCTGGGGCCTACTAGGAAGCCGGCGGTGACCTTCCAGCCGGCGGGAAGCCGCGTGCCAGAGTTGCCAACCAACCCCGAGCCTGTAACCCCGGTCAGCGTTGCCCCACTCAAATCAATGCCACGGAGGTCACCGCTGGTGAGGATTGCGTTGGTGAGATTCACGCCTGGGCCGACCAAGTAGCCACCAGCCACCAACCAACCCGTTGGGGCTGTCGTGCGGCTCAGGCTGCCGGGCTTACCCGAAACTCCAGTGAGGTCCGCGGATGAGAGGTTGCAGTTGCCGAGGTCAAGCCCGGTGATGTTCGCGCCCGGGCCCACTGCCGCGCGAACCCCCCAGGTGCAAAGAACCCAGCCCGTTGGGAGGGTTGGAGTTCCCAAAAACCCCTTGAGCAGCGTTCCGGAGAGATTCGCCGAACTGAGGTCCACGCCGCTGAGGTCGCCAGACAGGAACGTCGCGCCCGTCAGATTGATCGCACCTGGTGCAGCTGGGAGGCCGCAGTAGGTCAGCTGGGACCCCTCGAAGCTGACACCACTTAGCTCTTCACTAGTGAAGGTCGTCTTGGGAGCGCTGGATGGGCATGTCACGACAGTCCTAGGGCCCACCAGATACCCCTGAGCGATCTTGTAACCCGGCGACAGCGTCACAGACCCAGTCAGCTGTTGCAACCTTGTGCCGGAGAGGTTCGCGCCGGTCAGGTCAACGCCATCAAGGTTGAGGCTCCAATGAGACAAGTTGGAAAGGTTCGCGCCTGGCCCCCAGAGAACCTTGCTGATCATCTTCCAACCGCTAGGAAGGGCCTTGGGTACGCCCGTCAAATTGACCGGACTTGCAGGGACCGCACCGGCGGTGAGCTGCGTGCGGATGCCGGTCAACGTGGCGCCAGTGAAATCGGTATTGCTAATCGAAATTGCGCCGAGTGTCACACCAGTCAAGTTTGCGTTAGTGAGGTCAAGCCCCGCGAGCGAGACGCTGATCGTCGTCCCGTGGAGGTCCGCCCCCAGAAGCACAGCCCCGCTACCTACGAGGTAGCCGTTGAGTAGAGCGAAGCCCGCGGGGAGTGTTGGGGCCCCGGTCACCCCGCCTGAAACGACTCCGGTGAGTGTTGCGAGGGTGAGGTTCACACCTGACAGGTCAGCGGCAGTGAGGTTTGCGCCCGTGAGGTTGACCCCAGGCCCGACAAGGTACCCCTTGACGATTTTGTAGCCGAGACCCAGCATTGGGTTCCCTGTAATACCCGAGCCCTTGACCCCCACGAACACTTGGTAGCGGTTGTTGTCGTGCAACAGCACATCGCTCACGCCGGCCGAGAACTGGGACATGTCCGAAAGGTCCGCACCCGTGAAATCGGCACCCGCTATTACGGCGCCCGGCCCGACAAGCCAGCCCTTGATGATCCCGAAGTGGACGGGAAGCTTTGTAGGTGTTCCCTTGAGCCCACCAGAGGCAACCCCAGTCAAGGTCCAGCTGACAAGGCTCGCTGATGGGAGCGTTGCGTTCTTGATGATCGCGTTAGTCAAGTTTGTTGCGCCGGTCAGGTGGCTCAGATCAGCGCCGGTCAGATCGCAGCCAGTCAGGTTTATCCCATCGCCCGTCCGAACCGAACAGGTAACGGCTGCTGAAGCGGTCCCGGCCGACGCCAAGGCCAGCAACACGACAACGAAAAGGGCGAGCAGGCCCTTGCGGATAGGGGCTGTGCCTGAAGCGGCGCGGGTAATCATGTTGGAGTTATCTCCTGAGACTGGTAGGCACTTCGAGCCTGCGTCAGCCGAGCGTACTTGAATGCCACAAACAAAACAAGGCATACTGGGTACCAACTGCGAACGAGGGAGACGGCAATGCCAATTACTCAGACAACAGACGGAAACGGCTGGGGCGCCACAACTCTTGGAGCGTTAGGCGAAGGACCCGGATTCCGCAAGGTACGCGGCGAGATTGATGTCAAGGAGATGGGCGTCAACGCCATCGTCCTTCCACCCCGCTACCAGACCGGCATCCACTGGCATGAGCGGCAGGAAGAGGTCTACTTCGTCCACTCCGGCACGATCACATTCTGCTTTGGGACTGACGCAGAGCCTTACGAGACTGTGGAGGCACCGGCAGGCTCCTTTGTACGTATTGATGCCGCCACGCCACGCAGCATGCGCAACGCCACAACCGAAGAGGCCACCTACGTGATCTTCGGCGCACAAGGCGGATTCGTTGGCCGTGACGGGTGTGCACCTGAAGGCACGGAGCTTGGGCGCGCGGGCGGCCCGTTGGACGCCACCGAGGGCTAGTCGCTGATCCTGGGCAGGCCTGCTCAAGGTTTTCTTAGAGTGGATCGCTAACTTGGCTTCCATGAAGAACACACGCCCAAACAACAAGTCCCTCCCCGCCTACTACTCACGTGGACTCTTTGCAGTCCTCGGAACGCTCGTCGTAACGACTGCCCTCGGCATGGGTATGAGCGCTTCCAGCGCCAAGGCATCAACTGGAATCCAAGCTCAAGCTGCGGCCTCAGCCCGCCACTGCGTAATGGCCACAGCCAAGACCCCGCAGGTCTGCGCGACGGCATCAACTGGCCACCACCTCAGCGTCGTCGTCAGCGGCAAGTGGGCTGCTAAGAACCCAAGCGCCGCAATCACGGGTTACACCTTCATGGGTGGCTCAAGAACCACACTGAACTTCACGGCAGACCTTCCAATACCTACCAAGTGGACGTCCGCTGTCACTCTGCCCGCAGGTCGTATCTGGACAGTCAAGGTGACGATCCCGACTGCCACCGGCACGAAGACGATCACCCTGATGAGCAACATCCTCTAGGGAGGAAACCCGGGTAAGCCTGCCTAGTAGGCGGAGCTTTCTATATAGACTCGGCGGCTGTGCCTGGGATTGAGATCAGACGGATTCGCAACGAGTCTGACGCTGAGGCATGTGATGTCCTCTTCCGTGAGTACGCCCTCTGGCTCCTTGACCAGATGCTGACCGTCAATGGCCTTGACCTGCGTGATTCAGGGCAGGCAGTGCACGATGACTTCCGCGCCGAGTGGCCCAAGCTATTCGGCGAACGCGGGCGGATGTACCTGATGCTTGTGGACGGAGAGCCCGCCGGGGTAGGCGCACTCAAGCCCTACTCAGACAAGGAAGCCGAACTCAAGCGCGTCTATGTCAAGCCCGACTACCGCGGCGGAGGCCACGCCCGGCGCTTGGTCGAGCAGGTCATCACCGATGCTCGCGACTTGAATTACACGTCGGTAGTCCTCGAATCACTCAACTTCATGGCTGACGCACAAACCCTGTACAGATCCCTCGGATTCCTTGACATCCCACGGTTTGATGGCACTGAGGGCGGGGCGCATGGCGTTGAAGCCTTTGAAGTATTCATGCGCCTGCAGCTCTAACCAGCAGACAACCCCAGCGGTGGTCGCAACCGTTCTGATCGATTGGATCTGAGTGACTGATTCAGCAAGAAACTGGAGTGCCCGACGGCGGGGCCTCCCGCCCCCACCGCCGGTCAGACCAGGTCAGCCCCCGTTGGACGCAGCCAAGTAAGTACGGCTTGGCTCGCCCCTGAGGGCTGTCGGGGCCGGAAGCGAAGTTCCCTTCGCATTGGCACCCGTTATGACCGGCAGGACCAGGCGCGATGCCTGTACGCCGCCGATCGAAATCGTGTTAGTGATTGTTCCGTTCTCAATTGTCTGGAAGTTCCAGCTTGGACGGTCGCCGCCCGGTGCTTCCACCGTGATGCGGATCTTCGACCCGGCGCGGAACGCATGAGCCACTGGGAAGACGGGAATCCGGACAAGTGTGAATACATCAGCTGGCAGGTTTGCGGCATCTGCGGCCAGATGGGTTGGGAACGGATCGTTGGCAGTTGACTTCGCGTCATTCAACTTGCGATGCGAGGCTCTGAGCCAACCGTTCTGAACGTATGTCTCCTTACCATCAGGTCGAACTTCACTAATCGTGACCTGAAGGTCCGTGTTGAGTGCAGAAGACTTGAGGTATAGATCGAGGCTTGAGGGGCCAGCAATTACAACGTCGGAGCCGAGCGCTGCGGTTGTGAAGCCGACACCCTTGCCGCTCGCGAGTGGCTGCCAGTCATAGCGAGGCTGTGCCTTCCAAGCATCGCCCGCTCCGGCGCCGTGCAGCGTCATGAGTGGACGAGCCGATGGGTCGCCTACGTAGGAAACCGTTGAGCTTGAGCCGGGTGCCGTAGTGGTTAGAGCACCGCTCGCGCCGAGGTAGTAGTTCGTTGGTGCCAGTTGGGTGATTGGCCATGCTGCGTAATTAAGCTCCCATGGCGCACCGATCGCACCGAGCGCACCGGAGACAGCGTTGCCGTTGTCCATCAGCAGACGAACACGCGAGTCGCGCTTGAACGTGGCCTTGGCCGCCGCAACATTTGCCGGCGTGTTGGCCATAGTCGCGAATCGTGACTGCTGCACAGGGAGTGCCGCGGAGTCTGCGAGCTGCGTGTAAAGCGCGCTGCTCAGGCTGATCACGCTTGCGGGAACCTTTGGAATCTGGTCGCCAACGAAGAGGCTGAGGAACTCAACCCAGCGGGTGATCGTGCTTGGCCCAAGCGAGTCGGCGTGAACACCGTTCTGCATTGAGAGCCAGACGTTCTTGTTGTTCTTGAGATCACCAAGAGCCTCTGGGAAGTGCCCGCCGGTCTGCTCGTCTTGGAACGAACCGACTAGGAACACTGGGGCCTTGATCTTGCTGACCCAAGTAGCGGCAGCGCGGTTATTGAAGAGTGCAGGGTCGCGATATGGGTTATCGGCCGATTGAGCGACGGCGTCCTGCGTCTGAAGGCGCAGCTTCTGGTTGGCAAGGCACTTCTGGCCTAGAACGTCGCTGCGGGCAACCATTGCCTTCGCCCACATCTGACCACCTGCTGGGGCTGGCTGCGCGTCGTCCATCCTCTGCGAAATCCAGGAGAGCGCGAAGCCCGTGTTCCAGATGCCACCGGGATAACCGGTTGATGTGTAGGTGTCATCCGTAATTGACATGGGCGTGATGCCGGCAAGGTGAGGTGGGTTGGTACCCGCGGCAAACATCTGCGAGATACCCGAGAAGGAAATGCCGCCCATGCCAACCTTGTGGCCCTTGGCCCAAGACTGTGCGGCGACGGTCTCCACCATGTCGTATCCGTCATATGTGGTCGGAAGGTCGAAGAGGTCGAAAGCACCAGCTGAGCAGCCGGAGCCGCGCATCTGGACCGAGACGGTTGCAAAGCCGAGCATCGGCGCAATCAACGCTCCAACCGCTGTTGAAGAGTCTGGCAGAAGGGGATCGCAGGTTGACGATGCTGGCGCGCACTTGCCCACGCCTAGGGCGATCGAGGCGAAGAGGTCATGGGGCGCTGCTGTCTCATAACCGGAGTGCTCAATGATTGTTGGGAACGGGCCGTCGGCGAGGTGCTTTTGAACCCCGTTGATCTTGGGGGGACGGACCGTCATCGCAAGCTCGATGCCGTCGCGCATCTTCACGTAATTGAGGCCCTCGACGAGCTTGATTCCCTTGTAATAGGTGGAGCTTGGGTTCTTGCCTGCGGCAAGGACCGAAATCTTGGAAGTTCCCGCTACGACCCGTCCCACCTGACGGCGAACCGTGTAACCGGTTGCGACCTTTACGCCCCTGAAGATGAAGGAGCCGGCTGCGTCAGCAGTGCCGGTCTTGATGACCTTGCTGTGTGAGTCGGCGAGAATGAGTGTGTCGCCCGCAGTTGCATCAATGACCCAAACCTGTCTAATGCTGCCGCCGGCCTTGAAGGTTGCTTTGGTGGTGACCTTCGGAGCGGTTGCTGCGAGCGCAGTGGCTGGTGCCAACAGGGCTGCAGCAGTAACCACTGCGGCAAATGTGATTCTGGACGGGGCGGCGATGGTCAATGGGAACTCCCTCTCTGTGTGATGGCGGTCACTCTGACCACTCCCTCAGACTACACCCCCGGAGCCCCAAAGGTCGTGGTCGCTGCGAGTGGACGCGCGCCGGATCAATTTCTGTCCTCGGTCGCGGGTCGAGGAAACTCCGCGTAGTCTCCGGCTCATGGTCATTGACGCATGGGCACAACACCCAACACTGCGGTTCATCGGCGATCCGATGTTCGACTCGCTGCGCCGGTGGATCGGGCAGGAACCACCTGTCGAGGAACTGCCGATCGACCTCAGCATCGCTGCAATGGACGCGGCCGGAGTTGACTTCACTCTGCTGACCGCATGGCATGGGCCGCAAGGCGATGTGATCAGCAACGAGGAGGTCGCCGGCTGGGTAGCCGCACACCCGACGCGCTTCGCAGGCCTTGCCGCAGTCAACCTGCGCAACCCAATGGAAGCGGTCCGGGAGCTACGCCGCTGCGTTGAGGACCACGGCTTCGTCGGCCTGCGGATGCTCCCATGGCTCTGGGAACTGCCACCAAATGACCGGCGCTACTACCCCCTCTACGCAACCTGCGTTGAGCTCGGGGTTCCCTTCTGCCTTCAGGTCGGTCACACCGGGCCACTGCGTACCTCTGAGGTCGGCAGGCCCATTCCTTACCTGGATGAGGTCGCGCTCGACTTTCCCGAACTGAAAATTGTCGCCGGTCACATTGGCTACCCATGGACTGAGGAGATGATCTCCCTGACCCGCAAGTACGAGAATGTCTACATAGACACATCGGCCTATACCGCCAAGCGTTACCCGCCAGAACTTGTGCGCTACCTCCAGGCCGACGGGTCCAAGAAGGTCATGTTCGGCAGCAACTTCCCAATGATCGCCCCGCAGAAGGCCCTTGAGGACCTCGACTCCATCGGAATGAACGCCGAGGCACGTGAACGGTTCCTAAGCGGCAATGCCAAAGCGGTCTTCGGTGTCTGCGGCGGCAACTGAGCCGACTGAGCAGTCGCTCAACGGGCCGTGGCTGATCCGTGGCCTGCTCCTCGCCTGCGCCACACTGGCCGCAGTAAGCCTGATCCCGCTTGGGCAGGAGACAGCTAATGATGCAAACTCATGGCTTGTCTGGGCCAACCAACTCGGCCACGGTCGTGGGATCAACTTCTCGGTCGGGCCCTCTTGGAAGCCCGTCCCAGTTCTGCCACTAGCGCTGGTTAGCGCGCTCTCCGGCTCAGTGGCCGTCTACGCGTGGCTCTGGCTCGTGCGGTTCTGCGCGCTTGCCACGAGCGTGATCCTGTTCAACCTAGTCCGCCGTGACTGGGGCACTGCGGGTGGTGTTGTGGCTGGACTCCTTCCACTCGCGATTAGCCCTTGGGTGACCACGGCAATCTCAGGAATGTCCGAGCCCGTCCTAGTCGCCGCAGCCGCGGCAGCGGCCCTCGCCGCCCGCGACAACAGGCCGCGACTCGCCCTCGCCCTTGGGGTTCTCGTCGGCCTGATCCGGCCAGAGGCCTGGCTACTGGTGCTGATCTGGCTTGGCTGGAGGTTGCACAGGGGCGAAAGTCGCCGTGCGGTCCTATTACAGGGGTCTGGGGCAATCGCACTCTGGTTGGCAGCTTGGTTTGCTCTCCCCGCGCTGCTCGGCGGTGGGGCGCTTCAAGCCTCCGACCGTGCTGGCGAGTTACTCGCCAATGGCTCATCAGTCTCCGGCATGTTCGGTCAGTGGCTCCGCGTGCTCCCTCCGATCGCGTGGATTCTGATCCCGTCGGGGATCGCGGCGGTCGGGCTGAGGCGCATGACCTCGGGCGGCCTGGTCGGGATCGCTCTGCTCACAGCGGCAGCAATCTGGCTTATTGAAATCGCAATCCTGAAGGTCGCTGGAATTGAACCGGCGATCAGCCGCTACGCCCTTCCCGCTGGCATTGCGCTCTGCGCGCTTGGCGGTATCGGTGCGAGCTGTCTGCTCAGCAGCGCTACCGCCGAAGAGGCCCCCAGCAGCTGGCTTCGTCCCCTCGCCATATCCCTCGTCGCCCTGTTGACAGTTGCGAGCCTGGCTAGCGGGTGGAACGCTTCACACAACTCGTGGAACAACGCGATCGCATTCCAGAACAGCTCCGACCGAGAGTTATCTGCCCTGAACAGCGCTGGTGGAGTCAAGGCGCTGGGAGGCTGCCTGCCGTTCGCCACAAGTGGCTATCCGTTACACGCGCGGATTCTTGCCCGCCGGCTTGGCGTCCCCCTCCAAGCAATCGCTGCGACCGCTCCACCAGTCGACAAGGCAATAACGCTGACGAGCACAAATCCCGCAGTCGCCTACCAACCGCCTATCCCGAAGGGACTGCCGGCCCCACTAGCCCAGGTCGGCGATTGGACAGTCACTTATTACGGGCCGCCAAGCGGCTGTCCGATCAGATCAAGATAAGCGCGGCTGCCAGCCAACACAGCGCGACAAGACCAGCGGCCGGTGCCCAGCCTTCAATCGCTGTGGCATCCGACTTGGTGAACCCATCACCAACCGCGAAAGGGTCGCCGGCGCGGATGTGAAGGACCACGGCGCCAAGCAGAAGGAGGCCGAGGCACACGGCCGCAAGGCCTCCGACCAACGGCGCGGCGATAGCGCCGACCAGCAAGCCGAAAGCCCCGAGCAACTCAAGGACGCCGGCGAGGCGATAGGTCTTCTCAGAAATATTCAAGTGCTCGGGCGCGATTGCGGCTAACGCGCTCCCACTGAACTTGTTTGCGCCCGCAATCGTGAAGACCACGGCGAGGACGACAGATAGGACAGTTGCAAGCAGACTCATGGGCTAGGGATTCCTTTGTTTCAGTAGATCACGGATCTCAGTTAAGAGATCAACATCGGTCGGGTCTTGTTGGCCGGTATCGCCGGTGAGACGAGCGAGACGCTCAGTTGGCTTGATGACGAGGAAGAAGATCGCCGCGACGACCGTCATAAAGCCGATCAATGCGTTGAGGAAGTTGCCGTAACGGAAGACAGCGCTGCCGATATGAAACGTCATTGCGGAGAAGTCTGGCTCCCCAAAGATCGCGCCAATCAAGGGGGTGATCAGATCCGTGACAAGGCTTCGAACGACTGTCGCTGACGCGGCGCCGATCACGACCGCAACAGCAAGGTCCACAACATTTCCGCGGAGCAGAAAATTGCGGAACTCAGCGAGTATCCCCGGCTGCTTCTCTGCGTGGTCTGCTTCGATCATCAGAGTGAAAGTTAGGCCCGCGACCGGCGGCGAGAGTGAGCGTAGTTGCGCCACCCCAGACAGAGGAGTAGCGTCCTCCCGATCAACCTTGGAGGGGAGACTCAATGAGTTCCGTCAATTCGTCCACTCGACGTTATGTTGCCGCACTCGCAGCGCTGTCCATCACACTCGCAGCCATTCTCGGCGGCTTCTTTGCTGCAGGCGACCAGTCAGCCTCAGCAGCTGGCTCGACCACAGCAAGCTTCGTGACTGGGTACAGCTCCCAGAAGACAATCGCCAGCAAGAAGAAGATTCAGATCAGCGTCACCAAGCCTGGTGGCCTTGCCAGCCCGACCACACCGGTCTCCATCAGCCTCACCAGAGGATCTGTGACTGCGGTCATCACCTCCGTCAAGGCAGTCTCCTTTGGGTCAAGCAGCCAAGGCAAAGCGACGGTCAGCCTGGTACCCACGACTTCAGGCAAGCAGGCCATCGCCCTCTGCACCGCAGCGACCCTCAAGGTCAATGTTGATGACGTTGTTGTTCAGCAGGAGCCGATCTACATTGATTCCACCAGCTGCATAACCAAGGCCCCAGCTGTCGATACGGCAACTGCGTCACGGTGTGACATCACTGACACCGCGGACTGCCTCTACCCGTTCCCCAATGACTACTTCACAGTCAAAGACTCGACCAAGGCCACTGGGCAGCGCTTGAACTACAAGCTGCTCTCCATGCCGATTACGGTGCCAACGCTTTTCGCGGGCCGGAAATACTTCAACCCAGATGAGCTGAACAAGTTCGACGGCTTCAGCCCGGGTTCGATGATGATCACGCACGTTCCTGGCCTGACTTCAAACGCAGCAATCGCCGCGACGGGAATGCCAACTGTGAACAACATTGGCAAGTACTCCGAGACCAACCAAGCTGCGGTCCTGATTGACGCAGCTACCGGCGTGCGCCAAGCGATCTGGGCAGAGGACGGTCAGGGCTACAGCGACGCGACCATCGACAAGGTTGCTAGCACTCCAGCCGACAGCGCAAACCTGATTATCCATCCGGCCAAGAACCTTCAGGACGGACACCGTTACATCGTTGCCCTGCGCAACCTCAAGACAGCGTCCGGCGCAGCCATTCCTGCCAGTGACGGATTCCGTCTTTTCAGGGACCGTCTGGTCACCAAAAGCAGCGTCGTTGAATCTCGTCGTGTTCAGATGGAGGCCATCTTCAAGACCTTGAAGACAGCCGGCATTGACCGTTCGGGCCTCAACCTCGCTTGGGACTTCACCGTGGCGAGCACGCGTAGCCTTTCCGAGCGCGCCCTCAAGATCCGTGACGACGCGTTCGCCAAACTTGGCGACACGTCCATGGGCGACAACGTCATCCAGGGCACCTCACCCGTCTGGCACATCACCAGCGTGACCAATACCCCGTCTGACGCAGATTCCATCCGCACGATCGACGGAACCATCGAGGTGCCGTGTTACCTCACATCGACCAACTGCGCAACCGGTGGCAAGTTCAACTACGGCCCCGATGGCCTTCCAACTCAGATCACGGGAAGCAAGCAGCTCGCGCAGTTCCGGTGCACCATTCCGCAGAGCTCAACCGATGGAAGTGGGCCGATGTACACGACCCTCTACGGCCACGGACTGTTTGGGTCAATCAACGAAGTCGGCTCACGCAATGTGCGTCAGTTCGGTAATGAGAACCGGATGGTTGTCTGCGGCTCCAACTGGAGCGGAATGGCAAGCGCAGATGACCTCGGGCCAGAGGACGACACCGTCACTGCAGCAGGCGTTCTTTCCGATCTGTCCAACATGGCCAAGATCTCGGACCGACTGCAGCAGGGGTACCTCAACTTCATGTACTTGGGACGTGCGCTCTCGCACACGAACGGCCTCACCACTGACGCCGCGTTCGCAGTAACCAAGGACGGAAACAGCGCCTCGTACAACAAGAACTACATCACTTACTACGGCAACAGCCAAGGTGGAATCGCCGGAGGTGGCTTGACGGCCCTTTCGCCTGACATCACGAGGTCTGTCCTGTATGTGGGAGCAATGAACTACTCGATGCTCCTGCCAAGGTCAACCGACTTTGATGAGTACAAGCCCTATTTCTTCCCCGTCTACACCAAGCTCAGCCAGAGGCCACTGCTACTCGGCCTGATTCAGATCTCATGGGATCGAGGCGAGCCAAACGGTTATGCCAACCACATCACAAGCAACCCGCTTCCAAATACCCCCGTCAAGCATGTGTTGATGGAGATGAGCTTTGGCGACCATCAGGTCGCCAACGTTGCAACCCTGGTGGAGGCAAGGACGCTTGGTCTAAAGGTTCGTCAGCCATACCTTGAAGCCAACCGTGACACCTACGGTGCGGCTGCACCCTGGGGCTTGTCGACACTCGGTGCGATGCCGCTGAGTGACAACGCTCTAATCGTCTGGGATATCGGCCCGATGCGCTACCCAGTGGACCCAGTCCCCTGCCGCGTGCGGTCAGAGCAGACGTTCTGCGGAACCCCTTCCCCACCATCAGACAATGAGCCAAACCGTCTCGGTGGCGACCCACACGATCAGAACATCCGCACCATGGCGACTCTGCGCCAGCAGATTGGTGACTACATCAAGCCAAACGGGCAGCTCCGCGAAGCCTGCGGAATTCTTCCGTGCTACGGGAGCGCCTACACCGGCGCACCGTAAAGAGAGGTCCTCGGGTCGTTTCGGCGACCCGAGAGCTTCTAAGCCTTAGACCTTCAGGGAACCAGAGAAGAGGGTCCGCGCCCAGATGGCGTGGATTGTCTTCAGGACAACGGCAGGGTCTTCTTGAGGGTGCCGTCCAAGGGTCCGCAGAAGGTAGCGCTCGTTCATCGCCGTCAGAGCCTCTGCGGTCGCCTGGGGGTCTGGAACGTCGGTAATCCCAGCCTTGGCGAGACCGTCAATTGCGTTGCCTGCCTCAGCTGAGAAATGTCGCAGGAAGCCCTCGTAGCCGGCTTCAAGGTCCTCATCCTCAACTGCGGCATCTGCGACAGCTTTGACCAGTGGGCCTTGCTCAGCGAAGAACTGGACGACCTTTTGCAGCGAGTTGTAGATCAGCTCTGAATTGGGCGCGTCGAGCCCGTTGCGAGCTGCGAGTGCGTTCTTGCCAAATGCAGAGGAAAGTTCAATCACATCGCCACCAAGATCCGCAAGCAGCTGCAGGGCAACGGATGGCATCCCGTCGAAGTGTCGGTAGAAGATTGTGCGTGACAGATCCGCTTTGGCCATAACGCTCTCTACAGAAACTTCGCGGTAAGGCTGGGTCCGGAGGAGTTCATTTGCAGCCTCCAGAATCGCCGCTCGCGACGTGGCTGATGTCTGTCGCTGTCGTCCTTGGGGGGATGCTGTCATGAGTTGATCGTACAGCAGCATTTGAAATAACACCGCACTTTGTTGACACCGCGTCGCAAGGCGCGGTACCGTTCAGGCTATGACCACAGACACCTCCCTTCGGCTACGCCGTCACACAAACACGATCATCGCCACCGCAGCTGCCTTCGCGGCGCTCGCAGGCATCGCAGCAGTTCCCGCTCAGGCAGCTACAGCCAAGCCGAACATCATCGTCATGACCGTTGACGACCAAAGGCAAGACGACTTAGAGATCATGACCAAGGTCAAGGCACAGCTTCAGAACACTGGCGTCACCTTCCAGAACTCATTGGCTTCCTACGCGCTCTGCTGCCCATCACGGACCACGTTCCTGACCGGCCAGTACATGCACAACCATGGGATCACATGGAACTTCTGGCCTTTAGGCGGATACTTCAAGTTCAAGCACTCAACCAATGACGGCGGTTGGGGCAACATTCTCCCTAAATGGCTACAGAACGCTGGCTACCACACAGGCTTGATTGGTAAGTACCTCAACCAGACCGGCGAGGAAGACCCAACGACTCGCATCACGCGCACTGCCGCAGGCACCATTGGAACCTCCACCATCACCCTCTCCGGTGCTTCAACCGGACTTGCTGTTGGCGACAATGTTTCATCCTCACTGTCGACAACTGAGGCAACGGGGACCACGGGATCAACCTCGGTCATCGCATCAGGTAGCACGAGCGGAATCCGCATCGGCGACTACGCCGTAGGTAAGGGTTTCAGCAGAGGACCAACCGTCACAAGCATCGTCGGCAGCACCGTCAACTTCAGTGCCCCGCTGACCGAGAACACCGACAGCCTTACAACCACTCAGCCGGGCGTAGAGACAGGCTCGAAGATCACGCAAATTTCAGGCTCAACGCTAACTATCTCCCAGCCGCTCAACAAAACGCTCAGCGGTACCGACAACATTGTCACCGGCCGAGCCACTCCAACGGAAATCCCACCAGGCTGGAGCGAATGGGCAGGCGGCGTTGACCCAACGACCTACGCGTTCTACGGCTACACGCTCAATGTCAACGGGACACTCAAGACCTATGGCACATGCCGCCATCAGTACAAGACAATTGACCCCGCTGGCAATAACGTCACGCCACCGCTCAAGACTCCTTACACAACCAACAAGCTCGAGGGCTGTCACGAGGAGAACGCACAAAATGATGTTTACCTCCAGAACAACAGCGCTAAGTCTGACGCCAATTACCAGACGGACGTTGAGACAACCTACGCGGAGAAGTACATCAAGGCCAATGGAGCCAAGTCCAAGCCTTACTTCCTCTGGCTCACACCAACCGCTCCTCACACGACGACAACGACTGGCGCAAACGAAGGCTCACCAGCCATTCCGCCTTATCGCTACCGCAGCACTTTCGCCACCAAGGCGCTTCCAAACTGGCCAGCGCTCGACGAGGTTGACACATCCGACAAGCCATGCATCCAGAGCTTCTTCTGCTGGTTCGGCCGGATCGGAGCTGACGGTCGTCAGCTCGCAACCAACCATTACCGTGGACGCCAGGGCTCAATCAAGGGCCTCGACGACATGGTCGGACGGATCGTTGCCGCAGTCAAGAAGACTGGTGAGGCCAAGAACACGATCATCATCTACACATCCGATAACGGCTGGCTCCTCGGAGAGCACAACCTTGTCGCGCAAAAACAGTTTGGCTTCGAAGAGTCAATCAAGGTACCGCTCGTAATCAGTGGTCCTGGCTTCACTGGGGGCAAGACAGCAGCCCCAATGGTCGTCAACACCGACCTAGCGCCAACCATCCTGCGCGCAGCTGGTGCCACAGCAGGCCGTGCCATGGACGGCGTTGCCCTTCAGGACATACTCGCAAGCCCAAGTTCATGGCTCACCCGCACCGTGGTCATTGAGACAGGCGAGAACCCTCGGGCGCCTTCATACGCCGGCATTCACAACTGGCATTGGCACCTGGAGATCCTCCAGGGTGGCGGACTGCCAGAGAGGTATGAGCTCTACGACCTGTCTAAGGATCCGTTTGAGATGAACGCTGTAACTAACGACCCTGCTTACGCTGGGGTGCTTGCGCAACTCATCGCACAGGATCGGCGTCTGGCTACCTGCAAGGGCACTGCTTGCCGGGACACCAGCGCGATTCCAGCAAGCCCAGCCCACAGCTCACTCGATGACGTCAGCATGACCACTGGCCTCCACACAGAGGGCTAGAAGTTCCCGGGGACGCATCATCAGCGCTCCCGGGCCGGACGGCGCCTGCGTACGCGGTCCCAGACCGCCACGCAGTGCTGGACTCGTCGCTACTAGGCCCTTGGGCTGAGGGCACGAAGCGGATTGGTTTCGGAATGGGGTGCTTCTGGGGCGCTGAACGGATGTTCTGGCAGCTACCCGGTGTCGTGTCGACGATTGTGGGGTACGGCCAGGGGGCAACTCCCCACCCAACCTACGAGGAAGTCTGCTCGGGCCAGACGGGCCACAACGAAGTCGTTGAGGTCATCTACAACCCCGAGGAGATCACCCTTGAAGCGCTTCTCACGACCTTTTGGGAAGGGCATAACCCCACCCAGGGAATGCGTCAAGGGAACGACATTGGCACGCAGTACCGCTCCGGCATCTACCCCACAAGCCCCGAGCAGCTGGCGTCCGCTTCCGCATCGCTGACCAGTTACGCAACCGCGCTCGAAGCTACGGGCCTGGGCCCCATCACAACCGAAGTTGAGCCGTTTAACAACTTCTTCCCGGCCGAGGATTACCACCAGCAGTACCTCCACAAAGTACCCAACGGGTACTGCGGCCTAGGCGGGACCGGAGTCCCATGCCAGCTAGGGCTCGGCTAACTGCCGAGCAGAAGCGCTGCTGCCGCGGCTAAAGGCGCGAGCAGAAGTAGGTGTGGGGAAGTGATCTGCATTTGACGGCTACAACACTGTCCGATCGCATGAGTTGCGCGACCGGAAGTCGTTAACCCTTTAGTTGGTCTTAGCGCCTGCCGCCAGGGCTGCAAACGCGATGCTCTTTGCCTGATCGGTGTACCCACAGGCCCGAGCGGGTGCGGCGGCGGCCTTGATCACCTGACTCAGTGGAACCCCGTCAACTGTCGCCCCAGCATGGTGCGCTGCAGCGGTGACAAGCGTCCCAGTGGCCCGCTCGACGATCAGCCCTGTGTCACCAGAGGCAACCTTGCAACCAGACTTCGAAAGACCCGCGATCTGGGCAACTGAGCCCCGGACCTGCTGTGCCGTCGTCGTGCTCACTTCCTCCGTCTGTGAACCGCATCCCAGGACGCCAAAACTTACGGCGACGGAAACCGTCGCCGTCATCAGAACATGCCGGGTATCTAAAGTGCGCATACGCATCTTGATTAACAGCGACCCTAGCCCGAAGTTTCGGTGAGCCCAATTTACTTTTGGTCACGCTGAGGAAGTGCGCCCGAGAGGATTCGAACCTCTGACCTTCGGTTCCGTAGACCGACGCTCTATCCAGCTGAGCTACGGGCGCTCGAGGCGCAGTCTACCCTCCTCGAGGGTTCCGGCGTGCGCTCCGTCGGGCCAATCAGCCCTCGGGTCCGGGAGAGGAGTCAACTTCGCCTCAATTAGCTCCCGCACCGACTCAAACTGAGGAGGCAAGATCACCTTCGTTCCAAGTTCCTCCACCGAGAGGCCGTCAACAACAAACCCTGGCTCAACAGTGGCAAGTTCGTAGAGAATGCCGCCGGGCTCGCGGAAGTAGAGCGAACGGAAGTAATGACGGTCAACCTCACCACTGCTCGGAATCCTGTTGGTTTGGACGAGATCAATCCAGCCCTGAAGGTCAGCATCCGACGTTGCCCAAGCGATGTGATGGACCGAACCGGCGCCCTGTCGTCCAGGCTGAGCCGGAGGCGGGTCAAATGCAATCCAGCCACCCCTCCTCTCGCCGCGAAGCTCGTACCTGACTCCCTCGCCATCAGGCTTGGCCTCAGCGCCCATCAGCTGCTCAAGCAGCATCACGGACTGGGGTTCATAAGCCGAATAGGCCCGGACGCCCTCAAAGCCCTGGATCGCAAGCTCCGATGGGATCTCGGGATGAAAGGCGACGAGCGGCTGGTCATCGGTTTGGTCAACAACAAGCTCATGTGAGAGGCCCTCCGGGTCGGAGAACAGGCATGACTCACCATTGGTCTGGGTTGGGACACCTTCGGCACGGAGCCTCGTGTCCCAGAACTGCAGCGCCTCCTGTGAGCCCACGCGCCACACGACTCTGTGGACCATCCCAGCGCCAGGCGTACCGGGAGACGCGTGCTTGTACTCAAAGAACGTGAAGTCCAGCCCGGGTCGGGCGTGCTCGTCGCCGAAGAACAGGTGATAAACCCCAGGGTCATCCTGATTGACGGTCTTGGCGATCAGCCGCAGCCCAAGGACTCGCGTGTAGAAGTCAACGTTGCCGGGGGCATCCCCGGTTATTGAAGTTATGTGGTGCAGGCCATCGAGCTTTGCGGGATTCATTGCCACCACGATAGACGCCTCTTGGGGCACTTCAGCGGAGAGGGAGGGATTCGAACCCTCGCAGGCAACGCCACAGGCGTTGCCACACAATCCCATCATCCTTCAGGGCACTTCAGCGGAGAGGGAGGGATTCGAACCCTCGATGAGGTTTCAAACCCCATACTCCCTTAGCAGGGGAGCGCCTTCAGCCGCTCGGCCACCTCTCCATTGGATTGGGGAGTTTAGAGGGACGGCGCACTAAGTGTGGAGAACCTGCCCGTGAGGACCCGTCAAGGCGCTGGCGACTAGGATCCAAAGTTCCGGAGGGGTGGCAGAGCGGTTGAATGCACCGGTCTTGAAAACCGGCATGGGGCGTGAGTTCCATCGAGGGTTCGAATCCCTCCCCCTCCGCTCCATCAGCACCACCGCGCATGGGATTCAAACCCTCGCGCTGAAGGTGTGGCCACGCCTACGGCGAGGCCAGTTCGAATCCCTCCCCCTCCGCTCCATCAGCACCACCAAGCCCTAAGGGGATCGCCCCCTTAGGGCCCGAAGATCAGCTGATCTTGGTGATCTTCGGGTAGACCCACTTGCTGCTCAGGACTGACGAGGTTGGGCGATAGATCCTGAAGATCAGATTGAACTGTGCCTCTGGAGCCGGCAGCCAGTTCGCTGCTCCACCTTCGAGCGTCGTTGGCTGCGTGGCGCTGATGTAGAGGTCAGTTGACCCATCAGTGTTGTGACGAAGACCTGGTGTCCGGCCACCGATTGCAAAACGACCTAGTGGGTTGGCAACAAAGAACTGGTCTTGGGCGTAGAGCGTCACGGACCAAAAGCCACCGTTAGTTGTTGGGATGCCGCCGGCCTTGAAGTGGAGCTTGTACTTGGCTCCGGCCGCCCCGTTAAGGAGGGCACCCGTGTAGTCGGTGACTGCAGCCGGGTAGATAGCTTCAGCCGGCACGTTGGCACCAAGACCGAACTGGGCGATGATGGACCGGGTCAAGTAGTCCTTGCCGTAGATGCCAATTCCGTCAAAGAGAATCCATCCGTTGTTCTTCTTCACTGAGCTAATCCGCTTGGCAATAACTCCGGCATCGATCTTGGCTTGGGCTGCAACTGCGCCCTTGACAAGCTCGGCGACGGTTGCTGCGCTCTGAGTCTTGGTTGGGTCAAGACCGGGGCCGATGCCGTACTTGGCAAAGCCTGTCATCAGCTTTGCCTCAGAGGCGAGTGCTGGCTGGGCGGCAATGGTCGTTCCGAACTCCTTGAAGAAGCCGGCAACGGGTGTCATAGCCGTTGGAGTGCCAGTTGGGCCGGGTGCACTCATGTTGAATGGCGGCAGGAACTCATTCGCGGTGACCTTGCTGTTGAGCTGCGCCGAAATCCCATTTTGGATTGCGAGTGCGCTTGCCACATCAGCTTGGCTGTCCACAAGTGTTCTGCCGATGATCCAAACCCTTGGAGTGGCCGAACGGATGATTCCGTCCACGGACCTGTTCAGAGGAGTTGTCGTGGCGTTCCAGTTAGGCCCAACAAGGGCGTAGTTGCCACCGGCGTTGCCGGTCGTACGGTTGCCGATGTAGCCAAAGACGTTGGTATGCCCGTCGAGCAGTTCGAGCGCGAAGTAGCGGCTCCCGGTCGGCGGAGTGTGGACGATCACTGGGTCTGTGCCAACGTTAAGGACCATCAGGGTGTAGAGCGTGTCAGCGTTGGGCTTGACGATTGAGCGGGTCTCATCCGTAGCGATGTACTGAACGTTGATGACCATGTTGGCCGGGAATCGAGAGACGTTGCGCTGCATGTACACAGGCGCGTAGCCGTACATGTAGGCGTCAGATCCAACCTTCTGGATTGCCTTCTTCTGGGTCGTGGAGAGAGATGCTGAGGCAGTCGTGGGGACTGCTAAAACCGCCATCGCAGTGAACAGGACCAACAGCATGCGGCGGTTTGGAAACTTCATCTCTGACTACCTCTTCCTCAGTGGATTTACGTGACTAGCGTCACTCTACAGACGCCGTGTCACAAAATCCACTTCATACGGTCCCCTGCGTGCTGACTACCCCAGAGCCGGTCAGGAAGCTGGGCTGCCCTTACCCCTCAAATCGCCACATCCATTGGGGCCTGCAGCCAGCTGCGCATCGCTGGGTGGGTCAAGGGCCAAGAGTTCGGGCACGGTGACAGCGGTTAGGTGCTTCTTGGCCAGCTCGGGCAGGATGTACGGCAGCGCTCGAATGGTCTGGCCGCGGTTCTCATGCAGCAGGATGATCCCGCCGGGCTTAAGACCGGCGATCACGTTCTTGGCAATACCCGCATAGTTGGCGCCTTGTGAGTCGAGGGAATCAATGTCCCAGATGATCTCTGCCAAACCAAGCTGAGAGATGATCGAGTCGATCGCATCATTCCGGGCCCCATAAGGCGGGCGGAAGACTTGGACCTTTGTGCCTGTGACTTCCTCGGCGAGCGAGGTCGTATCCGCAATCTGACGCCGCACGGAAGCTAAGTCCAGACCTGGCAGGTACGGATGCGACCAAGAATGGTTGGCCGTTGCTGCGAGAAGATTCTCCCGCTTGGCCCACGCCTTCCACTCTGGCTCCTTCAGCCTTTCACCGACCACGAAGAATGTTGCCCGCGCCTTCCACTTCTTTAGCTTGCGGATCGCGAAGTGCGTATAGGCACCGGGGCCGTCATCAAATGTGAGTGCCACATACCGGCCCTTGCGACCACCACCGCAGTAGACGGGCTTGCCGATACCTGCCAGGCGTGCGACTGCTGCTGCCTCCTGAGCCGGGGTTGAGAGGGGCTTTGTCCAATCCGGGGCGTTCGGGGCGGCTGCGGTGGTTTCAGCCGCCGGGGCAGTCTGTTGTGCACTCTCAGCGGCCGGCTGGGTGGTGACGGCAGCCGAATTGGTTGAGCTGCGGCTCTGGGCGACGAGTGCGATCCCAACCCCGACTATGGCCAAAAGCAGCACGGTGATCAGCGTCAGGCGGGAGCGGCTTGTCTCCTCCCGCGAATCCTTGCGTCGAGCCTTCAGTTGGTCAGGATCGTGAGTCACACCAACATTGTTACTGACTCAGCACGCGTCACCCGGGGCCCGGGCCGTCGTGGGTCAGGCGGAAGGGTTTGCCGCGAGCACTGCTGGTGCGCCACGATCAACCAAGACCTGTGGCATCTCGACGGTGCCATCCTCGCGCTGCCCGTTCTCAAGCAGCGCAATCAGGGTGCGGCCCACTGCCACGGCGGTCCCGTTGAGTGTGTGAAGGATCTCTGGCTTGCCGCCACCCTCAGGTCGCATGCGGATGTTGAGGCGGCGGGCTTGGAAGTCAGTGGTATTGGAACAGGACGTCAGCTCACGCCATCTGCCCTGCCCCGGAAGCCAGGCCTCGCAGTCGTACTTCTTGGCAGCGGAGGCGCCGAGTTCAGCAACCCCAATGTTGACGACTCGATATGGAATACCTAGCTCGCTGAGGATCCGTTCCTCGAGGGCGAGGATGCGCTCGTGTTCGGCCTCTGACTGATCCGGGGGGACGAGGCTGTACATCTCGACCTTGTCGAACTGGTGCACCCGGAACACGCCACGCGTGTCCTTGCCTGCGGAGCCTGCCTCACGCCGGAAGCAGGGTGAGAAGCCGGCGTAGCGGAGCGGGAGATCGCCGTGTTCGATGATCTGCCCAGCGTTGAGGCCGGCAAGTGCAACTTCGCTTGTGCCGGTCAGGTAGAGGTCGTCATCAGCAAGCTTGTAGATCTGCTGTTCGGTGTCGGGCATAAAGCCAGTTCCAAACAGCGCCTCTTCACGCACGAGGACAGGTGGGATGACCGGTTCAAAGCCCTCGCCTCCAAGCAGCTCCAATGCGTAGCGGACGAGTGCGAGCTCCACCATCACCAGTGGACCGCGCAGGTATGCGAAGCGTGAACCGGAGAGCCGAGCAGCGGCCTCCATGTCAATCATCGGGCCGGCAAGGTCAAGGTGGTCGCGGCCTTGCGCACCCGACTCGCCTACCTCACGCAGGACTGTGTCCTCATCCGCAGCATCGGGCGCAGGCGGGTTGGGCACCATTGCGAGCAGAGCATCGAGTGATGCTTTGGCCTTCGACTCTTGGTCGGAAGCGTCACGGCCCTTCTCTGCCAGAACTGACATCTCCTGACGCTCGGCCTCCGTTGGGGCTCCGGTGCGGCCCTTGGAAGCAGCGTTCAGCTCTGCCCGTGCCTCCTCAGCAGCTGCAGTGGCTTGGCGCCATTGGGTGTCAAGGTCAAGTGCCTCGTCAAGCCGTGCGTCGGACCCGTCATTGCGACGGGCAAGCGCAGCCCGCACGGAGTCGGTTTCAGCGCGAAGTGTTTTTAGGTCGAGCATCGATTACCTCGACCTGGATGGTGCCGTGTTGAGGACCACCCGCCGATTAGCGGGCGACCTTCTGCAGGTAAGCGATCAGCGCGTCAAGGTCCTTGGGGCTGATGGAAGCGCCGTAGGTCGGCGGCATTATGCCTTTGGCGTAGCCAGCTGTGATGACAGCATTCGGGTTGATGATCGACTGCCTGATCATCGCCGCAGGGTCTGAACCAATCTTGTTCAGGCTTGGGCCAATCTGTCCGTTAGCACCCGCTGCTGAGAGCTGGTGGCAGCCACCGCAGCCGTTGGAGGTGAAGACACTGGCCCCAAGAGCGGCGAGGTCCTGCTTCGGTGCAGGGACGGGCTTGGCAGCGGCTGCTCCGCCCATCATCTGGCTAGGTGAGGCTGGAGTGCGAACATCCGCGCCGGCGTACTTGGCTAGGAATGCCGCGACCAACTTGGCCTCAGCTCCCGTGACGATGTTCTGAGGCATGATTGCGCCAGAGAAGCCACCGTTCTGAATCGCATAAAGGACGCGCTCGTAGCTCTCCTTGCGAACGTTGAAGTTTGGTCCGTTGTTGCGGAGTGCCTTGCTGATGTTGGATGCGGAACCGTTGGAACCGGCGGTAGCAAGTGAGTGGCAGCCTGCGCATCGCTCCTGGAACAGAACAGCTCCACCGTGCATCGGCGTGCCGCTAGCAACCTGAATCTTCTGCGTCCCACATGCGCTAACTGCCACTGCCGAAACGGCGGCAAGGGCAACTACGAGAAGGGTCTTTGGGCGAATGCTGCTCATCGGTTCAGGATCCTATCCAAGACGGCGACGGCGGGTATGGCAGGACACTCACGACCGAGGGCGAAGTGAGAACCAACCCCGGTGCCGGGCATGGGTAGACGGCTCGTAATTTTGGACTTTCATAGTCCCCGCGAGGTGTCCTCCAACGGCGGCAACCAATTGGCTGGCGCCGGGGCCTCGCTCTTCCATTGCTGCCGTAAGTGCGATGATCCAAGCGATGAGTACTGAACTTCCAGCTAGCCCAGAGGGTCTTAGGCAGGCTTTTGCGCGCTTCCCCACAGGGGTAGCAGTGATCTGCGCTCGCGACAGTGACGGGACCGACGGGGGTATGACAGCAAACGCAATCTGCTCCCTGTCACTGGACCCGCTGCTTGTGCTGATCTGTTTTGAGAAGAAGGCTCGGACGCTGCCCCTGGTTGAGCGGACCGGGAGATTCTCGATCAGCATCCTTGCCGAGGACGGCCGTGAGCTGGCTGACAGGTTTGCGTCCAAACTCGATGAGGGAGAGAAGCTCCGGGGTGTCGCGGCGCGGGACGAACTTGGCGTGCCCGTTCTTGAGAATGCAATTGCGTGGGCCGTCTGCTCTCTGAAGGAGACCCTGCCCGGAGGCGATCACCAGATTGTGATCGGTGAGGTTGAGGCACTCGGTGCCTCCGAGGGCCGGCCACTGGTCTGGTTCGGCGGTACTTACGGGTCGCTCAGCGACGCCGAGCGCAGCACGTCCTGACCGCGCCGGCTCAGTAAGCGCCAGCGCCGCGCAAGAGCAGCGCGACACAGACCATCAGCGCAACGGCTTCAACACCGAGCTCGCGAAGGGCAATCTGCCTAGCCAGCCGTTCCTGCTCAACCTCAGGGAGTGCCCTGACACCCTCGCTGCCATCGATGTTTAGCCGAGCGAGGACCGAACTAGCTGACGCCAACCTCAGTTGTTCGGCTGCAAATGACACTGCCGCAGCCATCAATGAGTAGCCGTATTGAAGGCCGTGTCCGGCCTCACCTACGCCGGCCAGCAGGACCGCGCCGAGCGCTGCCGGTGCGACGACCGCGCCCTGAGCCACACGGATGGCAAACCAAGCCCGTGGATGGGCGAAACCGGACCGAAAGGCCAGGGCCCCGATTGCTGCCGAGATCAGACATGCCCCAGCGGCGATCCAGCAGAGAACCTCGTAAATGGAAGTCATTTCCGCCTAAACCCCCTGTTTGTATGGGCATTGAAAGTGCGATTACGCACTAAGTAACAGGTTGTTACAAAGTCCCCTCGCCCGGTGCTATAAAAGGTGTCCGCCCTCATGTTGAACTCCTATCTTCCAGCAATTGTCTTTCTCCTACTTGGCGGGGTTGTCGGCACCGCATTTGCGCTGATGAACGGCATCTTCGGACCGAAGACCAACCGCCGCTCCGCCTCGAAGACATCGCCTTACGAATGTGGTCTCCCCTCAGACGTTCAGCAGGGCTTTCGCTTCGGGATTTCGTTCTACATGATCGCAATGCTCTTCATCCTCTTCGACATCGAGGTCATCTTCCTCTACCCAATCGCAGTCAAGCTCAAAGAGTTCGGGGCATTCGCACTCGTGGAGACCTCAATCTTTGTTGCTCTGCTGTTCGTTGGCTTCGGCTACGTCTGGCGCCGCGGGGCACTCTCATGGCGGTAACTGAAGGCCCTGACGCATTCCGCGCCAGCCAGATGCGCGCCCGCGACATGTTGCGTGGCGACCTTGAAGGAGAGGAGCTGGAGAAGTACGTCCAGGAGCGGATCATCACGACAACGCTCGACAAGGCCGTGTCATGGGCCCGTGGCAATGCCATGTTCCCCGCCACATTCGGCCTTGCCTGCTGTGCGATCGAGATGATGTCCATCGTTGGCGGCCGCGTTGACGTTGCCCGCTTTGGGTTTGAGGCCTTCCGTGCCTCCCCACGCCAGGCCGACCTGCTGATTCTCTCGGGCCGTGTCTCAATCAAGATGGCGCCGGTTGTCCGACGCATCTACGACCAGATGCTCGAGCCCAAGTGGACAATCGCGATGGGCGCCTGCTGCTCCTCACAGGGGATCTTCAACAACTACGCAATCGTCCCAGCCGACAAGTTCATGCCCGTTGACGTTCACGTTCCTGGCTGCCCACCACGCCCGGAAGCACTCGTTCACGGAATCCTGACCCTTAGAGATAAGATTCAAGGCGACCCCACCTTGGGTTGGCGCAGCCGTTACGGAGCTGAAGGAACCGAGGAAGTGCTGCCCCTGCACTCCTCAGCTGACTCCGTGAATGTTTTTGGTGCCCCCAGGCCGGGGCTTGGGGAGGCCCCAATTGCCTGACGCAACTGGCCTTGAACTGATTGCCGGTGAGATTCGCGACAGCGCGCCCGGCGCCGTTATCTCTACCAAGCACGACCGCGGTCGTGCTGAAATCGAGATCACCCCAGAGTCAGTTCACCCCGTAGTAGCGATGCTCAAGGAGCGCGGCTACACGTTCCTCGCCTCACTCCACGGCCTTGACTACTGGCCGGACGAGCCACGCCTCGGCGTCATCTACGAGCTGCTCGACATGAAGACTGTTGACCGGATCTCAGTCAAGACCCGCGTGACAGTTGAGAACCCCACGGTTGCCAGCGTGATTGACCTCTGGTCCGGCGCCGACCACCCTGAGCGCGAAGTCTTTGACATGTTCGGCGTCGTCTTTGAAGGCCACCCGGACCTGCGCAGGATCCTGATGCCCGAGGACTACGAAGGCCACCCACAACGCCGTGACTTCCCCGTTGGTGGCGAAGAAGTGATCTTCACTTACAACGAGAAGACCATGCCCGGGTGGACTGAGTAATGACCCCTGAGGTAAGCGATTACAGAAAGCAGGAGGAGTCGATCACGCTCGAGCGACTCGACCATGACCCAGCGACTGGGATCAGCAGTGACCTCCTCACACTCAACATCGGCCCCCACCATCCGGCCACCCACGGTGTCCTCCGCCTGATCGTCACCCTTGAAGGCGAGATCGTGCGCGACATCAAGCCGGTCATCGGTTACGTCCACACTGGTATCGAGAAGACGGCTGAACAGAAGGCTTACTGGAAGGTCATCCCCGTCATTGAACGGATGGACTACCTCTCCTACTACTTCAACGCAATGGCCTACTGCGGGTCGGTTGAGACACTCACCGGCGTTGAGGTTCCAAAGCGCGCCCAGTACCTGCGCGTAATCCACATGGAACTCAACCGAATCATGAGCCACATGGTCTGGCTTGGCACAAGCGCACTGGACCTGGGTGCAATGTCAATGTTTTGGTACTGCTTCCGCGAGCGGGAGACCATCCTCGACCTCTTTGAGATGAGCTCAGGGCAGCGGATGCACACCCGTTATTTCCAAGTTGGCGGCGTAATGGAAGACATCCCCCTCGGCTTTGAGAAGAAGCTCCGTCAGTTCCTCAAGACCATGCCCAGCCGGGCCGACAAGTTCGCCGACCTGCTGGAAAACAACGAGATTGTCCTTCAGCGTCTGCGCGGCACCTGCCCACTGTCAGAGGAACGGCTGCTTGACCTTGGCGTTACCGGCCCCCTGCTGCGTGCGGCCGGTAACCCATGGGATCTGCGCAAGACCGCGCCTTACTCCTCCTACGAGGACTTCAACTTCAAGATTCCAGTGGGGACCGTCGGCGACAACTATGACCGCTACCGCGTCCGTCATGCCGAGCTTTACGAATCGGTCAAGATCATCGAACAGGCCCTTGATGGACTGCCTGAAGGGCCTTACATCACCGAGGACCGCAAGTACGCACTGCCCCCACGGCATGAGCTGGCAACCTCAATGGAGGCGCTGATCCACCACTTCAAGCTCGTGACCGAAGGCTTCCGCGTTGCCGAAGGCGAGGCCTACTACCCAATCGAGTCACCGCGTGGAGAGCTCGGCTGCTTCATCCGTTCAGACGGCTCCAGCAAACCGGCACGCGTCCACATGCGCGACCCGTCGTTTGTGAATCTCCAAGCCACAGCTGAAATGTGCACCGACACTTACATCGCTGACCTGATCGCAACCCTCGCAATGCTTGACCCTGTTCTGGGAGGCATCGACCGATGACTGAGGTCACACGCTTCACCCACGGATCCCGCATTCCCGGTTGGGACGAACCTGTCGACCCAACTAAGGCTGCCGCGGTCATTCCAGACCTTGCCAACACACCGGTTCCGACCGAACTGCGCGAAGAGATCCAAGCCGAGATGGCCAAGTACCCCGTATTCCGCTCGGCGCTGATTCCAGCCCTGCATGCCGCCCAGCGAGTCCACGGCTGGTGCTCGCCCGAGGCGATTGAACAGGTCGCTGCCGTAATGGGGATCACGCCAGGCGAAGTAGCCGCTGTCGCCACCTTCTACGACATGTTTGAGACCCAGCCCGTTGGAAGTCAGGCGATCTATGTCTGCACCAACATCTCATGCTCACTGCGCGGCGGTCCGAAGATTCTTGAAGCCATGCGTGCCGCAGCCGATGGCGACGCCGACTTCAACATCCGCGCCTTCGAATGCCTCGGCGCCTGCGACATGGCACCGATGGCGTCAGTCAACGGCGAGTTTGTTGGACCCCTCACTGAGAGCGACTGCGCCCAGATCGTTGCCGACCTCAAGAGCGGTGGCGAGGTACTCGCTGCCAAGCAGCTCCGCGTAAGGCCCTGTGCTGATCAGGCCGGACGGGTTGACGGTGGTCAGACCACAACATCTGAGGTGACCCAGTGAGCGCGATTCTGTTTGACCGCATTGACGAACCGGGTCTGAATGACATTGATACGTACGAGCGTCGCGGCGGCTATGAAGCATTGCGTAAGGCACTTGCTCAGCCGCGCGAAGGGCTACTCGAAGAACTCAAGGCGAGCGGCCTGCGTGGTCGTGGCGGTGCAGGCTTCCCACTCGGGATGAAGGCGTCGTTCATCCCTGGCGCAGACATTGACAAGTACCTCGTCTGCAACGCCGACGAGTCAGAGCCAGGGACCTTCAAAGACCGCGAGCTGATGCAGAAGAACCCGCACATGCTGATCGAGGGAATGATCATCGCGGCATTCACCGTGGACGCAAATCGCTCGTTCATCTACATCCGCGGGGAGTATGTCCTGCAGGCTGAGGTTCTTGAACAGGCGATCGCCCAGGCCAAAGCCGCCGGCTTCCTCGGGGACAACATCCTTGGTTCCGGGTTCTCACTAGACCTAGTCCTTCATCGTGGCGCTGGCGCCTACATCTGCGGCGAGGAGACCGGCCTGCTTGATTCGCTCGAAGGCAAGCGCGGTAACCCACGCCTGAAGCCACCGTTCCCAGCTAATCAGGGTCTCTTCCAAGGACCAACGCTGATCAACAACGTTGAGACGCTGGCAACCATCCCCGCGATCATCCGAATGGGCGGCAGTGAGTACGCCAAGCTCGGGATTGAGAACTCTGCCGGGACCAAGCTCGTCTCTGTCTCAGGCAATGTCCAGCGGCCAGGCAACTACGAGATCGAGTTGGGCATGAGCTCACGCGACATCATCTTCGACCTTGCAGGTGGCCCGGATGAGGGGCGCGAGGTCAAGTTCTGGTTCCCAGGCGGATCCTCGTCCTCGGTCCTGACAGCAGCCGACTTAGACACCACTTACGACTTCGACGCAATGGAAAAAGCCGGCAGCATGCTTGGCTCCGGCGCGATCATCGTCGTTGATGACAGCAACTCCGTGGTCGACGTGGCTTTGACGCTTGCGTCCTTCTACAAGCACGAGTCGTGCGGTAAGTGCACTCCCTGCCGGGAGGGAACTACTTGGACGGTGAAGATGCTCCAGCGCGTCCAGTCCGGTGAGGCAACACCAATGGACTTAGACATCATCGCTTCCGTCCAAGAGCAGATCATCGGCAATTGTCTCTGCGTCCTTGGCGACGCGATGGCCATACCGGTTGGGTCTCTTGTGGCCAAGTTCCGTCCAGAGTTTGAGGCCCACATCGAGTCCGCGCGTGAACGCAATGGCCTTGGGATCACTCCACCCGCAGCTTCAGAGGAACCCGTACTGAGCCTCTAAGGCCAGTCGACAACCGATGCCGCGCCCTGAGCACAAGGAAATAACCCTCACGATTGATGGCCGTGATGTCCCGGCCATTGACGGGCAGATCCTCGTTGATGCCGCACGCGGTGGCGACATTGAGATTCCAGTCTTCTGTTACGAACCGAAGATCGGTGGTCCGGTTGGGGCATGCCGCATGTGCCTTGTTGAGATCGAAGGCATCTCCAAGCTCCAGACAGCCTGCTCCACACCGGTCAAGGACGGAATGGTCGTGCATACGCAGACCGACCGCGTCAAGGGCGCACAGCAGTCCGTGGTGGAGTTCCTGCTGGTCAACCACCCACTTGACTGCCCCGTCTGCGACAAGGGCGGCGAGTGCCCACTTCAGGACATCTCATACGGGTACGGCGGCGGCAAGAGCCGGTTCATTGAGCCCAAGCGCCATTTCGTCAAGCCACTTGGCCTCTCACCGCTAATTGCGATTGACCGCGAGCGGTGCATCCTCTGTTACCGCTGCGTGCGTTTCTCCCAGGAGGTCTCCGAGGATCACCAGCTTGTCCTGCTTGAGCGAGGCGCCTCCACCTTTGTCGCGACTTTCGACGGGCACCCGTATGTCGCGCCGTTCAGCGGCAACATCATTGAACTGTGCCCTGTTGGCGCACTGACCAGCCGCGCCTACCGCTTCCGAGCACGGCCTTGGGATATCGAGGGTTCAGGCTCGGTCTGCAACCTCTGCCCAGCCCAGTGCAATGTCACCTTCACCGTCCGTGACGATCGCGTCCTGCGCGTCCTGTCCCGTGACCACGATGGAGTTGACGACGGTTGGCTTTGCGACAAGGGCCGCTTCGCTTACCAGGCAACGCATTCCGACGAACGCATTACCGCACCACTTGTCCGTGACGGGGATCAGCTGCGTCCAGCCACATGGGAGCGCGCCATCCAAGTTGCTTCCGGTATTGCCCGTCACTCGGGCGCGGCCGCCGCGATTGTTGGCGGCGAGACCACCAACGAGGAAGGCCTGCTGCTCGGCCGCTACCTGCGCGACACCCTTGCCTCCCATGACATTGACTCCCGCCAGGGCGGCGCCCTCTCTGCGGGCGTGCTGCGTGAACTGGCCCGGACAGACCTGCAGGCCACAGTTCCCGACCTTGAGTTTGCCCATACGGTCCTTTTGCTTGACGCTGACCCAGTTGACGACGCTCCAATCCTTGATCTGAGGATCCGCAAGGGCGCACGCCGTAACGGCGCTCAGGTGCTTGTGGCATCTGGCCGTCCGACAGCGCTTGACGCGCGCGCGGCAGTCGCAGTCAGGCACGCACCTGGCAGCGCGGCGTCACTGGTGCTCGCACTTGACGCTGCACTCAGCGGTGACCAGGGGTCTGCCAGCAGCCACGCCACAGACGCTGGATCCGATCTTGAGGCAATTAACGCACTGGCCGAAGCACTCAAGGCTGGCGGCGAGGATGTTGTGATCGTTTGGGGCGAGCGGGTTACCGACGGAGCCGGTGGCGAGGCTGCTGCCAAGGCACTCGTGAACATCTCCGCGACCCTGGGGCTTGGTACCCGTGAGGGATCCGGCCTGCTTGAACTCCCACGCGGAACCAACGGCCGCGGACTGCGTGAAGTTGGCGCCATTCCGACAGCAGGACCAGGTTTGAGCAACCCAGTTGCAGTTGGACGCAGCACGGATGAGATCGCTGCTGCCGCCGCTGCAGGTGACGTAACAGCGCTCTGGTTCCTCCACGCGGATCCAACCCGCGATGGCCGTAACACTGAGACCTGGACCCGAGCGATGGCATCAGCTGGACTTGTGATCGCCCACGCGTCAACCCTCTCCCCTGAGTTGGCTGCGCACGCAACCGTTGTCTTCCCCGCTGAAGCCGGTGCCGAGCGCGACGGCACGATCACCCACCCTGACGGCCGCATCCAACGCCTACGCAAGGCCATCGGGAGCCCGGTTGATGTCCGCCCCGCAGCAGCAATCATCGCCCGGATTGCTGAAGTCGGCAGCGGCGTTGACCTTGGCCCAACGGCTGGCCCTGCTGGCACAGCCGCCGTGTCAGCCGCAGTTAGCTTCTACGCGGGCCTGAACGTCGACGAGATCGGTGGCCGGGGCTTGCGCTGGCAGGATCGTGACGCGGCAACAAACCTTCCCGCCGGCGACGTCAACGGCGAGTCTGCTGCTCCAGTCCCAGCCGCCTCACCAAACGGGGCACTCCGCCTCGGAACCTACCGCTCAATCTGGGCATCACCTGAGGTTGAACTCAGCCCCGCGCTGAAGTTCCTCTCCCGCCGCCCAACAGTTGAGCTGAGCCCTATTGATGCAGAGCGCATTGGAGTCACCCAAGGTCAGAACGTTGACGTTGGGACGGGCGCTGACGTACTTCGTGCCACCGCACACCTGCGCAGCGATGTTCCAGCTGGCTCGATATTCGTTGAGTCAGGCTTGGCCGCTCCCGGCAACCTTCCTTCTGAAGGCCAGCTGATCGAGGTCAACAAGGCATGACACCAATCCTTGCGACCGTTAACTACTCCGAGCCATGGTGGATCCAAATCATCAAGGCGCTTGTGATCTTCGCCGTAGGCCTGCAGTTGATCCCACTGGTGCTGCTTGCTGAACGCAAAATGCTCGGCCGGTTCCAGGGCCGCTACGGCCCCAACCGTGTCGGTCCGTTCGGCGTAATGCAGCCGCTCGCCGACATCATCAAGCTCGCCACCAAGGAGTCCTTCCGGCCACGCACATCCGTTGGGTTCATCTTTATGGCCGCGCCAGCGATTTCAATCATCACCGCTGTGGCAACCCTGGCCATCGTGCCTTTTGGCAACACGGTTGACATCTTCGGCACAAAGGTTGGCCTCTACGGCGTTGACCCATCGATCGGCATCCTCTACGCCTTCGCATTTGGAGGCATTGCCTTCTACGGCCTGATGCTCGGCGGTTGGGCATCAGGGTCGAAGTACTCATTCCTTGGTGCGATGCGAAGCGCAGCGCAGCTGATCTCCTACGAGATCAGCCAAGGCCTTGCCCTTGTGGGCGTTGTGATGCTTGCGGGCAGCCTGTCACTGACCGAGATCGTGGACGCGCAAGCCACGCAGGGCTGGTTCATCGTGCCCCAGATCGTTGGCTTCGTTGTCTTCCTAGTTGCCGGGTTCGCTGAGACAAACCGCGCACCATTTGACCTCCCTGAAGCAGACGCCGAGCTGGTCGGTGGCTACATCACCGAATACGGCGGCGGTGGCTTTACATCGTTCTTCTTTGCGGAGTACCTAAACGTGATCGTCGTCAGTGCGATCACAGTGACGGTCTACCTCGGCGGGTGGCTGCTTCCGTTCGGGTGGCACACTCCCGGTCTGGCAATGCCATTCATCGTGATCGGCAAGACATGCCTTCTGATTTTCCTGTTCATCTGGGTTCGGGCAACGCTTCCGCGGCTGCGCTACGACCAGTTGATGTCGCTGGGATGGAAGATTCTTCTTCCGATCGCGACGATCAACACCCTCGCTACCGCGGTAATGGTGGTTACCTGATGGCTCAAATCGACGAAGACGACATCATCCTTGTGCAGCGCGGGCCAAGCCCAACTGTTGCCGGTGGGTTCTACCGCTCATTCGTAGAGACCGCCCGCGGGTTGAAGACAACTCTCTTCAAGGTCTTTGGTGAGACCCAGACAATCCAGTACCCGGAGGAAAAGACTCCGGTCTATCCACGTTTCCGTGGCCGCCACAAGCTCCACACATTTGAGGACACCGGCCTTGAAAAGTGCGTCGGCTGCTCCCTCTGCGCGGCTGCCTGCCCCGCTGACTGCATCCGCGTCGTCGCAGCTGAGAACGATCCCAACAACAGGGTCAGCGCCGGTGAGCGTTACGCAGCCGTTTACGAGATCAACATGTCGCGCTGCATCTTCTGCGGTTACTGCGAGGTTGCCTGTCCGTTTGACGCAATCACGATGGGCCATGACTACGAGCTTTCAGACCTGAACCGTTCGGACCTGATCTTCACCAAGGAGATGCTCCTCGCTGAGCCAATCGAGCGCACACCGCTACGCACGGAGGACGAGTAGCAGCGCAATGACACCACTGATCTTCTTCATTGCCTCAATCGGGGCTATTGCTGGTGCCGTTGGCGTGATCGCCTTACGCAACCCGTTCTACGGGGTGCTGTCGCTGGTCGGCCATCTGCTCTGCTTGGCGGCACTGTTCCTGCTGCTTCACGCTGAGTTCCTCGCTGCCGCACAGGTGATTGTCTACGCCGGTGGCGTGATGGTCCTCTACGTCTTTGTTGTCGCCTATGTCGGAGGCAGCGGCGAGAGCCTCGGCGCCTCACACGGGTGGCTGCGCATCCTTACCCCTGTATTCGTTGGTGTTCTGCTGCTTGAGCTGATGGTTGCCACGCTGGGCAGCGGACTCAAAGCCATTGGTACCGAGGGCGCTGACATCCAAGCCTCGTTCGGTTCACCCGCTGAGATTGGTGAACTGCTTTTGACCCGCTTCCTCTTCCCTTTTGAAGTCGCCTCGCTCCTGCTGCTCGTCGCGGCCATTGGTGCCGTTGGCCTCGCACGCCGGCGCAGCGGATTCACAGTTGGCGATGCTCCGCTTGACGCAGCAGCCCGTTCTGTCAGCCCACCCAAGGGCTCAGGCACGATGGCCGAGGCAGCAGGCGATCGCCCTGTCTTTGGCGGGAAGGTGGGCGACCAGTGAACATCGGCTGGTACCTCGCTGTCTCAACGATCATCTTTGCGATTGGCGCTGCTGGCGTATTGACCAAGCGCAACGCGCTGGTGATCCTCCTCTGCCTGGAGCTAATGCTGAACGCGGCGAACTTGGCGCTTGTGGCCTTCTCCCGCATGTGGGGCAATGGGGACGGTCAGATCTTCGCGATCATCGTGATGGTCGTTGCTGCCTGTGAGGTAACCGTCGGGCTTGGCCTGATCGTCGCCATCCACCGACGCGGCCTTGTTGTTGACGCTGACGAACTCTCGGAGTTGCGCGGATGAGCCTGACCACATACAGCTGGCTTGTGCTCGCATTCCCGCTTACTGGGTCGATCATCCTTGGGCTTGGTCACAAGGTCCTTAAGGGCAAGACCGCCGGAGCAATCGGCACCAGCGCGATCCTTCTGTCCTTCCTCTCTGGCCTGGGTGCTCTCAGAAGCCTTCAGAGCCGCCCTGAGGAGTCCCGGCAGGTTGTTTCGAGCCTGTGGACCTATGCCCAGACAGGAGGCCTAGACGTCCAGTTCTCGATCCTCGTGGATCCGCTCTCCCTGCTGATGGTTTTGGTCGTTGCTGGTGTCTCCACACTGATCCACCTCTACTCCGTCGCGTACATCGCATCCGACGAGGGTTACGTCAGGTTCTTTGCCTACCTCAACTTCTTTGTCTTCTCAATGCTGATGCTCGTCTTGGCTGGCAACCTGATCCTCCTCGCGGTTGGCTGGGGACTTGTCGGGGCTGCCTCATACCTGTTGATCTCCTTCTGGTACCGGCGCAACACAGCCACCAAGGCGGGGATCAAAGCCTTTGTGATCAACGTCGTCGGCGACGTAGGAATCGTGCTCGGCGCAATCGTGATCATCCAAGGGACCGGCGCAGTTGACCTGCTGACTGTGTTCGCCAAGGCACCGCAGGTCTGGCACACCAATGACCCACAGATCGTTGTCGGCTGCCTGCTGCTGCTGGTCGGTGCGTTTGCGAAGTCCGCTCAGGTGCCATTCCACACTTGGCTCCCTGACGCGATGGAAGGCCCAACTCCAGTTAGTGCCTTGATCCACGCGGCGACAATGGTCACGGCCGGCGTCTACCTGATTGCCCGCATGCATCCCCTCTTCCAGATTGCCACCACCGCCTCCGACGTCGGTGCAATTGGCGGCGCAGTGACTCTGCTCGTCGCGGCAACGATTGGCCTTGTGGTCACCGACCTCAAGCGCGTCATTGCCTACTCAACGATGAGTCAGATCGGTTACATGATCATGGCAGTGTCAGCTGGCGTTTATGGGGCCGGCCTCTTCCACCTGATGACCCACGCGTTCTTCAAGGCACTGCTCTTCATGGCAGCCGGTTCCGTAATTGGTGCGATGGCGGGCGAGCAGAACCTTGACCGCATGGGTGGCTTCCGCAAGGTCATGCCAATCACCTACGGCTGCTTCATTGTCGGCGGCCTTGCCCTCTCAGGCATTCCACCCTTCTCGGGCTTCTTCTCCAAGGACGACATTCTGCTCGGGCTAGGCACTCAAGGCGGTTGGTACTGGGCCCTCTACGTAGCCGGTTATGTGGGCGCGCTGATGACTGCGATCTACACCTTCCGGATGATTTTCCGCGCATTCCACGGTGAGCCGTGCGAGGAGGCCCAGTCACTCGCTGACGGCCGCCTTTTCCACGCAGCGGAGCACCGCAACCCAGGTGACGGAACCCTTGAGGACACCGGAGTGGGTTACCCAGGTGCCAAGCACCACATTGCCGAGCGGTCACCATCCATGTCGATCTCGATGGGTGTGTTGGCAATCCTCGCCACGATTGGCGGGGTCATTCAGCTGCCAAAGGTCACCAACACGCTTGACCACTTCCTTCACCCTACCTTCAGCGACTCGCCAAAGTTTGGGCTTGCGATTGATTACAACCTGATGGCCATCGGCATGGTCATCGGTGCCGTCCTCGGACTGCTGGGTATCTACATCGCTTGGATGATCTGGGTCAAGAAGCCAGGTACCTCAGCGCGGATTCAGGCTCGCTTCGCCCTTCCTTACAAGCTGTTCTCAAACAAGTGGTACTTCGATGAGATCATCGCCTTCCTGATCGTCCGACCGTTTGCAGCCGCTGGCCGGTTCTTCCAGCGCACAGTCGAGCGAGTAGTCGTCGATGGTGCGATAACCGCTGGTCCGATTTCGATCGCTCGTGCCTCCTCAGCCGCCGTCCGGTCATGGCAGAGCGGCATGCTGCGCGCCTACGCCGCAGCCGTAATCGTGGGAGCTGCCCTTCTAGTCCTCTACCTGATGCTCCAGGCCTGACATGGAACTCACTCTTCTTCTCCTCCTCCCACTTGCGACCGGTCTACTCGGAGCGGTTCTTGGCAACCGCCTGGTCAAGCCTCTAGCCGTCCTTGGTGGCCTCGGCACACTTGGCTTGGCTGTCGGGCTTGCCCTCAACTACGACACGGCTCTAGGTGGCTCGCAGTTCACCGTGGACAAGCTCTGGGTCAAGCCCCTTGGCATCCACTGGGCCCTGACGATCGACGGCCTCAACCTCGCCCTCGTTGTCCTGACCGCGTTTGTCTACGCCAGCGTTGTGGTTGCCTGTGCTTTGCGCGAGCAGGAGAACCCACGACTCTTCTACTTCCACCTTGGTCTTGGTGCCTCAGCAGTGCTCGGTGCCTTCCTTGCTCAGGACTTGATCCTCTTCGTTCTCTTCTTCGACCTGATGCTCGTGCCGTTCTACTTCCTCGTCGGCCAGTGGGGCACGGGTGACCGTGTTGGGGCTACAACAAAGATGGTCATATACACCCTTGCTGGCTCACTGCTGATGTTGGCCGCCGCTGTCGCCACAGGCGCCTTGACTGCCTCACATCACGGGCAGCACGTCGACTTCCTGATCAGCAACCTTCAGCGCCTGCCACTGGGTAAGGGCACTCAGCAGTGGGTCTTCCTCTGCTTCGCAGCTGCCTTCCTCGTGAAGATGCCGGCAGTTCCATTGCACGGTTGGCTTAAGGACGCCTACAAGTCCATGCCTCTGCCGGTGCTGGCGCTCTTCTCTGGAGTCCTTTCCAAGGTCGCTGCCTACGGTTTCCTCAAGCTCGCCCTTCCACTGTTCCCAGACGCTGCCGCCTCATTCCAGGACCTCCTGCTTGGCATTGGCGTGCTTTCAATCGTTTACGGATCAGCGCTTGCCTTCACGACCAATGACGCCCGGCTTGTTGTCGGATACTCATCCATCGCCCAGCTCGGGTTCATCCTGATCGGCATCTTCAGCCTGACATCCGATGGCGCCCAAGGCGCCCTGCTGCAGATGGTTAATCACGGCATCGTGACGGTCGCTCTCGTGTTGATCGTCGGCGTGCTTGCCAGCCGCGCGAAGGGGTCTGAAGACCTTGGCTCGATGGGTGGCATCGCAATGGGCGCACCGGTCCTTGCCGTTGTGTTCCTGATCGCAGCGTTCGCAAACCTTGCAATGCCAGCCTCCGCGAACTTCGTGGGCGAGTTCCTGATCCTCAAGGGCGTATTTGACTCAGTCACCGTTGTTGCGGTGATTGCCTGCCTCGGTGTCGCAATGGCCGCCGTGTACATGCTGCGCGCCTACATCCGAGCGATGCACGGGCCTGACACCAACGGTGTTGAGCAGCGTGACCTCAGTCTCCGCGAGGCCCTGCCAATCCTCCCTGCGATCGCGCTGATCCTCGCCTTGGCACTCAGCCCGCAACCGCTGCTTAAGCGCAGCGAAGGCCCGGCCACAGCCGCGGTCATCCCAGCAGCCAAGGCAGCCAACATTGATCCAATCCAAACAGCCACCGCAGCGCAGGGCAAGCGATGATCGCCGCCATCAAAGCCCCCCTGATTGACTGGTCCGCACTTGCACCGTTCACAAGCCTGACCGTCGGGGCCGTAGTTGTCCTGATCGCAGGCTTGGTCGGCAGCGCACGCCTGAGGTCATGGCTTGTCCCTGGTCTTGCGCTTGTGACTCTCGCGGTTACAGCTGTGGAGCTTCTGTCGCGCTGGAACCACCCCAAGGTGATCGTCTCCGAGGCCCTCAGGGTTGACAACCTGACAGTCACCCTTGGCCTCCTCTGTGTCGGGGCAGCGGCCTTTGCAGTGATCCTCTCCCTACGGAGCGACACCGAGGAGGGCGTGGGGCGTGGTGAATACCACTCCCTCCTGCTCTTCACCACGATCGGCATGTTGATCCTGATCGCAGCCAATGACCTCGTCACGATCTTCGTTGGCCTGGAACTCCTCTCCATTCCGCTCTATGTCCTGTGCGCAACTGAGCTGCGGCGTGAGCACTCCCTTGAGGCGGGCCTGAAGTACCTGATCGTCGGCTCGGTGGGCTCAGCAACCCTGCTTTATGGCTTGGCGCTGATCTACGGCGCGACCGGCTCAACCTCACTGCCCAAGATCGGCGTTGCCATCTCAGACACCGGTGCGTTGACGGACCCACTCCTGCTGGCAGGAATGGCCCTTGCGATCGCAGGCCTGTCATTCAAAGCATCTGCTGCGCCGTTCCACCAATGGACGCCAGACGTCTACGAAGGGGCTCCTACCCCTGTCACGACCTTCATGGCTACCGCAACCAAGGCAGCTGCCCTCGGGATTCTGTTGAGGATCCTCGTTGGCCCGCTCCTGCCAGCCGTTGACGACTGGGCTCCTGTGATCGCCGTCATTGCGACGCTGTCAATCGTCGTTGGCAACTTTGGCGCACTCGGGCAGGACTCCCTCAAACGGATGCTCGCCTGGTCATCCGTAGCCCAGGTGGGTTACCTGTTGGCTGGTCTTGTGGTGGCAACCTCGCTTGGGATTGGCGCGCTTGTCTTCTACCTCGTCGTCTACGCAGTGATGACGCTTGCCGCTTTCGCAGTTGTGATTGAGAACGAGCGCACGTCCGACGATGGTGAGCGCCTCTCAGGCTTTGCAGGTCTCGGCCGCCGTCGCCCTTGGTTGGCCGGGGCCATGACCGTTTCCATGCTCTCGCTGGCCGGCCTTCCACCCACAGGCGGATTTATTGGCAAGCTCGCAATCATCAACGCCGACGCCTCCGGTGGCTGGATGTGGCTTGCCATCGTGCTGGTCCTTGGATCACTGGTTTCGCTCGGCTACTACTTGCGGGTGATCGCGACGATGTGGATGACCGAAGGTTCAGCCGAGAAGACCCCTGTGGTCAAGCAGGCTCGCGAAATCGTTGCCGTCGCACTCCTTGCAGCCGCCGTCACAATCGCGGCCGGTGTGCTCCCATCCTGGCCGCTTGAGCGGGCTCAGGACGTCGGTCAAACAGTCATCTCCTCGCGCTAAGCGGGAATTCTCCGGGAGACCGTCAGCGGGCGCGGATAGCATCGCCCGCCCGTGGAGCGCCCGATCGAAACATTCACCCCTGAGGAGCAAGCGCTGCTTGCCCCGCACTTCACCAACTTCGATCAACCCGTATTTGGACTGGTGAATCTCCCCGAAACTGTCAAGGGCGCTCTCTTTGCTCGCTACTCCCGTTACCCGGGCACACTGCGTCGGCTTTACCTCGACGAGTTCGCTGACTCACTTCCCCAGAACGCCGCCGTCTACGAGGGTGACGAAGGCAAGCGCGCAGCTGAGCTGTACGACCGAATCTTCCTTGGCTATGGCGATGACTCCGTCGCCCAACTTGGCGGCATGCACATCGCGATGGAGTGGGTTTCTAATGTAATGACGAAGGTCCTTCAGCGGCCACGGCTTGCTGCGTATCTGGAGCAGTCAACGCGTTACCTCGCATGGGACGGCCCAATGCCCGGAGGTGGCTTCCGCTATCACCGTGAGGAAGCTTTGGGGCCCGAGTATGAGGCCGCGATGGACCGGATCTTTGAGATCTACTCAGCAGCTATCCCCGCCGTTGTCACATGGGCGGCAGACGCTTACCCAGCAGCCAACGGAGACTCTGACGCGGCACACCTCCGCGCCGTGAAGGCGAAGGCCTTGGACTTGCTGCGCGGCCTGCTGCCAGCTGCATCCCTCGCCCATATGGGCATGTACGCGACAGGCCAGTCCTACGAGCAGCTGATCCTCCATCTCCTCGCGCACCCGCTCCCAGAGGCTCAGGCTTACGGTCGGATGATTCTCTCCACCGTTCAGGAAGTGATGCCCAGCTTTGTTGCCCGGGTTGAACGCCCAGACCGTGGTGGTGAGTGGGTTGACTTCTTGGCCACGCGAGCTGAGACCGGTCGCCGCTGGAGCGAGAAGCTTGGAATCCAAACAGAGGACGCTGGCGACCCAGGTCCATCGGTCGAGCTGCTCTCCGTTGAAGGAACTGAGGAGGACCTGCTCACAGCCCTGCTGTTTGAAGCCTCCGGTAAGTCCGAACATGACATCCGTAAGGCGGTTGCTGCCCTCAGCACCGCTGAGCAAGGTCAGCTGCTTGCTGAACTTGCCGGTGATCGCAAGAATCGCCGCCACCGCCCTGGCCGTGGCTTGGAAGCACTCCGTTACAGATTTGAGATCGTCGCTGACTACGGCGCCTTCCGCGACCTCCAACGCCATCGCATGCTGACCGTCCAATGGCAGACATTGACCCCCCACCTGGGCGCTGGGGTACCGACCGAGGTCAACGATGCAGGCCAAGGTGACGCGTACCAAGAAGCCCTTGAGGTCTCAGCCGCCGAATGGCAACGGCTTACTGATCAGGGCCTTCACGCACAAGCGCCTTACGCGCTCTGCCTCGGCTACCGAATCCGCTTTGTTCTCGACCTCAACGCGCGTGAGGCAATGCAGCTGATTGAACTCCGCTCCGGCCGCGAGGGCCACCCGACTTATCGCGGTGTCGCAATCGCAATGCGCGATCGCATCGCCGAGGTCCACCCTTCCGTGGCAAATCTGATGACCCACGTGGATGAAGAGATGGAACCACGCCTCGAGCGCATGATGAGTGAGCTGCGCATCGAGTCCAAGAGCACCTGAGTCCGGAACCCTCGCTCGTTTCCCATCTCCTGACAGACTTGCCGCAAGGAGGACTGTGACTATGAAGACTTGGTGGAGGCGCTCACCCGGGATCAGCCGGTCGGAGCTGCTCGTGGCAATTGGGGTCGGGGTCGCAGCAACGCTCGTTCAGTTCTACACCGTGATCTGCCACATCGGATCGCGAATCGCCAGTGATCTGGGTGACCCCCTCTCGCAGGCATGGCAGATCGGTTGGGGTGGTCATGCCCTAGTTCATCAGCCCTTGGCGTTTTGGCAGGCGAATCAATTTTGGCCTTCGCCAGACTCGCTTGCTTTCAGTGACGCACTGGCGGGTTATGCGCCACTCGCGATGTTTGGAAGCGGACTCCAAGCCACAATCGTTCATTACAACTTGGCTTTCCTGTTCTCGTTTGCCCTCGCGTTCGTTGCAGTCTGGTTGCTCTCACGGGAGCTCGGAGTCGGCAACCTTGCAGCCCTCGCGGGTGGTGCAGCATTTGCCTTCTCTCCTTGGCGTATGCAGCAGGGCCCTCACCTGCACATACTTTCCAGCGGAGGAATCGCGTTGGCGCTGTTCCTGCTGTTGCGCGGCTATCGGCGCCAGAGTCTTGGGCTGATCATCGCTGGTTGGCTGGTGGCAGGCTGGCAGCAGAGCATTGGCTTCTCCCTCGCAATCCAGATGGACTACCTGCTCCTCCTGCTGGGGTTGATAGCAGCGGTCACATGGCTCGCAGTTGGGCGGCCTAAGCCTTCCCGAGGGGAACTGATCGGAACCGCTGTTGGCCTCGTCGGCTTTGGACTGACGGTGTGGTGGTCGCTCCGGCCATACGCGCGGGTCGTTGACGCCAACACCGGGACGAGCTACTCCCTCTCAACGGTTATGTCGATGTCCCCATCGCCTTGGAGCTTCTTGGCCCCACCACGCCAGACTGCCCTCTGGGACGGTTGGGCGGATTGGGTAATGCCCCTAACAGGACACGGCTACTCCCTCTACCCAGGTGTTGTGGCTGCGTTGCTGGCACTCGTGGGACTGTTCTGGAAGGGCGTCCCCATGGCCATGCGGGTTGGCCTTGCGGTCACCACGCTCGGGGCGATGCTCCTCTCGCTTGGCGTGCGGCTTTCAGGCCCAGGTCGGTTTCTTCCATACCGCGCATTGCACGACTGGTTCCCTGGCTGGGATGTGATCCGCACCCCTGGGCGCATCCATACGGTCACGACGCTCGCATTGGCCTTGTTGGTTGCAGCCGGCGTAGCCCTGCTCCAGCAGCGCCTAATCGCACGTGGGCTCCCACGAGTGGGCTCTGCGCTAGCTGTCGCAGTGACCCTGCTGATTCTTGCCGACGGGTCAGGTATTCCTTACCCAGCGCCTCAGGTCCCAAAGCCGGCGGCCGGGCTCAGCACGGTTGAGGGCCCCCTGGTGCAAATCCCTGCCGGGGCGCAGAACAACCGCGAGTATCTGATCTGGTCAACTGAGTCGTTCACCAAGATGGTCAACGGGCGCTCAACCCATGCGCCTGCGAGCTACAAAACGCTGATCAAGCTTGCCGCTGCGTTCCCTGCACCAAATGCGATTGCCGCGCTCAAGCAGGCTGGCATCCGCTCGCTCGTTATTCACACTGAGTTCTCTGACCAGCGGGATGGGTTCATAGTCGCGGGAAGGCTGCGCAAGGGCCCGGAATACGTCAGCCCCCGTTGGTCTCAGGCGCTAACCATTCAAGCTCCGATTGCCTCGGGCATTACGAGGACATTGAAGCGCCCACTGATCATCTTCACCTTCCCCAAATAAGCCGGCTAGGGCCGCAGAGACTGCTGGGGACTAGTCCTCTTCTGAAGCCCGAGCTGCGACGTGCTTTTGCAGCTCGGCCATAACAGCAGGGTCGCGCAGCGTCGTTACGTCGCCAAGGGCACGGCCTTCAGCAATGTCACGCAGCAGCCTGCGCATGATCTTGCCTGAGCGTGTCTTGGGCAGATCGTCACTCCAGATAATCCGCTTCGGGCGGGCAAACTTGCCAATCCGTTCTGCGACTGCCTCGTTGATCTCGGCCATGACTGCGTCAGTTGTCTCATGGCTGCCCTCAAGCGTCACGAAGGCGCAGATTGCCTGACCGGACTGCTCATCGGACTGGCCAATCACTGCGGCCTCAGCAACAGCTGGGTGGGCGACAATCGCTGACTCAACCTCAGCGGTGGAAAGTCTGTGACCAGAGACATTGACGACATCATCAATTCGCCCGATCACCCACATGTCCCCGTCGGGGTCCTGTCTGGCGGCATCCCCAACAAGGTAGGTGTCGTTGCCAAAGCGTGAGAAGTAGGTCTCAACAAACCGTTCGTCGTCGCGGTAGAGCGTCTTCAGCATGCCTGGCCATGGGCGTCGTAAGACCAGCAAGCCTTGATTACCGCGCTCCACTTCCTTGCCCTCGGCCTCGTCAACAACCTCTGCGAGAACACCTGGGAGTGGCCGCCCTGCCGATCCCGGCTTGGCGTTGGCAACCCCGGGAAGCGGTGAGATCAGGATGTGCCCGGTCTCGGTCTGCCACCAGGTGTCAACGATTGGGCACTTGCTGCCGCCGATCACATGGTGGTACCAGAGCCATGCCTTGGGGTTGATTGGTTCCCCCACCGAGCCAAGCAGGCGCAGTGACGAGAGGTCGTGCTTGGCGGGCTCCTCGGCGCCCCACTTCATGCAGGCGCGGATCGCAGTCGGGGCGGTGTAGAAGATCGTTGCTTTGTACTTCTCAACCAGCTCCCACCAGATGGCTGTGTGGGGATAGTCCGGCGCGCCCTCGTACATCACGCTTGTCGCCGCGTTCATTAGTGGCCCGTAGACGATGTAACTGTGTCCTGTGATCCAACCCACATCGGCTGAGCACCACCAGACGTCGGTCTCAGGCTTGAGGTCAAAGACATTGAGGTGCGTCCAAGCCACTCCGGTGAGATAGCCGCCTGTGCCGTGCAGGATGCCCTTAGGCTTGGCAGTTGACCCTGACGAGTAGAGGATGAACAGCGGATGGTCCGCTGGGAACGCTTTCGCAGGACAGACAGGGTCGGCTGCGGCGAG
>JAPLCJ010000043.1 GCA_026392255.1 Solirubrobacterales bacterium
ACCAACGAATGCTCATGCGCGCGAACGGCATCAAGGCCAATCCCGTCAAGCCAGTCAAATGCTGTTGCCAACGCGGTGGCCTCCGCATACGGCGGTGTGCCAGCCTCAAACTTGAACGGAAGGTCGTTCCACGTCGCGCGCTCGCGTGTAACCGTGCGGATCATGTCGCCACCCCCAAGGAACGGAGGCATCGCAGCGAGTAGGTCCCGGCGGCCGAACAGCACGCCCAATCCGGTTGGGCCGTAAACTTTATGGCCGGTGATGACATAAAAGTCAGAGGCTTGGACGGCCTCGCGCATGTCCAGCTGAGGGGCGGCCTGGCAGCCGTCAACAAGCAGCAGTGCGCCGGCATCGTGGACGCGCTTGGCGATTTCAACAATCGGGTTGATCGTTCCCAACACGTTTGACACATGGGTAACTGCCACGAGCTTGGGGCCGCGGGCAAGAAGGGCCTCGAGGCTGTCTAAGTCCAACAGGCCTTGCTCGTCAACCTCAACCCAGCCAAGCTCACACCCGGTTGCATCGCGCAGCATCTGCCACGGAACAATGTTGGCGTGGTGTTCCATCGTCGTTGTGACAATCAGGTCACCAGGTCCCACTTTGGCCCGGCCCCATGAGTGGGCGACAAGGTTGATTGCTTCCGTTGAGTTCTTCGTGAAGATGGTCTCCTCAGGCAGGCGCCCCACTCGCTCGCCAATCCTTGCCCGTGCTCCCTCAAAGAGTGCGTCGGACTCAGCCGCCAGCGGATAAACCCCACGGTGGACGTTTGCGTTGTGGAGCGCGAGGTGATCGCGCAGCGCATCAAGCACCACATAGGGCTTCTGCGCTGTGGCCGCGGAATCCAAGTATGCGAGCGGCGCGTCAGCCTCCGCTAGAAACGGAAACTGGGCTGCTATTGCGGTGTGGTCAAGCATCAAGAACTTCCTGGCTGGGCAGGAAGCACGGGGCCGCTTACGCGGAAGCCCCGACCTCTTCTTCGATCCAGCCGTAGCCCTTGGCCTCAAGCTGCGTGACTAGGTCAGCGCCGCCTTCCTTAACGATGCGCCCCTTGTAAAGGACGTGCACGTGGGTTGGCTTGACCAAGCTCAGGATGCGCTGGTAATGGGTGATGATGAGGATGCCCATCTGGTCCCCTTGCTCACCCGCGACAGCGTTGACGCCCTCGGCGACTGTCTGGAGTGCGTCGATGTCGAGGCCTGAATCTGTCTCGTCGAGCACTGCAAGGCGCGGGTGCTGAAGCGCAAGCTGGAGGATCTCCATGCGCTTCTTCTCGCCACCGGAGAAACCCTCGTTGAGGTACCGGCTGCTGAACTCCTTTGGCACCTTGGTCAGTTCCATGGCAGCTTCAACTGTCTGGCGGAACTCCTTGAGGCTGATGGCCTCCTCGCCGCGTGCTTCACGGTGAGCGTTCATGACTGAACGGAGGAACTTGGTGACAGTCACACCTGGGACTGAGACTGGGTACTGGAAGGCCATGAAGACGCCTGCGCGGGAGCGTTCGTCTGGGGATGCCTCGGTGATGTCCTCACCAAGGAAAGTGATGCTGCCCTCAGTTACCTCGTAGGACGGGTGTCCCATGATCACGTTGGCAAGAGTTGACTTGCCTGATCCGTTTGGCCCCATCAGGGCGTGGACCTCGCCCGCGCTGACTTCAAGGTCAACGCCACGGAGGATCTCCTTGCCGTCTACTGAAGCGTGGAGGTTACGAATTTCGATGTCAGCCATTTGGTCTCTTCCTGCGTTGGGTTGTAATTACGGGAGGTCAGGCTGCGCGGTCAGACGGCGATTTTGTCGCTTCTGCGCACTACCTTGTTGTTACGGCGGGTAAAGGCAACGAGCTCAGCGAGCGTTGTTCCCTTAAGCGAATGGATCACGCCACCCTGCACTCGTGTCCAGAGAAGTTTTGTTGCGCAGCCGCGGCCGGCGTCGTCCAAGTGGGAGCAGAGAATCCTGTCCTCACGGTCGGTGGGAGCGAAGCACTCCATTGGGGCAACCGCACCATCAAGAGCTTGGACAACCTCGTCCATAGTGATGTCCTCAGCGGGCCGCGCAAGCCAGTAGCCACCGTGGGCACCGCGTGCGCTGTTGACCAGTTCGGCCTTCTTGAGCAGTGAAACAACCTGCTCCAAGTATGCGAGGGGAAGTTTCTCTGCCTCAGCAATTGCCTTCAATGACATGGGCTTCTCGTCGCCTTGGCGGCCAAGTTCGACCATAAGGCGCACGCCGTACTCGGCTCGTGAGGAGAAGATTGCCATCGAATTGCATATCCTACCATCCCGCTAGGTGTTAGCGGCGACGCACCCGCGCAGAGTGGCGAAAGCCCGAGCGGGATACGATCCGCCCGTGGCTCGCATTGGCGATACCCCCTCGACGGTCAGAAGCGCGGCAAACCATGCCGCGGCCACTGCCGGTACCGACGAGATCGCCGCACTAGCCGCCCGCGCCAAAGAAACAGGGCGTCTTGCCATCGACACAGAGTTCATGGGTGAAGGCCGCTACCGGTCGTTGCTCTGCCTAGTTCAGGTAGCCACAGACTCTGAAGTTGACGGCGACCCGCCGATGATCGCCCTCGCCGACCCCCTTACAGACCCCGCACCGGACTGCTCCTCGCTCGCCGCTTTGCTGGCAGACCCAGAGGTCGAAATTGTCCTCCACGCTGGGCGCCAGGACACCGCGCTCCTTCGCCGCGAATGGGGCGTGGAGATCACCAACCTCTTTGACACACAGATCGCAGCGGGCTTCGCAGGCTTTGGTGCCCAAGCCGGTTACGGCAACCTGCTCTCAGCCGCGCTTGGGATCAAGGTCGAAAAGGGAGCCAGCTACACGCGCTGGGACAAGCGTCCCCTCGCCGACGAACAGCTTTCCTACGCCCGCGGTGATGTAGACCGCCTGCTCGACCTGCGTGACGAACTGGTCAAGCGGCTAACCGAGACAGGCCGGCTGGATTGGGCGCGGGAAAGTATTGAGGTAACAA